>JAGVUB010000107.1 GCA_019136515.1 Verrucomicrobiota bacterium
CGCGGAGCGGGGAACTCCCACCCTCCGAGGTCCCGCCGGGCCCGGATCACCCACCCAGAAATCCAACGACATTTTCATCCTTGCCTGCGACGCCTTCATAGCAGGTCCAGTCTCTGACTGGACGCCGGAATACGGGAGCCGGCGGGCAGGGCTGGAGTTGGAGGTGTCCGGTCGGAGACCGGACCTACGGGGAGAGCATGCCGGTCGGCGGTTTCACCAACGGGGGACGGCGGTTCGCTTGTGGATCTGCGCCAACTGCATGGTTACGGCTGAGGCGGCGCGGACGGCCGGGAGTCGAGGAGCGGCGCCCGCTCGCCGGCGGGATGTCCAGCGACCGTAAAACAGAGCCACGCGGCGCTTCCCTCTGGCCGCGCCCGGCCGGGATCGCCTGAGTGGGACGCATGAATCTTCGCCACCGTATCCTCGCGCTGGGCGCGCTGCTGCCCGCGTGTCTGTTGGCCGCGCCCGGCTCGGGCGACAGCGCCCACTATCGCGCCGTGCGCGAGCGGGTGGGCGAGGGCGGCCAGGTCTTCGTCTATGTCGACATCGACGGCTATTTCGCCGAGCTGGGGCGCGATCTCACGACCGAGCTCGCGGCCGTGGCGGGCGACGAGCCGGCGCTGGCGGTGTGGAAACAGGACTATGCGGCGCTGGCCGCGGAGCTCGGGCTGGCGCAGTTGAAGGCGGTGGGCCTGAGCTCGCGTATGATCGGCCCGGGCCGCTACGCCAACAAGATCTACCTGCACATCCCCGAGGACCGGCGCGGGCTGCTGCGCGTCTTTGGCGGCGCGGCGCATCCCTTCGCCACGGCGCAACTCGCGCCGGCCGACACCGACCTCTTCGTCGAGGCGGAGTTCGACCTCTCCGCCTTCTACACGACCGTGCGCCAGCTGCTCACGCGCCTCGATCCCGAGGCCGCCAAGCGGCTGCCCGGCGCCGAGTTCGTCGATCCTGCCGAGCCCGCCGGCGCGGCGCTGGCGGCCTTCCTGAAGGCGCAGGCCCGGCTCACCGCGGTCGTGCGCCTCAACGGCGAGACTGCGCTCAGCCCGGAGGCGGAGTTCAAGCACGACGTGCTCGTGGTGCTCGACAGCGGCGGCCCGCAGCTGCTCGCCGCCCTGCGCGCCCGGTATCCGAAGCTCAAGGAGACCAAGGCCGCCGACGGCCGCACGCTCTACCTGCTCGGCGAGGAGACGGGCGGTCTGCCGTGCCAGCCGGTGGTCGCGGTCGACGGGGCCGCGTTCTCCTTCGCCACGAGTGCGGCGTTCCTGCAGGAGTGTCGCGCCCGCAAGACGGGCCTGCCGCAGGCGCCGGCCTTCCGGGCGGCGCTCGCCGCCACCGCGGCCGAGGGCAACTCGCTCGTCTACGCCTCGCCCCGGCTCTTCGCCTCGCTGCACGCCCTGATCGCGTCGCTGCCCCCGTTCCTCCGCAGCGACCGCACCTTCGACGTCGTGCTCAGGACGCTTGAGAAGCGCCTCGCCAAGATCGACGCCCCCGCGGTGTCGGTGACGAGCAACCTGCCCGAGGGCGTGCTCGTGCAGACGGTCGGGCCGGAGTCGTTGCGCGAATCGCTGCCGGTGCTCGGCCTCGCGACGCCGGATCTCGCCGGCAACCTCCTGCGGTTCACGCTGCCGGCCCACGTGGCCGGCCTCCAACGACAGGCGTTGCTTGCCCGGAACGAAACGGCGATCCGCGACAACCTTGCGAAGATCTCCGCCGCCGCGCAGGCGTACTTCGCCGCCCAGGCCGACGCCGAGGAGGTCGCCTTCACGACTCTGCTCGAGAGCACGCCGGAGCTGGCGCAGCTCGTGCCGGCGGCCGGCGAGGACTATGCGACTGTGACCGTGCGTCGCGACCGCGACAGCATCGACTTGGTCGCGCCCGACGGCGCCAGCGCCACGTACGGCCGGCCGCTCACGGACGCGGAGCGACAGAAGATTGAGCGCAACCTCGCGCTCTACGACGAGGCCGCGGCCCTTCATTTCGCCGCGCATCCCGACGAGAACACCCTGTCGGCCTACGCGGCGACCGAGGCCGGTGGGGCGCTCACCCGCACACCGAGCTCGGTGGTGGGCGAAGAATACGACTTCACGGTCGAGCGCGACGCCGAGGAGATCGCCCTGCGGACGCCCGGCGGCACCACGGTGACCCACCGGCGCGTGCCCGGCCTGCGCTGGACGGTGCTCAAGCGGCGCGTGCAGCAGACCGCCGCGGTCCGCGAGCAGCTCGCGTTGTTCCACGCGGTCGCCAGCGACTACCTCGCCGCGCATCCTGAAGAAGGTTACGTGAGCGGCTACGAGCTGTTCGGCGAGGAGCGCGAGCGGCCGGAACTGCGTGCGGTTGCGGGTGAGAACTACGACAGCGTCCGGTTGAGCCGCGGCAGCGCGAGCCTCTCGGTCGAGGTGCCCGGGCTTGGCACGGTGGTGTACGAGGCCGAGCTCGCGGCCCGGGATACCGCGGCGATCCAGGGAAACCTCCGCACGCTCGCGCGGGCTGCGGTCGGCTACTTCCAGCAACACCCCGAGGAGAAACTGGTGGTCGGCGGCGAGTTGCTGGCCGCCGGTATCGAGCTCCCCACATCGGTGGCCGGCGAGGACTACGAGACGCTCGTGCTCGAGCGCGGCGCCGCCGCGATCACGATCACCCTGCGCGACGGCCGGAAGGTGACGGCGGACAAGCTCTGAACCTGAACGAAGCAGTTGGACACAGAGGGCACAGAGATAAGGCAAGAGATCACAGAGAGTTCGGAGGGGAAGGGGCCGTCAGAGGCACTCACTCGCAGGGGGAGTACCCCGAAGCCGGGTTCTGCAACACCAAGTTTTTCTCTGTGCCCTCCTTCCGTCTCTCCTCTGTCGCTGTGACCTGCCCGAACTGCCGTTTCCAGGCTGAACGGCCCGCACGGCGGCCGCGGTACGCGGTCGCCGTTGTCTTGGGCGGCGAGGCGCTTGGCGGCGGGTGTTCCCACGCCGCCAGCGGCGTTCCGACGATGTAACGTATTACGTTACAAGTATCCGGAGTATTGTTCCACACGCCCGCGGCATGCGGGACGCGAAGGGCGGGCGTCGCGTCGCAAACGCGCGGACGAGGGCGCTTGGTCACGCTGCGCCCGATGGCGTTTCCCGGGCTTGCCTCTCCCGGGCGCCGGTTGCGCTACGCGCGCTTGCGCGGAGTGCGGGGCTTCTTCGCCGACGCGGGCTTGGCCTTGGCGGGCGTGCGCGGCTTCGGCTTCGTCGGTGTGCGCGCCTTCGCGGGGGCCTTCGGCTTTGGCGTTTTCACGGGCGCGGCCGGCTTGGTCGCCTTGGCGGGAGCGGAGGGCTTGGCGGCGGCGGCAGGTGCGGCCGGCGCGGCGGGTCGGGCGGGTTCTGCGGGCGGCTGGGGCGGCTGGGGCGGCACGACGGGCTGCTCCTTCTGCATGCGCACACGCTGCTGCCACTGGAAGCGCTGGGCGAGTTTCAGGTCGCGGATCGTCGGCAGGTATTTCTGTCCCATGCCGACAAGGGCGCCGATCCGCCGTGCCGGGGCAACGAGATTTGTGGTCCAAGAGGTGGGCGCGGCGCGCGGGGCGGCGTTTGCCGCTGGCACCGGGCGCCGCGGCGGGGCTTGATCGGCGTATGCCGTCCTTCGACATCACCTGCGAGGTCGACCTCACCGAGGTCAAGAACGCCACCAACATGGTGCGCAAGGAACTGCAGACGCGCTTCGATTTCCGCGGCGTGGTCTGGGAGATGACCGAGGAGAAGAACCGCATCACCCTCTCGGCGGAGTCGGAGTTCAAGCTCGAGGCCGTGCTGGAGGTGCTGCAGGACCGCCTCTCGCGGCGCGGCGTGAGCCAGAAGAACGTCGAGATCGGGAAGATGGAGACGTCGTCCACGGGCCGCGCGCGGCAGGTGCTCACGTTGCGCGACTCGATCCCGGCCGACATCGCCAAGGAGATCGCGGTATCCATCCGTCAGAGCGGGCTGAAGGTGCAGGCGGCGATCGAGCACGGGAAGGTGCGCGTGACCGGCAAGAAGCGCGACGACCTCCAGGCCGCCATCGCGCACGTGCGCGGGCTCGACCTGACGATCAGCGTGGGTTTCGGCAATTTCCGGGAGTGACGGAATCGCGAGCGGCGCGGAGATCGGGATCAGAATCCGCCGAGCACCGGGGCGGCGGTGGAAGGCGATTGCGTGGGGCCTCCGGGTTCGGCTGCACGCCTTTCGTGCTCCGCAAGGCCCCGTTGTTTGCCTCACGATTGTGGGCGGGTTCCGGTAAGCCCGTTTGCCGGTCTGCCGTCGCCGGACCCTGCGGAAACACCCCAATTTCCGACCCGGGAATTCAGCTCTCGGCACTCGTACCGATGCCTTTCCGATGGCATCCCCACGCCGGTTGTTCGTGCGACTCTCCTTCGGTGCGCTCCTGCTGAGCGGCGCCGGTGTTTCTGGCTCGGCCCAGACCGCGCCGCTGCCCGCGAGCTACGACCTGCGCAACCTCGACGGCCGCAGTTACCTCGGCCCGGTGCGAGACCAGGGCGCCGCCGGCACCTGCTATGCCTTTTCGGCGATCGCCGCCGCGGAGAGCACCTACAACCGGGCGACCGGCCGCTACGACGACGCGGTGGCGAACTTCGCCGAGTCGTTCATCGCGTGGAGCCTCGACCCGAAATACGAGGGCATCATGGGCAACGAGGGCAGCAACCAGCGCTTCGACGAGTTGCAGGGACTTGTGGACTTCGGCGTTCCCGCGGAGGAGGCGTTCCCCTATGTCGAGACCGACCCCGGCTTGCCGGGCCATCACTGGGATGCACCGCGGGTGAAGTTTTCCAGTTGGCACCGCCTGCCGGCCTACGATGTGGAGACGATGAAGCGGGCGCTCTCCACCTTCGGCGCGCTCGATGTCGGGATCTTCGTCGGCGAGCCGCTCGGGTACTACACGGGCGGGGTCTACGACGACGACTACCATGCGGCCACGAACGTGTTGGACTACAACTCCGACGGGAATCACGCCGTGGCGATCGTCGGTTGGCAGGATGCTCCGGCCGAGGGCGGCGACGGCGCCTGGATTGTCCGCAATTCCTGGAGCGATTGGTGGGGAGAGGATGGGTACGTCCGCCTGGACTATCATGCGGCCGGCGTCTCCCTCATGGCCACCCATCTCGTGTACGGCGACTGGACCGGCGAAGATTTCCACACCCGGCTGACGCAGTTTGTCGTGGCCGACACGACCAGCACCGGGGGAAACACCACCGGCTACGGTTTCTACGCCTGGGGCGGCAACAACGCCTCGCTCGTCAACGAGGCCACCGTGTTCGCTTTGGCCGCTCACGACTCCGACGATGTGCTGACGCATGGGCTGTTCCTGTGGGGCGGCGACCATGCCTCCCTCGACAACCCCGGGGACGTCCTCTCGCTCGCCTTCGGTAACAACGGTATGGCGACCGCTTACGGCCTCTGTCTGCAGGGGCGCACGCTGACCAACTCCGGGGATGTGGCTGCCGTGGCGCTCAACACCGGCGCCCAACGTGCGACCGCGTATGGCGTCCGGTTTTTCTCCTTCGACCGAACCGGGACCTTCGTGAATGGCGGTCTGATCGGGGCGACCGCTTCCGCAGAGGAAGAGGGGTGGGCCTTCGGCGCCCAGATCGACAATGCGGCCCAGGTGACCAACTCGGGGACGATCGAGGTCTCCAGCTCCCATACCGGCGCCGGCCTCGTCGTTGTCGGCTGTGCCGAAGTCGTGAACTCCGGAACCATCCGCGTGGAGAGCACCAACGGTACCGGCTACGGCGTCTATCAGGAGGACGGGCGGCTGGTGAACAAGGCCGGCGCCGCCATCGAGGTGAGTAGCGCGGAGGGCGACGCCATCGCGCTGCTCGCCCAGCGCACGGAGGTCCTCAACAACGGCACGATCACCGGAGACTACTCCCTGCTGATCGACTCCGGCTTGGCCGGCACCGGGACCTTCGTCGGCGAGCTCTATCTCCAGAACGCCCGGCTTTCCCCGGGCGACAACGGCATCGGCCGGCTCCACGTGGAGGGTGACCTCGACTCCTGGGACGGTCTCGCGATGCGGGTCGAGATCGGCGCCGCCGGCTACGATCAGGTGCTGGTCAGCGGTACGGCCGAGCTCGAGACGGACGCCACGCTCGAGGTCGTCCCGGTCGGCTACGCCCCGGGCGGAAACTACCACTTCATCCAGGCCACCACGACACTCGGGAGCGGCGCCTTCGCCACGGTCACCGCGCCGGCGCTGTTCGCCGGCACCGTCTCGGGCGGCGACGGCGGTTTCGTGCTCGCGCTCACGCGGCACAGCTACGCGGACTTCGTCCAGCGCCCGGAACTGGCCCCGCTGGGCCGCGCTTTGGATCGCGTGGCGCCGCACGCCACCGGCGGCGTCGCCACGATGCTGAACCGCATCGACCACTATGCCGCCGGGGCGTCCATCCGCGCGGCGTTGCCGCAGCTCCAGCCCGCCATCAACGCCAGCGCCAGCGCCGCGGCCCTGCGGGGCGTGCAGCGCACCGGCGCGCAACTGGCCGCCTTCAGCCGACCGTATCCGGCCGATGGGGTGAGCGGTACCGGCACCGCCTGGTTCGGCGCCCTCGACGGCCGCGAACGGCACGGGGCGACGGACGGCTTCCGCACCTTCGACAATGCCACCGACGGAGGGATGGCCGGCGTCGACTACCTGCTCCGCGGCCATTTTACCGTGGGCGCCGCCTTCGCGGATGTGCGCGATCGCGTGCAGGAGCGCACGACCACCGACCGTGCCCGCCTCGAATCCCAGCGCGGCTATCTCCAGGCCCGCTGGGACCAGCGGCCGGGCACGCCCGGCTGGTCCGCCACGGCCCGGCTCGGCTTGGGCTCCTCCCGCATCGAGACTTGGCGGCGAGTTGATTTTCTGGCGACCGAGGTGAACGGCTCGCACCGCGCCTGGGATGCCTCGGCGGCGCTCTCCGGTGGACGCGATTTCCAGTACCGCCGCTGGACGCTGCGGCCCTTCGTCGATGCGGAGTACATCCACCTCACCGAGCGCGCCTACACCGAGCGCGGCGACTCCGGTGCCGAGCTCGCCTTCGCGCGCCGGTCGAGCGATTCGCTGCTCGCCGGCGTGGGGCTGGCGGTATCCACCCGGGTCGACATCGGTCGCATCGCCCTGCAACCCGAGGTGCGTGTGCGGCAGACGCGGGACGTCTTGTCCGGCACCGACGGCCTGCGCGCGGCGTTTGCCGGCGGCGACACGTTCTCCGTCCCCGCCCGCCGTCTCCCGCGCGACGGCACCGAACTGAGCGCCGCGTTGCGGGCGAAGCTCGGCGAGAAGCTCGCCCTCGCCGCGAGCTACACCCGCACCGACTACGGCCAAGGTGCCGACTACGCACACGTCTTCAGCGGCCAGTTGCGGGCCTCGTTCTGACCCGACCGTTCGAACGCCGCAGGTCGCGCCTTGCTCCTCACTCGGCGGCGCGTGAATTTTGAACCACCGTACTCCGAGCGCGGGAGCGGCGGAGAGGCAGGTTTTGCGTCGGCCCGGCAGTTCTGCCCTAGTGCGGCCCGCGATCGTTGTGGTAGGTGGAGCGCGCAGCGATTCAGCCGTCCGTACCACGCTCCGGGCCGCGGCGCCTTCTCGAACCAGCACCATGAACAAGCTCTGCATTTTCGTCGGTATGTTCGTCGTGAGCACGGCGGTGGGGCTCGGCGCGGATGCGCTGGGCTGCAGCTTCTTCACGTCGTTTCTGCTCAGCGGCGTGGGTGCGATGGCGGGCGTCTGGCTCGGCTGGTGGCTGCACCGGCGGTATTTCGGGTGAGCGCCGGCTCAGCGCGGTGAGGGAACCCGGGTGGTGATTGGAGCGGCGAGTGCGGCGAGCAATAGCGGCAGGCTGACGCAGAGGCAGACCGAGGCGGACATCACCACGCCGGCGAGTCGCGGGGCGACCGGCAGCAGCGGTAGGTGGAGCAGAAATACCGCGATGCCGGCGAGGAACGCCCACGCGAGCTTTGGACTGCGGCGGCGGTACAGCCACGCGATGGCGCCGCCGGCGACGTAGGCGATGGAGAAGCCGGCGATGTCGAGCGCGACGAAACGGATCCAGTTCGTCGGCCCGAGCGCGCGGGCGATCTCGGGCGGGGGCGGCGGCACGGGATGAAGCTGCAGCGCCAGCGTGGGCAGGTAGGACGTGATCTCGATGACGAGCGCGACGGCCAGCGCGCTGGCGATCACCGCCGTCGCGACCCGGCGGAACCGGATCTCGGCGAACGCATAGAGCACGACCAACGGCAGCAGCGCCGAGGCGTAGAGCAGCGTACCGCCCGTCCGGACCGCGCCCCAGAGCCGCGAGATCTCGATGCCGGAGAAGTCTCCCGAGACGAGCATCTCGGGCGTGACCGCCGGCGGCGCGAGCAAGGTGGGTACGCCGTACAGCAGAAGCCCCGCCGCCGAGAGCGCGGCGAGCCAGCGCGCGGGATTGCGGGTGCGGAAGGGAAGCATATCCGGGACGGGCGCGGAGTCGTTCATGCGCGCACCGTACGCAGCACGGCCCGGTGTGCCGGCGGTTTTGTGACGAGCGGCGCCGGTCGCGAGTCGGACGGCGGGAGGTGCGGGGAAAAGCTGGCGCTGCTCCGGATTTCCGTTACGGATCGGTGCGTCACCCCATGTCGCTGACCCAAGCCGACGCCGACCAGCTGCTCGCCCTGCCGAAGGAGTTCTCGGGGAAGATCGCGACCATCGAGTTCCTGCGCGTGCAGGCGTTTACCGCGGAGTACGAGTTGCAGGGCGTGGGCAGCCCGGAGCGGTTTCTCCTCGATCTGGAGCGGGGCAACCGCAAGCGGGCGCGCCTGAAGTTCCAGACCCGGGCGCGCAAGATCCACATCCTTGCCCGCATCGACATCGACGGCCGGCCCCACCGCAACCCGGTCGACGCCCCGCATCGGCCGGATGAGCGACTGATGGGGACGCACGTGCATCTCTACCGGGAAGGTTTCGCCGACCGGGTCGCGTTTCTCCCCGGCGACTTGCCGGAGTTTGCCGCACCGGCGGGTTCCGACGACGTTTCGTGGCTTTTGGCCTTTCTTCGGTTCTGCCGAGTCGCGACCATTCCCCAGATCCAAGAGGGCATCTGACCATGCTGGCCGCCGAGGGAAAACAACTGATCGAAGGGTATCTGAACTGGCTCAAGGAGGGCTTCCACCTCGAGTCGACGGATACCTACACCCTCATCACCACGCCGTTCCTCGACCCGCACAACGACGAGATCCAGCTCTTCGTCGAGAAGCAGGGCGACCAGCTCCGCCTGTCCGACGACGGCTACACGCTCGCGGACCTGAGCGACATGGGGCTCGAGATCAACACGGAGAAGCGCGACGCCCATGTGCGGCAGATTCTGAACGGCTTCGGCGTGCGCCTCGAGGATGATGGCCAACTGACGGTCACGGCCACCGCGCGCGATTTCCCTCAGAAGAAGCACAACCTCATCCAGGCGATCCTCGCCGTCCACGACCTCTCGGTCATGGGGCAGGCGCAGGTGCTCCAATTCTTCGAAGAGGATGTGGCCGCCTACCTCCGCGAGCGGAAGGTACCGTTCTTCCGCAGCCTGAACCTCGCCGGGCGGAGCGGCTTCCACCACCATTTCGACTTCGGCTTCGCGTCGGTCGGCGCGCGGCCGGAGGCGGTGTTGCAGGCGGCCAACGCACTGACGCGGGACTGGGCGACGAGCGTCGCCTTCGCCGTCAACGACGTGCGGCTCCAGCGCGGCGACGACGCTTTCGTGGCGTACGCGATGATCAACGACCGCGAGAGCGCCCCCGTCGCCGACTATCTCGACGCGCTCCGCGCCTACCGGATCAAAGCGTTCCTCTGGAGTCAGCGCGAGGCGCTGGCGACCGAGGTCGGGGCGAACTGAGGGCGGATTTGGTTCGGTACGCAGGGTAAAGGACTCCGCGGTGTGCTTCTGGTGGATCGAGTGCAGACGGATGTTCGACTTGTCTGCCGGCCGGGGGCAGAAGAGCCTCTCGTTAAGCTCACGCCAGACCCCTCCCAATGTTGTTCCCAGCCAAATTCCAGCGGACAGGTTTCCTCGACCTCCTTGCTGACGCGGCATTTCAACTGCGGTTGGCCAAGACCGCCGACTCGGATTACGCGATGAACAGACATGCGAGGGGGGCGATTCTCGCAGCGGCATTCTCGGTTGAGTGTTGTGCCAACTGCCTGTTGGCCGATCTAGAGCTTGCACCCAAAGCGCAGGCAGATTTCGAGCGGCTCACTGCGCTCGCGAAATACGAGCTCTACGTTCTTGCCGCCAAGAAGGGGCGAGTCTTCGACCGCGGGCGGGAAGAAGTCGGGCAGGCCAATGCCCTTATCCAAATTCGGAATGGTTTTGTGCATCCGAAGCTCGTCTCAACTAGAGCGGAGATCGGTGAACCGAAGGATGGCGGAGACGCAATTGCGGTGGAGCTCCGCCTTTACCCAAAATGCGACGGGCTTGGGATTCCTGATCAGCCGCTTCTCTGGAGTGCCTCGGATGCTGAATCGGCCTTCAGGGCGGCATTAGGCTTTTTCCGGTATGTGTTCGTTGACCTACTGGGGGCAGATTGTGAGGAGGTGCAGCGCTTGGTCTGCGACAAGACCGAGGCGAGTTTGGGTGAGCATCAACACCTGCTTGAAAGTAACTTCGACGAGTTCGTGGAGGAGTTCAGCCAAGCGGCCAAGGCGGGGTTTGATCTGTCATTCCTCGGTTTTGGTAGGATTGGATCAACCTGACTCTGATTCGCTGGAGGTCACGCCAGCGTTTTGCGGAAGCGGGAGACGGCGATGGCCATGACGGCGACGCCGAGGGCGAGCAGGGCGGCGCATTGGGGCCAGAGGATCTCGAAGCCCACACCCTTCAGGAAAACGCCGCGGATGATCACGAGGATGTAGCGGATCGGATCGACGACGCTGAGGTATTGGAAGAACGCGGGCATGTTCGCGATGGGGAAGATGAACCCGGAGAAGAGCATCGCGGGGAAAAAGAAGAAGAACGTCGTCATCATCGCCTGCTGCTGCGTGCGGCAGACCGTCGAGATGAACAGCCCGATGCCGAGCGTGCTGAGCAGGAAGAGCGCGACGCCGAGCAGGAGCAGCGCGAAGTTGCCGCGGAACGGGATGCCGAACCAGAACAGCGCGATGGCGGTGACGAGGACGACGTCGATGAACCCGATCACGGCGAAGGGCGCGGACTTGCCGAGGATGAACTCCACCGGGCGGATCGGCGTGACCATGACCTGCTCGATCGTGCCGACCTCCTTCTCGCGCACGATCGCCATGCTGGTGAGCATGAGGCTGATCAACATGACCAGGAGCGAGATGATGCCGGGCACGTAGAAGTGGCGGCTCTCGAGATCGGCGTTGAACCAGGCGCGGGGCTGGAGATCGACGCTCCCGACGGGCACGGTGCGGCCGGCGCGACGGAGCGTCTGGTCGAGCGCGAGAGTGTTGGCCGCGGTGGCGGCGATGACGTTGGCGTAGTTGACGACGTAGCGCGCGGTGTTCGAGTCGGCGCCGTCGACGATGAGCTGCACGGGCGCGGGCTGGCCGGCGTGGAGGCGGCGTTCGTAGCCGGCGTCGATCTGGAGGACGGCGGCGGCTGTGGTGGAGTCGATGAGTGCGCGTGCCTCGTCGTCGGTGGCGGGGCGGGCGACGGCGTCGAAGTAGGCGGAGCCGGTGAAGCGGGCGACGAGCGCGCGGCTGGCGGGGGTGTTGTCGCGGTCGACGATGGCGAGCGGCACGTGGCGGACGTCGAGGGTGACGGCGTAGCCGAAGATCAACGTCTGGATGACCGGCAGACCGAAGATGACCAGCCGCATGCGCGGGTCGCGGAGGACGGAGCGGAACTCCTTGCGCAGGAGGGTGAGGATGCGTTCCCACATGGCGGGTTTAGGGGGCGGGCGTTGCGGTCCGTTGTAGCCGGCCGCGGTGAGGCCGGCTTTCGTAGCGGAACGCGTGAGCGTTTCGCGTCTGCGAGCGGGCGGAGGTTTGGCCGGGGTCGCCGCCCCCGGCTACAGGCGCAGGCGTGTTGGCCACGGTTGTCACGCGAGCCTCCGTTTCGTGCGGGCGATGGCGGCGACGAGCATGAGGGCGGCGAAACCGAGCAGGCACAGGGCGTCGCCCCAGAGAACGGTGACACCGGTGCCGCGCAGGAAGATGCCTTTCACGAGAGCGACGAAGTAGCGCGCGGGCACGATGTAGGTGATGCCGCGGACGACGACGGGCATGTTGGCGATGGCGAAGGCGAAGCCGGAGAGCAGGAACGCGGGCAGGAACGTGGCGATCATCGCGACCTGGCTGGCGAGGAGCTGCTGGCGGGTGATCGTGCTGATGAGGATGCCCTGCGCGAGGGTGGCGACGATGAAGACCGTGCCGACGCCGAAGAGCAGCGGCACGCTGCCGCGCAGCGGGACATGGAAGAGAAACACGGCCATCGACACGGCGATGACAAGGTCGACCAGGCCGATGCCGAGGTACGGGATGAGTTTGCCGAGGATGAGCTCGGGCGGGCGCACGGGGGTGGAGATGAGCTGCTCCATCGTGCCGGTCTCCCACTCGCGAGCGATGGTGAGCGAGGTGAGCAGCGCGGAGATGAGGCCCATGATGACCGCGAGGATACCGGGGACGATGAAGTTGCGGCTGGCGAGGTCGGGGTTGAACCAGACGCGCGTGCGCAGATCGAGCCCGGTGCCGGGCGCGAGGCCGGTGCGGCGGCGGACCTGGTCGAGGATGAGCTGCTGGTTGAAGGCGAGCGCGATGGCCTGCGTGTAGCCGAGGACGATACCGGCGGTGTTGGAGTCGGAACCGTCGACGATCGCCTGCACGGGCGCGGTGCGGCCGGCGTCGAGGTCGCGGCCGAAGCCGGACGGGATGACCAGCGCGAGCATGGCTTCGCGGGAGTCGATGGCGTGTTCGAGCTGTGGGTAGGCGTCGACGCTGCCCTGGAAGGAGAAATACGGCGTGCCGGTGAAGCGGGCGACGAATTCGCGGCTCTGTGCGGTGCCGCTCTGGTCCCAGACGACGAAGGGCACGCGGTCGACGTCGAGCGTGAGCGCGTAGCCGAAGGCGAGGAGCATGAGCAGCGGGACGCCGACGGCGAGGCCGAGGCTGCGCGGGTCGCGGCGGATGTGGAGGGCTTCCTTGCGGGCGATGGCCCAGAGGCGGCGGAGGTTCATCGGCGGAACTCCTGTTGGGCGCCGGCGGCGCGGTCGCGGGCCTCGATGAGGGAGACGAAGACATCTTCCAGGGTTGGCACGATGCGCTCGACGCGGGCGACGGCGATGCGCTCGGCGGCGAGCGCGGCGCGGATGGCGGCGATGGCCGGCTCGGCCTCGGTGGCGACGGCGTGCAGGCCCTTGCCGAAGAGTGCGGTCTCCTTCACGGCCGGCACGCGCGCGAGGACGGACATGGCGTCGTTGGGGCGCTCGCAGTCGATCTCCAGCACGGCGTCGGTCATGTGGCTGGTCTTCAGGTCGCGCGGGCGGCCGAGGGCGATGAGCTCGCCGCGGTAGACGATGCCGAGCCGGTCGCAGTACTCGGACTCCTCCATGTAGTGGGTTGTCACGAACACGGTCACGCCCTGGCCGGCGAGGGTGTTGATCAGATCCCAGAACTGGCGGCGGCTGTTGGGGTCGACGCCGGAGGTGGGCTCGTCGAGGAAGAGGATGGGCGGCTCGTGGAGCACGGCGCAGCCGAGGGCGAGGCGCTGTTTCCAGCCGCCGGAGAGCGTGGCGGTGCGCGAGGCGCGGTGGGCGGTGAGGCCGGCCATCTCGAGCACCCAGTCGCGGCGCGCGGCCTTCTTCGCGGCGGGGATGCGGTAGATGCCGCTGTAGAAGTCGATGTTCTCCTCGACCGTGAGCTCGTCGTAGAGGGAGAACTTCTGGCTCATGTAGCCGATGCGGGTCTTGATGAGCTCGGTCTGCGTGCGGATGTCGAAGCCGGCCACGCGGCCGGTGCCGCCGCTGGGTGTGAGCAGGCCGCAGAGCATGCGGATGGTGGTGGACTTGCCCGCGCCGTTGGGGCCGAGGAAACCGAAGATCTCGCCGCGCGTGACCGAGAACGAGATACCCGCGACCGCGCGGAACGCGCCGAAGCGTTTCTCGAGGTTCTGCACCTCGACGACGGGCTCGGCGGTGGGAGCGGCGCTGGAGGCTGGAACGATGGGCATGGCGTGGCGGACCGGGGAGTTTGTCACGTATTACGTGACAACGGCTGTGGTGGCTCGGCGCCGGCGGCGGGCTGGCCGATGACAGAGACGAAGACGTCCTCGAGCGAGGGCTCGATCGGGCGGAGCGAGAGCAGCTCGAAGCCGGCGGAGGCGACGAGGCGGCGGGTGTCGGCCTCGGCGGCGGCGGGCTCGCGGGTGGCGACGTGGACGCGGTCGCCGAAGAGACCGACGCTGGCGGAGCGGAGATTTTCGCGGAGCAGAAGCGCGGTGCGGCGCGGGGCGGAGGTGCGGACCTCGAGGAGGGTGCCGGGCATGAGGCGTTTCACCTCGTCGGGCGTGCCCAGACCGAGGAGACGGCCCTCGTGGAGGAGCGCGAGGCGGTTGCAGCGCTCGGCCTCGTCGAGGTAGGCGGTGGAGACGAAGAGCGTCACTCCTTCGCGGACGAGCTGGTAGAGGATGCGCCAGAAATCGCGGCGGGAGACGGGATCGACGCCGTTGGTGGGCTCGTCGAGGAAGAGGACGCGCGGGGTGTGGATGAGCGCGCAGGCCAGCCCGAGCTTCTGCTTCATGCCGCCGGAGAGGTTGCCGGCGAGGCGGTGCTTGAACGGCGTGAGGTTGCTGAAGCCGAGGAGGCGCTCGGTGCGGGCGGCGAGCTCGCGGCGGGGCACGCCGTAGATGTCGGCGTAGAAGGCGATGTTCTCGGCGACGGAGAGATCGGGATACAGGCCGAAGCGCTGGCTCATGTAGCCGATGTGGTCCTTCAGGCGGGCGGCGTCGCGGACGACATCGCAGCCGGCGACGGTGGCGGTGCCGGCGGTGGGCGGGAGGATGCCGGTGAGCATCCGCATTGTCGTTGTTTTCCCGGCACCGTCGGGCCCGACGAGTCCGAAGATCTCGCCCGCCTGCACCTCGAGGTCGAGCCCGGCCACGGCGACGAGTTCGCCGAAGGCGCGGCGGAGTCCCTGGGTGCGGATGGCGGGCATGGGAGGGCGGACGGAGGACGGATGACAGACGACGGAAGGCGGAGGGCGGAATACGGTGGGGAAGGCGCGCGGAGAGCTCAGTGCAGGACGACGTCGGCGGGCATGCCGGGCTTGAGCTCGTCCTGCGGGTTGGCGAGATCGACCTTGATGCGAAAGACGAGCTTCACTCGCTCCTTCTCGGTCTGGACGGTCTTCGGCGTGAACTCGGCCTCGGAGGAGATGAAGCCGACGGTGCCCTGGTAGACCTTGCCGGGGAAGGTGTCGGTGCGGACCTCGGCGGGCTGGCCGTGGCGGAGGCGGCCGAGGTCGGTCTGGCTCACGTAGGCGCGGACCCAGACGTGGGCGAGGTCGGCGACGGTGACAACGGGCGTGCCGGCGGCGACGAATTCGCCGGGTTCGATGTTGTGGGAGAGGACGACGCCGGCGAAGGGCGCGACGAGCCGGGTGTTGTCGAGCTGGGTCTCGGCGAGGGCGAGCGCGGCGTGGGCGGACTCGACACGTGCCCGCGCGGCGGCGACGGCGTCCTTGCGCGGGCCTTCCTCGGCGAGCTTGAGCGCCTCGGCGGCCTGGTCGGCGCGCGCGGCGGCGACGGTGTGGGCGGCCTCGGCGGTCTCGAGGTCGCGCGCGGCGGTGACGTCCTTGCTGCGGAGCTCCTGCTGGCGGGCGAGTTCGAGGCGCGCGCGGTCGCGGTCGGCCTCGGCGCTGCGCAGGGCGGCCTTGGCGGTGGCGAGTTCCTGGGGACGCGAGCCGGCGACGAGGTCGGCGAGGGTGGCCTCGGCGGTGGCGAGCTCGGCGCGGCGGAGGGCGGCGGTCTGCTTCTGCTCGGTGTCGTCGAGCAGGGCGACGGGCTGGCCGGCGGCGACGCGCTCGCCCTCGGAGACGAGACGGGAGGCGACGCGGCCGGGGATCTTGAAGCCGACCTGGGCGTCGACGGCCTCGATGTTGCCGGAGAGGCGGACGGCGGCGTCGGTGGTATCGGTGCTCCGGTGGCAACCGGTGGAAGGGCCAAGGAGCAGGGAGGCGAGCGCGAGTGCGCCGAGGGCGGCCGCGGTGCGGCGGGGGCGGTTAGCGGGAAGGACCGTTTTCATAGGCTTTGCGGCCGGCGGGGGTGAGGATGCCGTTGAAGAGGATGGTGAGCATCTGGTCGATGACCTCGCGGGGCTCGAGCTTGAGGCGGTCGAGGGCATCGGGGCGCAGCAGGGTGCGGGCGGTGGCGAGCATCATCTCGGAGACGAAGGACGGATCGAGATCGCGGCGGATGAGCCCCTCCGCGGCGCCATCGGCGAGCAGCTTGCCCCAGACCTGGGGAAGGATCTCCGCGCGGACGGACTCCATCCGCGCATAGAGGGCGGGATGGTGCCGCTCGAGGTCGCGCAGAAACGCCGGGGAGATCTCGCCCATCTGACGCACGATGAAAGCCATCATGCGATGGGCGCGGTCCATGACGGGGATGCTGGCATCATCGGCGATGGCGTGCATCCCGGTGCGCACCTCGGCGATCTTCGACTCCATCATGTGGGAGACGAGCGCCTCCTTGCCGGGGAAATGGAGATAGAGCGTCTTCTTGCTCATCCCGAGTTCGCCGGCGAGATCGTCCATCGTGGTGCGGGCAAAACCGAGGGCGGTGAAATGGCGGCGCGCGGCGGCGACGATGCGGGCGACCGCGGAGGTGGGTGGCGGCGGCGTCGCGGCGGGCGGCGGGGCGGAGAGACGTTTGGCACTCATAAAACCGAGGAAACCGAATAGGAGTTTAGAGTTTCCTTGCAAGCGGGAATCCGTCGTTCCCGGCATATCCGACGACCGGACACAAAAAAAGGCCGGGCCTTGCGGGCCCGGCCGAGAAAGAGAAATGGAAGGGATGCTCAGAAGCGGCGCTCGCGGCGCTCGCCGCGGTCGCCACCGCCGAAGCCGCCGCGATCCCCGCGGTCGCCGCCACGGCCACCGCCGAAACCACCACGGCCGCCACCGCCGAAGCCGCGGCCGCCACCACCGAAGCCACCGGTGCGCGGCGGACGGTCTTCCTTCGGGCGCGCCTCGTTGACGGTGAGGTTACGGCCTTCCATCGCGAAGCCGTTGAGGGCCTGGATGGCCTTCTGGCCTTCCTCGGGCGTCGCCATGGTGACGAACGCGAAACCGCGGGAACGACCGGTGAACTTGTCCGAGATGAGTTCGACGGACTCGACGGTGCCCTGCTGGGCGAACAGGTTCTGGAGATCCTGGGAGGTCGTGGAGAACGGAACGTTCCCGACGTACAGTTTGGTGCTCATTGATGATCTGACTCTGACGGTTGGTGTGGCCGGCTGCTTTCCTCGCTGTGCCCGAACTACCGGGTTTCAAATCATCACCGAGCTCGCGCCCACTTGACGACTATCCAGTTGCGGAAACTGACAACCTGCGGGCGGCTTCCTCGCACCGGCGGCGGGGGTGAGGCAAGACCTTTTCCCTCGGCGGAATGGCGGCGGAGGGGCCCCGTCGTCGGGCGCAATATGCCGTATTCATGGATACAATGGCGGCGGGGAGTCCCCGGTCGCCCCCGGATGCGGCGGCCGGGGGCGGCGTTTTCCCCTCTGAAAAGGGGCGTTTTCCCCTCTGAAAATCCAGTTGCCTTGCCGGGGGGCCGGGGTATCAACAGCCCTCGTATGGCAAAAAAGTCACCCAAGTCTCCCCGCAAACCCAACGCTGCTTTCATGAAACCCGTTCAGCCCGATGAGGCGCTCGCCGCCGTCGTGGGCTCGAACCCCCTGCCCCGCACGGAGCTCACCAAGAAGCTCTGGGCCTACATCAAGAAGAACGGCCTTCAGGACAAGAAGGTGAAGACCAACATCAATGCCGACGACAAGCTGAAGCCGATCTTCGGCGGCAAGAAGGTCGTCAGCATGTTCGAGATGACCAAGCTCGTCTCGGGTCACCTCAAGAAGTAACTACACTCTCCCGCCCGCCAAGCGCCGGTCGAGCCTTGCTCCCGGCGCTTTTTTTGCGCCCCGACGGGGCGCTGCGCTTCCCGCTCGCCCGGTGGGAAGGACACTCCCCATGCTCGGCCGATGACCTCCGCCTCGCCGCATCGCGCCCGCGCCATCGTGCTCCTCACGGTGGCGACGCTGGTCTGGGGCCTGAGCTTCCCGCTCATCAAGAGCCTCGGCCTGCTCCAGCAGACGCTCGTGCCCGGCAGCGGGAGCTGGCTGGTGACGGTGTGCACGGTGGCGCCGCGGTTCCTGCTCGCCGGCGCGGCGCTGGCGGTGGTTGGTGCGTGGCGCCATGGCCGGCCGGCGGCGCTCGAGGTGCGGCAGGGGCTGGGGCTGGCGCTGTTCCTCGGGCTGGGGCTGCTGCTGCAGGTCGACGGGCTGCAGTCCACCGACGCCTCGGTATCCGCGTTTCTTACGCAACTATACGCGGTGTTGATCCCGCTCTGGGTGGCGCTGCGCACCCGGCGGCCGCCGCGGTGGACGGTGGCGGCCGCGTGCGTGCTGGTGGTGGCGGGCGTGGGCGTACTCGGCCGGGTCGACCTGCGCGCGTTCCGGCTTGGTCGCGGCGAGGTGGAGACGATCCTCGGCTCGCTGTTCTTCACGGCGCAGATCCTCTGGCTGGAGCGGCGGGAGTTCGCGGGCAATCGCGTGCTGCCGACGACGGCGGTGATGTTCCTCGCGGTTGGGGCGGCCTTCGGCGCGGCGGCGCTGCTGCTGGCGCCGGAGCCGGCGGCGCTGCTCGCGCTGGTGGGCTCGCCCGCGTGGCAGGGGCTCACGCTGACGCTTACGGTCGCGTGCACGGTCTTCTGTTTCGTGGTGATGAACGCCTGCCAACCGCGGATCACCGCGACGGAGGCGGGCCTGATCTACACGTTGGAGCCGGTGTCGGCCTCGGCGTTGGCGCTGTTCCTGCCGGTGCTGCTCTCGCGCTGGACCGGCATCGCGTACGCGAACGAGACGCTCACGTGGCATCTGGTCGTCGGCGGGGTGCTGCTCACCGCGGCCAACGTGCTGGTGCAGCTGCCGGTGGGGCGGCGGGACTGGGGCGCGCCAGGCTGAGTGCCTTCTCCGTTGGGGGTTGCGGCGGCCGGCGGGGTTCGCGTGCCTGGAGTCCGAGCACAACGTCGTGTTCTGCTCCTCGCTACCGCTGGTTGTGGCGCGGGCGCGGTGCGGTTGCCCGCGCCGCCCTCACCGCGCGAAGCGGCCGGTGCGGAGGAAGGCGATGGCCTGGGCGGCGGTGCGGCGGCGAAAGAGGATGAGCGTGTGGTTCGAGGACAGCAGGATGTGGTCGGTCATGCCGTCGAGGCGGGTGCTGCGCTCGGCGACGGTGCCGTCGTGCGGACGCTCGAGGAGGAACCAGCCCAGCGGGTTCATCGCGGAGCTGCCGGCGATCACGCCGAGCTCGAAGTCGGCGCGCTGGGGGAGCGTGCGCCAGTAGGCGTCGGGTCCGGTGCCGAGGGCGCCGAGGTTGCGGCCGATGATGCGCCAGATGATCGGCAGGCGGCGCAGCTTGTCGGACACCGCGCTGCCATGGTGTGGGGGAACGATGGTGACGACGCGGCCGAGATTGGCCGGGCGGTGGGCGGCGAGGTAGCCGCGCACGATCAGGCCGCCCATCGAGTGGGTGACGAAGTGCAGCCGCGGCGCGCGGTCGACGCCGAGCTCGGCGAGTTTCGCGGCGAGCCAGCGCGGGCCGAGCTCGGGCAGCGGCACGGTCTTCGACGGGTAGTCGAGGTTGTGGACCTCGTAGCCGGCGGCCGCGAGGAAACGGGCGAGGCGCGCAGTGAGCCGGCTGCTGATCGCCACGCCGTGGAGGATGACGACGACTTCAGGGGCTGCGATTGCGCTGTTTGGGTGAAGGCTCATTCCCGGTTTCGTCTTTCGGAAAGGGTTAACCGCAAAGAACCCAAGAACGCCGAGTCAAACAGGCGGGAGAGGCGGAGAAGTTGGCCACAGATGGACGCAGATGGGCACAGATGGGCACAGATCCGGAGGGCGGAGAATCTGGAACTCAGGAAATCAGGAAACGGAAGGACCGGGGAGAACCGTGCACAGAATAAACGGGGTCGAGGGGTAGCGATGCAGCGTGGCTGCGCCGTAAGCGAAGGAGGCGAGGCGCGAGATACGCGGTGGCGCCCGCCTCCGGGCCGGCGGAGAGCGCTACCGCAGGCGCGGAGGCCTACGCCACGATCCGGGGTTCTGGCGCTGCGTGTGGCCGAGGTCATGCGGCGGCTGGCTCCGCGGTCTGGCGACGCGCGAGGAGGAGGGCGCGGGTGGTCACGGCGCCGAGCACGACCGCGCCGCCGACGAGGGCCCAGCGGCCGGGACGCTCGCCGATGACGAGCGCGGCCCAGATCGGGTTGAGCAGCGGCTCGAGCATGAGGATGAGGATCGAGCCGAGCGCGGTGACGTGCCGGATGGCCCGCGAATAGAGGTAATACGAGAGGCCGAGCTGGAGCGTGCCGAGGGCGACAAGCGCGGCCCAGCCGGTGGGGCTCGGCAACGGCCCGGCGGCGAAGAACGGCAGGCCGATCGCGGCGCCGATGAGGTTGCCCAGCACGATGGAGTCGACCGGCTCGGCGTCCTTCTGCTTGCGCAGCAGCACTGTCATGAGCGCGAAGCTCACGCCGCTCACGACGGCGAGGATGCTGCCGAGCAGGCCGTCGGCGCTGAGCTGGTCGGCGAAGAACAACGCCATGCCCGCGAAGACGACGACGATGGTGACCCAGTCGAGCCGGGTGACGCGTTCGCCCAGCAGCCAGCGGCCGAGCCAGGCGACGTAGACCGGCGCGGTGTACTGGAGGAGGATGGCGTTGGCGGCGGTGGTGAGCTGGTTGGCGGTGGCGAAGAGGGCGGTGGTGCCGGTGTAGGCGAGGGCGGCGCCGACCATGACCGGCGAGAACCGCAGCTGCCAGCGGCGCAGGCAGGCCATGAGGAAGAGCGCGGCGATCAGCCCGCGGCCGCCCGCGACGGCGAGCGGATGGATGTGGACGGACTTGAGCAGCACGCCGCCCATGCTCCAGAGGAGCGCGGCGCCGAGGAGGCCGAGCACGGCCCGCGAGTGCTGCTGTTTGCCGTCCTGCATCCGGGCAGACAAGGAGACCGGCCGGGGCCGGGCGACACATTTTCGGCGTGCGGGCCGGATGGCGCCCGCGCGGCCGGGGCGGACTCAGGCCCGGGACGTGCGCCCCGGGCTGCCGCCTGCGCGGTTGCGGGGCGGCGGCGGGTTTCCGTTCGCGCCAGGGGGGATTCCGGCAATACTCGGGCCCAACCCAGCGGTGATCCGCCTCCCATGCCCCAGCGTTGCCCAGCCCCCTCGGTCGTCGATCTGGCCCGGATGATCGACCACTCGCTGCTCCATCCCACGCTCACCGATACGCAACTCGAGGCGGGGCTGGCGGTCGCGCGGCGCTGCGGCTGCGCCACCGCCTGCGTGAAGCCCTACACGGTGCCGGTTGCCGTCGAGGCGTTGCGTGGCTCGGGAGTGGGCGTGTGCGCGGTGGCCGGTTTTCCGCATGGCAACAGCCACATCGCGCTCAAGGTCACGGAGGCCGATCGGGCCGCAGCCGAGGGCGCGACCGAGATCGATGTAGTCGTCAATATCGGGAAGGTGCTCGGCGGCGACTGGGACTACGTGGCCGACGAACTGGACGCCGTGAACGCTGTGTGTCGCGCGCGTGGGGCGCTCCTGAAGGTCATCTTCGAGAACGACTATCTGCAGGAGGCGCACATCGTCCGGCTCTGCGAGATCTGCACGGAGCTCAACGTGGCGTTCGTGAAGACCTCCACCGGCTACGGCTTCGTGAAGCAGCCGGACGGCGGCTACAACTACCGCGGGGCCACCGACGACCATCTGCGCCTCATGCGCCGCCACAGCGGCCCCGACGTGAAGATGAAGGCCGCGGGCGGAGTGCGCACGCTCGACGACCTGTTGCGCGTGCGGGTGCTGGGCGTCGCGCGCATCGGAGCCACCGCCACCGAGGCCATCCTCGGCGAGGCGATCCGGCGCGGCCTGCCCGGGCCGGTGCCCCGCGGCCTCGCGGGCCTGGTGCCCGCCGCGCCCACGGGTGCCGCGGTGCCGGCGGCCGTGTGACATGGCCGGTCCGAGCTACGCGGACGCAGCGATCCAGCCGACCTCCTGCCCACGCACTGCGGCAGGGCAACCGCCAGACCTCCTGTCGGCCCGCTTGTCGGAATCTCGCTGCCATGCGCCGCCACACCGGACACTCTCCGCGTAAACCTCCTCTCCATGATCACCACTCGTTCCTTTGCAGTTCTGGGCATTCTTCTCGCCGCCGGCCTGGCGGTCTTCGGCATCCAAGTGGGGCGCGCGGTCCAGCGTGGCCGCGAGTTCGACCGTTACCTGACGGTGAAGGGACTCTCCGAACGCGAGGTGAAGGCTGATCTGGCGATCTGGCCGATCCGGTGCGAGGTGACGGCGCCGGATCTCGGGGCGTTGAAGGGCGAGATGGAGCGCGCCCGTGGCCAGGTGCGGGACTATCTGCTCGCGCAGGGCGTCGCCGCCGAGGAGATCGCGCACGGCCTGCCGATCATCACCGACCGCGAGGACGAGCGCATCCAGTACAACCGCGAGGAGCTCGCCCGCTACAAGGCCGTGGTCGTGCTCGTTGTCCGCAGCGGCAAGGTCGATGTCGTCAAGAAGGCGATCCAGGGCGCCGATACTCTGCTGGGCTCCGGCGTCGCCCTCGTGCGCAACGAGTACGGCGACAAGCCCGAGTTCCTCTTCACCGACATCGGTTCGGTGAAACCGGCGATGATCGCCGAGGCCACCGCCAACGCCCGCGCCGCCGCCGAGAAGTTCGCCCAGGACTCGCGCGCCGAGGTCGGCACCATCCGCCGCGCCACGCAGGGCGTGATGGAGATCGAGGACCGCGACGCCGCCACGCCCGAGGTGAAGACCGTCCGCATCGTCACCACGATCGATTTCTTCCTGCGCTGAACGGTGAGCAGTCGAGCGTCGAGCGGACGAGCGGACGAGAGCCGGAAGGCCGGGAGAAAATCTCCGCGAACGGCGCCCCGCGCCGCCGCCGCTCCTGCATCAATTTCCCGAACCGCGTGCCTTCCCGCCGCCGCGTCGCCAAACGCGGCTTGCCCGCACCCGCGTGCTCGGGCTTCGTTGACGCTTTCCCGAGGCTCCTTCGCCGCAGTCGCCCCCGCGTACTTCGGCCGGCCCCGGTTCCCCTCCCTCGAGTCCCTCGTCCCTCGCTTCCCATGCAATACGGCCACTTCGACGACGCTGCCCGCGAATACGTGATCACGCGCCCCGACACCCCCCGCGCCTGGTCCAACTACCTCGGCTCCCGCCGCTACGGCGCAATCATCACCAACAACGCCGGCGGCTACAGCTTCACCCGCTCGCCCGCGTCGGGCCGTTTCCTCCGCCACCGCTACAACGCCGTGCCGATGGACATGCCCGGCCGCCAGTTCTACCTGCGCGACGCCGCCTCCGGCGACTTCTGGTCGGCCGCGTGGCAGCCCGTGGGCAAGCCGCTCGAGCAGTACAAGACCTCCACGCGCTTCGGCCCGGGCTACGCCGTGATCGAGAGCGAGTACTCCGGCATCATCTCGCAGGCCACCTACTTCGTGCCGCTGGACCAGGACTTCGAATACTGGCACCTGCGCGTCACCAACAACTCCGGCGCCCCCCGCCAGCTCTCCGTCTTCTCGTTCTGCGAGTTCACCACCGAGTGGAACCTCACGCAGGACACCTTCAACCTCCAGTACGCCCAGTACATCTCCGACGCCGTCTTCAAGGACGGCATCATCGCCGCCTCGTCCTGCAAGCGCCTGCCCGAGGACCCGGCCAACTTCGCCAACAACGACCAGTCCCGCTGGTGGTGGATGACACAGGTCGGCGGCACCATCGCCGGCTTCGATTGCGAGCGGGAGAAGTTCCTCGGCGTGTACCGCAGCTACGACCGGCCCGAGGCCGTCGAGCGCGGCCAGCTGGGCAACAACGAGCACTTCGCCGACAACGGCTGCGGCGCCATCCAGAGCGACCTCACCCTCGGCGCCGGCGAGACCGCCGATGTCATCGTCCTCCTCGGCACCGGCAAGGCCGCCGTCGCGAAGAAGACCCGCGCCAAGTTCGCCAACGTCGCCGCCGTCGAGCGCGAGTTGGCGAAGCTCAAGAAGTACTGGCACGGACTCCTCGATACGATGCAGGTCCAGACGCCCGACGCCGACTTCGACCACATGGTCAACGTCTGGGGCGCCTACAACGCCCTCATGACCTTCGAGTGGTCGCGCTCCTGCTCGCTCGTCTACACCGGCGACCAGCGCGACGGCTTCGGCTTCCGCGACACCGTGCAGGATTTCCTCGGCGTCACCGGCATGATCCCCGAGCTCGTCCGCGAGCGCATGATCCTGATGCTCTCCGCGCAGGACTCCACCGGCGGCGCGCAGCCCGAGGTGCGCCCGTGGTCGCACAAGCCCGGCGCGATGAAGCCGACTCCGCCCTCGCACTACCGCAGCGACGACTGCCTCTGGTTCTTCAACTCCGTGCCGGCCTACGTCGCCGAGACCGGCGACCAGAAGTTCTACGACCTCGTCGTCCCGTATGCCGACAAGGGCCAGGCCACCGTATTCGCCCACCTGCGCCGCGCCCTCGAGTTCAACCTCGAGCGCACCGGCAAGCACGGCCTGCCCTGCGGCCTGCTCGCCGACTGGAACGACTGCCTCAAGCTCGGCTACAAGGGCGAGAGCGTGTTCGTCACCTTCCAGGTCCGCATGGGCCTCGACATCTTCGCCGGCATTGCCGACACGCTCGGCCGCGCGAAGGACGCCGCCTGGGCCCGCGCCGAGTTGAAGAAGCTCGACGCCAAGATCCAGAAGGTCTGCTGGGACGGCGAGTGGTTCATCTGGGCCATCGGCGAGGACGGCACCGTCTTCGGCACGAAGAAGGCCAAGGAGGGCAAGATCTACATCAACACCCAGTGCTGGGCCATCCTCTCCGGCGCCGCCACCGACGCGCAGATGGAGAAATCCCTCGCCGCGATGCAGAAGCTCCTCGCCTCCGACTACGGCGTGGCGCTCTGCAACCCGCCCTTCGACAAGACGCCCGTGAAGGTCATGCGCGCCGTGCTCTTCAACCCCGGCACCAAGGAGAACGGCGGCATCTTCTCGCACACCCAGAGCTGGGCCGTGCTCGCCGAGATCGCCCGCGGCAACGGCGACCAGGCCTACCGCTACTACCGCTCCTTCATGCCCGCCGCGCAGAACGACCAGGCCGAGATCCGCGAGATCGAGCCCTACGTGCACTGCCAGAGCACCCACGCGCCGGCCTCGAAGAAGTACGGCAAGAGCCGCGTGCCGTGGCTCTCCGGCACGGCCTCGTGGTCCCACTACACCGCCACCCAGTTCATCCTCGGCATCCGCCCGCAGGCCGACGGCCTTGTCGTCGATCCCTGCATCCCGCAGAGCTGGACCGGCTTCAGCGTGAAGCGCACGTTCCGCGGCAAGAAGATCGAGATCGACGTCATCAACGCCCCCGGCGTGAGCAAGGGCATCGCCTCGCTCACCGTCGACGGGAAGGCCGTCGCGGGGAACTTCGTCCCCGCCAAGCTCCTCAAGCCCGGCACGAAGATCGTCGCCCAGATGGGCTGAGCGGGCGCGCCGCGCCCGCGAAGGCTAGAGGCAAGAGGCTGGAGGTGTGGCGCCGCTCGCGAGAGCGGCGTCCGCCCCGTCCTTTCCTTTTTACCCGTAGGACCGGTCTCCGACCGGTCACGCCCGGCATGAGCCGGAGTGTTGTGCGTGAGCCAAAGGTGGCCGGTCAGAGACCGGCCCTACGGGGCGTGTTGCCGAGCGCGGCTGGACGGCGAAGCCGTGCAGCGGTTCGGGAATGTGGAAACCAGGAAAACGGGAACGGGCAGAACGGACAGGTCACAGAGAACACGGAGGCGGAGGAGGGCACGGAGAAGAGGTTACCCGCATGGAACGCAGAGGATCGGAAGTGGAACCATTCTGCCGTACGGCAGAACACACTGATGGCCACTGATGACGGAACTGTAGCTGGGGGCGTCGACCCCGGTCCGTAGCTGGACGGCAAAGCCGTTCAGCGGATCGGGAATGTGGAAATCAGGAAGACGGGAACGGGCATTTCACCATTCTGCCCAGCGGCAGAACCTTCGGCAGCGGACACGGAGGGCACGGAGTCCGACCTCTTCGGGTTCTTTGTGCACTCTGTGGTTCAATCCTGCCGGTTGCCTCTACGTAGCTGGGCGGCGGAGCTGTTCAGCGGCTCGGAAGTGGAACCACTGATGCACACTAATGGACACTGATCCGACCTAGTCGGAGGTGCCCTCGTCCTCCTCGCTTCTCGCTACTGTCTGTGCGGATCGCCTGGGCCACGAGCGCCGGTTGATCGGCGCTCGCCCAGAAATCCTCGCTCAGCGGGTCCTACTGCGAGGATCAGCCATGACTGCGCCTTTTGTTGAGAGTCGCGACATGATCCCTTCCCGCCGACGGCCGTGAACTCCGCCACCTCGGTTTCCGCGGACGAAGCCGAAGCTCAGCTCGGCTGCGCTGTGGCTGCTCCCGGTTCCCAAAAGGTAAAGGGTAAAACCTGACCCCTTTCGCCGATCCCACAACGCCCCGCCATGAAGATCCTCGTCGCCGACGATGAGCCGACCGTTCGTCGGATCATGCAGGTCTTCCTCGAGAAGAACCACCACGAGGTGGTGATTGCCGAGGGTGGCCGGCAGGCGTTCGAGCTGCTCAAGGCGGAGGGAGCGCCGCATGTCGCGATCATCGACTGGATGATGCCCGACCTCACCGGCCCGGAGGTCTGTGCGAAACTGAGGGAGACCAAGCTGCGTGTCCGGCCCTACCTGCTCATGCTCACCTCGAAGAACAGCGAGGCGGATCTGGCCGCTGATCTCGACGCGGGGGCCGACGATTTTCTCACCAAACCGTTTCGTTCCGCGGAGATGCTCGCGCGGCTGCGCGTCGCCGAGCGCTCGATCGGTTGTGCGCTGGAGATCCAGGAGCGGCTCGAGGAGTTCGAGGCGTTGGTTGAGCGGCACAAGATGCTCGGGGAGATGGCCGCCCGGCCCGCGGTGGAGGGCCCGGCCCCTGTCGCGCCCGCCGCTCCTTCCGCGCCGATTCCCGTGCCGACTTCCTCGCCCGCGCCCGAACCGCCGCCCGAATCGTCACCCGCGCCCGCCGCGCCGGTGGCCGAGTTGGGGTTGTCGGCCGACGAGGTGTCGTTCCGCACGGTGCACGCCCTGCGGGAGCTGGGACTCGATGCGACCGCCACGCGCCGCCTGAGCGACGCGAGCCGCCCGTATCGCATTTCCTATTCGGCCTGGGTCGGGTTCGTGCTGCCTGATCGCGAGTGCTGGGTGGATCTGCTGCTCGAGGCCGATCCGCTGTCGGTGAACACGATCTTCGCGCAGGCGCTGCAACGCCCGGCCAGCCCCGCGGCGGGCCAGGTGTTCATCGTCGAGGCGCTCACGATCATCGGCTCCTCGCTGCGCGCGATGCTGCAGGGCCGCGGCGGCGAACCGTTGGCGGCGTACCTCGCGCATGGGCAGCGTGTCGACCGCACCTACCAGGACGTGCCGGTGGGCGATGGCGCGACGACCTACTTCTTCGAACTCGCCGGTGCGGAGATCGCGTTGACCGTCTGTACACAGCCCTGCCCGGTGCGACCGGTGACGACGCAGGCGCTCCGCAAGGCGGACCTGCTCGCCGACTGCTATCCGCCGCCGGGCTGCTCGGAGGTGGCGCTCTTCACGCGCGGCACGGTCTTGAACGAGCACTACATCGGCAAGCTGATCGCCTTCGGCGAGACGAACAAGGGATGTCCGCCGCTGCAGATCTACAAGCCCACCCCGCTGGCCCGGTTCTTCCTCGCCAAACCCGGGGCCCGTTGAGCCGCAATCAGGCAGTCCGCGAGTAGGTCCAGTCTCTGACTGGACGCCGGAATACGTGAGCCGTCGGTCACGGCTGGAGTCGGAGGTGTCCGGTCGGAGACCGGACCCACGGGGAGAGCATGCCGGCCGGTGGTTTCACCAACGGTGGCCGGAGATTCGCTCGTGGATTTGAGGCAACGGCCTGATCACGGCTGAGCCGCGATCAGGCCGTCGAGGGTCGAGGCGACGAGTGGCGAGAGCGCGAAGCGCCGAGGTGAAAGACGGCGCAGACCGGCGCTCCGGTCCATCGCCGGGCGGCGCAGCCGAGAACGGCGGAACGCAGCGAACTGGTCGTGGCGGAACGGGCTCCGCGGCGTGATGGCGGCGGAAGCCGCCGCCCGGCAAGCAGACGGCCGGCGTCGGTGAGGACGCCGGCCGCGAGACAACCGGGGAGGCAGAGATATGGGACTGCTGCCGCGACGGTCGGAAGTAGTGCTAAGGCTTCGACCGCTCCTTGGCGAGCTTGCGAAAAGTGGCGCTCATCCAGTCGGAGAGGAGCTGCTTCTCGTAATAGGTGACCTCGCGATCGCCGACCACCGTCTGGTAACGGAACGTGAGGTTGGTGAGCTTCTCGCTGCCTTCCTGGAGGACGGCGCCGGACGCATCGAGGAGCTGGTAGTCGAAGACGAGGCGGGGTGGGTGGGTGTCGCGCAGGTAGCGCACCCGGCCGAAGTCGGCGCCGCGCCACGGTTCGACGACTCCGGCGAGGTCGATGTCGCGCATGGTGATCACGAGGGTCTGGCCGGGGGCGATGCGGTTCTTCGCGAGCGCGACGAGGTGGCGCTGGAGTTCGTCGTGGATGAGGTCGCTGCCGCTCTTGGTGGTGGAGCCGTCGACGACGATGTCGGTGAACTTCTCCCAGTTCGCGAAGACGAGCTTCACCCGGCTGGTCGGGACGGGGTCGGGCGCGGCCTGGAGCGCGGGGGTGGCCAGCGCGAGCAGGACGAGCGCGGTGGCGGCGGAGAGGAGGGAGCGGAGGAGCGGTGTCATGGCTGGGCGAGGAGGTCGGTTCCGTGCCCGGGGCCGCGGAGTGGAGGCGCGGCGCGGTAGTTTGAGCAGATGGGGTGGGACCGATGGGGCGAGGGGAGGTTCCGGGGGCGGGGTCGGGGCGGGGCGGAGGGTGGAGGACAGAAGACGGAGGGGAATGTGGAAAACTGGGAATCAGGAACCGGAAGAAGATACGTCTAGCCCACCTATGCCGGATTCTGCGCGATGAAGGCCTCCAGGGCTTCGCGGGTGACGATGTGCTTGGCGGCGCAGCGGGGGCAACTGACCTGCACCGAGGGTTCGTCGCCGAACAGCTCGGCGGGGTCCTTGCGCATCACGGGGGCGAGCACGCGCAGGATCTTCTGCTGGTTGCAGCCGCAGCGCCAGGCGTAGCGACGGCGCTCGAGCAGGGAGAGGGTCTCGGTCTGGTCGAGCTCGCGGAGGGCGTCGACGGTGAGGCCCTCGAACCACGCGGTGTCGCAGTCGGGATGCGAGCAAACCATCACGAACTCCTCGGGCGCCGTGGCGAAGAATCGGGCGGGCCGCTGCTCGCTCTGGAGGTAGAAGGCCTCGGCGGCGCGGAACGCGTCGGCGCCGGCGAAGGGCACGGCGCTGCGGCGCGGCGACTTGTTGTGCGCGACGACGTCGGCATAGAGGTGGTTGCCGCCCATCTCGCGGACGTTCTCGGCGAGGATGCGGCCGGTCACGGCCTCCTCCTCGGTGTCGGCGGTGAGGAAGAGGTTCACCATCGGCTCCTCGAAATGCAGCGTCCACGCGATCATCTCGTAGCGCGGGCGCGCCGTGCAGTGTAGGACGAAGGCGGCGAGGGCGTCCTTGAAGAGCGCGATGTGAGCGGGATCCGGCCGGAGCTGCTGCGCGGCGAGGTGGAGGAAGTAGTCGACGTACAACTCCGAGAGCGTGGCGCGGATGACGACGGCGTTGCGCGAGCGGACAAAGTGGCTGCGGATCTCGATGCCCTCCGCGGGCGGAGGCTGCGGCGGGGACGGGGGCGATGGAGGCGCGGCGTCGCTGGACATGGCGGGGTTGTGGAGACGGGACAGACTAGGAACGGACCGGAACGGAAAGCAACGAAGGGAACGTGGCCGGGGCCAGCGCGGTGCCGGTCGCGGGGGTGGCGGTCAGGTTTTCCGCAGGGTGATCACACACTCAAGGTGGCGTGTCTGCGGGAAGAGGTCGAAGGGCTGCACGGCGGTGAGCGCGTAGCCGGCGGGCTGGAGCAGCGCGAGGTCGCGCATCTGCGTGGCCGGATCGCACGACACGTAGACGATGACGCGCGGGCCGAAGGCGACGAGTTGGCGGAGGAACAGTTCGTCGCAGCCCTTGCGCGGCGGGTCGATCACGACCGCGGTGTCGGCGGCGGGGAAGTCGAGCCCGGCGAAGATCGCGGCGGCGTCGGCGGCGAGGAAGGTGGCGTTGGCGATGCCGTTGGCGGCGGCGTTGTCCTGCGCCCAGCGCACGGAGGTCGCGCTGAGCTCGACGCCGGCCACGCGCTCGAAGCGGTGCGCGGCGCTGAGGGCGAACAGGCCGCTGCCGCAGTAGGCGTCGACGAGGAACCGCGCGCCGGAGGCGGCGGCCTGCTCGCGCACGTATCCGGTGAAGGCGGGCAGGATGAACGGGTTGTTCTGGAAGAAGTCGCGCGCGAGGAAGCGCAGGCGGAGCGATTGCGTTCTGCCGTTCGGCAGAATCTCCGGTGCTTCGCACCTCCGAGACTGCGGATTGGCGGAGGAGCCGGCGGGTGCTGTAGCCGGGGGCGGTGAACCCGGCGCAACGATTGTTGCGGATAGGCCGGCCTCGGCGCGGCCGGGTACAGGTTCGGCGAAGGGAATCTCCTCGGTGATCGTGGCCTCGTAGTCGGAGGTCACGCCCTCCAGCGAGTGGCGCAGGAGCACGGTGGCACCGCGCTGGTAGCCGCCGGCGGCGGCCTTGGCGCGGATCGCGTCGCGGGCGGCGGGCAGGGCGGCGTTGATGGCGTCGGTCGCGATCGGGCACTGGGGCACGTCGACGAGCGCGAAACGCGAGGCGGCCTTGAGGAAGCCGATGGGAAATGCGGATTGCGGATCGCGGAGTGCGGAAGGGACGGAGAGGCCGGCGGTGGGGTCCGTACCGGGATCCTCGCTCGGTTCGGCAGGGACGGGCGATTCCGCTCCGGCGCTCGTGGGTTTGGCCAATCCGCGATCCGCATACCGCAATCCGCATTCGAAATGCGGGGTGATCTTCGAGCGGTAGCCGAACTCGCGCGGCGAGGGGATCACCGGGTTCACCGGGAACTCGAGTTTCGCCATGTGGCGCAGTAGCTCGGCCACGTGGCGCTGCTTCCAGCGGAGCTGCTCGGCGTAGGAGAGGTTCTGGTACTGGCAGCCGCCGCAGGTGCCGAAGAGCGGGCAGCGCGGGGCGATGCGCTCGGGCGAGGGGGTGAGGACGGCGACGAGGTCGGCTTCGGAGTAGTTCTTGTGGTTGCGGAAGACCCGCACGCGCACGCGTTCGCCCGGCAGCGCGAAGGGCACCATCACGACCCAGCCGGAGCCGCCCGCGGCGGCGGAAGATTGCGGATCGCGGACTGCGGAATGCGGATTGGCTGGATCGGGCGCTCGCGGGCTGGCGGTTGCGGAGGCGGTCTTCGAGTCCGCAATCCGCATTCCGCATTCCGCAATTGGCAGGTCGACGCGCCCCAGGCCGATGCCGAGGTTGGTGAGCGTGGAGATCTCCAGCTCGAGCTCGGTGTGGTACGGGAACGGATGGTCGTTGAAGCGCTTCTTGGCCACGGGAAGGACAGAGAGAACGGCCGCGGGCGCGGCGGCAACCCGAGACGTCTGCGCAGGAACGGATGGAATGGAACCCCCGAGCCTAAAAATGCAGTTGGACACAGAGGCCACAGAGAGAAGGCAGGAGTACACCGAGAGTTCGGAGGAGAACCAGAAGCCGGGGAGGCTCACCCTTTGGGTGAGCAGGCCGGACCACATTGCGAGCACCCGAGTTCCCCTCCGTGATCTCCTGCCGTCTCTCCTCCGCCTCTGTGACCTGTCCGAACTGCCGGTTCGAGGCTGAGGGGGTTCGCCAACGGCGAAACCTTGGAAGTGTCCTTCGGCCGATCGCCTCCGGGGCGGTGGGCACGGCGCCCGCTGATCGCGGGCGGCTTCGCCGTTCTGGCGAACGATGCCACAAGAACCGCGTTTGGTTCACCCCTCCGGTGGCAACGTGGCGAGGTAGAGCTCCTCGACCTTTTGGCGGGCCCACGGCGTCTTGCGGAGGAACTTCAGGCTCGATTTGACGCTCGGGTCGAAGAGGAAGCAGCGGATCGGGATGCGCCGGCCCAGCTCCTCCCAGCCGTACCACTTCTCCAGCTGGGTGACGATCGCCTCGAGCGTGAGGCCGTGCAGCGGGTCGTTGGAGCGGTGGGCGGGAGCGGGCATGCGAGGGATTCAGGCGGCGGACGGGCCACCTGGCCAGCCGCGATGATTGAACCCGGTGTTGCATCAATGGCGCGGTGCTGCGCGCGTGCGGTTCAGAACAGAATGGATTTCCGCTGGGCGGTTGCTCACCCTCACTTTCCCTTCCCCCCCAAAAGTAATCCCCCTGAACACCCGCATCGGGTTCTCTCCAATGTCTGGCGACAAACTGCGTCTTAAAGAAAAACTGGCCTACGGCGTGGGCGACTTCGCGTCCTGCATCTACTGGGCCGTGATCGGTACCTACCTGCTGAAGTTCTATACGGACGTCTTCGGCATCTCCGCCGCCGTGGCTGGGGCGATCTCCTTGTGGAGCCGTATCTTCGACGGGGTGAACGACCCGATGATCGGCGCGTTGGCCGACCGCACCAACACACGTTGGGGCAAGTTCCGCCCCTATATCCTCTTCGGTTGCGTGCCGTTGGCGGCGGCGGCGGTGCTCGCCTTCACCACGCCGAACCTGAGCATGTCCGGCAAGATCGTGTGGGCGGCCGGCACCTACAACCTGATCATGATCCTCTACACCGTGGTGAACATCCCGTACACCGCGCTGCTCGGGGTGATCTCGCCCGACTCCGCCGAGCGCACCAAGGTCTCCTCGATCAAGTTCGTGTGCGCCTTCGCCGCCGGACTCTTCGCGAAGCCCTCGCTACCGTACCTCACCGACCTGCTTGGGCGCGGCAACCTCCAGCTGGGCTATCAGCTAACGTTGGTCGTCTACGGAGTCATCGCCGTGTCACTGTTCCTCTTCACCGCCTTCGGCACGAAGGAGCGCGTGAAGCCGCCGGTGGGGCAAAAGACGAAGCTCGGTCGCGACCTGAAGGATCTTTTCACCAACGGCCCTTGGCTGATCCTGCTCGCGATGACGCTGCCCTTCATCCTGTGCTGGGCCATTCGCGGCACGATTTCGGCGCACTACTTCGACTACTATGTCGGAACGCAGACCGTGACGTTGCCGTTCCTCGGTACCCATGAGCTGGGCTACAAACAACTCTTCGGTGCATTCAATGTCGCCGGTGATGCTGGTGCGATCCTCGGCATCATGCTGGTTCCTTTCGTTGCTGTGCGGCTCGGCAAACGAACAACTTTCCTGGGCTTGTTCATCGTCGCGCTGCTCGTGACGCTGTCTTACCAGTGGCTCCGCCCCGAACAGGTGAAGTTGATCATCGGACTCCAGTTCGTCGGCTCGATGATGGGCGGCCCGCTCAGCGTGCTGCTTTGGGCGATGTACGCCGACACCGCCGACTACGCTGAGTGGAAGCGCGGGCGACGCGCCACCGGGCTGGTCTTCTCGGCGGCGACGATGTCGCAGAAGGTTGGTTGGGCGGTCGGCATCTACTTCGCCGGTCGGATGCTGACCGGCACGGGGTACGTGGCCAATGTCGCGCAGACGCTGGAGGTCCTCACCGGCATGAAGTCGATGATGGGCTACTTGCCGGCGATGTGCGGTCTCGTCGCGCTCGTCATCTTTCTGTTTTATCCGCTCAACGAGAAACGCGTCGCGCAGATCGAGAGCGACCTGAAGGCGCGGCGCATCGCGGCGGGCGAGGAGCCGGCCTCAAGCTGAGGCGGCGGATCGAACTTTGCCCCTCTCGGATTTTCCAAGGCGCACCGGTTCCCGGTGCGCCTTTTTGTTCGGGAGGTAGGGAGGCTTCTCCGAAGCCGCCGCGATCACCCCAAATTCTGCAGACGACAGGAGGTAACGAAGGAAACAAAGGGACTCCGCATTATGGGAACTCAGCGTAGACGCGCGCCGGGGCACGGCCTTGCGGGAAAGCAATACTGTGACGCGATCCATCCGAAAATTGACCATTCTGCCGTACGGCAGAACACAGATGGGCACGGATGACCAGGGAACGATCCGTGTTCATCCGTGGAATCCGTGGCTTCTGGTTCATGTTGCTTGTGAGTGCCGACAGGCCCGGGGAGTTACCCTTCACCTGCCCGGTGAAGACCGAAACCCCGAATTTCCTGACCCAACTCGTTCACACTTCGTTCCCTTCTGTCGGTTCCACCTGTGCTTATCGGGATTACCGCGCGGCACCGGTCCTGAGCCGCGCTGGCGGATGTTTCCGCGTTACGGCGGAAACAGTCGGAGAAACGCCCTTACCTTTACTTGCCCTTCGGCAGCGCCTTCGCGAAGGCGGCGAGCGTCTCGGGGCTCACGTGGTGCTCGATGCCCTCGGCGTCGCGCCGGGCCACGGCCTCGGGCACGCCGAGGCTGCGCAGGAAGGCGAAGACCGTCTCGTGGCGCGTGCGGCACTGCTCGGCGAGTTCGCGGCCGGCATCGGTGAGGAAGATCGCGCGGTACGGTTCGCTCTTCACCAGCCCGGCGCGGGCCAGCCGCAGGATCGCGCGGTGCACGGTCACGTGCGTCACGCCGAGCTCGTGCGCGAGGTCCACCAGCCGCGCCTCGCCACAGCGCGCCGCCAGCGCCGCGATCGCCTCGACATAGTCCTCCGCCAGTTCGTTGGCGTGCGCGGCGCGGGTCTGGCGCAGCGCCTCGACGGTCGCGCTCGGGCGGGCTTTCGCCCGGGCGGCGGCGGGGCGGACGGGGCGGGAGGCGGCGGGCATGCCCGGACTAGAACAAGGGAACGGCGCTTGACCAAGCGCAAAAATGTAGCACTAGCTACACGATATGGCCGCCGCTACAAAACTGCCGTTCTCCGCGTCCGACCCGCTGGGCGACGATGTGCTCAAGCGGCTGGCCGAGCGCGAGGCCGACGGGCGTGCCGACGATCTGGAGTCGCTGGCCGGTGTGCTCGAGGCGCCCCGCGACCGGCTCGCGCGCACGGTCGAGCAGCTCGCGGGCGCCGGCCTGGTGGCGCGGGTGGAGGCCCGCTACGAGCTCACGGCGGCGGGCCGCGCCCGCGGGCGGCACCTGTTGCGCTCGCACCGGTTGTTGGAGACGCGGCTGGCCCGCCACACCGGGCTTCCCCCGGAGAAGTGGCACACCGCGGCCGACCGCGCCGAGCACGCGCTCACGCCCGAGGCGGCCAACGCCCTGGCCGATGCGTTGGGCAACCCGCGTTTCGATCCGCACGGCGATCCGATCCCCGACCGCGACGGCCGGTTCGCCGCCGCGGCGGCGCCGACCTTGCTCGACTGGCCGGAGACGCAGCCGGCGCTGGTCGTCCATCTCGAGGACGAACCGCCGGCGCTCTACGCTGCGGTGCATCGCGCGGGGCTCGCGCCGGGGTCGCTGGTGCGCGCGGTACGGCGCCATGCCGACCGGGTGGAGCTGGAGGTCGACGGCCGTTGGCTCGCGCTCAGTCCGGCCGAGGCGGATCTGGTGCATGTGGCGGCGACGATGGCCGGTGCGGCGCCGACCAGCCGACGCCGCTTGGCGGACCTCCCGCCCGGCGGCCGCGCGATCGTGGCCGGGCTCTCGCCGGTGATCCGCGGGCAGGCCCGGCAACGCCTGCTCGATCTCGGCCTGGTGCCGGGCACGCGGATCGAGCGCGAGTTCGCGGCCGCGTTGAGCAGCCCGATCGCCTTCCGCGTGCGCGGCACGCTGGTGGCGCTGCGTCGCGAGCAGACCGAACAGATTCTCGTCGAGGCCGAGGAGGTGCAGCCGTGAGCGCGCCGTCGGATACGCCCGGGGCGGCGGCGAAACTGCCCCCGGCCTGCGAGGCGTGCCCGTCGCGGCGCACGGCGTTGCGGCGCCTGGGCGTGCAGGTGGGCGAGGCGGACTTCGTCGTCGCGCTGGCGGGCAACCCGAACACCGGCAAGAGCACGGTTTTCAACGCGCTCACCGGCCTGCGGCAGCACACCGGCAACTGGCCGGGCAAGACGATCGCGCGCGCCGAGGGCGCGTTCGCGTTCCGCGACAAACGCTATCGCCTCGTCGACCTGCCCGGCACGTATTCGCTCCTCAGCGCCTCGGCCGACGAGGAGGTGACGCGCAACTTCATCCTCTTCGGCCGGCCCGACGTGACGGTGGTCGTCGTCGATGCCACGGCGCTCGAGCGCAACCTCAACCTGCTGCTGCAGGTGCTGCAGATTTCCGATCGCGTGGTGGTGGCGCTCAACCTCATCGACGAGGCGCAGGCGCACCACCTGGAGATCGACGAACGGCAGCTCGCGCGCGAGCTCGGCGTGCCGGTGGTGCCGTGCGCGGCGCGGCAGGGCCGCGGCCTGCCCGAGCTGCTCGAGGCGGTCGCGGCGGTGGCGACGGGCGCGACCTGCTGCCGGCCGCCGGCCCTGCGGCTGTCGTCGCCGGAGCTCGAGCACGCGCTCGGTGCGGTGCGGGCGAAGCTCGACGCGGCGTTCCCCGGGCTGCCGCAGGGCGAGTGGGTCGCCCTGCGCATGCTCGCCGGTGACCGCGGGCTGCTCGCGGCAGCGGCCGACGGCCGGCTGGCCGAGCTCGCGGCCGGCGGCGACGCCGCGCTCGGCGAGGTGG
>JAGVUB010000041.1 GCA_019136515.1 Verrucomicrobiota bacterium
GCGCCGCCTGCAGCTGCGCTACCCGGGCAAGGAGTTCGCCCTGCGCGTGCTCGTGCACCCCAGCGTGCTCGAGCGCCTCAAGGTCGAGGACGCCGATCTGCTCGTCCGCATGGAGAAGCTCTACGGCGTGAAGCTCTCCTTCCGCGCCGACCCGAACTACCACGTGGAAAACTACAAGGTGCTCAACGCCGTCTCCGGCGAGGAGTACCGCTGAGTCTCCACCGCGCGACCGTTCGCCAACCTTCGAGCGCCGGGCCCTCCAGCCCGGCGCTTTTCTTTTCCACCTCGCGCCGCGCGTCTCAGTCCGCCCGCGAGTCGCGGGCGTAGAACGCCGGAGTGCGCAGCGGCGCAAGCCACAGCCGATCCACGAAGGACCAGTCGTGCACCACCGACTCCGCCGGGGGCGCGTACTCGAACAGGAACCGCACACCGGCGGGCACGCCGCCCAGTTCCGCCACCGAGACCGACCGTTCGGCGCCCGTCTCCTTTTCGCGAATAACGACGAGCCACTCCGGTCGCGCCAGATCCAGCCGCACGGTCGCCTCCTCGCCCGGCGCCAGTCGGCGCACCTCGCTCGCCTGCGGCACCGGCGCCGGCCCGCTCGGCTGATTCCAGCGGCACTCGGAGACACCCCACAGCGGATCCGGCACCAGCCGGAACCCCGCCGTCGGATCTGCCGGCAGCCACAACGCCACCGGCTCCGCCCCATGGTTCTTGAACGTCACCTTCACCGCGACGACCGGGTGCTCCGCCCGCGATGCACCGCGATCCCGGATGTCCCCACGGCCACCTTCGCGTCGATCATGCGGCCCTCCGCCCAGCGCTGCCGCGCCGCCTCGACCTCGAGCGCCTTCGCGTGGTCCTGCTGGAGAAACAGCGCCTCGAGCCCGTAGCGAACTTGCAGCGACTCCCTCGACCAGTGCGAGTCCGCCCGCCCGCGCAGGTACAAGCCCTCCGCCGGACGCCGGTCCGTCAGCGCCACAAACTCCGCCAGCCCGTGCGGTCCGGGTTTGAGCACCGCGTACACCACATGGTCACGCAGCCGCTCCGGCCCCTTCGCGGCAAACCACGCCGCCAGCCCGTCGCGACACTGCTCCTTCTTCACCGTCGAGAATTCGTACCCGAGCCGCACGTAGGCGCCGCGCATCGGATCGGTCGGATCGACCGGCGCCGTGCGCAGCCACACCTGCCGCCCCGTCCGCAGCACCCATTCGCGCTGCCCGGCCATGAACGCCAGCAGCCCCAACTGCGCCACCGCGATGCCGAGGATCAGCCAGCGTTTCATCGCACACCTCCTTCCGGCTCCGCCGTCTGTCGACACTTCCGGTAGTAGAACCCTTCCGCCACCAGCAGACCGCCGAGGAGCAGAAACGCCAGACCCCGTGTCGCCAGACTTTCGAACAGATCGAAGTACCGTGCGAACACCACCACCGCCAGCAGCACCGAGCCGAGCACCGTCTCCCGCAGCAGCCCATCGCGGCAGCCGCGCACCATCCACATCGCCGCAATGCCGAGGCAGATGAGGTTGAACACCAGCGAGACGAAGAGCGTGCCGCTCGCCGTGCCGGTCACCCCGAGGAGGTTGCAGTACAACAGCCCGATCGGGCACAGCCACTCCTCCCACGGCACGCGCGGCGACTCGCCCCGCTGGGCCCGCATCAGCAAACGCCCCCACAGCGCCACGGCCAACCCGAACGGCGCCCAGCGGTAGGCGATCAGCTGCTCCCGGGCGCCCACCGCGGCCTCGCCCCAGTCGAGCAGCGCGCCGGCAAGCCTGTCGAAGCTCAGCAGGTACGAACAGGACAGGAAACCCAGCCAGCCGAAGAGGCGGATCGTCGCCACCACCCCGTCGTACTCCACGCCCGCCGGCCGTAGCCGCACTGCGGCGACCAAGCCCACGCCGAGCGCCAGCGCCGCCGCAAACGCCGCGCTGCCGCCACCCCAGGCGCCCGCGCTGCCGAGCAGCAGCGCGTACACCGCCGCGAGCACCACCACGAGGAGCACCGTGGAGCGCCGCATCCACGCCAGCGAGCCGAGACCGCCGGCGACAAGCAGCAGCGCCCAGCCCGCCGGCCGGTCGAACCCCCAGCACTCGCTCAGGCCCCAGCAGGCGAGCGTCACCGTGGCCAGCAGCCCCTGCGGCACCGACCGCAAGACCCACGCCAGCGCCAGCGCGCCCAGCCCCCAGAACAGGAACCCATTGGGGTAGTGCTCGTCGATGTTGTAGATCTGCGCCACCAGCCAGATCCCCGCGCCGTAGAGCATCGAGTGCGCGAGGGCGATCGCGCCGAAGATCACGCCGAGCTTCCCGAACTTCGGAATGTCGTCCCAATTGTAGGCCAGCAGCAGGATGATCCCCAGCCCCACGATCACCGCGCCCAGCCCGCAGAAGACGATCAACCCCCACGGCGCCGCGGCCGGAGGTGCCGGATACAGCGCGCGGATCTGCGCCGCCTGCTCCGCCGAGATAAGGCGCTCGCGCACCCATCGTTCGCTCTCCGTCGCCAGCCAACGCACCGGTTTGCTCATGGGGTAAAGGGTTCCGCCCCGCACTCCAACGCGCCGCCCCGCCCGCGCAAACGCAAAACCCACTACGGGCTTGGCCGCCGTGCCAGTTGCGGACGCCGGTCCGCCCAAATCGGGCCCGTGTCACCGCCCCCCCCCGGGCCCGGGAGGGGTGGCGTTGGACCCGTACTTGCGCGACCAGGCCTGGCCCGCGCCATCCACACGGCCGCAGGCGAGCCTACTTCGAGGCTCCTCACCTGCCTCCAGACGAAGCTCCGTTCTCCTCAAGTCCGCCGGGCATCGCCCGATGCTTATGTCCCCCCCCCCCAATGCGCACACTCAGTCTGGAACGTAAGATCCTGCTGCTGGTTCTCATTCCCGCCATCGGCGGCCTGATCCCCGCCCTGTTCATCATCAAACGCGCCCATGCCGAAGTGCTCGAACTCCGTGCCCTCGGAGTGCTCGCCGAGACGGTCTGGAAACTCGGAGACCTCGACCAGCGCATCGATGCGGAATCGAGCAACTGGTACGCCTTCAAACCCAACTGGGTTTGCACCGAAGAGGAGCGGCGCGCCGAACGCGAAAAGCAGGAGACCGCCCGCCGCGTCTCCGACGCCGCCATCGAGGTCTACCAAAACCAGCGCGCCCTCATCGACTCCGCCACCCTCTCGCTTCCGCTCCAGTCCGCCCTCATCGACTCCGCCACCCTCTCGCTTCCGCTCCAGTCCGCCCTTGCCGCCATTGACCAGCGCATCGCCGATCTCCCTACACTCCGCCACCGCGTCTACAACCAGATCAAGGACTCCGACAGCGTGCCCATTCTGGAGGGCTATCACGGCACCCGGCGCGACATCAGCAGCGTCCTCCCCTTCCTTGTCGATGCCACGACCAACGACGTCGTCGTCCGCATCCCCTTCCTTGTCGATGCCACGACCAACGACGTCGTCGTCCGCAAGCTCAGCGTCCTCTCCAAGCTCATGCTGGCCCGTAAAAACCATCACCGATGCCGGCGGCGTGGTCTTCTACATTCACCAACTCCGCGCCGAGAAAAACAGCCGCAAGCTTGTGCCCTCCGAGACCTACGGGATGCTCAACGGCGTCAACCTCGCCGAGGTCTATTGGCAGGATGTCCTTGCCTTGAGCCAAGGCGTCCAGCGCGACCACCTCGTCGCCCTCCATGAATCCGCCGCATGGCGGGATGCCGTCAACCTCATCCGCCAACACGCCGAGGCGGCCAACAACGACACCGCCCCGCCGATCGCTTCCGAGGCGGAGTGGGCGCCCCATTGGGGATTCCTCGACGGCAAACTCGGCGAGGAAATTGCCGGCGTCCGGGAAGATTTCATCACCACCTGCGCCAACCTCGCAGCTCGCGCTCGCGCCCGCCGGCTCTGGGCCAGCATTGCCTCGTTGCTGGCCATCGCGCTCGTGTTCGAGGCCGCCCGCCGCCTCGGTCGCAGCATCGTCGGACCGATCCTCGCCACCACCTCGCGGCTCATCGACGATGCCGAGCACTCCACCGCCGAGGCAGGAACCGTACGGCGCTCCTCCGCCACAGTCGCCGAGGGTTCCGCCGCGCAGGCCTCCTCCCTCGAGGAAACCAGCGCCACCCTCGAGGAGATCGCCGGCATGACCCGCGCCAATGCCGATAACGCCCCCGTGCCCAGCACTCCGCCGCCGACACCCGTACCGCCGCCGAACAGGGTTCGGAGCAGATGCGCCGGCTCGACGAGGCCATGGCCGCCCTGCGCACCTCCAGCCAAGACGTCACCCGCATCATCAAGACCATCGACGAGATCGCCTTCCAGACCAACATCCTCGCCCTCAACGCCGCCGTCGAGGCCGCGCGCGCCGGTGAAG
>JAGVUB010000093.1 GCA_019136515.1 Verrucomicrobiota bacterium
GAGCCGGCATGGATCGCAGGCGTCCAGTCGGAGACTGGACCTACGGGGCCACGGAGCCGTGACGGCAGGCTCGCCTCCGTCTTCCGTTGTCCACTCACCGGCAACCGGCCACCGGTTACCGTCCACCGTTCTCCGTCCTCCGCGTCCCCTGCGTCTCCGCGTGCGGCCCTTCGGCCATCGGTCCCGATCCGTCCTCATGCGGCGCCGCGGAGCACGCGGAGCGCAGATAGTCCGCTCGCCGTCTTCCGTCCTCTGGCGTCCGTCCTCAGCCCCCCGCCGTCCGTCCGCTACTCACCGGCGACAGGCAACCGGCCACCGCTCACCGGCCACTGCCCACCGTCGACCGGTAACCGTCCTCCGTCATCAGCCATCCGTCCTCCGAACTCCGCCGACTGATCTCACCGTTTCAGCCGGTCCAGCGGGCTCACCGCGCCCAGTCCGCCCTTCTGCATCACATGCAGGTAAATCTGCGTCGTCTCCACACTCTCGTGCCCGAGCAACTCCTGCACGGTGCGGATGTCGGCGCCATTCTCCAGCAGGTGGGTCGCGAACGAATGCCGGAAGACATGCGGCGTGACGCGCTTGTCGATGCCGGCCCGACGGGCCGCCACGCGAATGGCCGTCTGAAACGGCGAGTCGGTCACGTGATGCCGGCGCACCGTTCCGGTTTCCGGATCGACGCTGAGCTCGCGCGAGGGGAAGAGCCACTGCCATTCCCAGCTCACCCCCGCGTTGGGATACTTGCGGGCCAGGCCTTCCGGCAACCACACTCCGGGTACGCCCCCGTTCCGGTCCGCCTCGAAGAGCACGCGCAAGCGCGCGAGTTGGTCGCGCAGCGGCCCCACGAGCGATTGCGGCAACACGGTGATGCGGTCCTTGTCGCCTTTTCCGCTGTAGACATGGAGTTGTCGCCGGTCGAGGTCCAGGTGGTGGACACGCAGCCGCAACAACTCGAGCAGCCGCAGCCCGGACCCGTAGGCCAGCTCGGCCATCAGCTGGGTGACACCCGTCAGTTGGGCAAACAGCCGTTGGCACTCCTCGTTGCTGAGCACCGAGGGCAGCCGCCGGGGCTTCTGCGCGCGGTGGAAGTCGATCTCGCCGAGTTGCCGATGCAAGGCCTCCTGAAGCAGGAACACGAGCGCGTTCAGGGCCTGTTTCTGTGCCGAGACGCTCGCCCGCTCCTCCACCGCCATGCGGGAGAGGAACGCCGCCACGTCCTCGGCCTCGGCCCGATACGGCGAGCGCGGCGCGAGAAAACGCGCGAAGCGGCCCGCCCACATCCGGTAGGTTTCCTCCGTGCGCCAGAGGAAGTGTCGCTCCCGGCAGGCCTTGATCAGGTCGCGCTCCCAGTCGGGCCCGCCCAGATCGCTTGCCGCGCTCGGCGGCGGCGTGGCTGCCTGATGCAGCCCTGTGCCGCTGGCCGCAGCGAGACCGGCCGGGGGCCCCGGCGGGTTCTCGCAGTCGGCAAAGACCGCTGGCGCTGGCTCGTGCGGGCTGTCCGTTGCGGCTTTGTGCGCCGGAGGTGGCGACGCGCTTTCGCCTTCCCGCTCAACCTCGATCTTGAGCTCACCGCCGGTGCGTCCCCCGGCCTGCCGTTCCGCCGCCAGCACGAACCAGCGTAATGCTTCTCTCGCGCCACTCCGCTCTTGCTCCGGCAGCCCGGCCAGATACGCCTTGATGAGAATGATCGAAGCCGCCTTCTCCGCCTGGGCCAGCGGCACTGCCGCGAGCGATTCTTTCCATCGCGGGAACGACAAGGGACGGCGTTCCCGATCCGCCTTTTCCTCCATCCGGGCCATGTCTGCGCGAGTAGGTCTTTCGCCGGAGCGTTTTCAACCTGCAAAAGACCTACCGGCGCCCCCGGGCCGACTGATCGGAACCGCCGCTTGCTTCAGCTTCAGCGGTTTGCGCGCATCGATTCCAATTTCGAACCTCTTGCCGGCCGCTCCAGCACCTTCCGGCAAAAGACCTACTCAGTGCTGGTGAATCCCACTGTTCGGCAAAAGAAGATGATGCCCTTCGCATACCTCATGATGGATGGAGACCGCGTGGCGCCGCAGGATGTGTCGATCGCGTTCCTTGTGTGTTTTGGGCTTTCGGTGCTCTGGCTTGTTTTCGCGCTCGCCGGAAAAAGAAAAGGGAAGCCGCTGGAGTTGCCGTACGGATTTTGGTGCCTTGCTGGTCCAGGGTGGATTGGGCTCACTGGGTTGCTCATCTATCTTTTCGAGAGCCGGGTGGCTTCGGTCATCATCCTCCTTCTTGCGGTCGGTTTTCCGGTGTTTCTCGTCATGAAGAAATTTCGGCCGAACCAGCGGCCAGATGGAGCGCCGGCAAAGTCCCCGCCTTCCAATCCGGGCCAGGTGTCCGGCGTCCCTCATCCGTAAGCGTTCGGCAAAAGAAGATGACGCGAGACACGAAGGACATCTTGAAGATCGGAGCCACCTTCCTGCTGCTGATGCTGTCGGCAGCCGCTTTCTACCAGTCGCTTTTCTGGGGTTGGGCGTCAGGTACTGGTCCTGTCGATCAGCCGCAGCTGAAGCTCGCAAGCAATGTGGCGCTTGGCGTTTCGTTCGTCTCCTTCTGGAGTTCCGTTGCTCTTTGGGCGGTGCCGTATCTGAAAAGGAAGAGCCGGCCGAACCAGCGGCCAGATGGAACGTCGGCAAAGGCCCCGCCTTCCAATCCGAGTCAGGGGGCCGCCGTCCCTCATCCGTAAGCGTTGATATAGCTGCGTGGAGTCAACCGGGGACAAAAGAATCCTGGTCCGCGCCGGAGGGAGGCGAAGATGGTGGAGGGACTCCGCCGTGGTGGCGGCAGCAGACAGCGTC
>JAGVUB010000045.1 GCA_019136515.1 Verrucomicrobiota bacterium
TACTTCCAGCGCCTCGGCATGGCCTTCGGCCCCGACACCAACGCCTCCACCGGCTTCGACCGCACGATGTACCAGGTCGAGCTGCCCAAGAACGACGCCGACTCCCTGCGCGAAGCCTTCAAGGCCCTGCGCGACTACGCCGACGGCAACCTCTTCCTCCCCGAGGAGATCGAGCAGGAGCGCGGCGTCATCCTCGCCGAGAAACGCGAACGCGACTCCGCCGACTTCCGCGCGATGTTGGCCGAGTTCGGGTTCCTCCTTCCCGCCACGATCCTCCCGCAGCGTTTCCCCATCGGGGCCGAGGAGGTCATCCGCTCCGCCCCGCGCGAGCAGTTCCTCGACTACTACAACACCTGGTACCGCCCCGAGCGCATGGCGCTGGTCGTCGTCGGCCAGGTCGAGCCCGCCGCCGTCACCCCGCTCATCGCCGCCGCCTTCGGCGACATGAAGGCCCAGGCCCCCGCCCGGCCCGAGCCCGAGCTCGGCCGCGTCGAGATGCCGGCCGAGGTCCGCGCCCACATCCACCGCGATCCCGAACTGCCCCGGATCAGCATCGGCATCCAGACCGTGGCGCCGTATGCATTCGAACCGGACACAGCCGCCACCCGCCTGAAGTACCTCCCGCGCCAGCTCGCCGCGACGATGCTCAACCGTCGCCTCGAGGAACTCGCCAAGAAGGAGGGTGCGCCCTTCACCAGCGCCAGCACCCACACCTCCGAGATGCTCGATTTCCTCACCAACAGCACGATCGACATCGTCACCACCAAACCCGAGCAGTGGCGCGCAGCGCTCACCGTGGCCGAACAGGAACTGCGCCGCGCCCTCACGCACGGCTTCCAGCCCGCCGAACTGCGCGAAGCCACCGCCAACATGGCCAACGCCCTCGAAGACGCCGTCAAGCAGGCCCCCACCCGCCGCTCGCCCGGCCTCGCCGCCGGCCTGCTCGCCACCATCCACGGCCATAACGTCTTTTCCCACCCCGTCGCCATCCGCGACCTCTACCAGCCGGCCCTCGCCCGCGTGACAGTCGACGACTGTTTGGCGGCGCTGCGGGAAGACTGGAAGGCCGCCGGGCCGCCCCCACCAAGATCGACGACGCCACCTGGGGCTACACCGACTTCGGCCCCGCCGGAGCCATCGCCGCGCGCCGCGAAATCGCCGACCTCGGCATCGTCCAGGTCGACTTCGCCAACGGCGTGCAACTCAACCTCAAGAAAACCGATTTCCAGGCCGCCACGATCGTCGTCTCGGCCCGGCTCGGCGGCGGCATGCTCACGATGCCCGCCGACAAGCCCGGCCTCGACATCTACGCCCGTAGTGCCGCCGGCCTGATGGGCTTGGGCAAACACAGCGCCGACGAGCTCCGGCGCATCCTCGCCGGCCGGTCCGTGAGCGCCGGGTTCTTCGTCGAGAAGGACGCCTTCTTCGTCACCGGCCAGACCACGCCCAAGGACCTCGAGCTCGAGCTCCAGCTCCTCGCCGCCACCGTCGCCGATCCCGGTTACCGCCCCGAAGGCGAACGGATCCTGCGCCGCGGCATGGCACAATACTACAACCGGCTCCAGCACACCCCGGAGGGCGTCTACCCGCTCGAGATCAACCGCAAACTCGCCGGCGACGACCCGCGCTTCGGTCTCCCAGCAATGGAGACGCTCGAGCGATACTCGATGGCCGATGTCCGCACGTGGCTCGAGGCGGAGCTCCCCAAGGGCCCCTTGGAGCTGAACATCGTCGGCGATATCGACCCCGAGGCGACGATCGCCCTCGTCGCCCGGACCTTCGGCACGCTGCCGGCCCGCACGGCCAAGCCCGCCTACGAAGCCGAGCGCAAGGTCGCCTTCCCCGCCGCCGGGTTCGCCGCCGAACGCAAGGTCCAGACCGAGATCCCGCGCGGTACGGTCTTCGTGTTCTGGCCCACCAACGACGCCCTCGACGTGCGCCGCAACCGCCGCCTCGGCCTCCTCGCCTCCACGATCGAGGACCGCCTGCGCGTGAAGATTCGCGAAGGCCTCGGCGGCGCCTACAGCCCCGACGCGGACAACGAAGGCAGCCTCACCTTCCCCGGTTTCGGCGTGCTCTCCGTGACCGTCGGCGTCGATCCCGCGCAGGCCGCGACGATCCTCGCCACCGTCCGCGAGATCGCCGACTCGCTCCGCACCGGCGGCATCACCGACGACGAGCTCGTGCGGATGAAACAACCCATCCTCACCGGCATCCTCGAGAGCGCACGCACCAACTCCTATTGGCTGGGCAACGTGCTCGGCGGCTGCCGCGAACTGCCCCAGCGGCTCGACTGGGCCCGCAACCGCACGGCCGACATCACCGCCATCACCCGCGAGGAGATCGATGCCCTCGCCGCCGAATACCTGCGGCCGGAGCGTCTGGTCAGCTACATCGTCCTGCCCGAGCCGATGCCCACCGCACCGACCGCGCACTAGAGCGGTCACCGGAACTCTGTAGCCGGCCGCGGCGAGGCCGGCACGTCTGGCCGGGGTCGCCGCCCCCGGCTTCAGCGGAACGCAAACCGCTCTAGCTGGGCAGCAGCGCTGCCGGCGTTCCCCGTCCCCGCAACGCCGCCCGTCGCGCGCCCTCCGGACACAAAAAACCCTCCGGCTTGCGACCGGAGGGCGAAAAGGAGGGAGCGCTGCTTACTTCTTCGCGCCGCGCTTGAACTTGTTCGTGAACTTCTCGACACGGCCGGCGGTGTCGACCAAGCGCTTCTCGCCCGTGTAGGCGGGATGCGAGTCGGACGTCACGTCGCGGAGCACGAGGTAGCATTCCACGCCGTCGATGGTCTCCTTGCGCTGGGACTTCATCGTCGACTTGGTGATGTGCTTGTGGCCGGTGGAAACGTCCACGAAGCAGACGTTGTTGAGCGTGGGATGGCCTTCGGATTTCACGGCAAAAAATCTCGCGGGTTGGATCAGCCTTGGCGCGCCTTGTAGCGCGGGTCGGTCTTGTTGATGACGTAGAGACGGCCGCGACGACGCACGACTTGGCAGTCGGGATGACGCTTCTTCGCGGACTTCAGGGACGAGACATGATCTGCCGCTTCCTGCCTGCCTTGTGCTGCACCCTCAGCACCGCCTTCGGGGGACTGCTTCCGCCGGACCCCGCCCGCCTCCCCGACTACCTCAACTGGTTCGCCCCGCTCGTGCCCGGCTCCGGGCTGGTCGCCCCGGGCGACCAATGCCCGGCCCCGTCCGCCATCGACGATGCCAACCGTTCCTGGGGGCGGTGGAGCCCGAACGCCCCGCCCACCAACCTCCCCGGCCCGATCACCGGCGTGGCCGAAGGGCTCTACTGCGAGGTCGTCTTCCTCGGTGAGACCGGCGACTGCTGGGGCCAGTTCGGCTACACCAACAACGGTACCGACCATCTCCTCAGCGCCTCGGCCGCCGACCGAACGTTCGGCAGCTACGCCCTGCCCCTCCCCACCGACCTCGACCAGCTCGACTTCTTCGTCGAACGCCTCGTGCCCGGAGCGGATCCATTGCGCTACTACGCATTCGATCTCGCCGCCAACTCCCCGGGCGCGGCCGCCGACGATAGCTACTGGGGCCTGCTCGCCCCGCGCACCTACGACCCGGGCAGCCCCGCCGCCCTCGCCGGCGCCGGCGGGATCCCCTTCGCCGTCTTCGCCCTCGAGTCGCCATCGGCTGGAGACAACCGGCCGCCCGACCTCTTCGTCTACGCGGTCCGCGCCGGCTACGACCGGCCGGTCGATCCCGTGCCCGAGCCCGCCACCTACGGGATCGCCGCCGGCGCCGCGCTGCTCGCCCTCGCCGCCCTCCGGCGCCGCCAGTCCTCCCGGCCGGTCCGCGACTGACGAGTCCATTCGCCGGCCGCGCACTTGCCACCCAGCCGGGCGGCGCGCTATCAACCCGCCCATGCCCGCCGCGCCACCAGCGCCTCGGCCTCCCCGGCTTCCCCGACTTCCCCGGCGCCCACAACGGCCTCCAACTCGAGAACAACGGCACCATCACCCGCGTCGGCGCCGCCGTCGACGCCGGCCTGCATACCTTTCGCGCCGCCGCCGCCGCCGGTGTCGATTTCCTCCTCGTCCACCACGGGCTGTTCTGGGACGGCGCCCGTCCCCTCATCGGCGCCCAGCGCGAACGCCTCCAAGTTGCCTTCGCCGCCAACCTCGCCGTCTACTCCGCCCACCTCCCGCTCGACGCCCACCCCGAGCTCGGCAACAACGCCCTGCTCGCCCGCGCGCTCGGGCTGTCGCCACTGCGCGGATTCCTCCCCTATCAGGGCCGCGACATGGGCGTGGTCGCCGCCGCCCCGGCCGATCGCGCGGCGCTGCGCGCCCGGCTGGAGCAGACGTTCCCCGGCGGAGTCACCGCGCTCGAGTTCGGCTCCGCCCAACCCCGCGAAGTCGCCCTGCTCACCGGCAGCGGCATGAGCGCGCTCGACTCCCTCGTCCCCGCCGGAATCGACACGTTCGTCACCGGCGAGCTCAAGCAGTCGGTCTTCAACCGTGCGCAGGAGGAACGGCTCAACCTCTATCTCTGCGGCCACTACGCCACCGAGACCTTCGGCGTGCAGGCCCTCGCCGCCGAACTCGCCACCCGGTTCGACCTGCCCTGGGTCTTCCTACCGAGCGACTGCCCGCTCTGAGCGCCGCCTTGCCTCCGCGCCTCCGCGCCCTCACTACTCCCGCCATGAAGAAGCTCGCCATCCTCAACGGCCCCAACCTCGACCGCCTCGGCAAACGTGAGCCCGCGGTCTACGGCCACGCCACTCTCGCCGACCTCGAGCGCGACCTGCGCGCCGCCTTCGCCGGCCAGCCCGTCGAGCTCGAGTTCTTCCAGAGCAACCACGAGGGGGCCCTCATCGACCGCATCGCCTCGTTGGCCGACCGGCAGTTCCACGGCTTCGTCATCAACCCAGGCGGTCTCACCCACACCAGCGTGGCCCTGCGCGACTCCATCGCCGGCTCCGGCCTGCCCGCCATCGAGGTCCACATTTCCAATGTCCACGCCCGCGAGGAATTCCGGCACAAGTCCCTCACCGCCGCCGCCTGCGTCGGCGTGGTCGCCGGTCTCGGTCTGTCCGGGTATCGCATCGCGCTCGAGTTCCTCGCCGCCCGCGGCTGAGCGTGACGCTCCGCCCGCGCAACCGCGCCCGGGTTCGGTTCGATCTCCTGATGTAGGGCGCGACCTCACGCGCCGCAATGACACCGCTCGATCCCTCCACGCCGGCAAGCCCGCCTCCCTGCAGGAACTCGATGACTCCGTCCGCTCCCGAACCCGCCGCCGGGCCCGCCACGCCCACGTCCGCCGAGGCCGCGTGGTTCGTCTGCCACACCAAGCCGCGCTGCGAAAAGAAGTTCGCCGCGCTGCTGGTCCGAGAGACCTGTCGGCACAGCCTGCCGCTCGTCGCCTCCGAGCGCCGCTACGGCAACCGGCTCCGCCGTTTCACCAAGCCGCTTTTTCCCGGGTATGTCTTCGCGCAGGTCGAGCCCCCGCGCCGCAACCGGCTCTACCAGCAGGATCTCCTCGTCCGGTTCATCCCCGTGACCGACGAAGCGGCCTTCCTCGTGCAGCTCGCGGCCGTGGAGGCGCTCGTGGCCTCGGGGCTGGAGGCGACGCTGCATCCGCTACTCAAGCACGGCGCCCGCGTGCGCATCGTCGGCGGCCCGCTCAAGGGCGTGGAGGGCATGGTCGAGGATCCGCGCTCGCCCAAAGGCGTGATCATCGCGATGGATGTCCTGCAACAGGGAGTCCGCGTCGCCGTGCCGCTGGCCGATCTCAAGCTGCTCCCCTGACCCGCCGCACGCCACGCCGCCAACCAAGCACCACCGGCGGGAACGCACAGATCGCTATCCCGATCGGGACAAGAAAACGTGCGCTCCGCCCCAAGCCGCGCTTTCGCCGCCTCCACTTTCTCCTACCATCACCGCATGGCCGAACCGCTCCCCCCCGACCGCGCTCCCCGCGGGCAACTCGTCCTCCGGACCATCGCCATGCCGGCCGACACCAACGCCGCCGGCGACATCTTCGGCGGTTGGCTCATGTCTCAGATGGACATCGGCGGCGCCATCCTCGCCCACCAGATCGCCCGCTGCCGCGTGACCACCGTCGCTGTCGACGCGATGGAGTTCCACAGCCCCGTGCTCGTCGGCGACACGATCGCCTGCTTCGCTGATCTACAGCGGGTTGGTCGCACCTCGCTGAGCGTCCACATCGAAGTCTGGGTCCAGCGCTACGCCGCTTACACCGAGCAGTGCGTCACCGAGGCTGTCTACACCTACGTCGCCCTCGATGCCGCCGGCCGGCCGCAACCGGTCTACCGCGCCGACAATCCCCCGCCACCCGACCCAGGCCCGTAGGTATCCCGCAGCCGGACGGTCTCGCCAGACGGTCCCGCCTGCGCCGACCGTTTACCTTCACGACCGTGAGGGTAAACGGTCGGCCGCCTCGGCATTGCGTCCCGTCCGGCGGCACCTCGCCGCGCCTCAGCTCATCGTCTGGATGATGCGCACGATCGGCAGGAACAGAGCGATCACGATCGTCCCCACCGTCAGGGCGAGGAACACGATCAGGAGCGGCTCCAGCAGCGCGGTGAGTCCGCCCACCGCCGTATCCACCTCCTCGTCGTAGGCGTCGGCCACGCGGCCGAGCATCTCCGCCAGCGCACCGGTTTCCTCGCCCACGGCGACCATGCTCACCAGCAGGTCAGGAAAGCACTTGGTCGCCGTCAGCGCCGCGGCCACCGCCGCCCCGGCCTGCACACGCTCGCGCACCCCGTCCAATGCCCTCGCATACACCGAGCTACCGGCCGTGTCGCGCGCCACCTGCAGGGCCTGCAGGATCGGCACCCCGTTGCCAAGCATCGTACCCAGCGTGCGCGCGAACCGCGCCACCGCGGTCTTGCGTCGCAATTCACCCAACGCAGGCACCCGCAGCGCCACCCGGTCCAGCAGCAGCCGCCCGCCCGCCGTCGTCCCCGCCGCCGCCCGCAACGCGAACGCCCCGCCCGCGGCGAGCGCGATCCAGCCGATGTTCGCCGCGACGAAGTCGCTCGCCGCCAGCACCGCCTGTGTGAGCCCCGGCATCGCCGCCCCGCGCAGCTGCTCCTGGAAAATGATCCGGAACTTCGGCACCACGAACAGCATCAGTCCCGCCAGGATCAGCACCGTCACCACCAGCACCGCCGTCGGGTAGTAGAGCGCCGCCTTCACGCGCCGGCGGATCCGGTCCGCCTTTTCGAGAAACCGCGCGAGCTGCAGCAGCGCCACCTCCAACCGGCCGCCGGTCTCGCCCGCGCGCACCATGCCCACGTACACCGCCGGGAAGACCCGGTGGTGCCGCGCCATCGCCTGCGAGAGCGGCTCGCCCGCGACGATCGCCGCGGCCAGTTCCCCGATCACGAAACGAAACGCCGGCCGCCGTTCCTGCCGCTCCAACACCTGCAACGCCCGCAACAACGGCAGCCCCGCCTGCACCAGCGTGCCGAGTTGGCGGGTGAACTCCGCCAGCCCATGCGCGTTCACCACGCGACCAAACACCAGCGGTCGCCGTCGCACCGATGGCGTCGCGACGGCGACGCCCTCGACCGCCACCTGGGTGGGGAACAACCCGCGCTGCTTGATCTCGACCGCGGCGCGCTCCGCGGAGGGGGCCTCCAGCGTGCCGGCACGCTCCCGTCCGTCCTCGTCGATCGCCGTGAACTCGAATCTCGGCATCCACGAAACGAATGCCGCGGTCCGCGGCGCCTGTGAAGCGCAAAGTCGGGTCGCGGCGCCGCCCGCCTTGCGACCTCCACCCGCGCTGAACCCGGCCGGCGTGCTCGCCCGGTAGGTCCAGTCTCCGACTGGACTCCCTCGACGCGCGCCCTCCACTGCGACTCCCGTACGGCCCGACCGGTCACAGACCGGGCCTACCCGGTCGCCACGGGAGAGAACACTCGCCCGTCGCCGCGAAGCAGTCCCGAGCATGGCGCCGGCCGTCAGGCGGCGAAACCCGTCCCTCAACGTGCCCGCAGCACGTGCTCGTTGGCCATCATGATGCCGCTGAGCATCGAACCGGTGATGCCAAGATACCCCTGGTCGGTGCCGATGAGCACGAGGTTGCCGAAGGCCGTGCGGCCGTCGCGCACCTTGCGCGGTGCGCCGTAGATCGCGCCTCCGAGGTGACCGGTGTAGCGCTGCACGGTGAGCGGCGTGAACATGTCCGTCGCCACCACCGCACGCTCGAACTCGCCCGCCGCCACCGGCGCAAGGAAGCGGCGCGCGCTGGCCGTCATCTCGCCGAACCAGTGCAGTTTCGCCGCGCGATATTGGGGCTCCGGCATCGCCGCCCACGCGGCGTGGCTGGCCAGGCTGGTCACGCGCAGGCAGCCCTCGGCCATCGTGCGGCCGCCGAAGTCGAAGTTGTTCGGCATGCAGATCACGCCACTGCGCAGGTCGACCGGCGCGGCAGGATTGGCGAACTCGAAGCGTTCGGAGTCGTTGAAGAACACGATTGTCTCGTCCCAGCCGAAGTCGTGCGGCGGCCGGTCGAGCACCTGGATCGTCTCCACGAAACCGAGCCGCTCGTCGGGCGCGGGCGCCCGTGGCCCGTCCGCGTCGGCCGCGGGCTCCGTCGCCCACAGCCGGCGCGTCTCGTCGGCTCCGGCGGAGCTGAGCACCCAGTCGGCCGTGACGGTCTCGCCGTTGTCCAGTTCGAGCGCGGTCACGCGGCCGGCGCCGGTGTGCAGCCGGCGCACCCCGCACTTCATCCGACGCTCGCCGCCGTTCTCGCGCAGGCGCTCGGTGAGCAGGCGCAGAACGACGCGGATACCCTCGAACGGCCTGGCGAAGCCCTCGAGGTACACGGCCTTGAACATGATGACGAACTGGAGGGCGTCCATGTCGCGCGGCGTGGCGCTGCCGTAGTAGAACAGCGGGCACAGCAGCATGTCCTCCAGCACCGGGTCGGAGAGGTGCCGGCGCAGCATCTCGCGCGCGGTGAAGCCGGGTGCGACGGTCGCCGAATCGTCGAAGGCGCGCAGCTCGGCGAGGAAGCGCCGGTAGCCGTCGATCTGCGACGGAAACTCCCGCGCCACCTCGGCCTCGAGCAGTGCGCCGCCGTTGTCCCAGCGCAGCTCGCGTCCCGGGAACCGCACCGCCGAGCCCAGTTGCGGGCAGAGGTCGAGCGCTTCGCGTTCGATGCGCAACTGGCGCAGGAGCTTGCCCAGGGCGGTGCCGCGCACCTCGCGCGGCACGAAGTTGGTCATCGCGTGCAGGCCCACGTCGTACTTGCGACCATCGACGCTGTAGAAGCTGTTGAGCCCGCCCACGACGTTGTGCCGCTCGAACAGGCAGACCTTCTTGCCGAAATGGGCCAGCCGCACCCCGGCCGCGAGCGCGGACAGTCCGGCTCCGATGATCGCGACGTCGTAATGGCTGGCGGTGGGCATGGGGGCGTGCGTAGGCCGGGGAGTTTCCGGGCCGGCGGCGGCCGATCAATGCCCAAGTGCACGCGGCGCCCACCCCTTGCGCCACGGCGGGGCCTGCCCGGTTGGGTCGGCCCCTTTCCCTGGGTCGGAACTACAGCCGGGGCGATTCCGGCCGATAGTCCTGGCTGGAAAACAAGTTCTCTCACCGGCTTGCCGGCGCTCCCGCCCGCGGGCCTCAACTTCCACCCCACGATGGCCAACGTCCTCCTTCTCGACGCCAACGAAGTGGCGGGTCGCGCGATGCAGGGAATCCTCGCGCGAGGGCACCACCATTGCCTCGTCGCCGCCGACAGCGCCGAGGCGTGGAAGATTCTGCACGAGCGGGTGAATGTGGACCTGGTCTTCCTCGAGCTGGAACTCAAGGGTGAGAAAGGCATCGGCTTCCTCCAGCAACTGCGCAACGACTGCTTCCTCAAACAGATCCCGGTGGTCGTCTACACCACGGTCGGCGACCACGCCACCGTGCGCACCGTGCTTCAGCTCAAGGTCCAGAACTACCTGATCAAGCCATACAACGACGAACACATCCTGCGCGAGGTCATCAAGGCCACCGCCAATCCTTGGCGTGCCCTGCAGTTCGAGGAGGAGAAGTCGTTCTGCGCCCAGCTCGGCATCGCCCCCGCCGACCTGCGCGCGATGCGCGAAGACCTCGCCGCCTCGATCGAGAAAAGCCTCGCCTTCTTCGAGAGCTGCTCGGCCTCCCGCAACCCGCCCCAGGTCCTCGCCCGCATCGACGCCCTCACCGAGAAGGCCGAAGCCTGCGGCGTGTGGGGGACCGTCGAATACTTGGGCCTGCTCAAGGAGAAGGCCGAGAAGGACGACTGGACCTTTTTCAAACGCTGCCCCGAAGATCTCACCTACGCGCGCGAACTCATTCTCCTGCAGCTCGACCCGAAACGCGTCCCCGCCGGCGCGCTGTCCGCCGAAGAGAAGGAGGCCCAGCGCGAATCCGAGGCTCGCGCGCTCTGGATGCAGGCCGATGTCGACAAGAGCGGACCAATGGTCTCCGGCGAGGAGGCGATGCTCCAGGGCGAGGCGCTCCCCGCTTGCCCCGCGATCGACTCCGTCGCCGCCTCGTTCCAGATGACGGCCGACCGGACCACGACCAATCTCACCCAGATCAACGACCTCGTCGCCCAGGATCCCGCACTCGCCACCCAGGTCCTCATCGCCGCCAACCACCTCGAGCACGACGAGATGACCGTGATCGACGACCCCCGCGCCGCCGTCAGCCTGCTGGGCAACATCAAGCTCAGCGGTATTGCGAAAACCCTGCCGACGATCCCCGCCCGCCACATGCACGTGCCCCCGATCTCCTGGGTGCAGTTCTGGATGTTCCAGATGGGCGTCGCCCGGCTCGCACAGTTCACCGCGCGCAACCTCGAGTTCGATTCGCTCGCGGGCCGTGCCCACACCGCCGGGCTGCTGCAGGACGTCGGCAAGCTGATCCTGCTGAAACTCTTCCCCTTCGCTTTTCCCGCCGTGGTCAACTACGCACGCGAGCACAAGGTCACGCTCGCCGAGGCCGAGAAGAAATACCTCGGCTGCACCACGCGCGAGATCGCCGCGCGCTTCGCCGCCAAGCAGGGCCTGCCGTCCGAGTTCTGCAACGTCATCCGCTGGGCCGACGCCCCCGACCACGCCAGCGACGACATCGAACTGGTCGGAGTCGTCTCCCTCGCCCGCGACCTGTGCCTCTACAACCACGTCGGTTTCAGCGGTGAGATGGTGCGCGACATCGCCCCCTCGCTCGAGGAAACCACCGCCTGGCAGGTGCTCCGCCCCCGCGTGTTCCCGAGCTTCAACATCAAGAAGTTCGAATCCGACGCCCACGCCCTCTGCTCGGAGCTCAAGCAATCCTTCGCCGGCAAGCAGCAGAGCGCCTGAGCCGGCCCGGCGGCAACCGTCCGGGTTTGGGAGGCGCATGGAGACCTCCGGCGCACACCGCCATGAAGGGTTCGTCCCCGCGGTGGGTTTCTGCCTCGCTCCCACCATGCGCCCCGCCCTCCTCGCTCCGCTCCTTCTGCTCCTCCTGTCGCCATTCACCCACGCCGCCGACCTCCCTCCGGCCTCTGGTGTCGACGGCTATTGGTCGGGCGAAGTGGTGATGGAGGGCCAACAGTACCAGATCGGCTTCGAGTTCCGCCGCCAGCCCGACGACACCCTGCGCGGCCGCCAGTGGTTCGCAGTGCTCCACCTCTTCGGCAGCCCGGTCGGCGACCTCGTCTCCACTGCGGAGCATCTGCGCAGCCGCTCGCTCGGTCTGGATCTCACCTTCTCCGGCCCGGAACTCGTCGGCACCATCGCCAACGCCCACCCCCTCCGCCTCGCCCGCTCGGCCCCCCTGCTCACCACGCCGCCGACACCCGCCTTTGGCGAGCCGCCGGCCCCCGCGTGGGTCTTCCATGGCGACGCCGCCTTCTGGGCGTCGCCCGTTGCGGACACCGAGCTCGCCTTCATCGGTGACGAAGGCGGCCGCCTCCATGCCGTCCGCCTGCGCGACGGCACGGCCGTGTGGTCCTTCGACTCCGGCGCGCCCATCCACGGCGCCGCCCACCTCGACGGCGACACTGTCTGCTTCCTCAACGACGCCGGCCAACTCTTCCAACTCGATCGCGCCACCGGTCGCGTGCGTTGGCAGCGCGACATCGGCGGCGCCGCCGTCGTCCGCCATCCCCCCGCCGCCACGGAGTACTCATACGACTTCGTCGGCCCGCAGCCGGCCCTCGCCGACGGCACGCTTTACGTGCCCGCCGCCGACGGCGCCGTCCTCGCAATCGCCGCCAACGACGGCTCCGTGCGTTGGCGCGCCCAACTCGCCGGGCTGCTGCGCCAGTCGGTGCTCGTCGCCGATTCCCACCTCATCGTCGCCGGCTGGGACGGCCGCATCACCGCGCTCGCCCGTGCCGACGGCTCCGTGCTCTGGACCCGGGAAACCGGCGGCCCCGCGACCGCCGATCCGGTGCGCTGCGGCGAGTCCGTGCTCGTCTCCAGCCGCAACAGCCACCTGTACAGCCTCTCGCTCGCCGACGGCTCCATCCAGTGGACACGTTTCCACGCCGGCTCGTGGATCGAGTCCGCGCCGCGCGTCGTCGCCGGCGAGCTCTTCATCGGCTCCTCCGACCTGCGTACCGTGAGCCGCCTCGATGCCGCGACCGGCGACCAACGCTGGACGACCGATGTGCTCGGCTGGACGTGGGGCACCCCCGCCGTGACCGCCGACACCGTGTTCGCCGGCGCCGCCGGCGCGCGCAACTATCCGATCGCCCAGGAAGGCGGCATGGTCGCGCTCGACCGCCACACCGGCGCGCCGCGCTGGCGGATGACACTGCCCGCCACGGAGGGCCGTTTTGTGGCCGGCGTCGCCGGCTCCCCTGTCGTCGCCGCCGGGCTTGTCCTGTTCGCCGACCAGGCGGGTCGCCTGTACGCCTTCCCGGCGGGCCAACCCTGACCACCGCCACTACCGCAGCGCCGCCTCGAACTCGGGCGGCAGCTCCGCCCGGGCCGCGAACTGCCAGTCCCGGCCCGCCCAGCGGTAGTGCACCTGCGTCTCCAGCGAATGGAGAAACAGCCGCTTCGTCCTCGCCTGCTTCGCAAACTCGCGGTTCTTCCGGAAATCGCCGTAGGTCTGGTCGCCCACGATCGGCAGCTGCCGCTTGGCACACTGCACGCGCAGCTGATGCGTGCGCCCGGTGTGGGGCTTGAGCTCTAGCAAAGCCAACGGCTGCGCCCCGCGCGCGGCGCGCAGCACCCGGCACTCGCTCTCGGCCGGGATGTGGCCGCCGGCCACCGACGAACGCACCACCCCGCCCTTGCGCGCGACGGCGAGACGGTCGCGCCAGAACTCGCGCGGCCCGCGCGGCGTGCCGAAGACCAGCGCCACATAGGTCTTGGCGACGGCTTTCCGCTGAAACTGCGCCTTCACGTCCGCCGCGAGCTTCCCGTCGCTCGCGACCAGGATCACGCCGGAGGTGGCCGAATCGAGCCGGTTGAGCAGCCAGAGCCGGCGCTCCGCGCCGCTCGCCGCATCGGTCCAGACATAGCACTCGGCGTCGAGGTCGTACGCGGCGTCGAGCAGCGCCCGGCCGCGGTCCTTGCCGGGCTCGTTGGGATGCGAGAGCACGCCCGCCGGTTTCGCCAGCGCGCCCAGCCCGCGCGCATCGTGGCCGAGCACCATCACGTCGGCGACTAGCGGCAAGCTGTCCCAAGAATCTGTCGCCCTCGTGCTCACCAGAACAGGAAGCTGAAGGTGACCTCTTCCTCCTCGCCGAACATGTTGATCATCTCCTGGGTCCACGGCCGGTAGGGCGCGCGCGCCCGGATCGCGTCGAGGCAGGTGTAGGTGGCGACCCGCCCGGCGGTGTCCTCACCCTCGATGTCCAAGATCCGGATCTCACCCCGCGCATTGACCGTGAAATGGATGACCACGGTCGACCGCGAGGGCGGCCGCGTGGTCATCTCCTCGGCAAGTTTCTGGAACTGCCCGTCGACCGTGTCGATGAACTCGTCCCACCACACGCCGGCGGCGCTCAGGCGCGAGTTCACCGCGGTCATGCCCTTGTTGGAGGCGGAAAGCGGTTGGTTGGCCAGCACCGCGGAGCGCACGTTCTGCAGCTTCGGCCGCGGGCGCGGCGCCGGCCGGCCCGGAATGCCCGGCACACCGCCGCCGCTCACCGCGAGCAACTGCTGCGGGCCGGTGGTCGTGCCCTCGGCCTTGCCCTCCTGCAGCTTCTCGTCCTCCGGCTTGCCGCGCGGGGTCTTGCCGATGTTGGTCCCGATGCCGTCGGGGTTGTCGCCGGTGATCTTCTCGAAGCCGGGCAGCGGCTCGGCGGACTTCGGAATCGCCGGGGCGCCGATCACCACCGCGGTCATGCCGGCGCCGTTCTGCCCGTTCGCCCCGGGGACCACGAGCGGCTCGTCCGGCTGTTGCCGCATTCCCGTGACAATCGCCGTGGAGTCCTTCGCCTCGCCCGAGGTCCTCGGCCGCTCGCTCTGGTCGTTGCCCGGTTCCAGCTGGGCCGCCTGCTGGTTGCGCGAGCCGTAATAGTTCGTCTTGCCGGGATCGTTCTCGGGCGCGTCCGGATTCGTCTCGGTGAAACGCAGCGGCGTCCGCGGCTCGGTGTCGTCGGCGAGCAGGAACGTCAGCTCCTGCTGGTCGTACTTCTCGCGCATCGTCGCCACATCGCTCGGCACCTCCGCCACCGGGCCGCCCCACCCGAACAGGTGCTGGTCGACGGCAACGTAGGCCAGCAGGTGGAAGACGACCGTGCCGACCAGTCCGACGACGATCGGCCAGCGACCGGCGACGGCCTCGTCGTGCCGCCGGCGTTCGGCGGCGACTTCTTCGGGTGTTTGCGGGGGCAGCGTGTCGATCATCGACGAATTCTCAGAGAGTCGGCGTCAGACCCGCGCGGGCCAGCAGTTGTTTCGTCTCGTCGACCGGCAGACCGATGATGTTCGTCAGCGACCCGGTGTACCGCTCCACGATCAGCTCGCCGCCGTCCTGGATGCCATAGGCGCCGGCCTTGTCGAGCGGGTCGCAACCGGCGAAGTAGCGGTCGATCAGCGCGTCGTCGAGCGCACGGAACGTCACCCGGCTCTCGACACCGATCTGCGCGTTGCAGTGTTTCGCGCGCACCACCACGGCGGTGAAGACCGAATGCGTCTTGCCCGAGAGCCGCCGCAACATCGCCCGCGCATCGGCGAGATCGACGGGCTTGTGGAAAACGAAGCCGTCGAGGAACACCGTCGTGTCGGCGCCGAGCACCACCGCGTCGCGGTGCCGCGCCGCGACCCAGTCGGCCTTCAGCACCGCGTTGTGCGTCACCATCTCGCGCGGGGTCTCCGTCGCCGCCGGCTCGTGCTCGGTCACCTCGGCCGGCACCACCGCGAACACGAAGCCGAGCCGCGCGAGAATCTCGCGCCGGCGCGGCGAGGCGGAGGCCAGGATGAGCGGTTGGTGCATGGTGCGGAAGGACGGAGAAGAAAAACGCTGCACGCTACAGCCCGCCGCCCGCACCGCGCCAGCGCTTTTCAGCCCCCGCACGAGCGCCGCACCCCTTCCTCCGCGAATACCCGCCGCAGGCCGCGCGCCCAACCGGAACCCGGCCCGCGACAGGCGGTGCTTCGTCGAAGACCCCACGGGACGTGGCGACCCCACCTTTTCCGGTCTTGGTTCCCGCCGTTTCCTTCTGTGGACTTTCGCCCGAGATGAAAATCGGACTCGCGCAGCTCAACACCACCGTCGGCGACCTCGAAGGCAACCGCCGCCTCATCCTCGAAGCCTACCACGACCTCGTGGCCCGCGGGGCGGAGCTGGTCGTCACCCCCGAGCTCGCCCTCACCGGCTACCCGCCGCGCGACCTGCTGCTGCGCCGCCGCTTCGACGAGGACGCCGCCGCCTCGCTCACCACCATCGCCGCCGAGGTGGGCGAGGTGCCGCTGGTCGTCGGCTGCATCGAGACCAATCGCACCGGCTCCGGTCGCCACTGCTTCAACACCGCCGCCTTCTGCCACCGCGGCGCGGTCGCCGGCCTCGGCCACAAGTGCCTCCTGCCCACCTACGATGTCTTCGACGAGGACCGCTACTTCGAGCCGGCCCCCGCCCCGGCCGTCGTCGAGTGCGGCGAGCTGCGCATCGGGCTCACGATCTGCGAGGATCTCTGGACCCACCCCTCCGTCACCACGCGCAAGCTGTACCGCGGCGAAGATCCCGTCTCCAAACTCGCGCCACAACGCTGCGACCTGATGATCAACATCTCCGCCAGCCCGTGGCACAACGGGAAGGAGAACCTGCGCGCCCGGCTCGTGGCCGAGGCCGCGCGCACCCTGCGGTGCCCGGTCGTCTACTGCAACGCTGTCGGCGGCAACGACGAGCTCATCTTCGACGGGCGCAGCCTCGCGGCCGATCCCTCCGGGCGCGTCGTCGCCGGCCTGCCCGCCTTCCGCGCCGCCACCACGATCATCGAGATCCCCGTCGGCCCCGGCGCGCCGGCCCCGGCGTTCACCGCGCCGCAGCTCGATCCGACGTTCTCCCAGCCGCAGATGAAGGACATCTTCGAGGCGCTCGTGCTCGGCACCCGCGATTACGCGCAGAAGAGCGGCTTCAAGCGCGCCCTCGTCGCCCTCAGCGGCGGCATCGACTCCGCCGTCGTCGCCGTGATCGCCGCCGCCGCCTTCGGGCCGGAGAACGTCACCGGCGTCAGCCTGCCGTCCGCCATCTCCAGCCAGCACTCGCGCGACGACGCCCGCGACCTCGCCGCCGCCCTGCGGATGCCGTTCCACACCATCGCCATCGCCGACACCGTCGCCGCCGCCGAGACCGCCCTCGCGCCGCTCTTCACCGGCCTCGCGCCCGACGTGACCGAGGAGAACATCCAGGCCCGCACCCGCGGCGTGCTCATGATGGCGCTCTCCAACAAGTTCAACGCGCTCCTGCTCACCACCGGCAACAAGAGCGAGATGGCCGTCGGGTATTGCACGCTCTACGGCGACATGTGCGGCGGCCTCGCCGTGATCTCCGACCTCCTCAAAACCCAGGTCTACGCGCTGGCCCGCTGGATCAACACCGACTACAGCCGCACGCTCGGCCTCCCTGGAGGCGTCATCCCCGCGTCGACCATCGAGAAGCCGCCGTCGGCGGAGCTCCGCCCCGGCCAGAAGGACCAGGACTCGCTCCCGCCCTACGACGTTCTCGACAAGATCCTGTTGTGCTACGTGGAGGAGTGTCTGCCGCGCCGCGATCTCATCGCCCGCGGCTTCGATGCCGCCGTCGTCCACGACGTATGCCGCAAGGTCGACCGCAACGAATACAAGCGAAAGCAGGCCGCCCCCGGGCTGAAGATCACCCCGCTCGCCTTCGGCACCGGCCGCCGCAACCCCATCGTCCAGCGCTACGTGAGCTGAAGCGGGCTGCGGACGTTCGGAAAACGGAAGAGTGAAACCACTAATGCACACTAAGTGGCACTAATGGCGGCAGAGTGTGCCGCGGCATGCTTTCCAAGTCCCCACGCAACCCAGGTGAACAGGCACATCATGAGCGATAACGACGGGATACTGCAGCAGGAAGGCTACGACTTCATGGCCGCGGCTTTCGAAGTCTACAACGAGCTGGGCTCGGGGTTTCTCGAGGAGCCCTATCAAGAAGCGCTGGAGATCGAACTCGCAGATCGAGGCATCCGGTTCGTCACACAGCCCAAGCTTCCCATCTTCTACAAAGGGAGGCAGCTGCGGAAACACTACGAAGCCGATCTCATCGTGGCCGAAGGTATCATCGTCGAGTTGAAGGCCGTTCATCTGCTCGCCCCAGAGCACGAGGCGCAACTGATCAACTACCTCAAAGCCACCCGCAAGCGCGTCGGCTACCTCGTGAACTTCGGTTCCTTTCCCAAGCTCCAGTGGAAGCGTCTGGTACTCTGATCTCCTCCTCCGAATTAGTGCCCATTAGTGTGCATTAGTGGTTTCACGTTCCGAATGTCCGCCATGTCCGTCTCCGACTCCCTTTTCGCCCGCGCCCTGCAGCTCATCCCCGGCGGCGTGAACTCGCCCGTGCGCGCGTTCCGCTCCGTCGGCGGGGCGCCGTTCTTCGTGAAACGCGCCGAGGGCGCGCATCTCATCACCGCCGACGACCGCACGTTGATCGACTTCGTCTGCACTTGGGGCCCGGCGATCCATGGCCACAACCACCCGCGCATCCGCGCCGCCATCGCCACCGCCCTCGAAAACGGCACCAGCTTCGGCACGCCGAATCCCTACGAGGTCGAGATGGCCGAGCTCATCGTGCGCTTCGTGCCCTCGATCCAGAAGGTCCGCATGTGCAACAGCGGCACCGAGGCCACGATGTCCGCCATCCGCCTCGCCCGCGGCTTCACGAAGCGCGACAAGATCATCAAGTTCGCCGGCTGCTACCACGGCCACTCCGACTCGCTCCTCATCAAGGCCGGCTCCGGCGCCCTCACACACGGCAATCCCGACAGCGCCGGCGTGCCCGCCTCGTTCGCCCGGGAAACCATCGTCCTGCCCTACAACGACCGCGGCGCCCTCGACGCCGCCTTCGCCGCCAACCCCGGCCAGATCGCCGGCGTCATCATCGAGCCGTACTGCGGCAACGTCGGCTTCATCATGCCCGACGCCGGCTACCTCGAGTATCTCCGCAAGGTCACATCCGAGCACGGCACCGTGCTCATCTTCGACGAAGTCATGACCGGCTTCCGCCTCGCCAAGGGCGGCGTCCAGGAACTGGAGCACATCACCCCTGACCTCACGACCCTCGGTAAGATCATCGGCGGCGGCCTGCCCGTCGGCGCGTTCGGCGGCCGGGCCGACATCATGGACCACCTCGCGCCGCTCGGCCCGGTGTATCAGGCCGGCACGCTCAGCGGCAACCCGCTCGCCATGGCCGCCGGCATCGCCGCGCTCCGCCTCCTCGACGAGGAGAACCCGTACGCGCGCCTCGACGCCCTCGGCCGCCAGCTGCGCGAGGCCGTGCTCGACGCCGCCAAGGCCAAGGGCATCGCCCTCCAGTGCCCGCAGCGCGGAGCGATGTTCAGCCTCTTCTTCACCGCCACGCCGGTGCGCGACTACGCCACCGCGCTCACCGGCGACGCCGCGCTCTTCAAGAAGTTCTTCCACACCTGTCTCGACCACGGCGTCTATCTCGCGCCCAGCCCCTACGAGGCCGCGTTCCTCAGTACCGCCCACGCCGGCGCCGATCTCGACCGCGCCTGCGAGGTGATGGCCGCGGCGATCCGCGCGCTCTAGTTCTCGTCCCGCCGCCACGAAGAGGTCCAGCCGCGGACACTGGACGGCTGCGGTCCCATCGCCTCGCCGCAAAGGACGCAAAAGTCTGTCGCGATCGCGACAGACTTTTGCGTCTTCCTCGCCGCGGAAGCCGGCCTCCCCATCAGTCCCACGCACTTGCCCGTTGCGAGCAACGCCGGCGCTCCTAGCGTCCAGCCTCCCGCGATGTCCGCACCCATTGCCCAGTCCACCGCCTCGCCCGCCGGCACGCCCACCGTGCTGCGCCGGCCCGAGATCCTCGCCCCCGCGGGCGACTGGGACTGCGTGCGCGCCGCGGTCGAGAACGGCGCCGACGCCGTCTACTTCGGCCTTGAGCGCTTCAACGCCCGGATGCGCGCGCACAACTTCACCGCCGCCGACCTGCCGGAGCTCATGCGCTTCCTCCACCGGCGCGGCGTGCGCGGCTACGTCACCTTCAACGTCCTCGTCTTCTCCAACGAGATCGCCGAGGCCGCCGAGTACATCCGCACCCTCGTCGCCGCCGGGGTCGACGCCGTGATCGTGCAGGATGTCGGCCTCTGCCGACTGATTCGCGCCCTCTCGCCGGACCTGCCGATCCACATCTCGACGCAGATGACGGTCACTAGCGCCGCCGGTGTGCAGTTCGCCCACGAACTCGGCGCGCAACTCGTCGTCCTCGCCCGCGAGAATTCGATCCCCGAGATCGCCAAGCTCCGCGAAACGCTCGCCAACTCTCCCGCCCAACTCCCGCTCGAGGTCTTCGTCCACGGCGCGCTCTGCGTCGCCTACTCCGGCCAGTGCCTCACCTCCGAGTCGCTCGGCGGCCGCTCCGCCAACCGCGGCGAATGCGCCCAGGCCTGCCGCATGCCCTACGACCTCGTCGCCGACGGCCGGAAGGTCGATCTCGGCGGCCGCCGCTACCTCCTCAGCCCGCAGGACCTCGCCGGCCTCGACGTCCTGCCCGATCTGATGCGTCTCGGCGTCGCCTCGCTCAAGATCGAAGGCCGGCTCAAGAGCGCCGAGTACGTCGCCAATCTCACCCGCGTCTACCGCGAAGCCGTCGACCGGATCTTCAACGAGGTCGCCGGCCAGCCCGCCGATGCCGCCCGCGACCGCCGCACCGTCGACGCCCTCTGGCATGCGCACCGCTACGACCTCGAGATGGCGTTCTCGCGGGGGTTCCACTCCGGCTGGTTCCGCGGCATCGACAACCAGCAGCTCGTCCACGCCCGATTCGGCACCAAGCGCGGCGTGCGCCTCGGCACCGTCACCCGCCTCGAACGCGACGGCGTGCTCGTCCGCCTCGAGTCGTCCGTGAAGCCTGGCGACGGCGTCGTCTTCGACTACGGCGCGCCCGAGAAGGGCGAGGCCGGCGGCCGCGTCTACGAGGTCTTCCCGCGCGGCGCCGACACCCTGCTCACCTTCGGCCGCGGCGCCGTGGACTTCTCCCTCGTGCACCCCGGCGACATCGTCTGGAAGAACAGCGACCCCGCGCACGAGAAGCGCCTGCGCGCCACCTTCGCCGGCGACCAGCCGCGCGCGCTCCGCCCAGTCTCCGCGGAAGTCCACGGTCGCGCCGGCGGCGCACTCACCCTGCTCCTCCGCGACGAACTCGGCCACGTCGCCAAAGCCGAGTCCTCCATCGCCCTCGTCGCCGCCGAGAAACACCCACTCACCCCCGAACGCCTGCGCGAGCAGTTCGGCCGGCTCGGCGGCACACCGTTCCAGCTCGCGCAACTCGACGCGCAGCTCGAGCCCGGCCTCATGCTCCCGATGAGCGAGCTCAACCGCGTGCGCCGCGATGCCGTCGCCCACCTCGACGAGCTCCGCGCCGCGCCCCACCGCTGGACGCTCCTGCCCGACGGCGCCACCGCTGCGCACCCACGCCGCGACGAGGCCGCGATCGCCGCCGCCTCGTCATCCGCGCCCGAGCTGATTGTCGTCCTCCGCCACCTGCGCCAACTCGACGCCGTGCTGCCGCTCGCCGGCATCGACACCGTCTACTGCGAGTTCGAGAACCCGAAGCACTACCGTGAAGCCGTCGCCAAGTTTCACGCCCACCGGGCAACGCTCGGCGCCGCTGGTGCAGGCCGCACGATCTGGGTCGCCCCGCCGCGCATCTTCAAGCCCGGTGACGAGTGGATCCTCAAACAGGTTCGCTCCTGCGACGCCGACGGTTATCTCGTCCGCAACTTCGACCACCTCGCTTTCTTCGCCGACTGCCGCCGCCGCGGCGATTTCTCGCTCAACGTCGCCAACGAGTGGACCTCCGCCTACTTCCGCCGCGAGCACGGCCTGGAGCGCGTCACCGCCTCGTACGACCTGAACATCCAGCAACTGGAGGCGCTGCTCGCCGCCGACGATCCGGCCGCGCTCGAGATCACGATCCACCAGCACATGCCCATGTTTCACATGGAGCACTGCGTGTTCTGCGCGTTCCTCACCACCGGCAAGGACTACCACGACTGCGGCCGACCCTGCGAGAAGGTCGACCTGCGCATCCGCGACCACCTCGGAGCCGAGCATCCGGTGAAGGCCGACGCCGGCTGCCGCAACACCGTCTTCAACTCCCGCGCCCAAACCGGCGCCGAGTTCGTCGGCCGGATGCTCGAGCTCGGCGCGCGGCACTTCCGCATCGATTTCCTCGACGAAGAGGCCGACGAGATCGCGCGCACGGTCGGCCGCTACCGCCAGCTCCTCGCCGGCGAGATCACCGGCGCCGAACTCTGGCGCGAGTTCAAGCTGATCAACCAGCTCGGCGTCACCCGCGGCCAGATGGACGCCCCGACCCGCAAGCTCCCGCCCAAGCGCGGGCACTGACGCCGCAGCTTTACGGTTTTTCGCAGGCCACCGGATTGCTGAGCCCCGGGTGGCCGACGTCTTGTGCAGCGTCGGTTCGCCTGCCCATCCCGCCGCCATGCGCCTCCTCGCCATTCTCGTCTCCGTTGCCGCCACCGTCTCCGGACTGGTCGCGCAGGATCAGTCCCCCTTCGCCGCCACTCTCTTGTCCGACACCGGCGGAAACCTCGTGCTCCATTGGCCGAGCCAAACCGGGCTGCGCTACCACCTCGAGACATCAACGGATCTCGTCACTTGGGCCGACATCGCTGGAACATTCTCCGGCACGGGGAACGAGTTGACCTCGGTCGTGCAGCAAGCCGGCAGCGCGGCGACGACCCGGAGATTCTGGCGCGTGGTTTCGGCCAACAACTTCGGGATCGACGTGCCGTCGGCCATCACTGTCCTGCAGAACACCGGCGCCTCCGTCGCACCACAGGTCAATGTATCCTACCACTGGACCATCGCGGGCGGCGACTTCACCGAGTCCGACGGCGCCTCGCTGATCCACTTCGTGGCCAGCACCGCCGGCACCGTCACGCTCACCTGCACCCTCACCGACAACACCACCCGGGCCGTCGTCGCCACCTACACCGCGCAGATCGTCGTCACCGACGCCCCTTTGTCCCCCACCATCGTCGCCCCGGGCTTCGCGACCGCCGGGCAGGCCGGCCTGACCGCCAGCGTCGACCCGCAGGCGGGCACCACCTTCGCGTGGACCATCACCGGCGGCACGATCACCGCGGGCGCCGGCACCAACACCATCACCTTCGCGGCCGGCGCCACCGGCACACTCACGCTCGACTGCACCGCCACGCGCAACGGCAAGTCCGCCGCCGCCCCGGCCGCCCACGTCGTCATCCAAGCCACTGCCTCCCCAGCCTGGGAAACCCCGCTGGTCGAAAGCAGCCTGCCACCGTTGCAGGTGAACATCTCCTCCGGCGGCGACCGCCAGTGGGCCTTCGCCAACATGCTGCGCGCCGGCGAGGCGTGGATCTTCAAGGACAACGCCGCCGCCGCCGAGGCGCAGGATCTGGCCAACTCCATCGAGGTCGATTCCAGCGGCTGGCCGCTCGCGTTGCCCGCCGGCACCCGGATGGAACTGCTCACCGGCTATCGCACCGGCGACGAGACTTTTCTCCATGGCGTCTTCGTCCTCACGTGGGATGGCTCCGGCGACGTCGAACTCATGTCCAGTCGCAACGACGGCAAGGACGAGGTCGTGCTCCTCAACGACCAGGTGAACGGCCGCTACATCCGCGTCATCAAGGATCCGACCAAGGCCGCGCCGATCGTCTTCATCAACTCCTCCGATCCGGCCAACCCCGTGCGCAACATGCGCCTCTGGGCCCCCGCCCACGACGGCGCTGGACTCGACCTCACCGCCGCCTCCGACCTCGCGCCCGGTCACATCGCCGGCAGCCTCGAGCCGCTGCCCGACGCCGCGGAGCCGATGTGGCATCCGCGTTTCCTCCAGCACCTCGCCGAGGCGTCGCACTACGGCGTGCTGCGCTTCATGGGCTGGCAGCAGATCAACCTCGGCAACTGGGACCGCGACGTCCTCGAGTGGAGCGACCGCGGCGACCCGAGCTACTGCTTCGCCTCGCTCAGCACCATCGACCGCACCTACAACCGCTACGCCGTCGCCGCCTACCGCCAGCGCCTCGGCCAGCCGTTCGAGTGGATGATCGACCTGTGCAACGCCACCGGGAAGGATCTCTGGATCCAGGTTCCGCACATCGCCTCGCCCGACCTCATCCGCCGCCTCGCCGACCTCTGCGCCGAACGCCTCGACCCGAGCCTCCGCGTCTGGTTCGAGTACTCCAACGAGATCTGGAACGGCTACGGCCCGTACATCCCGCAGCTCAACGCCGCCCAGCTCGCCGCCGCGCGCCACTTCGGCGTGCCGTTTGCCGACGTCACCGGCGACCAGCAGGCCTGGGGCTCCGGCCATCTGCAGGGTCTCGCGCTGAAGACGTTCGAGGACGAGTGGCGCGCCCGCGGCATGCCGGACAGCCGTCTGATCAATGTCCTCGCGAGCTTCGTTGGTAGCTCGGGCTACAGCACCAACGCGATCGCCGCCGCCAAGGAGATCGACCCGCATCTGCCCGAGGTCCTCGCCGTCACCAACTACTTCGGCTACGGCACGCAAGGCGACATCTTCGCCGCGCACAGCTTCGGCACAAATCCCGGAGTCTGGCCCGAAGCGCTCTATGCGAAGACCGCCGAGATCGTCCGGCGTAACCTATATTCAACCACCGCCTCCTGGCAGGCGAGCGCCGAGGCCGCCCGCGCCGCCGGCCTGCCGCTCGTCGCCTACGAGGGCGGCCAGCACATGCTGCCGATGGGCTACGGCGACTGGGACAACCCCGTGCATGAGGACTTCATGCTCTACATGTACGACTTCCAGCGCAGCCACTGGATCAAGGATCTCTACCTTGAACACTATGCCCTCTGGAGCGCGATGGGCGGCCGCACGCCCAGCCTCTTCGTCGACACCAGCGGCATGAGCTTCTGGGGCTACTGGGGCGCCAAGGAAATCCTCACGCAGACCCGTGCCCAAGCGCCCAAGTGGGACGCCTTCGTCGAGTGGGGCGATCTGCAGGCCGGCGTGCGCGCGCCCTCCGAGCCGATCGGCACCCACCCCGTCCTTCCGGGGCTCAACCTCCGCGGCGAGGCGCAGACCTCCTTTGCGCAGAACATCACCGCCACCGGCGGTGAGGGCACCGTGCACGTGATCCTCGTCGGCGGCTCGCTGCCGCCCGGACTCACGCTCACCGAGACCACGTCCGGCACCGCCCGCCTGGCCGGCACGCCGACGACCGACGGCGTTTACCGCTTCATCCTCCGCGCGCTCGATGCCGACCGGGACCCCGACTTCAAGGCGTACACGATGACGATCGATCCCGCCGGCTCCGTCACCAACGCGCTCGTCACGTTCCGCGGTCAGGACATCCCGGCGACGATTCCCAACAACGGCTGGATCGCCCGCTACAACTGCGCCCGCGCCGAGACGGTGGTGCAGAACGCCACCACCGGTACCACGCGCCGCTACATCCCGTTCTCCCTCGCCGACGGCTCCGCGCTCTTCCGTGAGGAGGGTCTCGAGGTTCCCGGCACGCCCAACATCCTCCCGGCCACCAGCCCGCTCACGATGTACGGCGGCTGGTCGCTCTCCGCCGGCACCTACGACAACGGTTCAACCTCGCCCACTCACGACGTCAGCACCTTCACCGGCCTGCGCGATTACCAGTGGTGCAGCTGGTCGGGCGACACCACTCCCGGGCCGACCGACTTCGACGCCCTCCTGCTCTGGCGCGACATCCAGTTCAACGCCATGGGCGGCAGCGGTTCCTACTCCTTCGGCAACGACGCCGCGACCGCGCTCCTGCGCGTCGACCTCACGGCGCTCATCGAGTATGGCGACAACGAGCTGCGCTTCGTCGTGCTCGACGGCGGCACCTACTATCTCTCCGAGGCGGCCCACACGTCGCCGTACCTCGGCGACGGCTACTTCCAGCTCTCCGCCTTCAACGGTTCGTCCGAGCCCGGCCGCCGCTGGGCGACGTTCACGCCCACCGCGGACAACTTCGCCATCCCAGCCGCCGCCACGCTCACGTTCGCCCCGCACACCTTCACCAACGTGCAGGCCGTCGGTCTCGCCTACCATGGCTACCGCGACGGCTGGCATTACTCGTTCAACTTCTCCCGCTTCCTCGCCCTCGGTCGCCGGAACTAGGGCGCCCCGCTTGCCGGCCCCCGTAGGTCCGGTCTCCGACCGGACACCCCGGCCTCCCGCCATTGCCTCCGGCTCACGTCCACAGCGGCTCACGTCGACCGCTGGCCGGTCAAAGACCGGCCCTACTTCACCAGCGTGCCTGCCCTCGTAGGTCCGGTCTTCGACCGGACACCCCGGCCTCCCGCCATTGCCTCCGGCTCACGTCCACAGCGGCTCACGTCCACAGCGGCCGGTCAAAGACCGGCCCTACTTCACCAGCGTGCCTGCCCTCGTAGGTCCGGTCTCCGACCGGACACCCTGGCCTCCCGCCAATACCTCCGGCCCACATCCACTACTGGCCCACCGTCACCCCCTACGCCAGCGGCACGATCCCATGCCGGATCGCGCTGATCGCAGCGGCCGTGCGGTCCTGCACGCCGAGTTTCGCGAAGAGCGTCTTGAGATGGCTCTTCACCGTGTCCTCGGCGATGGACAACGCCACGGAGATCTCCTTGTTGCTTCGGCCCTTCACGAGCAGCTGCAGCACCTCGATCTCGCGCAGGGTGAGCTCCGGGCGGCGGCGCCGCTCGGCCAGCTTGTCGGCGATGCTCGCAGGAAGCCGTGCCTGCCCGGCCTGCACCGCGCGGATCGCCCCCACGATCTCCGCCTTCGACATGTCCTTCATCAGGTAGGATTTCGCACCGGACTGGATCGCCCGGTGGATGTCCTCATCGGCATCGAAGGTCGTCAGCACGATCACGCGAGCGTCCGGAAACTCCTGGCGGATCGCCAAAGTCGCCTCCACACCACCAATACCAGGCAGGCGCAGATCCATCAGGACCACATCGGGCCGCTCGCGGCGGTAGAGCTCGACGGCCTGCCGACCGTCGCCGCACTCCGCCACCACGTGCAAGTCCGCCTGATCGGACAGCAACGCCACCAGGCCGGCCCGAAACGCGGGATGGTCGTCGACGATGAGCAGGCGGATGGGGTGGGTCGGCATGGGCGTGTGTTTCGGAAACCGGGTTCAGCTCATTCGGGCGCCGTCGGCACGACGACCCGCACCTGCGTGCCGCGACCGGTCGCGGATGTCAGTTCCAGTTGCGCCCCGATCTGCGCCGCGCGCTCGCGCAGGCCGACCAGCCCGAAGTGTCCCGCAGAAGCCGTGACCTGGGCAGGATCGAAGCCGCAGCCATCGTCGGTGACGGCTAGCTCAATCTGCCGCGCCGCGAAGACGAGCCGCACGTCGACGCGCCGGGGCGCGGCGTGGCGCACCGCGTTGGCGATCGCCTCCTGACCGATGCGCAACAGCTGGTTCTCGGCAATCGGAGCGAGCGGAACCGGCGTGCCAACGACATGGAAGCCCGTCTCGATCGCCCGCCCCTCGGCCAACTGACGCAGCAGCGACTCGAGTGCGCCCGCGAGACCGCGCGTCTCCAACGCCTGTGACCGCATCGCCCAAATCGAGACGCGGGCCTCGGCGAGGGTGTCGCGCACGAGGGTATGGGCGAGCGCGAGGTGCTCGCTCGTGGCCGTAGCATCCGCAGCGTTCTTGGCAAGTTCGAGGCGCATCGAGATGGCGGAGAGCCCTTGGGCAAGGGTATCGTGGATCTCCCGGGCGATCCGGTTGCGTTCGGCGAGGATGGCGGCGAACTCGGCCTCGGCGCGCGCGCGCTGGCGCTGCTGCTCCCCCAGGCGCCGGCGCGTCCGCCACGCCACCACCGCGAGGGCTGACAACAGGAGGCCGGCGGCGCCCCCGAGCGCCCAGAACACGCGTTGACGATTCCACCACGGAGCCTGGCGCAACACACGCAAGTCGCTCGCGCTGCGCAGCCGCAAGTCGAAGGTCTGCGGTTCCCACGTGCCGCTCAGGCGTCCCGCCTCGTCGGCCGGAACCAAGCAAAGGCCGGTGGCGAGCACGGTGGCACCCGGTTCCCAGCCGGCCGGAATCGCGGCGTCGCCGGCCATCGACAGCGACGCGGAGACGAGCGCACCTTGCCAGTCGAGGACGAGGCCGGCTCCCTCGCCGGTGCGGCGCGATTCCACCAGTCTCGCCTCGAGCTCAACCAGATCGGAGTCGTGGACGATGGCGGCCCGCTTGTTCTCGGGACGATATCCCGACGGCTCGGCACCGGCAGCGATCTTGCGAACGGATGCCTCGACGAGGCGCGGCGTGAATGCACCTTGCTCCGGAAAGCCGACGACGCTCACCACATCGCCGGGCCGCAAAGGATCGGACTGGCTCGTGGCCACGTGCAGGCCGCGTTCGCCATCGCGAATCCAGAGCGCCCGGCCGGGTTCGTGGTGAAGCACCTGCCCGCGCACATGAACGCGGTGGCCGAAGCGCACCCCGCGTTCATACTGCAACAGACTCGCGACCGGCCGAACCGGTGCCGCAAAAGGGTCCGCAGGCGCGGGCGTCTCGATCCCGACCGGGACACCAGCAGGCACGAAGAGCAGCACGCGCACCGCCTGCCGGCTGAGGTTGTGCTGATTGAATACCAGCGCATCGACCGCCACCGCCGCGTCGACCAACGCGGCCGGGGCGAGCTCCGCGTTGACGTGGACCGTGAAGCTCTGGCCCCCGCTCGCGAGCGCGAGCCGCCAGCGCCCGGCCCAGACCGTCGACGGTTCGCAACGGCGCACGATGCCGCGCAACCGCACCCACTCCGCATCGTAGCGCCCGGCGAGGAGCTCGTCGGCGGTGACCGGTCGCGGGGCCGGCGGTTCGCCACGGCCCAGGCGCCGGCCGCCGGTCATGATCACCGAGGGAGTGAAACCGCCCGCATTGCTGACGCCCTCGACCTCCACCTCGTCGCCGCGGACAAACGTCCCCGAGGCGCCGGCGGTCTCGTCGCGCACGTAGATGGAGTCGTGGCCGTCCCAGAGCACGAAGCCCTTCCCGATCGGCGGCGCCTCTCCCACCACCACTCCGCGGAGCTGAACCGGGACCGCGCGGGCCGCCTCGGCCTCGGACAACTCCAGCACCTGCACCACGCGAGTGAGCACGGCGGCGAAATCCGGTGTGCGCTCGCCGATCGCGGCCCGCCCCGCACCGGCGGCGAGGCCGCAGGCGAAGCAGACGAGCGTGAGCAGGCGGAGTGTCATGGTCGGTCCCGCGGGCGCGCCGGGCACGGGCCAAGGAAGCCGGGCGGGGCACGCGACGGCAACGTCCAACGATTCACCCGGGTGGGTGATGACGGGCGCGCGCAGAAATGCTATGATGGAGGCCGGACATTGGTCCGCCCCGTTCCAGCCCCTACTCCTCCATGACCCTTCGTCGCTACCCTCTCGCCCTCGCCGCGCTCGTCCTCGGTTTCGCCGCGCCCGCATCCGTCGGCTCCGCCGACTCGCCGCGTGAGCGCCTCTCCCTCAACGACGGCTGGCGGTTCCAGAAGGACGATCCTCCGGGCAACACCGTCCCCCTGCTCTACGATGTGCGGCCCGAGCTGAGAGACCCGCAGGAGAACCAGGTCGCCGACGCCCGCCCCGAGGAGGCCGAGAAGATCTCCGCGGCCGGGTGCTCAGTGCTCAAACCGTGGATCCTTCCGACCGGCAACGCCTTCATCAAGGACCCGGCCCGCCGCCACACCCGCCCCGGGGGGGACCCGGGCGCCGAGGTGTCGTACGTGCAGGCGAGCTTCGACGACAGCGCGTGGCGCCGGGTCGACATCCCGCACGACTGGGCGATCGAGGGGCCGTTCCTCGAGACCGGCGACTTCGGCGGCATGGGGCGGTTGCCGAGCTGGGGCATCGGCTGGTACCGGAAGAAATTGGACATCCCGGCCGCCGACGCCGGCAAACGCATCGTCCTCGAGATCGACGGCGCGATGTCCTACGCCGCGGTCTGGCTCAACGGCCGCCTCGTCGGCGGCTGGCCCTACGGCTACACCTCCTGGCAGGTCGACCTCACGCCATACGTGAACTTCGGTGGCACGAACCAGCTCGCCATCCGTCTCGACAATCCGCCGGCCTCGTCGCGCTGGTATCCGGGCGGCGGCATCTACCGCAACGTCTGGCTCACCAAGACCCGGCCCGTCCATGTGGGCCAGTGGGGCACCATTGTGACCACGCGCGACGTCTCCCCGGCCGCGGCCACCATCGACCTTGCCGTCAACATCACTAACGACACCGCGGCCGACACGACCGTGCGCGTCGCCACCGAGGTCTTCGCCCTCAACGCCACCGAAGGGAAAACCGGCGCCGCGGTCGCCCGCTTCGCACCGGCCGTGCAGTCGATCGCCGCCAGCACCAGCGCCACCGTCAACAGCACCACCAACCTCGCCAACCCCAGACTCTGGGGTCCACCGCCGACCCAGCAACCGCACCGCTACGTCGCCGTCACCACCGTCACGCAAGACGACAAGGTCGTCGACGTGTACGAGACGCGTTTCGGCATCCGCTCGCTCCGTTTCGACGCGAACCAGGGGCTGCTCGTCAACGGCGAGCGCATCCAGATCCGCGGCGTCAACCAGCACCACGACCTCGGCGCGCTCGGCACGGCCTTCAACGTGCGCGCCGCCCAACGTCAGCTCGAGACGCTGCGCGAACTCGGCTGCAACGCCATCCGCATGAGCCACAACCCACCCGCACCCGAGCTGCTCGAGCTCACCGATGCGATGGGTTTCCTCGTCTACAACGAGGCGTTCGACTGCTGGGAGCGCAAGAAGACCCCGCTGGATTTCCACCTCATCTTCCCCGACTGGCACGAGCAGGATCTGCGCGCCCTCGTCCGCCGCGACCGCAACCACCCCTCGGTGATCCTCTGGAGCGTGGGCAACGAGGTCGGCGAGCAATACACCGATGCGGCCGGCGCCGCGATCGCCCGCCGCCTCTGCGCCATCGTGCACGAGGAGGACCCCACCCGGCCCACCAGCGCCGCGATGAATTACGCCAAGCCCCACATGCCCCTGCCGGCTGAGCTCGACGTCATCAGCCTCAACTACCAGGGCGAAGGCATCCGGCAGGACCCGATGTTCGAAGGCACCGAGCGCATCCGCACTCCGCCGCAATACGACGCCTTCCGCGCCCGCTTTCCCGACAAGGTCGTCCTCAGCAGCGAGACCGCCTCGGCCTTCAGCACCCGCGGCACCTACCTGTTCCCCGTCACCGCGAAAAACAGCGACATCGTGCGCGACGGCCGCGGCGGCGACGACCGCAACCACACCGTCACCGCGTACGAGCTGCACGCCGTCGACTTCGGGTCCTCCGCGGAGAAGGTCTTCGGCCAGATCGCGCGGCATCCCTTCGTCGCCGGCGAATTCGTGTGGACCGGGTGGGACCACCTCGGCGAGCCCACGCCCTACTACACCTCGCGCAGCTCATATTGCGGCATCATCGACATGGCCGGTTTTCCGAAGGACCGGTTCTATCTCTACCAGTCGCACTGGCGGCCGGACCTGCCGCTGGCGCACATCCTCCCGCACTGGAACTGGCCGGAACGTGTCGGCCAGGTCACGCCGGTCCACGTCTTCACCTCGGGCGACGAGGCCGAACTCTTCCTCAATGGCCGCTCGCTCGGCCGAAAGCAGAAGGGACAGTACGAATACCGCCTGCGCTGGGACGATGTCGTCTACGAGCCCGGCACCCTCGAGGTCGTGGCGTACAAGAACGGCCAGCGCTGGGCCGCCGACACCGTGAAGACCACGGGCGAGTCCGTCGCCCTCGCCGCGGCGCCGGATCGTGCCGAGATCCGCGCCGACGGCCGCGACCTGGCGTTCGTCACCGTGCGCATCGTCGACGCCGACGGTGTCACCGTCCCTCGCACGAACCACCCGCTCCAGTTCATCGTCGAGGGTCCCGGCAAGTTCGTCGCTGCGGACAACGGCGATCCGACCAGCTTCGAGCCGTTCCAGCTGCCGCAGCGCAAGGCCTTCAACGGCCTTTGCCAAGTCATCCTCCGCGCAAAAACGGGACAGACCGGGGAGATCACGCTCACCATCAAGGGCGACGGACTGAGGGACGCCGTCGCTGTCGTCCGAACTGTGTCGGCCGGCCGGTAACCGCCGCAAAGATCCGCCCGTCGCGCCCGGACCGCCCAGCGTTCCGGGCGCATTCGTTTTCGGTTCTGTCACCACGGGCCGGCGACGCGAGGGAGACAAGCGCCGCCGTGGCAATCGCCTGTTCCAAAATCGAAAGCCTTGGCGGCTTTCGCCACGCCGGAGCGGCGCAGGCGAGAGCCAATGCCCATATCACGACGATGCACAGCGGCGCGGCCCCGCGGTCGTCAGGCTCACGTCCCTCGTCTCCTCGACACTCGACCGAGTGCCCGCTCAGTTCGCGCCCGCTTCGGCGTTGGCCGGCTCGGTGGCGGACGGCAGCGCGGCCTCGCGGCCGGCGGCATGCGTCGCGCGCACCGATTCGGCGATCGGCGTGAGCAGCCCGGTGTCGGAGTGCGCCTCCTGGTTGAAGCGCATCGAGACCGTCTTGGACACGCCGCGCTCCTGCATCGTCACGCCGTAGATCGCGTTGGCGGCGGCCACCGTGCGCTTGTTGTGCGTGATGATGATGAACTGCGAGCTCGCGATGAACTGCTTGAGCAGCGTGGTGAAGCGCTCGATGTTCGACTCGTCCAGCGGCGCATCCAGCTCGTCGAGCAAGCAGAACGGGCTGGGCTTCACCAGATACAGGGCGAAGAGCAGCGCCACGGCGGTGAGCGTCTTCTGGCCGCCGGAGAGCAGCGTGAGGCTGTTGAGCTTCGTGCCCGGCGGCTGCGCGACGATCTCGATGCCGCTCTCGAGCGGGTCGTCCTGCGTGATGAGCTGCAGGTCGCAGTTGCCTCCGTTGAAGAGCGTCTGGAAGGTGAACGCGAAGTTCTTGCGGATCTGTTCGAAGGTGAGCGCGAACTGCTTGAGGGAGGTCGCGTTGATCTCGTCGATCGCCTTGAGCAGCTGGTCCTTCGAGGCGATCAGGTCGTCGCTCTGCGTCTTCAGGAAATCGTAACGCTGCTTGAGCTCGGCGTACTCCTCGATGGCGACGAGGTTGACCGCGCCCATGCTGTTGAGGCGCTGGCGCAGGGCCTGCACCTCGCTGCGGACCTGGTCCCAGTTGGTCTGGTCCAGCGCGGCGAGCTGCTCCTCGGTCGGCTCCCCACGGGGCTCCTTGGCCTTGCGGCTGCGGCGCGGCTTGGCGGCGGCTTCCGCGGGCGCGGAGCCGTCGGCGGGCACCACGGCGGTCGAGGTCTCCGCGGGTTTCGCGCTCTCCTCGTCCTCGTCCTCGTCGAGGTCGAGCGGCTTGAGACCCTCGGGCTCGTCGTCGGACTTCCAGAACTCCAGGCGCCAGTTCACCTCGCCCAGATCGATCGAAAACTCGCGCATCGCCTCCTCGGCGAGGAAACGCGAGCGCGCCTTGTGCTCGGTGTAGCGGATCTCGCACTGGCTCAGCTCGCCGGCCGACGCCTCGGCCTGGTCGCGCAAACTGCTCTGCTCGCCCTCGACGGCGCTCACCGTCTGCTCGAGCTCGGATAGTTCGCGACGGATCGCCTCGACCTGCTCTTGCGCCACGGCCTGCGTGCGCGCGAGTTCCTCGACTCGCGCGGCCTGCCCCTGCTCGGCGGCCTCGAGCTCCGCGACCTGCGCGCTCCACATCTCGAGTTCGTTGCGGCGCTGCTCCAGCAGCTCCGCCAATTGCGCGCGGCGCTTCACCATCTCGCCCAGGCCGCGGTCGATGATCTCGACGCGTTGCCGGCGCTCCGCCAGCTCGAGGCGGGCCATGCCCAGCTTCTCGCGCTGCTCGTCGCGCGACGCGCGCACTTCGACGCTTTTCGCCTCGTTGGCGGCGATGGACTCGCGGCCGAGCGTGATGGCTTTGTCGACCTCGACGAGTGCGAGCTGCGCCTTGGCGAAACGCGCCTCGGCCTCCTGCCGCATCGACTCGATGCCCTGCACGTCGCGCTCCAACCGCGCCACCCGCTGCTCGGCCTCGTCGAGCGCGCGCTGGCCGGATTTCTCCTCGGCCTGCGCGGTCGCGACGGCCTCGTTGGCCGTCTGCACCTCGGCGCGTTTGTCGGCGAGCCGCTGCTCGATGGCTGCGAGCTCGGCGGTGATCTGGTCGATCGCCGCCTTCTGCTGGTCGTGCTGCTCCTGCTCCTTCGCGACCTCGCGCGCGGTCTCGCGCATGTCGATCTCGCGTTGGACGATGCTGGAGCCCGGCCGCTTCTGGTAGCCGCCGAACACCATGCCGCGCCGGTCGACCCACTCGCCCTTCGGCGTGGCGACCATGAGGAAACTGAAATCCTGCCGCTGGGCCCAGAACCCGAGGAACTGCTCCAGCGAGTCGGCCACGTAGCACGAGGCGAGCACGCTGTGCAGCGGATGCCCGGAGCAATCGTCGGTGAAAACCGAAGTCGCCGGCCGCAGGAACGCCGGCAGCTCGGCCGGGGCGGACGCGGAAAGCGGCTCCGGCGCCGGGACCTTCAGGTAGGCGCTGCCGACCTTGTCGTTCTCCAGGCGGGCCAGGATCGCCTGCGCCGTGGCGAGGTCGGCCACGTGCACGGCCTCGACCGCCGCCCCAAGCAGCGCCTCGGCGGCCTTGGCGTATTCGGGACGAAAATCCACGCCGTGCGTGAGCGCGCTGAACGAGGCGCCGCCGCCCAGGTCGGTGAGGCGGCCCTGCAGCAGCGCCTTCGCGCCTTCGCCGAAGCCCTCCCACTTCTCCTGCAGCTGCTGGAGCAGCTTCAGGCGCGCGTGCTTCTGCGCGAGCGAGCGGTCGATCTCCTGCAGGCGGCGCTGCGCGTCGCGGAACTTCCCGGTCGTCTCCTGCACGCCCCGCTGGGCGTCGGCGACCTCCTGTTGCACAGTCTGCACCGCGGAGCGCGCGCTGGCCGCGGCCACGCGCAGCATCTCAAGCGAGGCGGTCGCCTCTTCGCGCTGCGCCATCGCGCCGGCCATGTCGCCCTGCAACTGCTCGTGGCGGGCCACGGCGGTCTTCTGGTCGACCTCGAGCGCCGAGCAATCGGTGCGCAGGCGGGCGACGCGGCTCTCGAGCTCGAGCAGCTGGAACTTCTCCTTCTGCACGAGCTGCTCCAGCCGGTTGAGCTCGCCCTCGGCAAGTGCCAGCTCGCGGTTCTTCGCCTGGAACGCGGCGTCGGATTCGCCGAGCAGGTTGAGCTGCATCTGGCGATCCTGCTGCCCGCTCGTCGCCTGGTCGGAGACCTCCTTGAGCTGCATCTCCAGCTCGCCGAGATCGTCGTTGGCCGAGGCGATGCGGTCGCGCAGGCCCTGGCCCTTGACCTGGTTGAGGTGAATCTGGTTGGCCGCCTGCTCGCGCTCGGAGCGCAGGTCGAACACCGCCTGCTGCGCCTCCTGCACGCGCTGGTTGAGCTCCGTGCGCCGCGCCTTCTGCGCCTCGAGCGACGACTGGTGCTCCTGCAGCAGCGAGCGCCGGGTGTCGGCCTCGCCGCGCAACACCTGCAGGCGGCCCGAGAGCTCATCGAGCACGCCGCGCAGTTGCTGGTACTGGAAACCGTCGTGCGCGAGCGCGAGGTGCCGCAGGCGGTGGCTGAGCCGGCGGAACCGCATCGCCTTCGACGCCTGGCGCTTGAGGCTGCCGATCTGCCGGCCCACCTCGCTGACGACGTCGGCCACGCGGGCGAGGTTCTGCTCGGTGAGCGCCAGCTTGCCGAGCGCCTCGCGGCGCTGCGCCTTGTAGCGCGTGATGCCCGCCGCCTCCTCGAACACCGCGCGGCGCTCGTCGGGCTTCGACGAGAGGATCTGGTCGATCTGGCCCTGCGCCATGATCGAGTAGGAGGTCCGGCCGATGCCGGTATCCATGAAAAGCTTCTGGATGTCCTTCAGGCGGCACGGCTGGCCGTTGAGATGGTACTCGCTCGAACCGTCGCGCGACACGCGGCGGGTGATCTCGACCTCGTGGAAATCCATGCCCAGCGCCTGCTCGCAGTCGGTGAGCAGCAGCGACACCTCGCACATCGAATGCGGCTTGCGGGTGTCGGTGCCCTCGAAGATGACGTCGTGCATCTTGCCGCCGCGCAGCGCCTTCGCGCTCTGCTCGCCCAGCACCCAGCGGATCGAGTCCGCGATGTTGCTTTTGCCGCAGCCGTTCGGCCCGACGATGACGGTCACGCCCGGCTCGAAGCGAAGTTCGGTCGGGTCGGCGAAGCTCTTAAAACCGTGCAGTTTGAGGGCCTTGAGGTACATGCGGGAAACGAGGGGAGCGATTCAAGGTCCGCCCCTCCGCCCCGCAATGGGGAAGTCCGAAAACTTATTCACAGCTGCTCGGAAGTTGCTCCCAATCCGTTGTGAAGAACTGGGGCTTGCCAACGGCCCGCCAAGCGCCCTGCCCCAGCATCCGCCGCCTCACATGCCGCACCCCAATCCTGCCCGAGGCAGTGCGGCCCGTGGGCCGTGTCGAAAACAAGCATCCGCAATATCGCGACGGTGCCGAGTCCGCCAAAGCTTTCGCCGAATTCCAACGTCCGCGGTTCTCGGGGCCGGCAAGCAACTGGAGCGTCGGCTTCAACCACGCCCATGCGCATCGGTGGAGCCCGCGGCACAGATTCCCGGACCGATCAATAGGCCGATTTCGGCGGGAACAACACCTCGCGGATCGTGCGCAACACGATCACGCAATCGAGCACGGGCGTCCAGGACCGGACATACGCGATGTCGTGCTGCGCCCGTTTGAAGAGCAGGCTGACGCTGGTGATCTCGCCGCGGTAACCGTGGCACTGCGCCAAACCGGTGATGCCCGGCTTCACGAAATGGCGCACGCGGTAGTCCGTCACCAGTCGAGCGAACTCGTCGTCGTGCTGTACGAGGTGCGGCCGCGGACCGGCCACGCTCATCTCGCCGAAGAGCACGTTCAGGAACTGCGGAAACTCGTCCAAGCTGGCCCGCCGCAACAGCCGCCCGAGGGGGAACACCCGATCGTCGTGGGCGCTCGCCTGCTGCTTCTCGGTCGCCGGATTCTGCGCCGCGACATACATCGTCCGGAATTTGAAGATCAGGAAGGTCTTCCGGCCCTCGCCGTAACGCAGCTGCCGGAAAAACACCGGGCCGGGGGCCTGAACCCGCTGCACGATCATCACGAACAGTGTCAGCGGTGGGAGCACGAAGAGCACGACCGGGAGCGCCACCGCGATATCGAAGACGCGCTTGATCCCACGATTGACCGGGTTTTCGAGGGGCTCGCCACCGTCGCCGATCACGTCGAGCCCCGCGTCGGTGTGCTCGACGGTCAAAGGCCGCCGGTAGCTCTCGCCGAGGTTTTCGACGAGGCGGACACGGCAGCCAGCGTCACGAGCGACGGCCATCACATGCCGGGTCTCGTCCGCGCCGAGGTAGAAAAGAGGCAGGATGATCTGGGAGGCCGGATGCCGCGAGAGAATCACCGCGAGTTCGCCAACCTCGCCCAAGTGCCGCTCCACCCCGGCGGGGTTGTCGCCCTTTTTCAGTACACACCCAAGTACGTCGACGCCGAGTTTCGTCTGCTCGGCGAGCCAGGCATCGAAGCCCGGGGTGCTGGCCGGAGAACCAACCAAGATGGTCCCGATCGAGCGCGACTTGAAGACGAAGTGCGCGATCACCCGGGGCAGAAACCGGTTCGCAAACACCAGCATCACGCCAACCAGCACCAGAAACGTGCCGAGGAAGAGGCGGCTGATGTTGGTATCCTTCACCGCAAAGGCCGTGCCGAACAGCACCAGCGCCAGTCGCGCGATCTGCTGGAGGGTCAGGTAAACCGCATCGCCCCAGCTCAGCCGTGCCAGCCGGTCACCCCACCCGAGGTAGATTCGCGCCGCCACCAGCATGCCAATGAAGGCCGCCAGAAGATAGAGGTTGATGCTGAATCCCGGCGCCAGCTTCACCCATCCCGTCAACTGGGTGCCAACCGTGAACAGGTAGAACCCTGCCGTGGTCAGGATCGTGACCCAGAGGCCCTGGAGCGAGACGAGGCCATCAAGACGGTTGCGGAGCATATCGGTGGAGCGAGGCGAAGAGGTTGCTGACTTTCTTACTACAAGTTACCGCCGATCGGTCAGCAAAAGAATCGGGCCAGCCCTACTCGTGCCTTAAGGGTTCCCCCGACCACGCCTTGGCCGCGCCCCCAATTCGCACCCAAATTTCCGTCCCCCAACAGCTTCCGCTAGCATCCGCCAGCGCCGGAGGCGACACTGTCTTTGGCCGCCCGCCCATTTGGGCCGCCGCCCCAACGTGCCGTTCCCCTCCACCGCATTTTCCCCTTCCGCCTTCGCCCTTCCGTCTTCAGCCTTCGCCCCTTCCGGCGCTGCAATCGTACGCAGGGCCACAACCAACACCAATCATGGCAATGACTCCGCTCGAAGAAATCCGGCACTCCGCTTCGCACGTGCTGGCCACCGCAATCCTGCGCCTCTTTCCCGAGACGCAGCTCGACATCGGCCCCCCGACCGAGACCGGTTTCTACTACGACATCGACCTCGACCGCAAACTCACCACCGAGGATCTCGCGGCCATCGAGGCCAAGATGAAGGAGGTCATCGAGGAGAACCAGCCGTTCCGCCGCACCGAGGTCTCCCGCGCCGAGGCCGTGGAGCTGATCAACAAGATCGGCCAGACCCGCTACAAGCTCGGCCGCCTCGACGACATCCCCGAGGGCGAGGCGATCTCGTTCTACCAGAACGGCGAGTTCATCGATCTCTGCGCCGGCACCCACGTCCGCTACACCAAGCAGATCAAGGCCTTCAAGCTGCTCTCCATCGCCGGCTCCTACCACCGCGGCAACGAGAAGAACAAGCAGCTCCAGCGCATCTACGGCACCGCCTTCGCCTCGAAGGACGAGCTCGCCGCCTATCTCACGCAGATGGAGCAGGCCAAGGCCCGCGACCACCGCAAACTCGGCAAGGACCTGAAGCTTTTCCACATCGACGAGGACGTCGGCCAGGGTCTCATCCTCTGGACGCCCAACGGCTCCATCCTCCGCCAGGAGCTCCAGTCCTTCATCCTCGAAGAACTCCAGAAACAGGGCTACTCGCAGGTCTTCACGCCGCACATCGGCAAGCTCGAGCTCTACAAGACCTCCGGCCACTTCCCCTACTACAAGGACTCGCAGTTCCCGCCCATCGCCGACCGCGAATCCCTCGACCATGCCCTCTCCTGCGGCTGCTCCTGCGCCGAACTCATGAACCGCATGGAGAGCGTCTCCCCCGCCCTCGCCGCCCAGGTCAACGAGCGCACCGGCAAGGAGACCATCGGCGCCGACCGCATCCTGCCCGACGACAAGCTCCTCCCGGGCTTCCTCCTGCGGCCGATGAACTGCCCGCACCACATCAAGATCTTCGCGTCGCAGCCCCACAGCTACCGCGATCTCCCCGTGCGCCTCGCCGAATTCGGCACTGTCTACCGCTGGGAACAGTCCGGCGAGCTCAACGGCATGACCCGCGTCCGCGGCTTCACGCAGGACGACGCCCACCTCTTCTGCACCGAGGACCAGGTTGCCGGCGAGGTGCTCGGCTGCCTCTCGCTCGTGAAGATCGTGCTCTCCACCCTCGGCATGAAGGATTACCGCGTGCGCGTTGGTCTCCGCGATCCGGATTCCACCAAGTACACCGGCACCGCCGAAAACTGGGCCAAGGCCGAGGAGGCCTGCCGCTCCGCCGCCAAGACCCTCGGCGTGCCCTTCACCGAGGAGCCCGGCGAGGCCGCCTTCTACGGCCCGAAGATCGACTTCGTCATCAAGGACGTGATCGGCCGCGAGTGGCAGCTCGGCACCGTGCAGGTCGACTACAACCTCCCGATCCGCTTCGACCTCTCCTACATCGGGCCCGACAACAAGCCGCACCGCCCGGTGATGATCCACCGCGCGCCCTTCGGCTCGATGGAGCGTTTCTGCGGCGTGCTCATCGAGCACTTCGCCGGCGACTTCCCCGTCTGGCTCGCGCCCGAGCAGGTCCGCATCCTCCCGATCTCCGAAAAGGTCATCGAGTCCTGTGACGCCCTCTACAAGAAGCTCAAGGACGCCCGCGTGCGCGTCGTGCTCGACACCTCCAACGACAAGCTCGGCGCCAAGATCCGCCGCGCCGAGTTGGACAAGGTCCCGTACGCGCTCGTGCTCGGCCAGAAGGAAGCCGAGGCGCTCAGCGTGTCGGTGCGCAGCCGCGCCAAGGGCGACGAAGGCGTGATCAAGCAGGACGACTTCGTCGCCCGCGTGATCCAGGAGATCGCCACCCGCGCTCTCCCCGAGAAGCGCCCCGCCGCCCCGGCAACCAAGTAGGACCGGTCTCCGACCGGTCCCTCCGGCTCCGCCTCGGAGCTGGGCGACCCAGTCGCTCAGCTCTCCCTTCGCCCCGCGGCTCCAAAGCCCCGGGGCTTTTCATTCCGTCGGTAGGAGACCGGCAGTAACCGTGAGTCAAGCGGCAGCATGATAGTGAACCGCAAAAGGCCGATTGGATCTGAGCACCGCGACGATGCGGCGGAGCTGTTTGCGCATGAGGTCGA
>JAGVUB010000158.1 GCA_019136515.1 Verrucomicrobiota bacterium
AACGAACGTTCCGGAAGCGCTCCCCGAAAGATCCTTTGGGAAACCTCCCCGTTCCCAAACTGGCGCAGCCAGTTTGTTCAGCAGCCTGCGGACGAAGTCCGACAGGCTGCTAGGTCGCGGCGCCAGGACGATTCCCCGCACGACTTCGGCCCGCAGACCATGGTCTCGCAACTGCCAGAGCTTCCACGATTCGCTCCAAAGGAGCGGCCCGACAGTGACCAATGGCCAACTGACCAGAAGCACAAACACCAAGAGGAAGGCATAGGCAGGAAGCAGCGCCCGAACCTTGCCCATTGTTATCGTTCTGAATGCTTGGGACGGATGACTGCGTAGGTTCGCGAGCTCCGCCCGATACCGATCAATCGCCTCAACCTCTTGCGGTCCCAACCGTGCTCGCTCCGCTTCAATCCGGCCCAACGTCGACGCGGCCTCGTCCCAGCGGCGGCGTCGCATGAAAAAAGCCGCGCAGTTGAACACGAGAGCCGGAAATCCCGCCGGATTCCGATCAAATACCAAGTGTGCCATCTCGGGGCCGCGTGCATCATCGATGGCGAGCAAATACGAAGCGACCATCTCGCGGGCTTCGATCTCTTCCGGATGCCGGCTCAGCAGATCGGACAAGGTGTCGATCGCGTCCTCGGTGTTCCAGTCGAACAACTCCGCCTCGATCTTGAGGCGCGCCGCCCGACATTCGAACTCCGATCTCCGGTCGATGAGCGTACGACAATCCTTGATCGCCGCTTTCCGCTCCAGTGCCGCCATTCGGATCTCCGCCTGGAGTAACAGCTTCTCGTCGGGAATCAGACCGGCGACCGGCGCCCACGATGCGAGCGCTTCGCCGCCACGAACAAGAGCGATCACCGGTGGTTCCTTCCACGCCTCGATTTCCGGTCGCGCGGTCCTCGCCCAGCGAAGCACCTGGTTGACCTTGGCAAGATTCTTCAGCCCCGCGCCGCACTCGATCTTGGCCTGACGTGCCGAGGCAGGCACGAAGAACAACTTGAGCCGGAACATTCCTCTACCGTTGTACGTGTACGGTACGTACTCGATACGTTCCAGGTCCGTCCATCGATGCCGGTACCCCCGAAACGGCCAACAGCGGATGCCGTCTTCGTCGACGGAATACCCCTGCCAGAAGGTAACTTTGGTCGGCTGGGGTGTTGCAGGCATCCGCAAAGATGATTCGTCATCAAAGACCGGTGTCAAAAAGGAAGCCGTTCCAGGTTCGCCGTGCCGTGTCCGCGCCCAGCCCCGTGCCGCAACTCGTCACCGCCCACGGTACGTCGTCCACCGGCCGCATTGCCCCTGTCGCCTGCCACCCACTCGGAGGCGCGCCGCGCCGTAGATTCCCGCATGTTCTGCGAGGGCACGAATGCCGAACGGCAGAACGCCACCGTCCACCGGCCACTGGCAACCGGGGTCCGCGCCGCCGCATCAGTGTGTATCAGTGTGTTCTGCCGTACGGCAGAATGGTTCCACTTCCGTTCGGCCCGCCAGCAACGCGCGCACGCGCGTCGCTACCCCCGGCCACTGGCAACCGTCCACCGTCCACCGGCTACCGCCCACCGGCAACCGTCCACCGTCCACCGCCCACCGGTCACCACCTCCCGTTTTCCTCTTTGACCGCCCCCGCCGCCGGTTTCACAAACACCCCCCAGCGGCCCGCGTCCCAGCACCACTCGCCACGCCGCCCATCTCCATGCCCTGGACCCGCAAACACCTCATCGGTATCGAAGAGCTCAACCGCGACGAGATCGAGACGATCCTCGGCACGGCCGCCACGATCCGTCACTTCCTCGACCGCGGCGCCAAGAAGCTCGGCGCCCTGCGCGGCAAGACCGTCGTCAACCTCTTCCTCGAGCCGAGCACCCGTACCCGCCTCGCCTTCGAGACCGCCGCCAAACGCCTCGGCGCCGACGTCGTCTCCTTCGACGCCGCCCACAGCTCCACCACCAAGGGCGAGACCCTGCGCGACACCGCCCAGAACATCCAGGCCCTCGGCGTCGACATGATGGTCGTGCGCCACGCCGCCGCCGGCGCCCCGCTCTACCTCAGCCAGCGTCTCAACATTCCGGTGGTCAACGCCGGCGACGGCGCCCACGAGCACCCCAGCCAGGCCCTACTCGACGCCTACACCATCCGCGAGCGCCTCACCACCCTGGCCGGCCGCAAGGTCTGCATCCTCGGCGACATCCTCTTCAGCCGCGTCGCCCGCTCCAACATCTGGCTGCTCACCAAGCTCGGCGCCAAGGTCACCGTCGTCGGCCCCTCCACCCTCGTGCCCCACTGGTTCGTCGGCCTCGGCGTCGAGGTCTCCCACAACCTCAAGGCCGCGCTGGCCGACGCCGACGTCGTCATGCTCCTACGGATCCAGCACGAGCGCCAGGACTCCTCCCATTTCCCCTCGCTCGGCGAGTACACCAGCATGTTCGGCCTCAACAAGACCCGCGCCAGCTGGCTCAGCCCCGACGCCATCATCATGCACCCCGGCCCGATCAACCGCGGCGTCGAGATCGACAGCGACCTCGCCGACTCCGACCGCTCCGTGATCCTCGAGCAGGTCACCAACGGCATCGCCGTGCGCATGGCCATCCTCTACCTCTGCGCCGGCGGCGACCCCGAGAAGGTCGCGCAACACGTCGAGTAACCCGCCCGCCCCTTCTCCACCCCTTTCGCCGCACCGGCCCACCGCCATGTCCAAGATTCTCTGGATCTCCAACGCCCGCGTCATCGATCCCGCCAACAAGCGCGACGCCGAGGGCGACGTCTTCGCCGTCGATGGCAAGATCGTCGCCAAGCTCACCGCCGAACAGAAGAAGAAGGCGCAGAAGATCGACGCCAAGGGCCTCGTCGCCGCCCCCGGCTTCGTCGACATCCACGTCCACTTCCGCGAGCCCGGCCAGACCCACAAGGAGACGATCGAGACCGGCTGCCGCGCCGCCGCCGCCGGCGGTTTCACCTCGGTCGTCTGCATGCCCAACACCACGCCGCCCGTCGACCACGCCGGCACCGTGCAGTTCATCCAGGACGCGATCGAGCGCTCCGCCATCGTCCACGTGTATCCGACCGGTTGCATCACCGTCGGCATGAAGGGCCAGGCGCTCGCGCCCATCGGCTCGCTGGCCCGCGCCGGCTGCGTCGCCATCACCGACGACGGCATGTGCGTGCAGAACAACGAGCTCATGCGCCGCGCCGTCGAGTACGCGAAGATGTTCGGCATCCCCGTCATGGACCACTGTCAGGACTCCGCCATGACCCAGGGGGCGGTCATGAACGAGGGTTTCATGTCCACCAAGCTCGGCCTGAAGGGCTGGCCCAACGCCGCCGAGGACGTGATCGTCTCGCGCAACGTCATCCTCTCCACCTACACCGGCCACCAGATCCACCTCCAGCACCTCAGCTCGAAGTACTCGGTGGAGCTCGTCGGCCGCGCCAAGGCCCGCGGCGTCGCCATCACCGCCGAGGCCACCCCGCATCACATCGCCCTCACCGATGCGGCCATCGCCGGCTACGACACCCACTTCAAGATGAACCCGCCGCTGCGCACCGACGAGGACCGCCGCTCGATCATCGAGGGCCTGCGCGACGGCACCATCGACTGCCTCGCCACCGACCACGCTCCGCACACTAACTTCGAGAAGGACAAGGAATTCGACTACGCCCCCTTCGGCATCCTCGGGCTGGAGACCGCGTTCGCGGTCTGCCACCAGACGCTCGTGCGCGAGAGCAAGTTCACCCTCCGGCGCCTCGTCGAGCTCATGACCGTCAAACCCGCCCAGGTCCTCAAGCTCCCGGCCGGCACCCTCTCGCCCGACGCCGCCGCCGACATCGTGCTCTTCGACCCGAACGAGGAGTGGACCTACAACGCAACCGAGGGCTTCAGCAAGTCGTCGAACTCCCCGTGGCACGGCCGCAAGCTCCGCGGCAAGGTCAAGACCACCATCGTCGCTGGCAAGGTCGTCTACCAGGACGGCAGGATCGTCGCCTGATTCCGGATCCCGCCACTGTTGCGGCTCCGCCACAGTGCTCGCCGACTCCGCTGCGTAGGGCGCGACCTTGGTCGCGCCGCCCGCTTCACCCCAGGCGAGCGCCGCTCCCACCTCGAGCCGCCCCCGCTGCGCCGGAGCAACGCAACCCGCCGCGTCCGCTCCGATCATCACGCCACCTGGGTGTGGTGCACGAGAGCTGGACTTTCCTAGGGGTAGGGACGGCGCTCCGCGCCGTCCGCGGAGGTCGGCGGACCGGCGTCCCTACCGCGGCAAGACCGAGTCCTCCGTGTGGATTGAGGGCGTCCGCCCTTTCCCGACTTTCGGCTCGCGGGAGCATTTCGCCGTTCGCATTCTCCGGACCGTGAATTTGCAGCTCCCGCCCGGCGGCATCCTCCTCGGCCTCGGCACCGACGTCATCGAGATCTCCCGTGTGGCCGGTGTCTACAAACGCCAGGGCGAGCGTTTCCTCCACCGCGTCTTCACCGCCGAGGAGCAAGCCTACTGCCTCGGGATGAAGCATCCGGAGAAGCATCTCGCCGCGCGCTTCGCCGCCAAGGAGGCGATCTCCAAGGCCTTCTCCACCGGCATCGGTGCCGAACTCGGCTGGAACTCCATGTCCATCTACCACGGCCCCCGCCACGAGCCCCATGTCCGCCTCGACGAGAAGGGCCTCGCTCTCCTCGCCCATGTCGGCGGCACGCGCGTCCTGCTCAGCATCGCCCACTCCGATACCGTCGCCATCGCCTTCGCCGCCATCGTCCGCTGCGACGACGCCGATCCCTGACGAATGGCCGGCGGGCAATGCCCCGTCATTCCTGTTAGGCAGAACTCCATGATTCGAAAACTCCTGAGCCTACTTGCCGTGGGAAGCATCGCGGCGGCGCAGTCCGAACCGCCCGCTGTGAAACCAGACCCCGCGAAGATCTATCCATACGTCGTTCCTTCGGGCTACTTCGACGCCGCGGGAGGGAATTCGAGGTCCGTCAGTTGGCCACTGGGACACGGTTTACATATCGCCCTCGTGCACGATCTCGGCGGCTTGGTCCGAAATGTTCTCCCTGATGAGTTGTCGGCACTCGGAATGTCCGCAGAGGAGGCGAAGGCCCGCGCGATTCGTAATCTTGAGTCTCTGGCGATGTCCGGAGCGATCGGGCAGCGGAGATTCGATGCTGGCCCGGAGAAGAGGCCATTTGTTCTGTTCGGCGGGCATTGGGCGGCGGCCACCTGCATTCTGCTCCCAGAGTTGCGTCAGATGGGTGTGAAGACTGTCGGTGCCGAGGAGCTGTGCGTATGCATCCCGCATCGGGAAGCCCTCCTGATGTTCTCGAAGGGCGACAGAGCGTATCGCGATGCCATGCGCAGGATGATTAGGCAGAAGGAGAGCGATGGCAGAAAAATGCTCTCGTTCGAGTTGTTCGAACTCACGCCCAGCGGGCTCGCAGAGCAGAAAGATTGAAACGGCAACCATCCGCCACCGCCCGTCGCCCATCGCCCACTGCCCACCGTCCACCACCCACCGTCCACCACCCACCGCCCACCGCCCACCGTCCACCGAACGTGCACCGCTACGCCCATCCCGTTTTCTCCTGCAAGGAAGCCCTCGACTGGGAGCGCCGCCAGCTCATCGGCGGTGAGGCGGCCGAGTGGGCCGCGATGCAGCGGGCCGGCCGCGGGGTCGCCCGCGCCATCCTGCGCGACGCCGCCGAGGCCGGCGGGCTCCGCCCCGCCGCCCGCCTCCTCGTGCTCGCCGGCAAGGGCCACAACGGCGGCGACGCCCTCCTCGCCGCCCGCGCCCTCCTCGCCGCGCGTCCCCAGGCCACAGTGACAGTCGCCGCCGCCTTCGGCGAGCGCGCCTTCCGCCCCCTCGCCGCCCGCGCCTGGCGTGAGCTCCTCGCCGCCGCGCCCGATCGCGTCGAGACCGTCGGCGCCCGCGCCCTGCGCGACCGCGTCGCCGCCGAGGAGGAGTGGGACCTCTGCCTCGATGGCATCCTCGGCCTCCAATTCCGCCTCCCGCTCCCGGCCGACCTCGCCAACCTCCTCGCCACCCTCAACGAGCACCGCTCCTTCGGCCTGCGCGTCGCCGTCGACCTGCCCACCGGGGTGGGCGCGGAGAACGCCCCCGTCGCCTTCCGCGCCGACTTCACCTACGCCACCGGCATCGTGAAGGAGCCCGTGCTCCGCGCCGCCGCCGCGCCCTCGGTCGGCCGCCTGCGCTACCTCGACCTCGGTTTCTTCGACGCCGCCGAGCCGTCGCTCGTGCACCAGCACGCGCTCACCGCCGACGTCCTCGACCCGCTCCGCGAGCTGCGTCCGGCCGGCTGCGACAAGCGCACCTTCGGGCACCTCCTGATCGTCGCCGGCTCATGCGCCATGCCCGGTGCCGCGCTCATGGCCACGCTCGCCGCCTTGCGCAGCGGCGTCGGCCTCGTCACCGCAGTCGTACCGGAGAGTGTCGCCGCCGCCTTCGCCGCCCGTGCCCCCGAGGCGATGTGGGTGCCCGCCTCCGAGACCCCTGAAGGCTCCCTCGCCCTCGAGAACCTCACTGCGCTCCGCCCGCACCTCGAACGCGCCACCGCGCTCCTCGTCGGCCCCGGCCTCGGCCGCGAGCGCGAGACCCAGGCGCTCATCCAGGGCCTGCTCGCACTCGCCGCCTGCCCGGTCGTGCTCGATGCCGATGCGCTCCAGCCGCAAGTGGTTGAAACCCTCGGCGTGAAGTCCGCCCGCCCGGTCGTGATCACTCCGCACCTCGGCGAGTTTGCCCGTCTCCGTGGTTCGAACACCGCCGGCCCCGTCGAGAACGCCGAGCTCGTCGACTTCGCCATGGCGCGCAACGTCACCGCCATCCTCAAGGGCCCGGTCTCCCGCCTCACCGACGGCCACTCCGTCTGGCATAGCCTCTTCGGCGGGCCCGTGCTCGCCCGCGGCGGCAGCGGCGACGTCCTCGCCGGTCTGGTCGCCGGCCGCCTCGCCACCGGCGGCGAGGATGGCCCGCTCGTCCGCGTCGCCCAGGGTCTCGTCTGGCACGGCCTCGCCGCCGACCGCCTCGCCCGTCACCAAGGAGCCACGTCCGCCGTCACCACTGATCTCCTCGCCCACCTCGCCCCCACGCTCAACGAAAGCGCCCATGAGCCGTGAGCTGAACGAACTGCAGGCCCTCCTCGTTCTCAACGCCCTGCCCAACATCGGGCCCATCACGACCAACCGCCTGCTCGAGACCCTCGGCGGCGATCCGCGGCGCGTCTTCGCCGCCGAGGCGAGGACCCTGCAGGCCGTGCGCGGCGTCGGCCCCGTCATCGCCGACTACCTCCTCCACTGGGAGGAACACTTCGACCTCGCCCGCGAGGAGGACCGGCTCGCCAAGGCCCGTGCCGAGTTCATCCCCACCCGCGATCCGCGCTACCCGGCCGCTCTGCGCGAGATCCACGACCCACCGATCGGCCTGTACCAGAAGGGCAGCTACAGCTGGGACCGTCCCGGCGTCGCCATCGTCGGCAGCCGCCGCACCACTCTCTACGGCCAGTCGGTCGCGAAACGTTTCGCCGGCGAGCTCGCGCGCGCGGGCTTCTGCGTGATCAGCGGACTCGCCCGCGGGATCGACACCGCTGCGCACGAGGGCGCGCTCGAGGCGGGCGGCGCCACCGCCGCCGTGCTCGGCACCGGCATCGACATCGTCTATCCGCCGGAGAACCTCGATCTCTACCGCCGCGTCGAGGCCGGCGGCGCGATCGTCTCCGAGTTTCCCTTCGGCCGGCGCGCCGACCGCCAGAGCTTCGCCATGCGCAACCGCATCGTCTCCGGTCTCTGCACCGCCGTCGTCGTGGTCGAGAGCGATGTCGACGGAGGGTCGATGATCACCGCGAAGTTCGCCGGCGAGCAGGGCCGCCCCCTCTTCGCCGTGCCCGGGCGCATCGACCAGCCCACCAGCGCCGGTTGCCACCAACTCATCCGCGACGGCGCCACCCTCTGCACCAGCGTCGACGACATCCTCGCCGAGCTTCAGTCGCTCCCCGGTCTGCATCCCGCCGCGCGCGCCGCGGTCCGCAGCGGCGCCGCGAAACCCGTCCCCGCCCTCACCGAACCCGAGGCCAAGACCCAAGCCGCCTTCGCCGGCGGCGAGATCCTCACGCTCGACGCCCTCCTCGAGAAGACCGGCCTCGCCTATGCCGACCTCGCCCCCGCACTGATGATGCTCGAGCTCAAGAAGCTCGTCGCCAAGCGCCTCGACGGCACCTACGAAGCCCGCGGGTGAGCGAGCGCCTTGTGCGTGCACTCCCCGTGCAGCAGCGAAACTCGCCAGAATTTCGACCGCATCCGCCAACCTGCGTCCGCACAACTCAAAGGCCTCGGCGACCTTCGCCACACCACAGATCGTCGCATAGCGAAACCCGCCAAGGGTTTCGACATGGAGCGGCCGGACGAGGCTCTGGTGAGCTTCGCCACAACTGGCATCTGCTTAGCACTCGCGCCGCCTTGTCCCCTCACGGCGTCCAGCTGCACGCCGGGGGCATCGGCAAGGGTTCGCTACGGTCCGGCATCGCGGCACCGACCGGCTTGCACAGCCCGGTCACCAGATCCGCGATGCGCACCGGTTCCCCGGTGACGAAGCAACGGTTCGCCGCGGCACCTATGAGGCATGAGGCGGCGCCCGCGTGCTCGTCGGACGCCCGCAGGCAGGGATCGGCCGGCGGATTCTCCAGCAGCAAATCGGCGAGCATCACCGGATCGCCGCCGCCGTGACCGCCCACACCGGTGCGCGGCGTGATCTCCTGCGCCGGACCGCGCAACGGGAAGAGTCGGGTTGATATCGCCCCGCGGGCGCGTTCGACACGCTGCGGCTCGTTGCCCGCGGCGTAGGTCGACTCGACCTCGCCGTGCTCCAACCGCCCCTTGGTGCCGTTGAAAACAATGCGGTAGCCCTCCCAAGCATTGAAGGCGTTGAGCGAGTAACTGAGCGTCGCGCCGGTGTCGTACTTCACCATCACGTTCATCGTGTCCTCGATGTCGATGTCCGGCCGGAACACGCAGCGGTCGCGGAAGTACCCGTCGTGGTGCTCCTGGTCGAGGTAGAGCCGCTTGAGCCGCGGCGCGGCGGCCATATCGAGAGCGAAGGTGCACCGGGCCTTCTCCGGGCAGGTGTGGCAACGCTCATGCGGGTCCTGCAGTCCGAGCCGTCGCGCCGTCGCCGGGGTGTAGAACTCCCGTTTGCCGGTCGCCCACACCGTCTCGGGCAGCGCGCCGAGCCACCAGTTCACGAGATCGAAATGGTGCGTCGCCTTGTGGATCATCAGCCCGCCCGAATTCTCCTTCCGGCTGTGCCAGCGCCGGAAATAGTCGGCGCCGTGGTGGGTATCCAGCATCCAGTGGAAATCGACCGAGAGGATGTCGCCGATCGCGCCCTGCATCAGCAACTCCTTCACCTGCGTGCGCGGCGGCGAGTAGCGATAGTTGAACGCCACCCGGCAGCGTCGCCCGGTCCGCGCCGTCGCATCGAGGATGCGCTGGCACTTCTCCGGCGTGGTCGTCATCGGCTTCTCGGTGATCACGTCGCAGCCGGCCTCGAGCGCACGCACGATGTAGTCGTCGTGAGTCGCGTCGACCGTGGTCACGATCACCACGTCCGGGCGAGTTTCCCGCAGCATGCGGTCGAAATCCTCCGCCGCATAGCCCGGCGGGAGCGCCGCGCCAAACTCCAGCGAGCGCTGCCGTGCCAGCTCCAGCCGGCCGGGGTTGCGGTCGCACAGTCCGACCATCTCGCAATGCGCGCCAAACGTCTGCTGCACGGCACGCTGGTGCATCTCGGAGCGCGAGCCCAACCCGACTTGGGCAAACCGTCGCCGCCGCACCGGCTGGTTCACCGCCGTGGCCGCCCAGCCCGTCGCGGCGAGGCCAAGTCCCGCCACTGCGATTGTCTTCACGAACGTCCGACGGTCGACGGCAGCACCAGTCTGGGAACATGGAGATTGCGGCGATTGTTTCATTTGCGGCAGGGAGGTTCAGGGTGAGATGGCGTCCGGCGGCAGCTCTCCGGCGAAGCGAGACCGGGGAATCGCGCCATCCGGAGGAGATGACGTGGGGACCGATCCCCGTCATAACGACCCCCGCCGCCGGCGCCAGAGCCAACAGTCTCGGCGGTGCCGCATCTTCCAACAGAAATGCGTCTGCCCCCCGAGGGCGTCGGTCCCGGGCACAGAATGACCAGCGCGACACGGCCCCCGTGTGCGCCCCACCCGGTTGCACCCCGCATGAGTGTCTGACGGACAACGCCCTGACGTGGCGAGAGCCGCCAAGGCCTTCGCAAGAATGCGTGGCCACACCCGAATCGATATACGGCTCCTCGCTCGCCCCCCGGAGCCGCTCGACCTTGCGACGCTCCTCCACCAGGCGCTGTTGGAGCGCGCTCGCCCGCGCCTCGAGGAGATTGACCACGCCGCGGGCGTGCTCGACGCGTTCCTCGTGTTGCCGTCGAGCGGCGCTCGCGTGATCGACCGCCGCGGGTCGCCGCCCGCGCTTCATCGCCGGCGTTCCAATACCAACCCCGATGAGGATCGCGCCCAACAGCAGGAAGGTGAGCCGCTGATTGTCGGTGAACAACGCTACCCAGAAGCACACCACGCCGACGCCGTTGGCCAGCAGCGAGGCGCCGAGCCGCACCACATCCTCGTCGATGCGGCTGCGCCACTCCCGATGCGTGTCCTGCACCCGCGCGGAGACCTGGCCCCGCGCTGTCTCCAGCTCCTTGAACAAATCGTCGCGGTCACGCTCCAACCGCGCCAGCCCGTCGGCCGCGGACCTGAGCGCGATCTGCAACTCGCCGGCCCGTTCGGCCCAGAGCCGCGCGACCTTCTCGCGCAACGCGCTGCGCGCCGGATCGCCCCTGGCCTCCGCATAACGTTCGAGCAATGGCCGCAGCTCCTCGGCGAGCTGGAAGTTGTCCGCCGGAGTGGCTCCGAAAGCCGCGCTGTGAGCACGCACGAAACGCTCCAGCTCCGTCCCCGCCTCCGCCCCGTAGCAGGCGCGCAATACCGCACCGTCAAAGAACCGGAAGACGACCAGCCGCGCCGCTTCGTCGCGTTCCTCCTCGCTGGGGAAGTACCCCGCAAGAGCGTCGAGCAGGTCGCCCATCTCCTGGGCGCGCCGGGCGACCGCGGGGTAACGCGGCACCAGTTTCTCCTGCACCAGTCGCGCGATCGCCCCGGGCAACCACAGGCCACCACGTTGCAGGCTGCCGAAGATCGGCACCGTCACCGTCGCCGACAACAGCCCGGCGACCTGTCCGAGCCCCTCGGGACCCAGCACGAGACGCACTCCCTCCTCGGTCGCAAAACCCAACCCCGCCACTGCGAGCATCGCGGCTGCCTGCGCCTCATCGCAGCGGTCGACCGCCGCCGCCATTTCGTCCATGGGACGAATACGATGGCGCAACAGCTCGAGCATCGCGCCCGGCAGGCCCTCGCCGATCTCGTGGCAGGCCTTCGCCTCGGTGCTGCGGCGCGCGTAGAGCGCGAGCAACTCCACGCTCTCGGCCTCGCTCATCGGCGGGATCTCGACCGAGAAGAATCGCATCGGCTGGGCATTCCAGGCCACCGGTTCGAGCTCGGTCGCCAATGCCCATTCCCCCACAAGAATCAGCGCGTAGTCGAGGTGCGCGCGCACCTCGTCGAGTCGCGGAAGGAACACGTCCGCCAGCCAGCGCGCAATCCCCGCAGGCAGCACATCGAAGTCGTCGAGCACGAGCGCCACCAACTGAAACTTCGGCCGCACGAAACCGCGTTTCTCCATCCCGCAGTCGTAGAACTCATGGAACAGCGCGTTGAGCAGCGCCCGCGCCGAAGAGTCATCGAGCCGGTTACCGACACCGGCCAGTCGTGTCGCCGCCCCACCCACCAACCCGCCACCGATCGGCAGTTTCGCCGCAAACGCGCGCAACCACGCCGCCTCGTCCATCCCGGGCGACAGATCGGGTTGCACCACCGACACCGGCCGACCCGAGCGGACCAGTCGGCCAAGTGCCTCCTCCACAAACCGGCTCTTGCCGCAACCCGGTGCGCCGGTGACCGCCACAATGCGCGCCGATGAGCGCGGATCCTCCGAGACTGCGCCGATGAACTGCGCCAGTTGCGACTCGCGCCCCACGAACCGCGAAACCAGCCGCCCGGGCGCGTCGCCGCCGCCCGCGGTGCCGCGCAGGCGGGCGGAGCGGATCTTCCTGGGTTCGTTTCCGGTGGGGGCACTCACAATGGTGGCTGAGTTCGGCCCTATCCCATCGGCCGCTTTCCCCGCCGCCCAAATGGAATCGCCCACCGGGCAGGCTCGCCCGGTGCCCTGTCGCCGGCCGCGCCGTTGCGCCGTGCCAGCGGGCCCGCTCCGCCTCCGCCGTAGCGATGCCCGTGAGGGCATCGATCCGTCCTCCGCGTCCTCTGCGTCTCCGCGTGCGCCCCTTCCGCCATCGGGCCCGATCTGGCCTCACCCGGAGCCGCGGAGCGCAAAGACCGGCGGCGTCCCGCGTCGTAGCGAAACGCGTGAGCGTTTCGATCCCGTCCGCCCCCCCCCTGCCTTGGTGGCCACGAAAAGGCACGAAGAGACACAATAAGCAGAGGCCTGAACCACGGAAACCACCGGATCCACGGGGCCGTGACTGCGGGCCAGCTTCCGCCCCTCCGCCGTAGCGATGCCCGTGAGGGCATCGATCCGCCCACCGTCCACCGGCAACCGCCCACCGGCAACCGTCCACCGAATTTTCTCCGGTGCCGCTTCGAAAATCGCGTCGCTGGCCGATAGAGTACCTCGAGGAGTTTCCTCGCACCGGCCCACCCCGCCGCGTGGCCGGTGCGAAGAGGCGCCCGCCCACCCCAACCGTCCACCCACCCCGCCCGGACGCCATGAATACCCACCTGCCCCCGCTCCGCCTCGCCGGCGCCGCCCTCGCGGCAATCGCCGCGCTCGCCTCCGCCGCCCTCGCCGCCGCCGACTTCGAGCCGCGCATCGAGCAGCTCCTCGCCCAGCTCACGCTCGAGGAGAAAGTCCATCTCCTCTCCGGCGATACAAGCGACTTCAACGCCCAGGGCCTTCCCCGCCTCGGCATTCCCTCCATTCCGATGGGCGACGGCCCGGCCGGCATCCGTATCGGTCGTTCCACCGCGTTTCCCGCGCCCATCACCCTCGCAGCCTCCTGGGACGCGGCGCTGGCCACGCGGTTCGGCGACGCCCTCGCGGCCGAAACCCTCGCCAAAGGCCGCACCTGTATTCTCGGTCCCTGCGTCGGCATCCACCGTTTCCCGCTCAACGGGCGCAACTTCGAGAGCTTCGGAGAGGATCCCTGGCTCACCTCCCGGCTGGGCGTGGCCGTCATCCGCGGCGTGCAGGCGCGCGGCGTGATCCCCGCCGTGAAGCACTTCGCCGTCAACGACCAGGAGTGGGAACGCCGCGAGATCGATGTCCGCGTCGACGAGCGCACGCTGCGCGAGATTCACCTGCCCGCCTTCGAAGCCGCCGTGACGGAGGCCGGCGTCTGGTCCGTGATGGCCTCCTACAACCGCATCAACGGCCCCCACGCCAGCCAATCTGCCCCGTTGCTCACCGACATTCTCAAGGGCGACTGGGGCTTCCGCGGCATCGTCATGTCCGACTGGGAATCCGTCTACAGCGATGTCGGCGCCGCCCGCGCCGGCCTCGACCTCGAGATGCCCTCCGCCCTCTGGTTCGGAGAGACCCTCGTCAAGGCCGTGCGCGACGGCCGAGTGCCCGAGGCGGTGATCGACGACAAGATCCGCCGCCACCTCCGCGTGCGTTTCGAGGCCGGGCTCTTCGACCGCCCCGCGCCGAGCGAGGACGAGTCCGTCATCCGCAGCGCGGCCCATGTCGCCCTCGCCCGCGAAATCGCCGCCAAGGGCATCGTGCTCCTCAAGAACGACGGCCTGCTCCCCCTCGCACCGGAGCGCCTGCACCGTGTCGCCCTCATCGGCCCGGCGATGAACCACGCCCGCACCGGCGGCGGCGGCAGTTCGCTCGTCCTGCCCTGGCGCACGGTCACGCCGCTCGAGGGCATCACCGCGCTGCTCGGCGAGCGCGTCGAGTGCACCTTCGCCGAGGGTGTCTCCATCGACATGTACCGCCCGGCGCCCATCCCGGCCGAGTATTTCCACACCCCCGACGGCGCCAGCCCGGGCTTGGTGGCGGAATACTTCGACAACGCCGACTGCTCCGGCGCGCCGCTCTACACCCAGATCGAGCCCCGCGCCTGCTTCGAGCTCATCGGCGGTTCGCCCGACCCGCGTCTCAACAAGGACTTGTTCTCCATCCGCTGGACCGGCCGCTTCACCCCGCCGGTCACGCACGACTACGAGCTCACCCTCTTCAGCGACGACGGCTCCCGTCTCTGGCTCGACGGCCGGCTCGTCATCGACCACTGGGGCGCGCACAGCCTCGCGCCCAAGACCGCCACGATCCGCCTCGAGGCCGGCCGCAGCTACGCCGTGCGCATCGAGTTCTGCGAACTCGGCGGCGACGCCACCATGATCTGCGGCTGGCGCGCCCCCGACGACCGCACCCCGCCCCCCACCATCGACGCCGCCGTGGCCGCCGCCCGCGGCGCCGATGCCGCCATTGTCGCCGTCGGGCTCGCCTCGTTCCTCGAGGGCGAAGGCCGCGATGTCGCCGATTTCCGGTTGCCCGGCGGGCAGGACGAGCTCGTCCAGGCCGTCGCCGCCGCCAACCCGAACACCGTGGTGGTCGTCTACGGCGGCGTGCCGCAGCTGGTCGAGCACTGGCTCGGCAACGTGCGCGCCGTCTTCGCCGCATTCTACCCCGGCCAGGAGGGCGGCAGCGCCCTGGCCGACCTGCTCTTCGGCCGGCTCTCCCCCTCCGGCAAGCTCCCCTTCTCCTACATCCAGCACCGGGAACAATCGCCCGCCTTTGCCGACTACGGGAAGCCCGACCTCAAGTCGCGCTACACCGAAGGCGTCTTCGTCGGCTACCGTTGGCTCGACCACCACGGGCTCGCGCCGCTCTTCCCCTTCGGCCACGGCCTCGCGTACACAACTTTCCGGTACGACGACCTCCACCTCGCACCCGGCACCGGCGACACCGTGTGCACCGCCACCCTCGCCGTGACCAACACCGGCACCATGGCGGCCGAGGAGATCGTGCAACTCTACGTCGCCCCGCCCGCCACCGCGCCCGTCGCCCGCCCGCCGCAGGAGCTCAAGGCCTTCGCCCGCGTCGCCCTCGCCCCCGGCGAGACCCGCACCGTCACGCTCCCGCTCGGCCCGCGCGCCTTCCAGTATTTCGATCCCGCCGCCCGCGCCTGGACCACCGCCCCCGGCCGGTACGAGTTCCGAGTCGGCGCCTCCTCTCGCGACATCCGCATCACCACTCCCTTCACCCGCCCCTAGCGAATCCGTCGAGTGGCAAGTGGCGAGGGAGACCTCGTGCACAGGGAATGTTTCGCACGGAGAGATGCTTGGATACACGACCACCTCGTCCTTCGTAGCGCCGCGAGCGGTTCCCATCCGCACCCCTGGATAACAACGACCCTGAGCAGGAGAGGTGCACCCGGTCGGGAGTATCGACCGGACTGTAAGAACGGTGTCGGTTTGCGGAACGCACGCGCCCTGCCACGGTCGGGGGCGACATGCCCCGCCCTTGCTTCCTCCTGGCGCTGCTGCTCGGCGTCCTCTCCCAACCGGCGTTCGCCGCCGACACCGTGCCACCGGTCACAGTCTATCCCAACCCGCTGATCACGCAGCGCGCCGACCCGTTCATCCGGCGCCACAGCGACGGCTTCTACTATTTCACCGCCACCGTCCCCGAGTACGACCGCATCGAACTCCGCCGAGCGCCGACCCTCGCCGGACTCGCCGCCGCGGAGCCGAAGACCATCTGGACCAGGCACCCCACCGGCCCGATGGGCGCCCACATCTGGGCACCAGAACTCCACCACATCGACGGCAAGTGGTTCATCTATTTCGCCGCCGGCGCCGCCGAGAAGATCTGGGACATCCACATCTACGTCCTTGAGAACTCCGCCGCCAACCCACTCGAGGGCGAGTGGATCGAGCGCGGCCAACTCCGCACCCAGTGGGAAACCTTCGCGCTCGACGCCACCACCTTCGAGCACCGCGGAGTCCGCTACCTCGTCTGGGCCCAGCGCGATCCTTCGGTGAAAAACAACACCGACCTCTACATCGCGCGCATGGCCTCGCCCATCACCATCGAGGGCACGCCCGTCCGCCTCTCCCGTCCCGAGTTCGACTGGGAAAAGGTCCGCTACGAGGTCAACGAGGGCCCCGCCGTCCTCGTCCGCCACGGCCGCGTCTTCGTCACCTACTCCGCCGCTGGCACCGGCGCCGAGTACTGCATGGGCCTGCTCACCGCCTCCGAGGACGCCGACCTCCTCGATCCGAAATCCTGGCACAAGTCGCCCACTCCCGTCTTCGCCACCAGCGAAGCCGCCGGCATCTTCGGTCCCGGCCACAACAACTTCACCGTCGCCGAGGACGGCACGACCGACCTCCTCGTCTACCACGCGCGCAACTACCGCGACATCGTCGGCGACCCGCTCCGCGACCCCAACCGCCACACCCGCGTCCAGCCCATCCGCTGGAGCGCCGACGGCACGCCCGACTTCGGCACGCCGCTTCCCGAGACACCCGCCACCCAATGACACGCGCCCTTCTCCCCTTGCTCGCCGCCACCTCTCTCGCCGCCGCGCCGCTCTCCGTCACGCTCGTCCCGCCCGCGGCTCCGGAGATTGGATTCAACCTCGGCACCGCGGCCAATCCCGCCGGCGCCACGATCACCGCCGATAGCCAGTGCCTGCTCCGCGACGGCCGGCCGTGGACGCCCGTCATGGGCGAGTTCCACTACTCGCGCTACCCCACCGCCGAATGGCGCGAGGAGCTCCTCAAGATGAAGGCCGGCGGCATCGACATCGTCGCCACCTACGTTTTCTGGATCCACCACGAGGAGACCGAAGGCGACTGGAACTGGGCCGGCAACCACGACCTCCGCCGCTTCGTCGAGACCGCGAAGGAGGCCGGCCTGCACGTCATCGTCCGTTGCGGCCCGTGGTGCCACGGCGAGGTGCGCAACGGCGGCCTGCCCGACTGGATCGTCGCCCGCGGCCAGGCCCGCACCGACGATCCCGCCTACCTCGCCAGCGCCACCAAGCTCTACCGGCAGATCGCCGCCCAGCTCCGCGGCCTGCTCTGGAAGGACGGTGGCCCCGTCATCGGCATCCAGTTGGAGAACGAATACCGCGGCCCCGCCGAACACCTGCTCACGCTCAAGCGCATCGCCCGCGAGGCCGGTCTCGACACCCCCCTCTACACCCGCACCGGCTGGCCCGAGCTGAAGACCCCGCTGCCCTTCGGCGAAATCCTCCCGCTCTACGGCGTCTACGCCGAGGGCTTCTGGGACCGCGAGCTCACCGCCATGCCCGGCAATTACTGGGCCGGCTTCCACTTCTCCACCCTGCGCTCCGACGCGAACATCGCCAACGAGGCCCTCGGCCGCCGCGAGACCCGCGACGCAGCCGACATCGCCCGGTATCCATACCTCACCTGCGAGATCGGCGGCGGTATGATGAGCGCCTACCACCGCCGCATCCTCGTCGACCCGCTCGACATCGAGTCGACCACCCTCATCAAGCTCGGCTCCGGCAGCACCTCGCCCGGCTACTACATGTACCACGGCGGCACCAACCCCGTCGGCCGCCTCTCGACACTCATGGAGGACCAGGCGACGGCGATGACGTTCTGGAACGACATGCCGGTGCTCAACTACGACTTCCAGGCTCCGCTCGGCCAATACGGCCAGGTCCGCCCGCACTACCACCGCCTCCGCCGCCTCCACCTCTTCCTGCATAGCTTCGGCGCCGCGCTCGCCCGCACCGCCGTCGCCCTGCCCAACCAGCGCCCCGCCGGCCGCGACGACCTCGCGACGCTCCGCTGGTCCGCCCGCTCCGACGGCCACCGCGGCTTCCTCTTCGTGAGCAACCACGAACGCGGCCGCACGCTCCCGCCGAAGGCCGACGTGCAGTTCACGCTCGCGCCGCTCGGCCTCACGTTCCCCGCGCAGCCGATCACCGTGCCCACCGGCGCCGCGTTCCTGTGGCCATTCAACCTCGACCTCGGCCACGGCGTCACCCTCGCCTACGCCACCGCGCAGCCGCTCACCGTCCTCGACGACGGCGCCACGCGGACCTTCGTCTTCGCCGAGACACCCGGCATCCCCGCCGAGTTCGCGTTCGAGGGGAAAGGCATCGCCGGCACCATCCAACACCGAGCCTGCCAGATGCCCGAGGACCGCCGCGTCTTCAGCGACGTCAAACCGCTCGCCGACACCGCAATCTCCCTTCGCACCACCGACGATCACGAGATCCAGATCGTCCTGCTCAGCGACGCCGATTCGCTCGCCCTCTGGCGCGGCAGGTACCGCGGCCGCGAGCGGCTGTTCCTGACTGAAGGAACGGACACACTCGCGGTCGACGGCGACCACCTCCGCATCACCGCCGAACCTCGTAGCGAAACTCGCCAGAGTTTCGACCGCGCGGTCTCGAACGAAAGCCTTGGCGGCTTTCGCTACACCAACGCCGAACCGTCCCGACTGCTCTTTGCATTCCCTTCCGACGGACTCGAAATCAACGGGCTAAACAGACCGCAACTGTTCGAGCCTCTCGCCGTCACCCTCCCCACCGCCACCACCACGTCCGTTGCCATCGAGCCGCTCCGTCCCGCCGGACCGCCGCGCACGATCGGGCTCGGCCGCAATTGCCCCACGCCGGTCGCCGCCGCGCCGCGCGATGCCGACTTCGCCGCCGCCGCCGTCTGGCGGATCAAGCTCCCGGCCAACCTCGATCTCTCCGCCAATCCACTGCTGCGCCTCCACTACCGCGGCGATGTCGCCCGCGTGAAGATCGGCGACACCTTCATCATGGACGACTTCTACAACGGCGAACCGCTGGAGATCGGCCTCGCCCGCCACGCCGACTCGCTGAAGACCGGCGGCGAGCTCACCGTCGAGATTCTCTCGCTCCAGCGAGGCGCCCCGATCTTCCTCCCTCCCGCCGCGCAGCTCCGCGACACCGACGGCGCCGCCGTCGCCGAACTCAGCGCCGCGGAGATCATCACGCGACCGTCACGCAATCTGTAGGTCCGGTCTCCGACCGGACACGTCTGGCACGGTCAACGCATCAGGCCTGGCACTGCTCATACCACCCCTTTCGGCTCACGTCCAAGGCGACCGGTCGAAGACCGGTCCTCCCTGCGCGCGGAAAAGCCAACTGCGTTCACCGTCACCCGACCTTCCGCCACGCCCTGAGCCGATCCTCCAGACTGTCCGGCAACGGGTCGCTCGCCGCCGACCACCGCGGCCGGCGTTCTTTCCGCTCACGCTTTCATCCCCCAACGCTATTCCCATGAACCTCGGAGTCCGCGCCCACGATTTCGGCAAACTTCCGGTCGAGGAACTCGCCCGCCAGATTGCCGCCCACGGCCTGAACTGCATCCAGCTCGCGCCCGTGAAGGCGCTGGCCGGCTGCGACAACGACACGGCCGGCATCGACCTCGGCTTCGCCGCCGAGGTGCACGAGACCTTCCGCCGTCACGGCATCCACATTTCGGTGCTCGGTTGCTACATCAACCTCGGCGACCGCGATGCCGCCTCGCGCCGCCCGCAGCTCGAGCGATTCAAACATCACCTCCGCGCCGCCAAAGCCTTCGGCTGTCCCATCGTCGGCACCGAAACCGGCTCGCTCAACTCCGACTACTCTCGCCACCCCGACAACGGCGGCGACGAGGCCTTCGGCATCGTGCTCGAAAGCGTGCGTGAGCTCGTGCGCGAGGCCGAGCGGTGCGGCGCCATCGTCTGTATCGAGGCGGTCGAGCGTTATGTGATCTCCTCGCCGCAGCGCCTGCGGCGCCTCGTAGACGAGATCGCCTCACCGTACCTCAAGGTCATCTACGACCCGGTGAACCTCCTCTGGTCGACCAACTGCGAACGCGAGGCCGCGATCCTCGACGACGCGCACCGTTCGCTCGGCGAGCACGTGCGCATCCTTCACGCCAAGGACTACACGATCGAGAACAACGCCTTCCGCGAGCTGTCTGCCGGCCAAGGCCGGCTCAACTACCGCCAGGTGTTCCAGTGGCTGAAGACTCAGCCCCAGCCGATCGACATACTGCTGGAGAACACGCATCCCGCCTCGATCTCCCGCACGATCGAGTTTGTGCAGCAATCCTATCGCGAGGCTTGAGGCTATACGAGACAGTTGGCCACAGAGGGCACAGGGATAAGGCAAGAGTACACGGAGAGATCGGGGAGAAACAGGAGGCCCAAGGAGCTCACCATCGGGTGAGTAGGCCGGACCAGATTTCTCCTCCCCAGGTATCTCTCTGCCGCAGGTTCTGCCGAACGGCAGAATGATCTCTTGCCTCCTCTCCTCTGCCTCCGTGCCCGTCAGGACTGCCGTTTCTTGGTTGAGACGTTCTTGCGTCAGCGAGCTTCGAGTCGTCGCGCGGCACGCCCCATCGACGCGATCCGTCTCGCCACGCTCGGGATCGCGTAGCCCTGCCGTTCAGCAGAGCGGCGCGAAAGCAGAGTTGCCGGCGTCGTTCGGAATTGCCCCGCACCCAATCCGCCCGGGGGCGCCGGAGAGAGGATGCAACCGATCCCCTAATCCCTCTCTCCGGACTTCTATCCCCCAAACAGTCAGACGGACAATTCGCGCTCACCGCCTCGCGCGCTTGCGCAAGCGAGGCACCTCGGCCGCGTGCTCAGCGGCGACGCCCCGCGGCTTCAGGCACTGTGTGAGCCGGTGCACCTCCACGCCCGCCAGCAAGACGATGCCGATGCCGTGCGTGTCGTTGAGATTCCAGAGCAGGTCCTGCTTGTAGTAGTCGGAGGTGAAGGAGAACTCCGAACCGCGGCAGACGCCGTGCACGTTGCCAAGCCGGTCGATCGAGGTGCGATTGAGCGCCTCCCAAGCCTTGAACACCGCACGCACGTACGTCTCCGGCTGCTCGAGCCAACCGTACTGTACACCACGCGAGAACGCGTAGGCGAACATCGCGGTGCAGGACGTCTCGGGATAGGCGTCGTGCTCGTCGAGCACCTGATGCCACATGCCGGCTGCATCCTGTTGCGCCAGAACCCCGGTGCAAAGCTCTCGAAACATCGCCACCAGATCGTCGCGCAAAGCGTGGGTCGAAGGTAGCACGGCCAACAACTCCGACAGCGAAAAGAGCACCCAACCGTTGCCCCGGCCCCACGGAATGCCCGTCGCCTTGCCCCGGTGCAGGTCGTGGACGTGCGACATCAGTTTCTTCCCGGGGATGAAAAGCATCTTCCGGAAACCGAGGAACTGCCGCGCCGCGTCGTCGACATAGCGCGTTTCGCCCGTGAGCTCGAAGTACCGGCACAGGAACGGCACACTCATGTACAGATCGTCGGCCCAGAGGGTATCCTCGTGGAAGACGTGCATGAGGTGCTTGCGGAAGAACGTGCCGTCGGGCAGACGCACCTGTTGGTTGGAGATAAAGTCCGCCACATAGTCGGCGATCGCCCGCCCGCCCGGGATCTCGAAATACTTCATCACCTCGAGCAGCGAGGAGCCGAACGAGCCGCAGTCGTCGAGACTGTCGATGCTGGTGAGCAGGTGGTGGACATTGGTCGCCCCGCCGTATTGCTGCCGATCCCACATCGCATAGTCGAAGATGTCGGCGCAGAACCGCATGTGGTCGACGAGGTATCGCTGCGTCTCCTCCGAGCCGAGCAGCCGCGAGCTGTGCAGCAGGCCGTAGAGAGTCACCCCAAGCGGGTAGTTCCAGCGTCCGTAAAGCGCGTTGTCGTTGTAGGGTCGCACCCAGGCGTCGGGGGCGTCGAGCCGCCAATAGGTGGCACCGTCGCGGCCCGGGACGAGCTTGTGGAGATGGCGCAGCGCGGCGAGGTCGCCGGTCTTTCCCTCGTCGAGCGGACCGGCGAAGATCCACGGTGTCGAGGCCCCCTGAAGATTGCATGGGCTGGCCAACGCCACCGCTTCGCGGCCGCGCCGGAAGCCGAGCTCGAAGCCCCAGTCGCGGGCTCCGCATCGGGCGCGCACCATCACCTCCTGGTGCCCGAACGGTATCCGAACCTTCACGGAAAACGCGCCGGCCTTTTCGGTGGCGAACACCGGCACGTCGCCCACGACCACTTCGACCGGCCCACGAGCGCTACCGGAGAGCACGTACTCCACCTGCCCGGGCGCGAGGAACAGACCACGCGTCCAAGCAATGGCGACAGCGCCCGGCTGCAGGCCGAAGATCCGGCGGCACTGTCCCTGCACCTGCTGCGCCTTCGGCCACTGCCGCCGCGGCAGCCAGACCGCACCGGACTCGGACTCCGTGGAGTCCCGGCCCGGGATGCTCGCCAGCTCGGACGCCAACGGCTCCGTGAAGATCCAGCCCTCCTGCCCACCTCGTTCGGCGGTCGGCATGAGGAAATAGTACGAGAGCTTGCCCAGCCAGGTGCCGAAGATACCGCCGAAACCGGCGCCGGTCTTTTTGAACCGCAGCACCACATGGTTCCAGCCCGCTTCCAGTGAGAGCACGAGGTGCTGCCGCTGCTCGGGATAGCGCTCCTCCACGAAGGTCGAGCGGAAGACGGGCTGCCGGTTCACGTACACGACCGTCGGGCACTGCACGGAAAGGTCGAACTTGAGCTCACTCGCCCGCTCGCTCCAGATCCGCGCCCACGCATAAACGAAGACGCCCGCGTCCGCCTGCGGGAAATCGCGGTTGAAGTCCGCCACATAGCGATAGTCCTTGCCTCGTACGATTCCCGTCCGCGCGCAGGGCCGGTACACCGGAGCGTGCGGCGGATTCACGCCGCGGTAGCGGCGCATGATCGCATCAAGCGTCTTCTCTGTCTGCAGGCCCGCCTGCGCGTGCATGCTCAGGTGATCTTCAAAATAGAAACCCATGACGGTGGAGATTGGTAAATTGGAGAGGGATGCGTCGCTGGCGCGCCGTGGACTCGAACTGGGGGAAAAAAACGGGAGGATTCCGGCAATCAACTGGTATGCGTGGGGCCCTCCGCACACCGGTCGCCCGGCGACAAAGCGACATTGCAAGGACGGCCGCCCCCCACAACGGGGCCCTGCTCTGACCGTCAGAGCAGCCGCGACCACCGCCAAACGCAGCCACCGGTGAGGAAGCCCCGGATCCTTCCGCAGGGCACGCGACCGGTTGCCGACCCCGCGCGCTCACGGCTTCTCCTCCGGCAGCTGCGCACCGACCAGCGCGAGGTTCTGGATCGTGGCCAGTCCCCATTGCGCCGTCCCATTGGTGGATACCCAGGCGGCTTCGTCGACCGGCCGCAGCACCGCGGGGCCGGTCAGCCGCTGCGCCACATGCCGCTGCGCCTGCCCGCGGCCTTCGGCGCCTTCCGCGCGGAAGTACTCCGTCCAGGCCCGCCGCGCGAGCGCTTCGTCGCCGGTCACCCGCGCCGCGTACGCGGTCAATCGCGAATGGCCCTGCTGGAGGCTGATGCCCTTCAACGGCTGGCCGAACCGCTTCGCCTGCTCGGCGGCCGGGGCGTTGTAGAGGACACAATAGTCGAGCCACGCCTGCCGGAACGTCGGTTCGTCGAGGAGCTGCACCAGTTCGGCGCATACCTCCACCAAACCGAAGACCGCGCTCAGGTGCGAAACCGACACCCGGTCGCTGTCCGACTTTGCGAACACCCCGCTGTCGAGATCGAGCCGGGCGCCGCCGGTGAAGAACCCGTGCGGCTGCGCCGCGATCGAGCGCATGCTCGCCAGCAGGCGGTCGCGCACGCGCGCGTCTCCAGTCCGCTCCCACTCCGTGAGCCAGGCCGAGGCCGCCGCGCCCCAGTCGGTGCCGAACCCGGCATAGACTTCCTTCGCGTTCGGGTCGGCGGCCGTCACCCGGTCCGGGGCGACCTTGCGGTTCGCCTGCACCGTGGCCAGCGCCCGCACCGCCTCGACCTGCTCGCGCATGAGGTCGCCCACACGCTCGTCGCCGGTGAGATAGTAGTAGTAGCGGCGGTTGGCCGCCGTGCTGATCCGCAACTGCTTCGCGCTGCACCCCCAGTGCAGGACGTTGTGCCGCGACCCCAGCGGCGCGAAACGCCCGATGTGGTGCACATCGACCTCGCCGGTGTGACGCGTCATCGCCTCGGCGAAGCGGAACACGTCCGCCCGGCCGGTCCGCAGGTAGTACAGCCACAGCCAGAGATCGGTCGAGAGCTCGGAGTTGTCCCAGGCGAAACCGCCCACGTCGTATTTCCACTCGTGGCGGTCGGTGTCGTAGCTGTGCATCACGTCGCCAAAGTTCCAAAACCCGTACCAGCGCCGCTGGTCGCGCTGGCCCTCGTAGAATCGGAAATGCCAGTCCAGCTCGTCCTCGAGCGCCGCGCGGGCGGGCGTCGAGCGGTCGACCGGCGCCCAAAGCCGGCCGAACACTTCGCACGACTGGAGGTACTGCGGGGTCGTCGTCAGCACCGGCGGCGTGCGCACGACCTCGGCCATCCGCGCCAAGCGCTCGCGCGACGGCGTGGCGGGCAGAGTCCAGAGGTACAGCTCGCTCGTACGGGCCACGCCCTCCGGCTTGTCGAAGCCGGGCTCATAGTCCTCGTAGGTGATCTGCATCGCCTCGAGCTGCTCGGCGTAGGTGTTGTAGCCCGCCCCGCTGTGGTAGCCGCGCAGGTCCATCGCCCCGGCCCGCGGCGACCACAGCCAGAGCGTCACCTCCGCAGTCTCGCCCGTCGCACCGCGGATCGAAAGCTCACCCGGATAACTCTGCCAGAAATTGCGGATACCGAACGCCACGCCGCCCTGCGGCGTGCCGACGTAGCCGAGCCCGCCCGCACGCTGGCCGCGCGCCGCCGTGAGCCAGGAGCAGCCCTCCTCGGTGCGTTTCGTCAGCTCGAAGCCGTCGGCGCTGGACTGGAACAGGCTCCAGTCGCCAAAGGCCGGCACATACTGCATGCGCCCGCCCGCAGCCGGGTTCCAGGTGCCCACCGGCGGCGTGGCCTCGCCAGCGATCTGGGCCGCGCGCACCGCGGCCCCCGGATCGCGCCGCAGGCCCGTCACCGTGCGCACCGCCTCGCCGAACAAGCCGTCGCCCTCTCCCGAGAAGCGGACATGGCGGTCGTGAAGCTCGCCGCGCAGCGGCACGTCGAACCGCAAGCCGAGCCCGCGGATGAAGTCCTTCCGTTCGTCGCCGTCGTACACGATCGTGTGCACCACCCGCACGGCCTCGCCGCCGGCGTAGAAGTACAACCGCACCACAAACGGCAGCCAATTGCGTCCGGCCGCGGCATGGTGTCCCCGGATCTTCACCACCGCACGCACCGGGCCGCTCTGTTCCAGCACGACCTCGGCGATCTCGCCGGTAAAAAGCTCGGGCTCCAGGCCGCCCTCGGGCGCGTCCTGCCGGAGCAGCACAAGCCGGCCGTTGCGCAGAGTCTCGCCGCCCGCGCGCCGCACCTGGGGAATCAGCACGGTCCCCGTCCTCGCCACCCGCGCGACGATCACACCGGTGTCGATCTCGTAGGCGCCGTTCTCCTCGCGCACGCACAACGGCCGGGCCGGTGCCGTCGCCGGGCCGGCAGCCACCATCGCGTTCGCGGGCAACGCCTGCCCCGCGGGAATGGCATGCGCCGTCCACTTCAGCGAGCCGTCGGGCCAGTAGGCGAGCGGCCAACTCTGCAGCGGCACCGTGGCTCCGTCCGCACCGCGCAGGACGAATGCAGTGTCCTTCGCCTGCATGCCCTTGGGCCACGGCAGGCCCCACGTCGCGCCCGGCTGCTCCGCCGGAGCGGCGCCGTCAAGCCAGCGGACCTCGGCCGCCGGTTGTCCGGCGCCGGGTTGGGCCGCCGGCAGGGCGGCGCACGTGAGAATCGTCAAGGCCAGGGTGAGCGAGCGAAAGAAGATGGATCGGAGCATGGGAGAAGACGGTTTTGCAGGCTGTTGACACGATCTCGGCGAAGGCGGGCACCCGGCCGGCGACCGCCCGCCGGAGCTGGCACCGCCACGCGAAGACTTCAGGCGAGATGGAAAACCTCGCGCAGCTCGCGCGAGACCGGGCTGTTGTCCGGGTTGCTCGGCATCACGTCGCCCATGTATTTCCACCAGCGCTGGCACTCGGGGGTCGCGGCGATCGCGGCCCAGCGGGCCTCGTCCTCGATCTCCACATACCCGAAGAGCTGCCGGGTCTCCGGGTGCAGGAAGATCGAGTAGTTGTGCGCGCCGTGGGACTTCAGCACCGCCTCGAGCTCGGCCCAGATCGGCCGGTGGCGGCGTTCGTACTCGGCCTCGCAGCCGGCGTTGACGGACATGACGAATGCTTTGCGGATCATGGGCATTGGGGTGTGGAGCACGACTCTGCCCGGAAGCCGTGGCGGGACCACCCCTCGCCCTGCGTGACAGTTCGAAAGCCGCAACCGCCGCTCCGTTTCGTGCAGCGCAACCGGGGCCGGCTGCGCGCGCTTGGCGCCGGCCCCGGTTGGGGTTACTCCGGCGCGGTTCCCGCTCGGTCCGCCACGCTCGGATCGACGTGCCAGTCGAGTTTTCCGTTGAACTCGGTGCATGAACCTCGTTTCTCATCGGCCCGATGGCCGCCCCTACTCTGCGCACCTTGGCCCGCACCCTTGGGCTCTCCCGAACCACGATTTCGGATGCGTTGCGCGGCTCCCCCCGCGTCAACCCGCAGACGGCCGAGCGCGTGCGCGCCGCCGCGAAGGCCGCCGGCTACGAGAGCAACCCGCTCACCGGCACCGTCATGTCGCTGCTGCGCCGCTCACGCAGCCAGAAATTCCGGGGCGTGCTCGCTGCGATCGAGATGGTCGACGCGGACCGTCCGCAGCACGCCGTCCGTTACAACGAACGCGTGCTCGCCGGCGTATCCGAACGGGCCGACACCCTCGGTTTCAAGGTCGAGCGTTTCCAGATCGCCCAAAACGGGCTCAAGCTGAGCCGGCTCGATACCATCCTCCAGACGCGCGGCATCCACGCCATGGTCGTCCTCCCCGCCTCGGGCTTCCCCGACTTGGCGAACCTGCGCTGGCAACAGTACACCGCCGTCTACATCGACTACTTCATCGACCACCCGCCGCTGCACTGCATCTGCTCGGACCATTACCGCTCGATGGTGGCGCTGCTCCAGCAGCTTTACACACGCGGATTCCGGCGCCCCGGTCTGTTCATCGAGATCACCCACGACGAACGCCTGCACTACCGCTGGGAAGGGGCCTTCCTCGCCCTCCAGAAGTACCTGCCGTCCACCACCGCCGTCCCGGCCCTGCGCCTGCCGACGGTGACCCGCGCCGGCTTCATGGCGTGGTTCAAGAAATACGATCCCGACGTCGTGATCGGCCACCAACCCGTCGCCATCGAGTGGATGAAGGAGTGCGGCGCCAAGGTGCCGGAGACCCACTCGTTCGTCTGCCTGAACTCCCTCCGCACCGACGGCGAGTGCGCCGCGCTCGACCTGCAGGCCTCGCACCTCGGCATGCGCGCCGCCGAACTCGTGATCGGCCAGCTCCTCCACAACGAGCTCGGCGTGCCGGTCGAACCTTCCCTCACGACCATTCCGGCCAAGCTGCTCGAGGGTCCCACGCTGCGACTCGCGGCACCGCCCGAGGCATCCGCTCCGTAGCAGCGGTTCCATCGCGGCGTTTCCTGGTGGCGAAGCTCGGCAAGAGTTTCGCGCGTGCGGCGCCCTCCGGCACACCGAAGGCCTTGGCGGCCTTCGCCACGGCCGAAGCGCCGCAACCGCGTCCACGCGGGAGCCGCCGCCTCAGCGCAGATACGGCACCAGCGGCGCGCCGGGCAGACGTCGAAGCGCCTCCGCCACGAGCGCGGCGTTCAACTCCGCCCCCGCGCGGCTGGTGTGCGTGTGTTCGTCGGCAAAAAGCGGTTCCACCGCATCGGCGCCGAGCGCGTCGTAGCGTTGCGCGACCAGCGCGTTGAGATCGATGAACCCGATCTGCTCCTCCACGGCAACCTGCCGCGCCCACGCGGCATGCCCGTCGGCCGTGGAGCGCACGACCTTCCCGTCAACCCACTTCTTGCGCGGCACGGGCGAGCAGAGGATCGGAGTGACGCCGAGCGCCTTGGCTTCGCGGATGTACTGCCGCAGGTACCAGCCGTAGGTGTGCACGATCTCGTGCTGCTTCGTGATGAGATTGTCGATCGCCTCGGTCTCCTCGCCCACGCCCATGAGCGTGCCGCGCGCCCGCTTCTCGTCGTTGACCGGCGAGTCGTCGTTGTGGCCGAATTGGATGACGAGGAAATCGCCCCTCTTCATGAGCATCTTCGCGCGGCCCCAGTGGCCCTGGGTCGTGAACGTCCGGCTGCTCAGTCCGCCGATGGCGCGGTTGACCACATTGAGCTTCACGGTGTCGACCAGCGCAGGCAGTGCGTCGCCCCACCCCCACTGCCCGCCTTCGCCGTCACCCCGGCCGTTGCGCACCGTGGAGTCGCCGATGAGCACCACGCTCGGCAGCGAAGGATCGGCGGGCTCGGGCAAGTTGAGCCAGCCGATGGAGTCCTTCTCCACCGCCATCCCCTTGGCCGAGAGAAACGCGTCCCACGGGGATTTCCGCAAACCACGCAATCCCGCCACCACCGCCGCCGCGGTGAAGTCCGCTCCGGCCGGAGTGGTGTGTGTGTGGTCCTTCGCGAAGAACGCCGCCACTTTCTCCGCCCCAAGTTCCTGGTAGGAGTCCGCGAGAATCCGGGAGAGGTCGACAAACGCGATCCCCTCGCGCTCGGCGATCGCGCGATCCCAAGCCCGGAAGGAGCCGGAACCGCGCTCCACTTTTCCGTCGGTCCAGATGTTGCGCAACGTGAGCGAGAGCAGGATCGGCGTGGCGCCCCGCGCCTTCACGTCGGCCACCATCTTGCGGATATACCAGCCGAAGGTGCGCACGATCTCGTGCTTCTTCGTGACGGCGTTGTCGATCTCCGTGCTCTCCTCGCCGAGGCCAGGCAACGACCCGCGCGCCCGCAGGGGCCGGGTGGAGCCGGGCGGCTCCTCGTTGATCGCGCCGCCGTCGTTGTGGCCAAACTGGATCAGCACGAAGTCGCCCGCCTTCACCTCGGCGAGCAGTTCGTCCCATAGTCCCTCGGTGATGAAGGTCCGGCTGCTGCGACCGCCGCGGGCGCGGTTGACGACGTTGATCTTCGCGGTGTCGAAATAGTCGGCAAACGGCACCGCCCAGCCTTGCTGCGCGTCCCCGCCGCTGCGGGCCGCCGTGGAATCGCCGGCGATGAAAACCGTGGGCAACTTCGGATCACGCGGCCGCGCGGTGGCGGCCGGATTGACCGCCAGATCGGGAGCCGGAGTCGCGACAGCGGCCGGGGTTGTCGCCGGCGCGGCGGGCCGAGCAGCCTTGATCCGCTCCACCAGCGCGCGCGGCACCTCCAGCATCGTGCCATGGCGCGCGCCGGACGGCAGGCTCACGGAACTGGTGACGTCCTCCCACATATTGAGGTCGCGCGAGCGCAGCGCTCCGTAGTGTTTCTCCTTGTAGACGTCGAAAAACAGGAGCGTGTCGGCGCCAACGCGGATCGCCGTCGGGCCCTCCACCCAATCGCGGGAGATCGGGGCGCCGAAATCGCGCCACGGACCCGCGGGGGCGTCGGCCACGGCAACGCGAAGGTTCTTCTTCACCGGATTCACGGTCTCGTCCTTCACGACGAGCCGGAACCTACCGTCGGCGCCAGGCAACGGCGCGGCGTCGATCACGCTGAACCCCGGGTCGCAGAACAAGCGCGTGGACTCGAAAGCTTTCCAGTCCGCCGTGGTGGTGGAGTAGAGACGATGGTTGAGCGCGCCCTCGGAGGCTCCCGCCGTCTCGGGAAATCTGCCCGGGATCGTCGAAGCCCAGTAGACGAGAAAACGGGAACGTTGCGCGTCCCAGACCACCTCCGGCGCCCACGCGTTGCGGGTCGCCGGCTCATGCTCCATCACCGGGACCGACTGCTGCTCGGACCACGTGAGGAAGTCGCGCGTCGACGCGTGGCCGATGCCGCGGTCCCACCAACCGGTGGTCCAAACGAGGTGGTACGTGCCGTCCGGCCCGACGGCGACCGACGGGTCGCGCATCAGCTTGTCCTTGCCGATCTGGGGCGCGAGGAAGCTCCCGCCGCCGCCGAGCGCCGCCCACCGGTACCCGTCCGCACTCCACGCGAGGTGCAGCCCGTCGGCGCCGTTGCCGGTGAAGTAGGTGAAGAGGTACACGGTGTCGGCCGCGCGCGCGGCGACGGCTAGAACCAGCAACACGAGGACGTGGCGGAGAAATCGGGCGAAGGACATGGGGAAGGACGGATATACTCTGTTTCCGAAGTTGAGGTAGGTCCGGTCTTCGACCGGACCCTGACCGCCGAACTGGACCCTACAGGCGCAAGCCATCGGAATAGACCACGGAATCCACCGATGGGCACGGATGACCAGAATTCCATTCGTGAGAATCCGTGTGATCCGTGGTCAACATCATCCTGGGTTTCTTGATTCAAACAACACCCCGAGCCACGGAAGGCCGGTCGAAGACCGGCCCTACCCCGGAGGCCCGCCAAACCTCAGCCGTTCGCCGCCCACTTGAGCAGCAGCACGAAGAGACCGACGATCGAGAAGGACACGGCGCAGCACGCAAGGAAGCCGATGGTGTCGGCCTTGTTCCAGCGGCAGAACTCCCAATTCGAACTCGGGATGAGCTTGGTGTGGTCGAAGCGGGTCGGGTTCTTGCGGGTCTCCTCCATCGCGGCGACCTCCAGCTCCGGCGTGTCGCCCACCGGCGTCTTCATCTTGCCGTAGAACTGCTCGACCCGGTTGCGATCGGTGCGCGGGGTGAACCAGCTCACGAGCATCAGGACGGCGAACGGGAACAGGCCGTCGAAGAAGAACTGCGCCGTCATGCGTTGGCTCGGCGAGAGCGCGGCGACATCGAGTCCGACCTTGTTCATCAGCCAGCACTCAAGGTTGAACCGGCCGCTGCCCACCAGCGGGCTGGAGAGATCGTCGGCCTTCTCATGCACGACAGTTGCGAAGTACACCCCCGCGGGCTTGCCGGCCGGCGTCATCGAGACCTGGGCGAGCGACTGGTTGTGGCTGAGCATGGGGAACTTGGAGGCCGTCCACGGCACGATCAGGATGAAGATCGTCGAGAGCACGACGCAGGCCCACACGGCCTGCACGGTCAGGCGTCGCCAGAAATAGATCATCAGCACGCAGGCTCCGAAGGGGATGTTGACCGTGAGCACAATGTTCACGATCGAGAGGAAATCGCCCATCAGCCACGCCGACACCGCGCCGAGCGCGAGCACCACCACGATGGTGCAGCGGGCGTAGAACACGCCCTGGAGCTGGGTGATGTTGGGCCAGATCTGGCGATAGACGTTGCGCACGAACAGCGAGGAGACGGCGAGCGCCTTGGCGGCCAGCGTCGACATCGTGCCGGCGAGCACGCCCGCGAGCATCATGCCGATCAGGCCGGGCCCGAGCAGTTTGTTGGAGAGCGCGCCCCAGGTGGAGTCCGGATCCGAGATACCGCCCGGGCCAAAGATGGCCACCGCGATCAGGCCGGCGAACGCCCAGAGGATGATCATGAAGCGCTTCAGGTACGTGCCCGACACGCCGCTACGAGCGGCCATCTCGTTCTTGGCCGAACCGCAGATGCCCATGTTGTGGCTCAGTCCGCCGTTCTGCACGATGCTCACCAGCAGGATGGCGCACAAGCTGGCGACGGAGAACTGCCCGGCATTTCCCGAGCCGAAGAGGTCGAACATCTGCTTGGGGACGCGCTGCCCCAACTCATGCCAGCCGCCGATCGCACTCAACCCGACCGGGATCAGCAGCAGCGAGAACACGATGATGAGCACGCTCTGCAGCCCCTCGTTGACCGCGGCGGCCGACATGCCGCCGAGCACGATGTAGGAGCCGACCACCGCCGCGAAGACGATGTAGAAGAGCACATTGGGCAGCAGCGTGATGTAGCTGTGCAACTCGCCGCGGGCGCTGCGGTCGCGCAGCAGATCGAGCTGGGTCTGCTGCTCCGGTGCCAGCGCACCCGCTGCCGCCTGTTTCTCGAGCACCTTGAGCTGATTGTAGCCCTCGACAGAAGCCCGTTCCTCGGCCGTCCACTGAGTCTCCTGCTTCACGACCAGGGACGAGGCGATCTTGTAGGCGGTGACATTGGCGAAGCCGAGGAACACGCACGCCACCAGAATCTGGAACAGCGCGTAGAACCGGCTCAGCTTCATGCTCGCAAAACGATCCTCGAAGAGATCGGAGACCGTGGTGAGACGCGCGCGCCGGAACCACACGTTCATGAACCAGAAGTACGGGTTCATGAAAACGGTCTGGAACGAGAGCCACGAACCCGGCGCGCCCTGCTGATAGACGAAACTCGCCGTGCTCACCGCGCCGGAGGGCTCGGTCGCGTTGCCGAAGTTGAGGAAGAACTGGTAGAGCTTGCCCAGCTTGCGGCCGGCCAGGAAGTAGCCGTCCTCCGAGGTGTTGCCCTTCGACGCACGCTTGCCGATGTAGACGACGGCCGCGAGGTAGGCCAGGACGATGAGAATATCGATGATGTGGAGGCTGCCGAAGCGCATGGGATAGGGGGCGAGAGTTGAACCGGAAGAGCCGGACCGAGCAGGGCGCGGCGACCGGCACGCCGCGACCATGCGCCACGCCGGGCGCCGATTCAATCCCCACCACCGGTCGCGAATGTCGGACAGTTCAGTCCGCCGAGTGTGACCGGCATACTCGCCGCTGCACCCCAGTTCGCTAGCTCAAAGGCTGGCGCCACGCCCTGCGCTTCGCCCGCACTATGGCGTACGCTGCTGTATGGCGGAGCTGCCTGCGCCCCTGACTCTGCAGTCACGAGTCACTCGCCGAGATACTCCCGAGCCAACGCGAGATTACGCAGGGCGGTCGGCTCGCCGGGTCGGAGCCGCAGGACCTCCTCGTAGGTGGCGATCGCCTCGCGCAGCCGGCCTGTCACCATCTTGCAGTTACCGAGGTTCGTCCGTGCCTGCACATGCGATGGATCGAGCCGCAGGACCTCGGCATACGCCGCCTCGGCATCCGCATAGAGTCGCTTCCCAGCCAAGATGTTGCCGTTGGAAAAATGGGCCTCCGCAAGGCTACAGTCCAAGCGGATGGCCTCTCGTACGCTCGCTTCGGCCGCAGCCGTGGCACCGCGGACCGCCAGGCAATTGCCAAGTGCCAGATGAGCCGCCGCAAGGCCCGGCCGAAGCCGGGTCGCCTCGCGGTAGCACGCCTCGGAGCGATGGGAGTCGCCGCGGCGTTCGTACAGTCGACCGAGGTGGTAGTGTATCTCCGGAACGCTCGGGGCAAGTTCGAGCGCGCGCCGCAGCAGCCGCTCCGCCTCGTCTAGCCGGTTCCGCCCAACCAGCAGCGCGCCGAGGTTCAAGGCGGCGTCGTACGCGGATGGATCGAGCTTCAGCGTGGCGCGGTACTGGTCCGCCGCCTCGTCCTCGCGCCCGAGCTTTGAGAGGGTCTGGCCGAGGTTGAAGCGCGCATCCACCAGATTCGGATCGGCGGCACAAGCGGCGCGCAAGTGGACCTCGGCGTCCACGTGCCGGCCGCCGGACAGCAGGAGCGCACCGAGGTTGGAATGCGCATAGGCGTGCATCGGCTGCAGCTCGATACAGCGATCGTACTGTTCGACGGCCTCCGCCTCGCGCCCGGCGGCCGCGAGGGCGACGCCGAGGTTGTTGCGGGCGCGGGGGTTGTCGGGTCGCTTCGCGACCGTGTCCTGCCACAGGGAGAGATCCGTGCGGTAAACCTCGTTGCGCTGCCAGGCCAGCCCCCCGAGCATTAGCGCGACCCCAGCCGCGACGCAGGCAGACATACCGGGCCGGCGCCGGGCAACCGCCAGGTGCGCAACTAATGTGGCGACCAGCAAGACCACTGCCGCCAGCGGCAGATACATGCGGTGCTCCGCGATCGTCTGCGTCGCCACAGGCACGATGCTCGAACTCGGTGCCAACAAGAGAAAGAAGGCAATGCCCAGGAAACCTTCGGCCCGGTTGCGCCAGAGCGCCCACAGGGCCGCCACGCCTACGGCGGCCAGCACTAGCAGCCCCGGTAGCGCCTGCTTCCACGAGCCGACGGTAACAACGCCGTAATCGAACACCTGTCCGGTCGGCCAGAACGCAAGCCGCAGGTAATGGGGAATCGCCACCGCCTGCGTCTGGAGATAGGTCCATGAATCGACAGCCGACCCGAAGCCGGCGGAGCCGCCACGCCCGGGATTGCTCCAGACGAGAGCTGCAAGCATGAGCCAACACACCGCCAGAGCGCCATGCAGCCGCCAGCGCGCCCTCAAGGCGCCGGCAAACGTGCCCGCAGCAAAAACGCGGTCGTAGAGCAACACCAACAACGGCGCCATGACCATCGTTTCCTTTGTCGCCATGCCTAGGAAACAGGCGACGACCGCGGCAACGGCCCAGCCCCGCCCGTGCCGGCCATCGGCCGAGACCGCACGTGAAACACCATAGAGCGTGAGCAGCAGAAACAGGCCCGCCAAAGACTCGGCGCGTTGCGAAACGTACGTCACCGCCCCCGTCTGCAATGGATGCAAGGCCCAGCACGCCGCGGCGGCTCCAGCAAACAATGTCGCCGCAAACCTGTCACCGCCCCCACGCAACGCCAGCGTACGTCGCACCGTCCCGAAGAGAAGCAGCGTCGCCACGGCATGGATCGCCAGATTCGTGACATGGTAACCGAAGGGAGCGAGCTCCCCGCAGGCATAGTTCAACGCGAAACTCAGATTCAGCACCGGCCGGCCGCTGACAGTCTCGCCCGCGCTGGCGGGCGGCAAAAGCCACCGAAGCGGGGCGAACTCGCGGATGCTGGCGTTACCAACCACCGAAGAATGGTCGTCCAGCACAAAGGGGGCATAAAGTGTGTTCGACCAGGCAAGACCGACCAGGACCACCAGAATCAGCGGCAACCAATAGCGGACCCGAGCGGAAGCCGATCTGGTCGGCGCCGCCATAGGCGATGATCGAGCGGGTGGTGGAGTTCGGAGCGGGCGTGCAGGCATCGGGATTCCTGTGTGGGTGGCAGAGCGTGGACGATCTGGGAGAGGCTAGAGCACAGCATGCCGACTCTCGCACGTGTGCAAAACAAAGCGCTCCCTCGGTGGAGGGAGCGCTTCGGGAGCTATGCTGCAAACGTTGCTGCTTACCGGCGATCAGAAGTCGAAGGTGGTCGTCAGCACAAACTGACGCGGATCGACAATACGGAACGAGTACGGCGTGCCATCGTAGTTCACAGCCACCGGACGCAGACCGCCGCTCTCGAACACATTGTTCACGTTCAACTGGATCTTCATCTGCACCTTGCCCTTGTAGATCGGGCGCTTGTAGGAGATCCAGAGATCGGTGTAGTAATGCTCCTTGTCGTAGATCGGGCGAGTAATGTCAGACATGTCCATCACCGGTACCCCGTTGTACAGGTTCACGCCGCTGGCCTTGCCGTAGTAGCCGATCACGGCCTTGGACTCCCAACGCTCGCCACCGCCGACCGCGAACCCCTTGAGCCGTCCCTGTTCGAAGGCGTAGCTCGTGATGAACGCGGCTCGATACTTGCGTTGCCCCTGGGCCGACTGGCCATTCATATCCCGATCCAACGTGAGCAGGGGCTGCACCACCCCGTTAAAGTACGCCTCGGGGTTCGCGGAGGTCTTCTCCGGGAAGACGTTGCTGTCATAGCCGTACGAACTCCAGAAGTTCGTAAGGTCGACCGCACGTCCATCGCCGCTGGCCGCGTAGGTTTCGTAGGTGGCGAAATGCTGGTACTGCGGCAGCAGATAGTCGCTGGCCTTCGCAGAAGTCCAGACGGCCATTCGCTGCGCCAACCAAGGCTCGATCTCCGGATACAGGTTCGTGTACTTCGTATCCTGCTTGCCGAAGGTCGCCTTCATCGTCCACCCCGGCGTGGGCGTGTAGTTGATCTCCACTTCCATGCCCTCGGCCTCCGCGTTGCGGGTGGCACCGACCGTATAGGGCAATACATAATAGTTGTAGGGCAACTGCCAGATCTCTTCGGCTGCAGCCTGAATCGCCAGTTCCTTCGGCGAATTGGCGGGTATGGTGTCATTCCATGCTTGGGTGGTCGGATCGTCACCCATGTTGATTCGAGCGATGGTTCGGCACCAGTTCCTGAAGAGTGTGGAGTCGACAAGATCCCTCACCCGGGCTCCCGATGTTGGGAGCGCAACATTCTCATTCGTGTTCGAGGCCTTGAACCACGTCACACGAGCGAACAGCTTCTCGTCGAACAACGAGAACTGGAAGCCATAGTCTTCACCGTCACCAGTCGGTTTCGGCAAAATCTTGCCGTAGAAATCACCCAAGGCCGAGCCGGGCGGGTTGAAGTTGCCCGACTTGTTGTAGCTGAGGCCGAAACTCCGAACGAATTGCCAGAAGCCCGACCCACCAGAGGCCCGGCTTTCGACCGCGGTCCATCCCTTGAACGGGCGGAACACGCCCCCGATCGTGCGGGTGGTGCCGGTCAACTCGCTGTACGGGCCCCAGCGATTGAAGAGCAAATCCCGATTGAAGTAGCCATCCACAAACTTGTCGCCCGCGGTGATGGCCTCGGCGATCACATTGCCGTCCGAGTCCTTGACCGCCGCCGTCCCTGTATTGGTCACCCGAGCCTTGAACTTGTCCTGACGCACACCAAAGGTCGCGATGATCCGGTCGTTCCACAGATAGCTGGTGATGCCAGCACTGAGCGAGTCGACAATCCGTTGATTTCGAGCGGTACCGGCATCCATGTCCACAAACGAGGTCGTCACCCCCATCGGCTGGAAGCTGCTGGTGTCGTAATCGTACGTCGAAATGTTGCCGCTGTAGGTGAGATCATCCCAATACCCGGCAGACCGTGTGACCACTCCGTTGGGATCATCAGGTGATGCGAGGTAATAGCTGCGTCGCAGCGTGTTGCCGGTGACAAAAGCCCAACCGCTGGGCGTGCCATCGGCGTTATCGTTCTGATTGTTCAAGAAACGATACTTGGCCGCATCGCTGCCGGCAGAAACAAAGCCGAGACGCTGACGAACCGACGTCATCATAGTTTCATCGCGCGACCACATGCCGAGGACCTGATGGCGGCCCAGCCATTTGCTCCACCCCTTGTTCCGGGTGAAGTCCGGCGTCCACGCCAACATCGCGCGATAGTGGTCGTCCAGATTCTCAGTGATATAGCTATCCGGATTATCATCCGAAACGTAGGGCTTGCCAAAATAGGGATTGGGCGAGCCATCCGGCTGGGTGAGGTTGGTATCGACGTACAGCGTGGCCACATTCATCTGCGCAACGGTATAGTTGGTGCGCTGGAAGAAATCCTGGCGGAACCAACCGGCATTCAGGTGGAGATCCCACGGCAACGCCTGGTCCAACTCGACATTGTAGTTCGTGTTCCGCTGGGACCCGAAGTTCATCGAGTTGAGATTAACCTCGGTCCAATCGTAGATGGATTTGTCGGTAACCCCGGGATATTTGTAAGCGCCGTCCTTGATGCCGTTGCCATACCCGGTCCAACCGTTCGACTGGGTATAGGTGCGAGTATAGATGTCCGCCCAAGTCGAATTGGCCCAGACATTTGCCGCCGACGGATATTTCGTCGGATAAGCCGTCGGGCTCGCCGACGTCCCCCAGCCGGTGTAATAGGTGTACGCGTAGGTGGGCTGGTACCAGCTCTGCAGCTCGCCATCCGCAATCTGCATGACATTGCGGCCGGCGAGAGCGGTGCTCGTGGTGATACCAGGGACAAACAAGCTGTTCGCGAAGGGCTGCCCGGCGACGTAGGCCGGAACGCCCGAAGGAGCGACGGCCGTCCAGTTGGTGCCGAAGACGTTCACACCGTTGTAGGTGGTCTTGGCCGAGTTCCACTTGCTTGCATCATAGCCCGGCAGGGTCGCAATGAAGTTGCGCAGATCGTTGGCGTAGGGCGAGGAAGCGTTGTCCACCACCATGCTCAGGGCTTTGCCCGTCGCCAAGCTCATGATCTTGTGGGTGGTCGGGTCGTAGTACGGCTGGCCCGCGAGGTTCCATTGCGTCACGAAATCGCGCGGCGTGAGCGTGTTCGGCCGCCGGTTGTCGTTGTCGTAGCTCTCGACGTTCGCCTTGATCGTCGTCCCCTTGAACGGCTTGAAGGTGATCGCTCCGTAGAGACGCTTCGTCCGGTCATAGGAGGGCTTTCGGTCGAAGTGGCGCTCGTCGTAGAGCGCAGCGCCGTAGATCGCCAGCTTGTCCTTGATCAGGGGCTGGTTGAAGCTGAGGCTCGAGCGGAAGGATCCATACTGGTCGAAGCGGAACGCCACCCGCGCGTTCTGCCGCACGAGGTTCGCCGAAGCTGTGCTCTGGTTGGCGATACCCGCCGGACTGCCGAGGCCGAACAGCATCGAATTCGGGCCACGGCTGATTTCCACCGACTGGGTGTTGTATGCGTCGAACGGAACCGCGGCGATGGACGGGTAGTAGTTGATCGCCGAACTCGGAGTGCCGAGGCCGCGCACGCGATTGGCGCCCGCCACCGTGTAGGAGGCGACGGAGTTGCCCTGCGTGCCGCCGGCGTTCACGTCAAGCACACCGTCGCCACGCATGCTCTGGGTACCCGGGGTATAGGTGAGCGATCCTTCGGTGTTCACCTCGTACCGGAAGATGTCGTTCAGGTCGGTCGACGCCGTATCTTCCATCTGCTGCATCGTGATGACCGAGATCGATGCACCGAGGTCGGCGAGATTCGTGTTCAGGCGGCTACCAGCAAGCGTGTTCGCCGCATAGTAGCCCTTGTCTGCACTCGCGGTCACCTCGAACGGCGACAGCACGACGATCTCTTCTTCGCCGGCAGCGGGCTCGGGCGGCGTGGCGGCAGGCGCGGCCTGCTGCGCCAGACCACACGTTGTGGCGGACAAGGCGAGCAACGATACCGGCAGGTATCGATTGCGCGTTTTTGAGGTATGCTTGTATCGGGTCATGGATGTGCTTGTTTTTCGACGGAAGCGATTCTCGGTGGTGTGGGGTGGATGCAGACACCGCGGGGATATGGGCTCGCACCCTATGCGAAACAACGGGGCCTGCAAAAACCACTGGGGTTGGTCTGTCGGTTCCCCGCATAGAAGCTCCCCCGTTTTTCCTGACAACCGCACCCCCATCAGACAGTCCGCATCGCTCCGCCCCATACCCACGCCGTGGGAGGAGGATCACCCCATCCAACACGCAACGAGCCCCGGTCGCCTCCAACTGCGCCGTGCTCTTGACGGTCCGAGATCCTGCCGGTTGGCCGATGATCCCGGTCCGTGCGACGGTCACCGCGCCACACGCCGCCGCCCAACCCCGCGCCACACCGGCAACACCCCGCTCCCCCACTTCGCCGACGCTTCCGCCATGTCTACCCTCCGCCTGCTTCTCGTCGCTATCCCCGCCCTCTCCGCCACTATGTTGACCGCCCTCCCCGCACCGTCGACCGGCAACCGGCCACCGGTCACCGTTCCCGCCGCCACTCCCACGACTGTCCCGCTCTGGCCGGAGGGCGTTCCTGATGCCCGACCCGAGATCGGACCCGAACAGGTCGATGCCAACGGCAAGGTCACGCGTATCGCCGAGCCCACGCTCACGATCGTTCCGCCCGCCATCGACCGGCCCAACGGCACCGCGGTGATCATCTGCCCGGGCGGCGGCTACGTCGGTCTCTCCCGCCAACGCGAGGGCTTCCAGTATGCCAACTGGCTCAGCACGCTCGGCGTCACCGCGTTCGTGCTCACCAACCGGGTCGGCGACTACGGCCACCCGGCCCCCCTGCAGGACGTGCTCCGTGCCGTCCGCCTCGTGCGCTCCCGCGCTGTCGAATTCCGTATCGATCCGTCCCGCGTCGGAGTGATGGGCAGCTCGGCCGGCGGACACCTCGCCGCCTGCGCCGGCACGCTCTTCGACCACCCGGCCGGCCGGACCGGCGCCGCGTTGGACGCCGTATCCGCCCGTCCGGACTTCCTGCTCCTGATGTACCCGGTCATCACCCTCGACGATCCGGTCGCCCATGCCGGTTCGCGGCGGGCGTTGCTCGGCGCACAACCAGCGCCCGAGCTGCTCCGCCTGCTCTCCGTCGAGAAACAGGTCACGGCCGCCACGCCGCCGACCCTGCTCATCCATACCCAGGAGGACCAGAGCGTCCCGGTCGAGAACAGCATCCTCTTCTTCCAGGCGCTCACCCGCGCCCGCGTGCCCGCCGAGATGTATCTTTTCGAGCACGGCGGCCACGGCATGGGCATGCGCGACGGCCTCGGCACCGCCTCCGACTGGCCCCGCCGCGCCGAGGAATGGCTCCGCGCCCGCGGGTTGCTCACGTCCGCCCGTTAGCCGTCCGTTCTCCGGGTTCCGCCTTCCGTTCGGAGTCTCTTTCCAGTGTCCGCCTTCCGGTCTCCTCCCGATTTTTCCCATGCACCGCCCCGCCGCCCTCGCCTTCGTCCTTCTCCCCGCGGCCGCCCTCGCCGCGACCGCACCAACCGCCGACAAGCCCGAACCCGCCGTGGCGTTGTCCCAACTCCAGGCGGGCCGCGTCGCTCCCGCCTACCCGGTTCCCTACGAACTTGCGAGCGTCGACCAGATCGAGGCGGTTCTCTCTCGCATCCACAGTTATCTCACAACAGCCAGCCCCGTTCGGATCGTCGACCGCGACACCAAGCAACCCGCGGCCGACCTCGCCCACCTGCCGCCCCACCCCGGTCTCGCCCGCACCGACTTCCTCCTCACCAGCTACGAATGGGGCGTCACCTACGCCGGCATGCTCCACGCCGCCACTGCCACCGGCGACCCGCGCTTCACCGCCTACGTCGACGAACGCCTCCATGCCGTAACCACCCTCGCGGCGCATCTCCGGCAACACCCGGTCGCCTACGACGACCTGCCGCCGCGCGACCGCAACCTCGTGCTGCGCGGCGTGCTCCACCCGCAGACGCTCGACGACAGCGGCGCAATGGCCGCGGCGATGATCAAGGCCGCCCGCGCCGGCCTCCGGCCCGATCAGCTCCGCCCCTGGATCGACAACTACCTCACCTGGATTCGCACGGGCCAGTATCGTTTCGCCGACGGCACCCTCGCCCGCAACCGCCCCATGCCCAACTCGCTCTGGCTCGACGACCTCTACATGAGCGTCCCCGCGCTTGCGCAGATGGGCGCGCTCACCGGCGACACCACCTGCATCGACGACGCCGTGAAGCAGATCCTCCAGTTCTCCGCCCGGATGTTCGTCCCCGAGCGCGGCCTCTACCGCCACGGCTGGGTGGAGAGCATGGAGCCGCACCCGTATTTCCCGTGGGCCCGTGCGAACGGCTGGGCGGTCGTCGCCATGGCGGAACTGCTCGAGGTGCTGCCCGCCGAGCACCCTGGCCGCGCCAGCGTTCTCGCCCAGTATCGCGCCCACGTCGCCGGCCTCGCCGCCGTGCAGGATGCCTCCGGCCTCTGGCACCAGCTGCTCGACCGTCCGGATACCTATCTGGAGACCTCCGCCTCCGCGATGTTCGTCTACGCCATCGCCCGCGGCATCAATCGCGGCTGGCTCGATGCCAAGGCCTACGGCCCGATGGCCGCCATCGGCTGGAACGCTGTTGCCGCAAAGGTCAACGCGACCGGACAGGTCGAGGGCACCTGCGTCGGCACCGGCATGGGATTCGAGCCGATGTTCTACGCCTACCGGCCAACCAGCCCCCTCGCCGCCCACGGATACGGTCCCGTCCTGCTCGCCGGCGCCGAGATGATCGTCCTTCGCCAAGGCGCCGGCGCCTTGGCCGTCATCCACGACGGCGGCCTGCACTTCGACCGCGCCACTGGCCACTGAGCCCAGTAGGTCCGGTCTCCAACCGGACACCCCCGATACCAGTCCTCGCCTCTCGCCCACCACCACCCAGCAGCACCCGCCGCAACGGGTCGGAGACCGGTCCTACCCATCGTCCCCCCACCACCGGCCGCCCGCCGTTCCAGTTTTCCTGATTTCCACAGTCTCCCGCCGCCGTCCGTCGGCATCCCACCGACCTCCGCCCAATCGCAAATCGGCAATCCAGAATCGAAATTCCCATGCGCCTCCCCCTCTCCCTCCTCGCCTTCTCCACCGCCGTCTCCTTGGCCCATTCTGCCGTACGGCAGAACGCGCCCGCCACACCGGCCACCGACCACCGGCCACCGGCCACCGAACTCCGCGTCATGGAGAGTCTCGGCCGCGGTGTCGTCGCCATCCACCAACCCAACGGCGCCGTGTTCGTCTCATGGAGACTCCTCGCCACCGATCCGGCCGGCACCGCCTTCAACCTCTACCGCACCACCGCCGCTGCCGATCCCTCCCCCGACGCCGGTCCATTCGGCTCGCGCCCCGATTCCGCCGCCGGCCCGATGAAGCTCAATGCCGAACCATTGCGCGACGTAACTTGGTTTCTCGATACCAACGCCCGCCTCGAACGCGAGACCGCCTATTTCGTCCGCCCCGTCGTCGACGGCCGCGAGGGCGACCCGAGTGCCGTGTTCACGATCGCCGCCGGCACCCCGCCGCGGCCCTACGTCTCCATCCCGCTCCAGACACCCGCCGGCTACACCCCCGGCGACGCCTCCGCCGGCGACCTCGATGGCGATGGCGAATACGAGATCGTCCTCAAGCAGGAGCAGCGCCCCCAGGACAACTCCCGCCCCGGCCTCACCGGCGAGACCCTCCTCCAAGCCTACAAGCTCGACGGCCGCCACCTCTGGACGATCAACCTCGGCAAAAACATCCGCGAAGGCGCGCACTACACCCAGTTCATGGTGTACGACCTCGACAGCGACGGCCGCGCCGAGGTCGCCTGCAAGACCGCCGACGGCACCCTCGACGGCACCGGCCAGCCCATCGGCGATCCCGCCGCCGACTGGCGTTCCCTCGGTTCCGAGTCCGTCCCCACCACCGACTCCGCCGGCGCCCAGAAAACATCCCAAGGCCTAGTCGCCCGCACCGAGGGCACCATCCTCCGCGGCCCCGAGTACCTGACCATCTTCGACGGCCGCACCGGCGCCGCGCTCGCCACCACCGCCTACGTTCCCGGCCGCCATCCCGACACCCAGGACCCCTCCACCGAGCAGATGAAGGCCGTCTGGGGCGATGGTTACGGCAACCGCTCCGACCGCTTCCTCGCCTGCGTCGCCTACCTCGACGGGGTTCACCCGAGCCTGGTCATGTGCCGCGGTTACTACACGCGCGCCGTGCTCGCCGCCTGGGACTGGCGCGACGGCAAGCTCTCGCAGCGCTGGGTCTTCGACTCCGACTCCTCCGAGGCCAACCGCGCCTACCGTGGTCAAGGCAACCACAACCTCTCCGTCGCCGATGTCGATCGCGACGGCCGCGACGAGATCGTCTACGGTGCCGCCGTGATCGACGACGACGGCACCGGCCTCTACTCCACCGGCTGGGGTCACGGCGACGCCCTCCACGTCGGCGATCTCGTACCCGCTAATCCGGGACTCGAAATCTTCGACATCCAGGAACGTTTCGACCAGCAGGGCATGAGCCTGCGCGACGCCGCCACCGGTCGTATCATCTTCACCATCCCCTCCGTGAAGGCCGACGAGGACGGCGGAGACAAGGGCGAGGGCCCCGGTCGCGGCAACGCCTTCAACATCGATCCCCGCTTCCGCGGCGCCGAGTGCTGGGCCGCCGGGTCCGGCATGGACGGGCTCTACGCCGCCGACGGCAAACGCCTTCTCGACCGTCGCCCACGCGGTTTCCCCACCAACTTCGGCATCCTCTGGGACGGCGATCTGCTCCACGAACTCCTCGACCAGAACCGCATCGTGAAGTGGAACTGGCAGACCGGCACGATCGACCCGCTTCTCGTCGCCCACGCCTGCGTCTCCAACAACAGCACCAAGGCCACGCCCGCCCTCAGCGCCGATCTCTTCGGCGACTGGCGCGAGGAGGTCGTCTGGCGCACCCGCGACAACAAGGAGCTGCGCATCTACACCACGACGACCCCGACGAAGCACCGCCTCGTCACGCTCATGCACGACTCCGTCTACCGCCTCGCCATCGCGTGGCAGAACGTCGCCTACAACCAGCCGCCGCACCCAAGCTTCTACCTCGACGATTCCGCTCCGCTCCCGCCCGCCCCGCTCATCGCCGTGCCGCGCCAGTAGGTCCGGTCTTCGACCGGACACCCTCGATACCAGCCACCGCACCACGCCCCGCGTCGTCCGACCCAGCATTATCCACCGCGACCGGTCGGAGACCGGCCCTACGCACCGATCCCGCCCGCTGCGGGACGCCGAGCTCCAGCTCGGTCATCCGCCCAATCGCCGATCGGCAATCTCAGATCGAAGATCCTCCGCGGCACCCGCCCATTCCGCCCGCTCCGCAATCCGAAATCCGCAATCCCATGCGCCGCCTGATCCCTTCCGTCGTGCTTCCGTTTCTCGTCGTGGTCCTGCCGGCGCACTCCGGGCAAAGTTCACCGGCCATTGGCGCCCGGCCACAGGACACCCGCAACCGACAACCGTCCGCCGCCCACCGTTCACCGTCCACCGATAGCGCCGCGTCCACCGCCATGGCCACCAACCCCATCGTCTCCCACCTCTTCACCGCCGATCCGGCCGCGCGAGTCTTCGGCGACCGCCTCTATGTCTACACCTCGCATGACGAGAAGGACGCCACCTACTTCGACATGTTCGACTGGCGGCTCTTCTCCACCGCCGACCTCGCCACTTGGCAGGACCACGGCTCGGTCTTCGGCCTGACGGGGTTCGCGTGGGCCGAGAAGTGGGCCTGGGCGCCCGACGCCGTGCACGCCAACGGCCGCTACTACCTCTTCCTTCCCACCGACCGCGCCCGCATCGGCGTCGCGGTCGGCGACTCGCCCACCGGCCCCTTCCGCGACGCCATCGGCCGCCCGCTGCTCGACAAGGCCCTGATGCCCGAGGTCGGCCCCGAGCCGATCGACCCCGCCGTCCTCCTCGACGACGACGGCACCGCGTACCTGTATTTCGGATGCCGTTTCCCCAAGTTTGTGAAGCTCGCCCCCTCGCTCACCGAGCTTGCCGGTCCCGTGCAAGATGTCGCGTTGCTCGATCCACAGGGCAACCCCGTTCCCGTCGCCGCACCCGAGAAACAACCCGCGCTCCCCATGGGCTACGGCGAGGCGCCGTTCCTCTTCAAACGCGAGGGCCGCTACTACTTCGTCTACTCCAACGGCTGGGCCAAGGAGTCGACGCTCGTCTACGCCATCGGCGACTCGCCGACCGGTCCATTCACCTACCAGGGCGAGGTGATGAAGCACGTGCCCTGCGTCACCCACCACGGCTCCGTCGTCGCCTTCCGCGGCAAGTGGTACGTCGTCTACCACACCAGCGAGCTCTCCGGCGGGAACATGTTCCGCCGCGCGGTCTGCATCGACGAACTCACCTTCGACTCCTCCGGCCGGATCATCCCCGTCATCGCGACTCCGTCCGCGAGGACCCCGTAGGTCCGGTCTCCGACCGGGCCGCCCCGGCTCCAGCCCACGCACCACAACTCGCGCCGTTCCACCCTGCATCATCCGCCGCGACCGGTCACAGACCGGTCCTACGCACCGTTTCAACCCTCCAATTTTGTGTTTGGCGTTGAACGTCCGAAGTTCCTCGCGTCTCCGCCAGTTGCAGTTCGGCGCTTCGAAACCGCAACTTCCATCCTCCCATGCGCCGCCTCCTCTCCTACCTCGGCCTCGTCCTTCCGCTTCTCCTCGTGGCGCAGACGGCCCTGCCGGCGCACTCCGGCCAAGGTTCACCGTCCACCGGCAACCGGACACCGGCAACCGGGCCTGCCGTGACACCGGCCACTGGCGACCGGCCGCAAGACACCGGCAACCGACAACCGGCCACCGCTCACCGTCCACAGTCCACCGCCCACCGCCTCCTGCCCATCGCCGACGACGCTTGGTCCGGCACCTCCGTCAACGTCATCGCCGGTCTCCAGAATTCGATCATCACCGACCGATCCTCCCAGTACGCCGCCTTCTACGCCGCCGATGCCACCCTCGTCCTCGCGCACCGCGAGATCGGCAGCGACACCTGGTCCACGCAGCGCACCGGGCTGACCGGCCACCCGACCGACGCCCACAACACCGTCGCTATCGCCGTCGACGGCGACGGCTTCCTCCACGTCGCCTGGGACCATCACGACAATCCGCTCAACTACGCCCGCAGCGTGGCACCCGGCTCGCTCGAGCTCGGCCCGCGCCAGCCCATGACCGGCCGTCACGAGAACAGCGTCACCTATCCCTCCTTCCTGCGCCTGCCCGACGGCGACCTCCTCTTCCTCTATCGCGACGGCCGCTCCGGCCGCGGCAACCTCGCGCTCAACCGCTACAACATCCGCACCAAGACTTGGACACAGGTGCAGCCGAACCTCATCGACGGCGAGGGCCGGCGCAGCGCCTACTCCTCCGTCACCATCGACTCGAGCGGCGTGCTCCACCTCGCCTGGGTCTGGCGCGACACCCCCGACGTCGCACCGGAGAGCCACTGCGCGTTCCCATCACCGCCGCCACCGCCGACTACGCCCTGCGCCTCCCGGCCGGCCGGTCATTGATGAACCCGCCCAGCCTCGGCACCGACGAGCAGGGCTGGCCCTACCTCGCCAGCTACTGGTGTCCGGACGGTTCGGATATTCCGCAATTCCACCTCGTGACGCGCGATGCGGATCGCTGGGTGGTGCAGCCGGTCACCCGGCGAACCACTCCGTTCGTCCTCGCCGGCACCTCCACCAAGCGCCCCCCGCTCTCCCGCGCCATCGTCGTCGCCCGAAGCGAACCGACGACGGCACGCGCCGCCTGTGTCGTCTACCGCGACGACGAGCGCGGCGGCCGCATCGTCGCCGCCGAATGCCGCGACCTCGGCCGGTCCGAGTGGGAGTACCACGAGTTGACCACCGGATCCGTCGGTGCCTGGGAGCCTTCGTTCGATCCCGCTCAATGGTCACGCTCCGGACAGCTTCACCTCCTCGTCCAACGCGTTGAGCAGCGCGATGGCGACGACCAGCGCGCCGCCGTCGCGCCACCGAGCCCCATCGCCTCGCTGATCTGGGTACCATTCGCCGCCGGCCCCACCATCACGCGCTCCCCTGTACCACAAAGCTCCCCTCCGCCGCTTCGAAGCACCCACGCGCACCGCCAGAATTCACCGAGCCCCGGCGCGGTCCTTCGACCAACCGCCGCCGCGATCCCGTAGGGCGCGAGCTTGGTCGCACCTCCTTCGCCCGCCAAACTGCCGCCTGATCCCCGATCGCACCCACGGACCGAACAAGCTCGCTCCCCACCGCCAGCGATCTGCTTCAACCGCCAATCCCATGCTCCGCCGCTCACTCCTCATACTCATCCTCGTTGCCCTTGCGTCTGTGCTGCCTCCACCAGCGGCCGCCGCCTCCACACCGCCCGCCGGCAACCGTTCACCGGCCACCGTCCTCGCCGACGAGCGCGTGCTCTGGATGGGCGACAGCATCACCCAGGCGGGCGGCTACGTGACCTTCGTCGAGTACTACCTCGCCCGCGCCTACCCGCAGGAGCGATTCGACATCGTCGCCATCGGACTGAACAGCGAAACGGTCTCCGGCCTCACCGAGTCGACCCACGGTTCCATCCGTCCCTGCGCGCTCGACCGCCTGCCCCGCGCGCTCGAGTTGGTGAAGCCCACCGTCGTCGTCGCCTGCTACGGCATGAACGACGGCATCTACCACCCGCCCGCCGCCGAGCGCCAGCAGGCCTTCGAGGCCGGCATCCGAAAACTCCTTGCAACCTGCCGCGCCGCTCGCGCCCGGGTCATCCTGCTGACCCCGCCACCGTTCGACCGCGTCCCGCCCGGCCGCCACCTCCAGCCCGCCACCGCTCCAGTCTTCGGTTACGGCACTCCCTACGAGGCCTACGACGACGTGCTCGCCGCCTTCGCCCGCTGGGAGACGACGCTTCCCTCCGACCGCGCGCTGGTGATCGATCTCCACACCGGCGTGAACGCCTACCTCGCCCAGCGCCGCCAGACCACGCCCGCCTTCACCCTCGCGCCCGACGCCGTCCACCCCGGCGACCTCGGCCATCTCCTCATGGCGCAACTCGTCCTCCGCGGCCTCGGCTTCGAGCTTCCCGCCACCGCATCCGATCTCGACGCCGAGCTCGCCCGCATCCAGGCCGACCCGCTCTACCCGCTGATCAAGCAGCAGCGCGAGAAACGCTCCGAGGGCTGGCGCGCCGCCGTCGGCCTACCCGCCGCCGCCATCAACGCCGACGCCGAGTGCGCCGAGCTCCAGCCACAGATCGACACTCTGCTCGCCCCCGCCGCCAACCGCTGAAATGCTCCGTCTCGGCCCATTCGTCTTCGCCCTCCTCATGACCGCCGCCACTCTTCTCCCCGCCGCCGAATTCAATGTGCGCGCCTTCGGCGCCAAGGGCGACGGCATCGCCCTCGACTCCCCCGCGATCAACGCCGCCATCGAGGCCGCCAGCGCCGCCGGCGGCGGCACCGTGCGCGTCCCCGCCGGCACCTACCTCTGCTTCTCCCTTCGCCTGCGCAGCCACCTGCGCCTCGAGCTCGACCCCGGCGCCATCATCCGCGCCGCCCAGCCCGCCCCCAGCTTCGGCGCCTACGACGACCCCGAACCCAACGACTGGGGCGACCTCCACCAGTACCAGGACTTTGGGCACAGCCACTGGCACAACAGCCTGCTCTGGGGCGAGAACCTCGAGAACGTCTCCATCGTCGGCCCCGGCCTGATCGACGGCACCTCCGGCCTCGTCCGCCACGCGAGCTACGCCTCCACCGGCCCCAACGGCACCGTCGCCCGCGGCGCCGCCACCGGCACGCCGCCGCCCGAAGTCCGCGGTCTCGGCAACAAGGCCATCGCGCTCAAGAACTGCCGCGGTGTCATCCTCCGCGACTTCTCCATCCTCAACGGCGGCCACTTCGCCCTCCTCGCCACAGGCGTCGACCACCTCACCTGCGACAACCTCCGCCTCGACACCAACCGCGATGGGCTCGACATCGACGGCTGCCGCCACGTCCGCATCTCCGACTGCGCCGTCAACACCCCCAACGACGACGCCATCGTGCTCAAGACCAGTTACGCCCTCGGCGAACTGCGCGCCTGCGAGAACATCACCATCACCGGCTGCACCGTCAGCGGCTACGACATCGGCTCGCTGCTCGACGGCACCTTCCGCCGCACCGTCACCCACGCGCCCGACCGCGACGGCCCCACCGGCCGCATCAAGATCGGCACCGAGTCCAACGGCGACTTCCGCAACATCACCGTCGCGAACTGCACCTTCGACCGCTCGCGCGGCCTCGCCCTCGAGTCCGTCGACGGCGCCGTGATCGAGGACATCGTCGTCACCAACCTCACCCTGCGCGACGTCTCCAACTCCCCGATCTTTCTACGCCTCGGCAACCGCGCCCGCGGTCCCGATGGCACGCCCGTCGGCGCGATCCGCCGCGTGAAGATCAGCCACGTGACCGCCTCCGGCACCGACGGCCGCTTCCCCATCCTCCTCGTCGGACTGCCCGACCACCCACTCGAGCACATCACCCTCTCCGACATCCACGTCGCCTCCCGCGGCGGCATCACGCTCGCCGATGTCGCCGCCCAGTCCGAGACACACATCAACGCCTTCTTCCTCCGCGCCGACGAGCCCGGCGTCACCGGTCCGCGCGAACCCTTCGCCGTGCCGGAGCGCCCGCGCGCCTATCCCGAGCCGAGCATGTTCGGCCTGCTTCCCGCCTCCGCGCTGTTCGCTCGTCACGTGCGCCATCTCACCGTGCGCGACCTCCGCTACGAGTTCGCCGCGCACGACGAGCGCCCGCTCATCGTGCTCGACGACGCCGAGGATATCACCTTCAGCCGCTTCCGCTCCCCCTCGCCCACCGGCCCCGCGTACCACCTCACCAACGTCCACGCTCTCGAAACGATCCACTGCACCCCCGCGCCGTAGTCCTCCACTGTGGCGCCGCTCGCCAGCTCCGTGATCCGCCCGTAGGTCCGGTCTCCGACCGGACACCCGCGACACCGGCCCATACCCCACGCCACAAACCACCCACGCCTCACGCCGCTCCACCCGGCAACACCCCCGCAACCGGTCGGAGACCGGTCCTACCCACCCTCCCGCTCGCCTTGGGAACGCCGACCTCCCGCTAGGCCCCTCCGCCCGTTCCGCAATCTCGAAGGTTCTCCCGCACAAGAGAACGCACTCAGCAATCCATGCGCGCCCGCACTTCCATCATCGTCCTCGGCCTCGCCCTCGCGCTGCTGCCTCTTGCCCGCGCCGAATCCGCCCAACCGCCGGCCTTCGCCACGGCGCAGCGCATCCGCGTGATCGTCGACAATGACTTCGGCGGCGACCCCGACGGTCTCTTTCTCCTCGCCCACCTGCTCCTTTCGTCCTCGACCGACGTCCGCGGCATCATCGCCTCGCAACATCACGCCACCGGTTTCTACGGACACCCCGGCACGCCGGCGCACGCGCACGAACAGGCCTCCGCCCTGCTCCGCCTCGTCGCGCCCAACCTCGCCCCGCGCCTCGTGCTCGGATCCGCCACCGGTCTCGCCGACCGCCAGACTCCGGCCGACTCCGCCGGTGCGCGCCTCATCGTGCAGGAAGCCCTGCGCGACGACACCACGGTCCCGCTCTACGTCCTCTGCGGCGGCGGGCTTACCAACATCGCCAGCGCCTACCTCCTCGACCCGCGCATCGCCTCGCGCCTGCGCCTCGTCTGGATCGGCGGCCCCGAGCACCCCGGCCACGCCCAGCCGCCGCCCGGTGCCGGGAATGTCGAATACAACCTCAGCATCGACCGCCTAGCCGCCCAGGTCGTCTTCAACATCTCCGCGATCCCGCTCTGGCAGGTCCCACGCGACGCCTACCGGCAGGCGCTCGTCTCCACCGCGGAACTCTCCGCCCGGATCGACGCCCACGCCCCGCTCGGTGCCTTCCTTCTCGGCAGCCTCGACGATCTCCTCCAGCGCGCCCAGGGCTCGCTCGGCGAAGCTTACGTCCTCGGCGACAACCCGCTCGTTCTCCTCTCTGCCCTGCAATCCTCCTGGGAACGCGATCCGTCCTCGAGCCGCTACGTCGAGCTCCCTGCTCCGCTCATCAACGACGCCGGCGCCTACGAACCCAACCCCGCCGGCCGGCCAATCCGCGTCTACACGACCTTGGACACCAGGCTGCTCTTCGAGGATCTCTACGCCAAAATCCACCGCTTCGATCATCCGAGATCTCCTACGCCGTAGGTCCGGTCTCCGACCGGACACCCTCGGCACCAGCACGTCTCTCCTCCCGCCGCCTTCATTCCCATCGGTATCCGCTGCGACCGGTCGAAGACCGGTCCTACCCGTCGATCAAACTCGCCCCTCTCGCTTCGCTACCTCCAAACCCGCTCGCCGTCCCTCCGCCCAATCTCCAATCCCGAAGGTTCTTCCGAATGGGAGAAGGCAATCGCAAATCGAAAATCCGCCGCGCTCCGGCCATTCCGCAATCCGGCCACTCCGCAATCCGCCATTCCGCACTCCGCAATCCCCATGCGCCTCCCCGCCGCCATCTCCACCCTCCCGGTTCTCTTTGCCACCCTTGCCGCCCCCCTCGCCGTGGCGCAGGCGGCCCAACCTGCGAATCCGACTTCCGTGGCACCGCCCACTGTCAACCGTTCACCGTCCACCGATAGCGCCGCCGTTTCACCGGCCACCGACCACCGGCCACCGCTCACCGGCCCCGCGCCACGCGCCTTCGACTTCACCCAGCTCACCGCTGCCGACACCTTCACCGCCGAGCGCGGCTACGGCTTCGACCTCGGCACCGCCCCTTCCGCCACCTCCCAATCGGTGGCGCAGGGTTCCCTGCCTGCGAAATCCGCCGTCGCCGGCACGGAGGCCGGCGCCACACCGTCCACTTCGTCCCAGACCGTGGCGCAGGCGTCCCTGCCTGCGATCCCCACCTCCGCCACATCCCCGACCGCCGGCACCGCGCCCTCCGCCGCGAACACCCCGTTCTACTTCTCCGTCGCCGTACCCGAGGGGAACTACCGCGTCACCGTCACCTTCGGCGACACCACCGCGCCCTCCGCCAACACCGTGAAAGCCGAGTCGCGCCAGCTCCTCCTCGAGTCGCTCGCCACCCGGCCCGGCGAGCTCGCCACCCGCACGTTCACCGTCAACGTGCGCAACGCCACGCTGCCCCCGCCGCCACAGAACGCCCCCGGCGGCACCGCCGTGCTCCTCAACCCACGCGAGGTCGGGCTGCTGCGCTGGGACGACAAGCTCACGCTCGAGTTCAACGGCGCCGCCCCGCGCATCCGCTCCGTGGAGATCGCGCCCGCGCCCGACGCGCCGACCGTCTTCCTCGCCGGCGACTCGACCGTGACCGACCAGCCGCACGAGCCCGCCGCCGGCTGGGGCCAGATGCTCCCGCGTTTCCTCCGCCCCGATGTCGCCGTCGCCAACCACGCCGAGTCCGGCGAGACGCTGAAGTCCTTCCTCTCCGAGCTGCGCCTGGCGAAGATCCTCGCGCAGATGAAGGCGGGCGACTTCCTCTTCATCCAGTTCGGCCACAACGACGAGAAGAAGCAGTGGCCGCAGACGTACGTCGAGGCGCGCACGACCTACAAGGCCTACCTGCGCGCCTTCATCGCCGAAGCGCGCCTGCGCGGTGCCACGCCAGTCCTCGTCACCTCCATGCAGCGCCGCACCTTCGACGAGCACGGCAGGATCAAAAACACCCACGGCGACTACCCCGCCGCCGTGCGCGAGGTCGCCGCCGAGGAGAAGGTCGCCCTCGTCGACCTCGACCGCGCCAGCACCGCCTTCTACGAGGCGCTCGGTCCCGAGCGCGCCCCGCTCGCCTTCAGCGCCGGGGGCAAGGACGCCACTCACCACAACAACTACGGCGGCTTCCAGCTCGCCAAGGTCGTCGCCCAAGCGCTCCGCGACGCCGGTCCCGAGCTCGCCGCCCTCGTGTCTCCGGATTTCAACGGTTTCGATCCCGCGCATCCGGACGCCCCCGAGACCTTCGCGCTTCCCGCCAGCCCCGCCCGCAGCGACGCCGCCCTCCGCGGCAACTGAGTCGCCGCGCTTCTCGAATGAGTTCCGCGTGGCACCGCTCGCGAGAGCGGCGAATCCGTAGCGAAACTCGCCAAGAGTTTCGCCGGCCGCCCAGCACCGCCCGCGCAGCGCCTCCCGTAGCGAAAGCCGCCAAGGCTTTCGTCCGAGCCGCCAGCCGTCGAAGTTCTGGCGAACTTCGCTACACCGCAGACGTGGACGTAGCGAAACCCGCCAAGGGTTTCGTCGCCTCGTTCAGCTCTGCGTCCGCCCCGCGGACCACCGTGCGCTGCGCCGCACCAATGCAGCGTAGCCGGCATTCTCGAACGCCGCCGCGGTGTGCCCGGGCTGCAGATTCACCACGCGGCCCGCGCCACGCGCCAGCGCCCAACCGGCCGACCAGTGGCGCCCGGCCTGCTCGTAGCGGAGGAACGCACCAGCCTCCACGTCGGGCTCAAACTCGTACCTGTACGGTTCCTCCCGCATCGCAAAGCCGTCCAGCCCGACGGGGATCGGGTGCGTGCCCACAAAACCGTACGGCATCGTCTCCTGCTCGGGATGTCCGGTGAACGCCGCGCCGAGCACCGGCCGCAGCCACGGGTGCTTCGCCCAGCAGATGCCGTTGTGCAGCACCAGCAGTCCGCCGCCGCGGTTCACGAAATCAATCAGCCCAGCCGCCGCGGCATCGGGCAGCACGGAGTCCCACACATCGGCATAGCCGACCACCAGCCGCACACCGGCCAGCCCGGACGTGAGTTCGCCGGTGTCCTCCGTGAAGCGGAGCGCAAAGTCGGCGTCGAGGATCGCGCGCAACGCCGGCTCGACGGCGCCGAGCGGGTGGTACGGCGCCACGCGGTTGCCGAACACGACCGCGCTCGGCGGTTTTCCGGTCTCCATTTCAGTGGCGATCATGGAAGCGAACCGTAGGTCCAGTCTCCGACTGGACGCCAAAGGACGTGAGCCAGTGGCCATGTCTTGAGCCGGATGCGTCCGGTCGGAGACCGGACCTACGCGATGAGCAGGCCAGTTGGCGGTTCCACCAGCGGTGCATGGCGGTTCGCTCACGGATTTCCGGCAATTGCGTGGTCACGGAGCGGCAGTTTCACCAGGGCAGGTCTTTGCCATGCAGATCGAAGTAGTCGGGGCGCTCGCCGGCCGGACACGTCGCGCGCTGCGCGATCGCAGCGAGCACGAGGCGCGCGGCCTCCTCCGGCTCGTACGTCGCTTTCTCGTTCTTCGCGCCATGCATGTACGAGCGGATGTAGCCGGGGTGCACCAGCATCGCGCGGCCGCCCAGCGGCAGCAGGCGCTTGTGGATGAGCGCGGCCTCCATGTTCAGCGCAGCCTTCGACATCGTGTAGCCGAACCAGCGGTCGCGCCAGTTCTGGCCGATGCTGCCGGCCTCGGAAGAGATGTTCACGAGCAGCTTCTCGCGCCCAGCGATCAGCAGACTCCACAGCTCATGCGTCACCCGCAGCGGGCCGATGGCATTGATCCGGATCGTCTCCAGCACCTCGTTGGGATCGAACGGCGCATCGCCGACGGAAAACTCGATGTCGCCGAGGATGCCGGCGTTGTTGCACAGCACATCCACGCTCGACGTCAGCTCACGAATTCGCCGCGCCGCCGCCGCGATGTTCGCGGCATCGCCAAGCTCCAACGGCACCAGCGACAGCCGCCCGGAAAAACGTTCGGCCAGCGGCCGGAGCACCGCGTCCTTGTCGTCGCGGTAGGTCGCGATCACCCGGTCGCCAGCTTCCAGCGACAGCGCCGCCAACGCGTGGCCGAGCCCGCGGTCCGTTCCGGTGACGACGACGGTTCTCATGCCGGTGGGTAGTTACGTGGTGGGCGACGCCGCGGTTTCACCCCGTGGCGCCGCGCTCATCGATAGAGCGCGGTGACCGGCTGGGCCGTGAGCACGTTGTACTGACGCACCGCGAGTTGCCACCAGTCGGCGAGCTCGGTCTGCGGGCGCCGCCAGAGCTCGCGGTGGAGCCACGTCATGCTCTCGGGGTCGAGCAGGAGCGCGCGTTTCTCGCGGGGCGTGAGCTTCTTCGGCCCCTCGCGCAGCAGCCGCTCGCGCAGCAGCAGAAAGTACTCGCGCGTGGCCGCCCCCGGGCGGCGCTGGCGCTGGAGCGAGACGTGGAGGGCGTTGATGTAGGGGTCGACCACCGCCTGCAGCAGGCCGTAGTCGTCGCGCAGCTCCTCGATGGGCCGCATGTGCTGGTAGCACTCGGCGAGGTTCTTCTCGAGACGCCGCAATTCGTACGGCGGATGCGACTCCTCGGGAAAAAGGAATAGCCCCCAGCGCCGCGTAACCTCGCCGATCTTCGCGCTGCCCAGCAGGAGCGAGAGCGGGATCGCGAGCAACATCCCGGCCAGCACCGGACTGAGCCACCAGAAGAAGGAGCGCAGGACGACGTACGCCGAGATGCCCCAGACGATGCCGAAGACCGTCTGTCCCCAGTGCGTGAGGATGGCCTCGCGCCAGTCGTTGCCCTCGGCGTCGCGCCGCTGGGTGACCCAGCCCACGCCCTGCCCGAGCAGCGTGAACACGACGAATTTCGAGTGGAAGAGCATGTTGATCGGCGCGAGCAGCGACGAGAGCACGACCTCGAGCACCGCGCTGAGCACCATGCGCAGCCGGCCGCCGTACGACGGCCGTCGGCCTTCCGGTCCCCATTGCACGATCACGCCGAGGATCTTCGGCAGGAAGAGCATCACGAGCGTGAGCCCGAAGAGCGCGAGGGTCTGCGGGACCTCGAAATAGTAGCCGAGGCCCTCGAGCACGAGCTCGTCGACCGGGCGCTGGTGGCCGGCGGTGACCTGATCGAACACGTGGATCGTGCTCAGCAGCAGGAAAAACAGCCACAGGGGCGAGGCCAGGTAGCCCATGATGCCCATGAACAGATGCAAGCGGCTGGCCCCGCGCAGGCCCTTGGCGAAGAGCAACCATGAGTGCTGCAGGTTGCCCTGGCACCAGCGGCGGTCGCGTTTGGCGCTGTCGATCACCGAGGGCGGGCCCTCCTCGAAACTGCCGTCGAGATCGTAGGCGAGCCACACGCTCCAGCCCGCGCGGGCCATCAGCGCGGCCTCGACAAAGTCGTGGCTGAGGATGCGCCCGCCGAACGGCTCCGTCCCGGGCAGATCGGGCAGGCTGCAGTGCTCCATGAACTGCGCGGTGCGGATCACCGCGTTGTGTCCCCAGAAATTACCCTCGCCCTGCTGCCAGTAGTTCAGGCCGGCGAGGAAGACCGGGCTGTAGAGCCGGTTGGCGAACTGCTGAAGGCGGGCGAAGAGCGTCTCGCCCCGGATCAGCCGCGGCACGCTCTGGAGGATGCCCACCTTCGGGTTGCGCTCCATCAGCTGCACCATCCGGACCAGCGCGCGCCCGGTCATGATGCTGTCGGCGTCGAGCACGGCGAAGTAGCGGTACTTGCTGCCCCAGCGACGGAGGAAGTCGGCCACGTTGCCGCTCTTCTTGTTTATCCCCTGCCGGCGTTTGCGGTAGAAGATGCGGCCGAAGCCGCCCACCTGTTTGCACAACTCGACCCAGGCGAGCTCCTCCTGGATCCATTTGTTGGGGTCGGAGGTGTCGCTGAGGATGAAGAAGTCGAAGTGCGCCAGCTTGCCCGTCTCCTCCAGCGAGCGGTAGATCACGCGCAGCCCCTCGAACACCCGGCTGGAGTCCTCGTTGCACACTGGCATGACGATCGCCGTCGGCCCGAGCGGGGCGTCGGCGTCGTCGAGCGGCAGCGTGCGCTGGATGCGCCGCAGGTCGCCGCCGCGGTTGAGCACGTAGAAGCCGAACAGCGCGTGCCCGAAGCCGGTGGCGACATGCGCGAACAGGATGACGAACAGCGCGAGCACCACCCACTCGATCGGGCTCATGTGCCCGGGCCGCGCGCCGCTGTTCCAGAGCAGATCGGCCATGAACCACGCCGCCAGGGTGGTGAGCAGGAAGATCGTCGTGAAGAAGAGGAAACGCCGTTTCACCACGCGGCGGCGGTCGAACCGGTCGGCGACGAAGAGGGTGGGAGCGGAGGCGGGCATGGTCTCAGCGTCGGGTGAGGGCGAACACCGCGGCCATCACCGCGGCAAACAGCGCCCACAGCAGCAGCAGGCGGATCAACGGCCAGCGCTCGAGCGTGTCGAGCGTGTCGCCCGCGGCCTCGGGCAACACCCCGAGATCGATCTCGCGCGGCACCATGTTGGAGACGGCGAGGTCGGGACCGGCCTGCAGCGCGCTCTTCTCCATCGCGATTCGCGCCTCGCCGGGCGTGTGCTCCTCGTCGAGGAAGGCGTAGGGCCAGCGCGTGGGCAGGTCGCTGAGCAGCATCGCCACGCGCGCCTGCGCGGCGAGCCGGTCGTGCGGCAACCCCTCCGCCTTGAGCTGCGCGGCGAACCACGCCTGCATGATCCGATCGATCTCCTCGGCGGCCAGCACCACCGGGTCGAGTGCGGGATTCGCCTCGTGGCGGTGGGCGGCGCACTCGAGCACGCGCTCGATCACCCGGCTCTGGTGCAGCCGGTTGTGGATGCGGTGCGCGCGCAGATAGTCCTCGACGCGCACATACGCCGCGTTCCATTGGTCGAGCGTGCCGGTGCGCGGCTGGAAGCCGCTCAGCCGCGACAGGCCGGGCCGGAAGTCGCTCGTCGGGGGACTGACGGCTTCGTCGCTCAAGGCTGCCAGCGATAGCTCCAAGTCTCGGTCAGGACGTTGTCGTCCTTGCGCAGGAACGCCCGCAGCTCGACCGGTTTGCCGCTGCCGTCGGGCTTGAGCTCGAAGGCCAGCCGCCAGCTGTAGTCGTTGCTGTTGCGCTGCGTGTTGACCCCCTCGAGCGTCGCGCCGGCGCCGACCGAGACGACGCCCTCGACCCCTTCGCCCTGCCGGCCCAGCACCGGTCCGGCAAAGTCGACGACAAAGCGCTTCAGGTCGGGTCGACCCATCACGGTCGAGGGCCGGGTGGCGATGGTGTAGCCGGCCGGCGGGCGCTTGCCCAGGTCGGTGAGCCAATGCAGGTCGTACTCGAATTCGTAGGGCTCGCCGATCGCCGGGCATTTCTCGGGCGACCAGAAAGCGACGATGTTGTCCATCGTCTCGTCGGGCGTCGGCAGCTCGGTCAACACCACGGAGCCGCGGCCCCAGTCGCCGACCGGCTCGACCCACACGCTCGGGCGTTGGTGGTAATGGGCCTCGAGGTCCTGGTAGTGGTCGAAGTTGCGGTCGCGCTGGAGCAGGCCGAAGCCGCGCACGTTCTCCGCGGCGAGGTAGGCCATGGTGACCTGCTTCGGGTTGTCGACCGGGCGCCAGAGCCACTCGCCGGTGCTGTGCAGCACCAGCAGGCCGTCGGAGTCGTGCACCTCGGGACGGTAGTCGCCGTTGGTGGTGCCGGAGTTCTCGCCGTGCCAGAACATGCTGGAGAAGGGCGCCAGCCCGAGCAGGCCGATCGGCTCGCGCAGGTAGAGCGTGGCGCGCACCCGCATCGTCGTGTCGTTGCCGGGTTTGATCGCGAAGCGGTACGCGCCGGTTACGCGCCTGCTGTCCATCAGCGCGTAAACCACGACCTCCTTCGCGTCGGGCGTGGGTCGCTCCAGCCAGAACTCGCGGAAGACGGGGAACTCCTCGCCGGAGGGAGCCGCGGTGTCGACCGCCAGGCCGCGAGCCGACAGGCCGTAGTGCTGGCCCTTGCCCAAGGCGCGGAAGTAGCTCGCGCCGAGGAACACCGCCAGCTCGTCGAGGTATTCGGGGCGGTTGAGCGCGTAATGGATGCGGAAGCCCGCATAGCCCATGTCGCGCGGGATCGACTCGTTGAAGCTGTTCTTCCCGTAGTCGAAGAACCGCCGGCTGAAGGGGAAGGGGATCTCGCGCTTCCCGTCGAGCTCGTGGATCTGCACCGTCTCGTGAAACAGCCAGCCCGGGTGGAAGAACTGCACCTGGAACGGCAGCTGGTCCTCGCGCCAGAGCGAGCGGTCGGTGCGGAAGCGGATGTCGCGGTGCTGGTCGTAGTTGATCTTCGGCGGCAGCAGCCAGTCGGGCACGCGGGTGGGCGGCCGCTCGAACGGCTTCGCGGCGAGGTTCTTCGCGCGGTACTGCAGCTCCTGATAGTCGAAGCCGTAGTCCCCGCTCGCGGGCAGGGCGGCGGGCACGAGGGCCAGCAGCACGAGGGCCGCACAGGCGACCAACGGCCGGCGGCGGGGAGCGCGGGCGACTTCGTTTCGGGCCGAACCGGGGGTGACGGCGGCGGGCGACGGGAGTGAGTTCATCGTTCGAGGAAGAAATTGCGCTGACGCTCGCTGATCGGCAACGGCGCGCGCTCCATGACCTTCAGCAGGTCCTCCCAGACCACGCGCTTGGCGCGGTTGGAGTTGTTCCGGAGCAGATACGACGGGTGGTAGGTGACCATCACCGGGCGACCGGCGAAGCTGTGCCAGCGCCCGCGGATCTCGCCCAGCGCCTTGAAGCTGCCCGCGCCGAGCAGGCCCGCGGAGGCCGTCGCGCCCAGCGCCACGATCACCTCCGGCTGCACAATCTCCAGCTGCGCCTTCAGGTACGGCAGGCAGTAGGCCATCTCCTCGGCCGTCGGCGGGCGGTTGCCGATCTGCTCGACGCCGGGCGGCGTCGGCATCTCCGGCCGCCAGTTCATGATGTTGCCGATGTAGACCTGGCCGCGGTCGACACCCATCGCCTTGATCATCTTGGTGAGGAGCTGCCCGGCCGCGCCCACGAACGGCTCGCCCTGCACCTCCTCGTCGGCGCCCGGCGCCTCGCCGCAGAAAAAGATCTTCGCATCCAACGTTCCGACACCGAGCACGACCTTCTTGCCCGGTCGCACGTGTGCGCGGCAGACCGGGTCGTTCTCGACCTTGTCCTTCAACCACGCCCATCGCGTGGCCTTGTCGCCCTCGGGCAGCGTGAACACGGGCGCGGGCGGGATCGCCGCCCCCTCCTGCGCCGGCGCGATCTTCAGCGCCGGCTTGGCCGCCGATGCGCTGTCGCCGAACAATGCCGCGCCGCGCTCCTTGCGGGCCGGCTCCCGGATGGGTTCCGGCTCCGCCGCCGCCGGCGCACGCCGCACGAAGGAGGCACCGTCATCGGGCTTCGCGACCGCCGGCCGCGAGATCGGAGACTCGGGCGGAACAGGCGCTCCGGCCTCGCCCGCCGCGCCGCGGTTCTGCGCGGCCACCGCCGCGCGCAGGGCGACCAGCGTATCCTCGCCGACGGCGACAGTCTTGTCGCCGGCCGTCTTGCGGCGCCGAAGCTCCTCGGCCACCGCGAGCAGTTGTTCACGCAACGCCATGGCTCAGTTCTGCCAAATCGGCTTCACCGGCACGGCCGGCGGGGGGCCGCCCGCCGCCTCCGCGCGCAACGCCAGCAGCCGGTCCACGTACTTGGCCAGCATGTCGAACTCGAGATTCACCCGGTCGCCCTCGGTCACCTCGACCACCGTCAACGACACGCCGTCGACCGCGATGCTGCCCTTCGGCACAAGCAGGCCGCGGTGCTGCGCCGGGTAGCGAACCCGCAGATACCGGTCGGCCCCGCGCGGCTCGAGCACGGCGATCTCGCCCGGGCCGTCGACATGGCCCGTCACGAAATGCCCGCCCATCTTGCCGTCGGGCCGCAGGCTGCGCTCGAGGTTCACCACCCCGCCCGCACCGACCTGCGCGATGTTGGTCAGGCGCACCGTCTCCTCGAGCAGGTCGAAGCTCAGCCGGTTGCCCGCGAGGGCGACGACGGTCAGGCAACAGCCGTTCACGGCGATGCTGTCGCCGACGTTCGTGCCCGGCACGACCAGCGCCGCCTCGACCACGAGGCGCCAGGCGGCGGCCTGGTGCTCGAAGGAAACGACGCGTCCGACTTCTTCGACGATCCCGGTGAACATGGGCGACGAGCATCGGCCTCCCCCGCGCCCCCGCAATCGATTTCTGGCGCCCCCACCGGCCGCCGAAATCCGCGCAGCAGAGTTAACCGACCTGACTGCGCACCCTGTCCCCTACCCTCTGGCGTCCGCCCGCGATCAGCGGGCGCCCCCCCCACCTTCCCTGCGGCGATCAGCCGCAGGACACCTTCAAGGCTTCGCCCATTGGCGAAGCCCATCAGTGGTTCACCCTCTCCGGGAAAGCACGCGTGCAAAACCTGGAACTCACGAACTCAGGAATCCGAGTTCCGGAGAAGGGAACCGCTCTGCCGTACGGCAGAGCGCACTGCATGGTTTCCCGAGAACCCAGCGCCACACCGGCAGCCAAGATGGCTCCTCTCCGTTCCTGATTTCCTGATTTCCACATTCCTCTCCGGAACCCGCCCACCGTCTCCCTCCTTCCGTCCACTGGCCACCGGCAACCGGCTACCGCCCACAGCCCCCCGCCAACCATCGGCCATCTGCCTTCCGCCATCGTCCTTCCTCCTTCAGCCTTCCCTCTCACCACGGCACCACGGTATGCGCATGGAACCACTCGTGGATCGCCGGCACGCCGCGCACGATCGTCACAACGCCGAGTACGATCAGCGTCGCCCCCGCCAACCGCAACAGCCAACGCCGCCCCCCCGCCAGCAGCTTCGCGCCGAACAACGCCGTGAGCGTCAACCCGGGGATCGTCGCGGCACCGAACAACGCCGCGCCCGCCGCCGCCTTCGTCACGGAGCCGAAACCCGCCGCGTACACCAGGGCCATCAGCGACAGGCCGCAGGGCAGAAAACCGTTGAGCCAGCCGATCAGCACGCTGCGCCACCACGTCGGCGCCCGCAGCACCGCACCGAGCGCACCGCACCAACGGCGCCCATCGACCCAGCGCTGCGCGCCCGGAGAAAGCCGCAGTTCCAGCATATAGGCCAACCCCAGCGCCACCATGCCGAGACCGACGACCGCGCTCATCGCATTCTGCACCCAGGGCAGCACGCCGCGACCCGCGATCCAGCCGCCCACCACACTGAACAGCACGGCCAGGAAGACGTATGTGAGCGTCTTGCCGAGCTGATACGCCAGGCTCCGGCCGACGACCGCCGCGGCTCCGCCCGGCCCCGCGGCCGCCGCCACCACGAACGGCCCGCACATGCCGATGCAGTGCCCCGTGCCGAACAGGCCCATCAACAGCAGCGCGAGGTAGTCGCCGGAGGTCATCGCGGGGCCATCGTCATGGCACCGCCGCCCGCCGCCAATCGCAATCGCGCCCGGCTCGGGCGTCGCCGTTCGCCGTTGCCCGGCGCCGCCCCGCCGCTATCCCCGAAACCCGCCAGGCCGCACCGCCATGTCGCTCCAGATCACCTTCACGTTCGACGGCACCCCGTACACCCGGCCCCCCGGCTGCACCATCGGGGACTTCCTGTGCGAGCAGGGTCTCCGGCTCGAGCGATTGGCCATCGAATACAATGGCCGCGACCTCACGCCCGCGGAGGCCGCGCATCTCCTGCTCCGCCACGGCGACCAACTCCGGACCCGCCCGCGCCGCGCGGAAGCCTGAGCGGCCCGCCGCAACCTCCGCCGCGGCCGATCAGTCGCGCGTCGGGTCGGCGCGTGACGAGCGCCAGAAAGCCGAGAAGTCCGGAAGCGGCGAACGGCTCGATCGTCCCACCGACGGTTCGGCTCTCGCCCCTCGTCCGCATCGCCTCCACCTCAGCATTCGCTGCCGTACGGCAGAACGGTTCCACTCCTCCGTTCAGTCCGTCGCGCCGCTGCGCCGTCGCGCGAAATTCTCCGTGGTTTCATTTCCGCCGTCACCCCGTCATCCGCGTCTGTATTCCGAGCGCTGGTCACCGTCCACCGCCCACCGGCAACCGGCTACCGCTCCCCACTCGGAGGCGCATCGCGCCGTAGATTCTGCCGAACGGCAGAACGCCCACCGGCCACCGCCGGCTTTCCCGCTCAACTCGCCGGCCGCGCAACCGATGCCCGAGTGCGTTTTTCCCCGCAGTTGTGGTTTGTGCGCCGCTCCGGCCCTACCCATCGTCGGCCCATCACCAACGCGCGTCCGCCGCTCCGGCTGCGGGCGTTCCCCCCTACGAAATGAAACTTCTCGATCTCAACCGGCACGGCGGCATCGGCGCCAGCTGCCACCTCGTGCAACTCGGCGACGTCCGCATCATCATCGATTGCGGCCTGCACCCCAAGCTCACCGGGGCCGAGGCCACGCCCGACCTCTCCCCGCTCGACGGTCTCGAGGTCGACCTGATCATCATCACTCACTGCCACCTCGACCACATCGGCTCCCTGCCGCTGCTGCTCCGCCGCCAGCTTCGCGCCCCGGTCGTGATGTCCTCCTCCAGCGCACTCCTGCTCGCGCGCATGCTCCACAACTCGGTCAGCGTAATGGAACGCCAGCGCGAGGAGCAGTCCCGCGGCGACCTCCCGCTCTTCACCCACGAGGAGGTCGACCGCTGCGCCCAACGCTTCCACTCCCTCGCCTTCGGCCAGACGCGCAAGATCAGCGGCGCCAAGGACGACGTCGAGGTGACCCTCCACCCCGCCGGCCATGTCGCCGGCGCCGCCGGCGTCGAGCTCCGGCACAAGGGCCGCCACATCTTCTTCTCCGGCGATGTGCTCTTCGAGGGCCAGCGCACCGTCCCCGGCGCCCGGTTCCCCGCCGGCCGCTTCGACACCATCGTGCTCGAGACCACCCACGGCGCCACCGAACCCGTCGCCGGCCGCACCCGCGAGTCCGAGATCAACCGCCTGCTCGACACGGTCAACCACACCATCGCCCGCGGCGGGTCCGTGCTCATCCCCGTCTTCGCCCTCGGCCGTCACCAGGAGTTGCTCACCATCTTCCACGACGCCCGCGAGAACCGCCGCCTCGCCAAGTGCCCGATCTACAGCTCCGGCCTCGGCATCGATCTGTGCGACTACTTCGACGACGTCGCACGCAAGACCAGCCACGTCCACTTCAGCCGCTCCGTGCTCAAGGCCCTCAAGGTCCAGCAGACCCCGCGCAAGCTCATTCCCGGCGTCGACCCGCGCCAGAACGGCATCTATCTGGTGAGCAGTGGCATGGTCGTCGAGCGCACGCCCTCCTACCTCGTCGCGTCCTGCCTCGCCGGCCACGCGCACAACACCATCGCCTTCGTCGGCTACTGCGATCCGGATACTCCCGGCGGCGCCCTGCTGGCCTCGCACAACGGCGACAAGTTCCTCTTCGCCGCCCTCGACACCGAGGTGAAGCTCGCCTGCCAGATCGAGCGTTTCAACCTCAGCGCCCACGCCGGCCGCGACGAGCTCATGGACTTCGCCCTGCGCCGCGACCCGCGCGCCATCGTGCTCAACCACGGCGATCCCGAGGCGCGTGCCTGGTTCGCCGAGGAGTTCGCCCGCTCCGCCCCGCACATCAAGGTCACCGATCCCACGCCGCTCACCCCCGTGGAGATCTGAGCCGGCCACCGAGCACGGCTTAGGCCCTCCGCCTCCGCGATTCCCTCCGCGCCCGCGATCAGCGGGCGCCCCCCCGCTTTCCCTGCGGCGATCAGCCGCAGGACACATCCAAGGCTTCGCCCATTGGCGAAGCCCATCAGCGGTTCAAACCCTCTGGAAATGTCGCGTCGGATAAGGGAGCCGCTCTGCCGTACGGCAGAGCACACTCATTCCCCCGGATCGGTTCCGGAAAACCCGGCACCACGCCGCCACACAGACGACCGCCCCACGATCCCGCATTCGCAAGTTCCGGATTCTCCGCCTCCGCCGTCGCCTCCGCCCCGCCCGCCTGCGCCCCGCCCGCCTGCGCCGAGGTAGTAGTTTCCCCAATCCAAACCCGCGGCGGATGAAGCATTTCTCGTAACTACCTGTCCGGCCGGTTGCGGCCGGCCATTTTCCTTGAACCTTGCGCTTCCACGAAGCGTAAAATCCCCGCCGAAACACCGTGAGCACGCCTACCACTCCCGCTCCCATTCCGCCGCAGTCCGAGGCGGCCGAACACGACCTCCGCTACGCCAAATCCCCCGTCAACTCCGACCTCGCGCCGGAGGCGAAGGTCAAGCTCTACACCGACATGGTGCGCATCCGGCAGTTCGAGGACCGCAGCCTGCGCGTGTACCAGCAGGGCCGGATCGGCGGCTTCCTCCACCTCTACAACGGCCAGGAGGCCGTCGCTGTCGGCACCTGCTCGCTGCTCGGCGAGCACGACCACGTCATCACCGCGTACCGCGACCACGGGCACGCCCTGGCCGTCGGCATGGGCATGGGCGAGCTCATGGCCGAGATGCAGGGCAAGTTCACCGGCTCCTCCAAGGGCAAGGGCGGCTCCATGCACTTCTTCTCGCCCGAGAAACATTTCTGGGGCGGCCACGGCATCGTCGCCGGCCAGACCCCGCTCGGCCTCGGCATCGCCTACGCGCTCAAGTACCAGGGCAAGAAAGGCTGCTGCCTGTGCTACCTCGGCGACGGCGCCATCAACCAGGGCGCCTTCCACGAATCCCTCAACCTCGCCGCCCTCTGGGACGTCCCCGTCATCTACGTCATCGAGAACAACGGCTACTCCATGGGCACCAGCCAGAAACGCTCCTCCGCCGGCGAGATCCTCGCCCGCCGCGCCTCCGGCTACGACCTCGAGTGGGCCGTCATCAACGGCAACTCCCTCTACGAGGTCCGCGCCCGCACCTACGAGGCCATGCAGCGCGCCCGCGAACGCTCCAAGCCCACCCTGCTCGAGATGCGCACGTATCGGTACCGTGGTCACTCCGTGGCCGACGCCAACGCCGAGAAGTACCGCACCAAGGCCGAGATCGAGACCTACAAGCGCGACTTCGACCCCATCAGCCTCTTCCGCGCCGTGCTCGTCCGCGAGGGCCACCTCGACGACGCCAAGATCGACGCCATCAACGCCGCCGTGAAGCAGGAGGTCGAGGCCGCCGTGCGTTTCGCCGACGAGTCGCCCGTCGCCGCCGTGCCCGAGATCTTCACCGACGTCTACGCCACGATCGACGAGAACGCCGCCGCCCAGCACGGCACGCACTTCTTCAACAAGGACGCCCACTTCGTCGGCAACCAGCAGGTCGCCGAAGCGAAGTAACAAGTGCCACGTTCCAAGTAACACGGAAGCAACAGGAGCCCGGAACCGCCGATCCGATCGAGAATCATCCGCCCTCCGATTCCCACCGTACTGCTTTCCACATTTTCCACTCCGGGGTTCCGAATTCCGCACTCCGCAATCCGCCTTCCGCAATCTTTCCGGCCCATGCCCCTCATCACCTACCGCCAGGCCCTCAACGACGCGCTCGCCGAGGAAATCGAGCGCGACCCGAACGTCTTCATCATGGGCGAGGAAGTCGCCCAGTACAACGGCGCCTACAAGGTCACCGAAGGCCTCCACGAGCGTTTCGGCTCCAAGCGCCTCGTCGACGCCCCCATCAGCGAGACCGGCTTCCTCGGCCTCGGCGTGGGCGCCGCCATGATGGGCCAGCGCCCGGTCATCGAGATGATGTTCTGGAGTTTCGCCTACGTCGCCTTCGACCAGATCATCAACAACGCCGCCACCATGCGCTACATGTCCGGCGGCCAGATCAAGGTCCCGCTGGTCATCCGCGGCCCCGCCAACGGCGGCACCAACGTCGGCTCGACGCACTCCCACACCCCCGAGATGTTCCTCGCCAACCAGCCCGGCCTGAAGGTCGTCTGCCCCGCCACCGCCTACGACGCCAAGGGCCTCATGAAGGCCGCCATCCGCGACGACGACCCCGTCTGCGTCATGGAAAACACCCTGCTCTACGGCGAGAAGTGGGAAGTGCCCGAAGGCGAAATCCTCGTCCCGCTCGGCAAGGCCGACCTCAAACGCCCGGGCAAGGACCTCTCCTTCATCGCCCACGGCCGCGCCGTCATCACCTGCCTCAAGGCCGCAGAGATCCTCCAGCGCGACCACGGCATCGATGCCGAAGTCCTCGATCTGCGCTCCATCCGCCCGCTCGACGAACAGGCCATCCTCGAGTCCGTCGCCCGCACCCACCGCGTCGTGCTCGTCGACGAGAACAAGCCGTTCTGCGGCGTCGGCGCCCAGATCGCCTCGCTCATCGCCGACCAGGCGTTCGACGAACTGGATGCCCCCATCAAGCGCGTCTCCTCGCTCGACGCCCCGCAGATCTACGCCAAGCCCCTCGAGGACCTCATGCTCCCCACCGCCGACCGCATCGTCGCCACCGCCCTCACGATCTGCTGAGGTGGGGACGGCGCTCCGCGCCGTCCGTTTCCGCGGCAGACGCCAACCTGCGGACGCCGACGGAGCGGCATCCCTACCGCACCTGCAGATTTCTTCCTTCCGTCCTCGCTGATCCACTTCCACCCTCCGGCCTTCGTCTGCGCCGCTTGATTCGCCACTCCGCAATCCGCATTCCCCAATCCGCATTCGTCTCATGGCTACCATCATCGACATGCCGAAACTGAGCGACACCATGACGGTGGGCACGCTCGTCAAATGGCTCAAGAACGAGGGCGACCCGCTCAGCAGCGGCATGATGATCGCCGAGATCGAGACCGACAAAGCCACGATGGAGCTCGAGTGCTTCGAGGACGGCACCCTTCTCAAGCAGGTCGCCAAGGTCGGCGACCAGATCGCCGTCGGCGCCCCCATCTGCGTGATCGGCAAACCCGGCGAGGACCTCTCCGGCCTGAACCTCGCGCCCGCTCCCGCCGCTCCTGCACCTGCTGCGACCCCTGCGGTCGCAGCACCCTCCGTAGCCTCGGCGAAGGAGGGCGCGCCCGTCATCCACACCTCCACGCCCTCGCACACGCCGTTCGCCGCCGCCATTGCCGACGGCCGCGTGAAGGTCTCCCCCCTCGCCCGGAAGGTCGCCGCCGACAAGGGCGTCGACGTCTCCCGTCTCCGCGGCACCGGTCCCGGCGGCCGCATCGTCAAGGCCGACGTGCTCGCCGCCGCCGAGGGCAAGGGCAGCTACGTCACCACGGCGGTCACACCCTCCGCAGCCTCGGCGAAGGAGGGCGCCCCCTACTCGCCCATCGCCTCCGCCAAGCGTGGCCCCATCGCCGAGCAGAAGGACACCCCGCTCTCCAACATGCGCGCCACCATCGCGCGCCGTCTCCTCGAGGCCAAGACGCAGATCCCGCACTTCTACCTCGAGATCGAGGCCGACGCCGCCCCGTTGCTCGCCCTTCGCAGCCAGATCAACGAGGCGCTCGAGGGCCGCGGCGTGAAGCTCTCGGTCAACGACTTCATCCTCAAGGCCAGCGTCGAGGCCCTCCGCCGCGTCCCGGCCGTCAACAGCTCGTGGGAAGGCACGCTCATCCGCCAGCACGCCGCCGTGCACATGGCCTTCGCCGTCGCCATCGAGGACGGCCTGATCACCCCCGTCATCCGCGACGCCCACGACAAGTCCGTCTTCGATATCTCCGCCGAGGCCAAGTCGCTCGGCGCGCTCGCCAAGCAGAAGAAGCTCAAGCCCGACCAGTACACCGGCGGCACCTTCTGCGTCTCCAATCTCGGGATGTTCGGCCTCGACCGTTTCTCCGCGATCATCAACCCGCCCAACGCCGCGATCCTCGCCGTTGGCGGCACGATCAAGAAGCCCGTCGTCGGGCCCAACGACACCATCGTCGTCGGCCAACGCATGAGCCTCACGCTCTCCTGCGACCACCGCGTGGTCGACGGCGCCCTCGGCGCCCAGTGGCTCGCCGCTCTGAAGGACCTGATCGAGAAGCCCTCCCTGCTCCTGCTCTGAGCGAGCGAGGCGCCTTCCACCATCACGCCACGACCGCGCTCGCGCATGCTCGAGCGCAAGCGAACTCGCACCGGATATCAACGCGGGATTCCGAATGAAGCGCGTACCGCAAGGGCATGGCCGCGGCCGAGATTCTCGTGCGTGCTGTGATCAGACGCCGCTCCCAGTCGCACGCCTACTCTTCTGGGCGTAGCAACTCAGCGCTGGTTCAACGCCCCCGCCGCAAATGGGCCCGCCTGCGCCGCAGACTCGTTCTTCAAGAACACTTCTCACAACGTCACCATTCAGCCACGATCGGTCACGTCCAACTCGGGCCACTGGGCCAGTTTGCGGTGGAGCGTGCGCCGGCTGATGCCCATCAGCTTCGCGGCCTGCGTGCGATTGCCGCGGGACTCCATCAACGCCTGCCGCAGCAGCCGTTTCTCGTTCTCCTCGACGGAGAGCGGAGGCGGAGGCGCAACAGGCGCGGCACCGTTGGCCGCGGTCCCCATGGGCAATAGCGGAGCCGGCGGCACCACAGGCGATCCGACCGCACTGCCAGCGAGGTCCGCCGGCGCAGCGCGCGTGATCGGCGGGAGCGGCACCTCACCGCGGAACTTCGGCGGCGAAATTGCGCAGTTCGCGGATGTTGCCTGGCCACGCGTAGGCGGTGAGATGCTTGAGCGCACCCGGCTCGATCGTGAGCGGCGGCGAGTTGTTCTCCTTGCTGAACTCGGCGATGAAATGCTCCAGCAGCACCGGGATGTCGTCGCCGCGCTCGCGCAGCGGCGGCGTGGTGATCCGCACGACGTTGAGCCGGAAGAACAGGTCCTCGCGGAACGTACCCTGCGCGACCATCTGCTCGAGGTTGCGGTTGGTCGCCGCGACCAGACGTACATCGAGCTGCACACCCTTCTGGCTTCCGATGCGCTCGACCGCGCGTGTCTCCAAGAACCGGAGCAGCTTCACCTGCGTCGACGGGCTCACCTCGCCGATCTCGTCGAGGAAGATCGTGCCGCCGTCGGCCGCCTCGAAGCGGCCCACCCGCCGCTCGGTCGCGCCCGTGAACGCGCCTTTCTCGTGGCCGAACAGCTCGCTCTCGAGCAGCGTGGCCGGCAGCGCCGCGCAGTGCACCGCCAGGAACGGCGCCCGCGCCCGCGGGCTGGCCTGGTGGATCGCCTGCGCGATCAGCTCCTTGCCCGTGCCGGTCTCCCCCTCGATCAGCACCGTCGCGCGCGAGGGCGCCACGAGCTTGACCCGCTCGATCACCTCGTTGAGCCGCGCCGAATGGCCCACGATGCCCTCGAAGCTGAACTTCTTGTCGAGCCGCTCGTGGAGCTGCTGCACCTCGACCTCCAGCGTCCGCGACTTGAGCGCGCGCTGGACGAGGATCTCAAGCTTCTCGAGGTTGACGGGCTTCGTCAGGAAATCGAACGCCCCGCGCTTCATCGCCTCCACCGCGGAGTCGATGTTGCCGTAGGCCGTCATCATGATCACCACCGGCTTGCTCGGCAGCGTCAGCGCCTTGTCGATCACCCGCAGGCCCGACTTTCCCGGCATGCGCAGGTCGGTGATGATGACGTCGAACTCGTGGCTTTCCAGCAGGTTGAACGCCTCGTCGGCGCTGGCCGCCACCGAGACGTCGTAGTTCTCCTCAAACGCCAGCAGCAGCCCCTCGCGGGTATGCTTTTCGTCGTCCACGATCAGCACCGACGGTATCATGCCGTGATGAACGCCGCCGCGGAAAACCGGGTCAACGGGAAATCCGGCCGCGGCCGGACGCCCCCGCAATAAATGCGCTGGAATTTGCAATGCGCGCGTGGCCCGCGACCCGCGGGTTCGCTACCCTCAAATCGCTCCAAGAGGACCGCCGGTTTGGCCCGGAGGCCGTCAGCAGAACCAATCCCCCCTTTCGCCCATTTGTGGGCCGGTGTTGTGAGTGAACACCGACCCACGTCCACAAACGGTGGATCGCAGAACAGCCCCGGTCCTGGGGTAGCGGGACCGGGGCCTTTGCTTTTTGGCGCCGGCCCCGTCTCCGCTGGCTCCGGACGATGTCGGTGCCGCGCCGACGGTCAACGCCCGGGCCGCCTGCCAGCATAATCAGAAGGTCCCATGATCGCCGCCACCGGCACGATGCCGGTCGCTAATGGCGTCCGGCGCACCGGGGCCCACCTGCGTGGCGGTTTCCGGAGGAGACGGTGGGAAGCAAGAAATCAGGAGCGGAGCACGGTCCCTGGGTGTAGCGACGCGCGTGAGCGCGTCGATGCCTTGTCCCCGTCACCGGTAACCGACCACAGTCCACTGCCCACCGCCCACAGTCCACCGTCGACCGTCCACCGACCACCGTCCGCCGGCAACGACCTTCAGCGCCGTAGCGCGCGGCGCAGGACCTCGGCCGGATGCTCCGCCCGCCGGCCCGTGCCGTCGGCGATCTGGGTGCGGCAACTGGTGCCCGCCGCCACGATCACCGTCCCCGGCTCCGCCGCGCGCACCGCCGGCAGCAGCGCCAGCTCGCCGATGCGCATCGACACCCCGTAGTGCTCCCTCTCGTAGCCGAACGCCCCGGCCATGCCGCAGCAGCCCGCGGGGATTGTCCGCACCCGGTGTCCGCGCGGCAAAGACAGGGCGCGCACCGCGTCGTCGAGGCTGCTCAGCGCCTTCTGGTGGCAGTGTCCGTGCAGGAGGATCTCCGCCGGCGCGTCGCCGAAATCGTCGGCCGTGATCCGCACCGCCGCGGCCTCCCGCGCGATCCACTCCTCGAAGAGCAGGCAGTGCGGCGCCAGCTCCTCCGCCCGGCCGCGCAGCTCGGCGCCGACCAGCAGAGGATATTCGTCGCGGAAACCGAGGATCGCCGAAGGTTCCAGCCCGAGCAGCGGCTCCGCCGCCGTCACCCGGCCGTGCAGCAGCGCCACGTTGCGCCGCGCCACCTCGCGCGCCTCGGGCAGCAGGCCCTTCGAGATGAGCGACCGCCCGCTCTCGCCGTGCTCGACCGCCACCACCTCGTAACCAAGTGCCGTGCACAACTCGATCGTCGCCTGCGCCAAGGCCGGCTCCTGATGGTCGGTGAACTCGTCGACGAACAGGTGCACGCGGCCCCGCCGCGCCACCCCCGCCGCCGGCGCGAGCGCGCCGGGACGGCGTCGCAGCCACGCCCGGAAGGTCTCGGGGGCGAACTGCGGCAAAGCACGCTGCGGCGCCACGCCCAGCGCGCGCTTGAGCAGCGGCGCCGTGAGCCCGCTGCGCGCGGCCCAGTTGGCCGCCGCCGGCCAGACGTCCGCCACCCGCGCCAGCGCCGCGAAGTGGCCGAAGACCCGGCTGCGCAGCGGCACACCGCGCGTGCGGCGCCGCTGGTGCAGCCACTCGGCCTTGAGCAGCGCCACGTCGACGCTCGACGGGCACTCCGACCGGCACGCCTTGCACGACAGGCACAGCTCCATCGCCTCGGCGACCATCGGCTCGGCGAACGGGTTGGCCGCGGCCGAGCGGGTGAGCGCCTCGCGCAGCACATTGGCCCGGGCGCGCGTCGAGTGGCGCTCGTCCAGCGTCGCCATGAAACTGGGGCACATCGTGCCGCCCATCTTCGCGGACTTGCGGCAGTCCGCCGTGCCGTTGCACTGCTCGGCCAGGCGCAGCACCCCGCCCCAGCGCGAAAAGTCGAGCACCGTGGCGAACTCCCGCGTCGCCTGGTCCGCCTCGTAGCGCAGCGAGTCGGTCATCGGGCGCGCGGCCACGATCTTGCCCGGGTTGAGAACGCCCACCGGGTCGAACACGATCTTCAGCTCCGAGAGTAGCGCGTAGTTGCGCTCCCCCACCATCCGGCGCAGGAACGGCCCGCGCACGCGCCCGTCGCCGTGCTCGCCGCTGAGCGAGCCGCCGTGGCGCTTGACCAGCGCCGCGACCTCGGCGGTGAGCGCCTGGAACTTCGCGCGATCCGGGCCGCGCTTGAGGTCGAGCACGGGCCGGGTGTGGATCTCGCCGTCGCCGATGTGCGCGTAGAAGACGCAGTCCATGCCGTGGCGCTGCATGATCGCCTCGAACTCCTCCAGGTAGGCCGGCTGGTTCTCGACCGCCACCGCCGTGTCCTCGACGCACGCCACCGCCTTCGCGTCGCCCGGGATGTTGGCGAGGATGCCGAGCCCCGCCTTGCGCAGCGCCCACACGCGGTTGACGTCGCCGCCGAAGAGCCGGGGAAACGAATATCCGAAGCCCGCCGCGCGCAGCTCCGCCTCCAGCGCCGCTGCCTGCGCCTCGACCTCGGCCCGCGTGGCTCGCGCCCATTCGATGACGAGCAGCGCGCCGGGATCGCCCTCGACGAAGGCCCGGTTGCGCGCCTGGTCGCGGTTGCGCGCGGCGCAGTCGAGGAGGATGCGGTCGATCAGCTCCACGGCATCGGGCGCGTGGCGCAGCGCGACGAGGTTGGCGCGGGTGGCCTCGTGCACGGAGTGCAGGTGCACGACGAGCACCCCACGCTCGGCGGGCGGCAGCGGCACGAGGTTGAGCGTGAATTCGGTGGCGAGCGCCAGCGTACCCTCCGAGCCGGCCAGCAGCGTGCAGAGGTTGAACGGCGCGCCGTCCGCCGCGAACGGCCGCTGGCGCAGCAGCAGGTCCACCGCGTAGCCGGTGTTGCGCCGGCGGATCGACGGCTTGGGAAACTCGCGCCGGATCTCCGCCGCGGTCGCGGGATCTCCGAGACGCCGCGCCAGCCAGCGGTGGATGTCGGCCTCGAGCCCCCGGCCGGCGCACTTCGCGTCGAACTCCTCCGGCGCGAGCGCGCGTAGTGCCGTCTCGCTGCCGTCGGCGAGCAGCACCTGCGCCTCCAGCAGATGGTCGCGCGTCGAACCGAAGCGCAGCGAGTTGGCCCCGCAGGAGTTGTTGCCGACCATGCCGCCGATCATCGCACGGTTCGAGGTCGAGGTCTCCGGCGCGAACATCAGCCCGTGTGGCCGCAGCGCGAGATTGAGCTCGTCGCGCACCACGCCCGGCTGCACGCGCACGCGGCGGTTGGGCGCATCGATCTCGAGGATGCGGTTCAGGTGGAACCCGACATCGACCACGATCCCCGCCCCCACCACCTGCCCCGCCAGCGAGGTGCCGGCCGTGCGCGGGATCAGCGGCACGCCGTGCTTCCGTGCGAAGCCGAGCAGTGCCCGCAGATCGGCGACGTTCTTCGGCCGGGCCACCGCCACGGGCAACTCCCGGTAGACGGAGCCGTCGGTCGCGTGGCACACGCGCATCGTATCGTCCCAATCGAGTTCGCCCGCCAACTGGCGGCGCAGCGCCGCCAGCGCGCGCCGGGACACCGCCGGTTGCAGGCGTGAGCCGGAGTGCGGTGCGCAGGTGGGTTGGGCGGTGGACATCGGTACGCCCGATCGAAACACGCCGCCGCGCCGCCGCAATCCCCGCGTACCGGTCCTACCCGTTTTACCTCAAGTCCCCGATCCGGGACCCGATAGTCACGCCGGCTCCATCTACCCTTATGAACTGGACAATCGGTCGGCGTCTCGCCGCTGGCTTCGCGGCCGTCCTCATCGTCGTCGCCTGCATCGGCGCCTTCGCGCTCAACCGCGTCTACTCGATCGACCGCAACAACAAGGTCGTCACGGACAATGCGATGCCAAGCATCGTCCTGTTCTCCCGCATCGAGTCGCTGGTGAAGGGCAACTTCATCAACACCACCCAACACCTCGATGCGACCGACGCCGCGCGCATGGCCGCGATCGAGAAGGAGATGAACGAGAAGAGCGACCTGCTCACCGCGCTCTACAAGGAAGTGGAGCCGCTCCTGACCACCGACGAGGCCAAGCGCGTCTACGAGAAGATCAAGCCCGAGCGCAGCGCCTACCGTGATACGCGCAACAAGGTTCTGGCGCTCAGTCGCGACGGCAAAAACGCCGAGGCGCGGCAACTGCTTGAAACGGCCATGCTGCCTGTCTTCAACCGCTACACCGGCGCACTCCAGGCATGCATCGAGCTCAATCTCAAGGACAGCGCCACCGCCATCGCCGCCTCCCAGGCCAGCATTCGGCAAACCGAGATGGGCGTCCCGCTCGGAACCGCGATCGCGATCCTGCTCGGGGCTACCCTCGCCTACTTCATCACCCGCCGCGTGAACCGCGTCCTCTGGCGGGTCTCCAGCGAGGTCCGCCAAGGTGCCTCCGAAGTCGGCAATGCCGCCAACCAGGTCAACTCCGCCAGCCAGTCGCTCGCCCAAAGCACCAGCGAACAAGCCGCCTCGCTCGAGGAGACCAGCGCTTCGCTCGAGGAGATCACCAGCATGACCTCCCGCAACGCCGAGTCCGCCGCCACCGCCAAGGAGCTCGCCAACCGCACCCGCACGACGGCGGAGGTCGGCTCCACCGATATGCAGTCGATGACGACCGCGATGGACGACATCAAGACCTCCAGCGACAGCATCGCCAAGATCATCAAGACCATCGACGAGATCGCCTTCCAGACCAACATCCTAGCTCTCAACGCCGCCGTCGAGGCCGCCCGCGCCGGCGAGGCCGGCGCCGGGTTCGCCGTCGTCGCCGAGGAGGTCCGCGCCCTCGCCCAACGTTGTGCCCAAGCCGCCCGCGAGACCACCGCGAGCATCGAGGACTCGATCCAGAAGGCCGGCCACGGCGTCAACATCTCCGGCAAGGTCGCCACCTCGCTCCAGCAGATCGTCGAACACGCCCGAAAGGTCGACGAGCTCATCGCCGAGATCGCCACCGCCTCGAAGGAGCAGTCGCAGGGCCTCAACCAGATCGTCACCGCCGTGTCGCAGATGGACAAGCTCACGCAAGGCCTCGCCGCCGGCGCCGAGGAATCCGCCGCGTCCGCAGAGGAGATGCACGCCCAAGCCCTCTCCCTCGAAAACGCGATCGTCCAGCTCGACCAGCTCGTCGGTCGCAAGGGTTCGGACACGCAAGCCGCGGTGCAGCCTGCCGCGCCGGCGAAACACCCCGCCGCCGCCAAGGCCGTCAGCAGCGCGAAGATCCACGATCGCACGATGGACAAACACTTCGTCTAGAGCAGCAGCTCGGCCTCACGCACGCGAGGCCCCGGATGAGGCTTCCCTCCGTATCGTAGCGAAGCTCGTGAGAGCCTCGACGTTCGCCCAAGGCCCCCCGCGGAGGCACTCGTTGCCCTTCGCCACACGCACCTCGAACGAACGCGCGCTCGGCACGGTCCCTATTCGTCGCCGCTCTTCTCGGACGGAACGCTCGGCGCGTTTCGCTACGGGAAGGCCCCGCTCCCGCCGCGACCAGGCCTCACCCCGTCCGATTCTCCAGTAGCTCGGCCACGATCCGCAGCAACTCGTTCGGGTTGTATGGCTTGCCGAGCATCTTCACCTCACCGGCCGGGAAGAATTCCGGCTGAATCGTACCCGCGCTGTAGCCGCTGCAGAAGAGCACCGGCTTGTGCGGATCGCGTTCCCGCACCTTCTCGTAGATCTCCCGCCCGCTCAGGCCGGGCATGATGGCATCGAGCACGACCAGATCGATCTCCGCGGCCCGGTCGCAATACAACTGCCAAGCGCGGGCGCCATCGTCGGCAGCGAGCACGGTGTAGCCGGCTTTCTCCAACACCCGCTTCGCGAGCTTGCCCACGGACAGATCGTCCTCCGCGAGCAGGATCGTGCCGCGGCCGCCGGCCACCGCCGCCGAGTGGGTCCCGCCGGCGTCCGCCGCGCCGCGCGCCTGCACCGGCAGGAAGACCCGGAACGTCGTGCCCACGCCTACCTCGCTGTACACATTGATCAACCCGCCGTGCTTGCGGACGATGCCGTACACGATCGCCAGACCGAGCCCCGTGCCCTTGTCCTTGGGCTTCGTGGTGAAGAAGGGATCGAAGATTCGCGCGAGCGTGGCGCGATCCATGCCGATGCCGGTATCCGTCACGGCCACCCGCACGAACCGCCCCGTCGTCGCCCACGGATGCGCCGCGCAGTAGTCCGCGTCGAGGTCCGCTTCGTCGACCTCGAGGGTAATCCGGCCGCCGCGCGGCATCGCGTCGCGGGCGTTGATGCAGAGGTTCATGAACACCTGTTCGATCTGGCCGCGGTCGCCCCGGACATTGCCCAGCGCCGGCGCCGGCTTGAGCACCACCTCGATCTGCGCGTCGAGCAGACGCTGCAGCATCTTGGTCTGGCCGGTCAGCAGCTCGTTGAGGTCGAGATCGGTGAACTGCGCGCTCTTCTCGTCGCGGCTGAAGACGAGGAGTTGCCGCGTGAGCTGCGCGGCGCGGAGGCACGCTTCGCGCACCTGATCGAGGCATTCGTTGCGGTCCGCCGCGTCCGTCGCCTCCTGCGCCTGCAGCGCGAAGCCGCCGATCACCTGCAGCAGATTGTTGAAGTCGTGGGCGATGCCACCGGCCAGCAGCCCCACCGCCTCCATCTTCTGCGACAACCGCACCTGCTCCTCCAGCCGCGCCTCCTGGGTGACATCCTGGCCGACCAGCACGTAGCTCAGCAGCGCCCCGTGCTGGTCGCGGATCGGATAGGCCGCCATCTGCATCCGGCAGGTGCCGCCGTCGCGCCGCCGGCCCTCGAGCCGCGCGGCCCAGCTGCCCTCCCGCCCCACCACTTCCTGGATGCGCGCCAATCCCATCGGCTCATGGGTGTCGCCGGTGCGGAACAGCGCGCACACCTCCTGCATCGTGTGCAGCGCCTCGGCCCCGGTGGCGCGCATGAAGGCGGGGTTGACGTAGCGGATCGCCCCGTCGGACTCGAAGAGGAGGATCGCCGCCGCACTCTGCTCGACGGCCGCCGCCAGCCGGATGCGTTCGCGCTCGGCGCGTTGACGGTCGGTCAAGTCGATGCGAGCCCCAAGCACCCGCACCACCCGCCCCTCCTCCCGTTCGAGGAAGATGCGGTCGAGCACATGGCGGGTTTCTCCGTCGCCACGCATCACCCGATACTCCACCGCCCAATGCTCGCGGTCGTTGCGCGTCGCGTCGCGCAACGACTGCACGACCCAGTCGCGATCGTCCGGGTGGATATGCGTCTCCCAGGCGGCGAGCCCCATCGCGGTCCCGGCCGGCAACTGCAGCTGCTCGACGTAGCCGTCGTTCCACCAGAGTGAACCATCGACCAGGTCCCAGTCCCAGACCGCATCGTTGGTCGCCCGCGCAATCAGCTCGAAATGCTCGTGGCTGCGCCGCAGCGCCAGCTCCGCCCGTCGCCGCAGAACGATGATCCACAACAGCAGCAGCACCGTCGTCGCGAGCACGACGATCACGACGATGCCCGCGATGATCCGCGAGCGGTGGACCTGATAGAAGGTGGAGGGAGCATGGAAAACCTCCGCCCCGGCAGGCAGCAGCGCCGGCGCAATTCCGAAGCGCTGCAGTTGTCGAAAATCAAAGGACACCCGCGCCGGAGATTCCGTCACGATCGGGATCCGCTCGACCGGTTCCCCGGCGAGGATACGCAGCGCCAACCGGCCCACCAGCTCCCCATGGCGCTCCTCCGACAACAGACTGCCGCCCATTCCCTGCCAGACCGCGCTGGCCCACGTGTCGCCGCTGCTCGAACGCACCAGCGGCGGCGCGACGAAATACACCGGCACGCTGCTCCGGGCGGCCAGCGCGCGACCGAACTCCGGATCGTCCACGAGCACCTTCCCCGCCTCGTCGCGGAAGACGCTCAACACCAGCACCGCGGTGTCGTCCGGCAGGCGGCTCACGCTCTGGAGCAGCGACGCCTCCGTCCAACCCGCAACCCAGTCGACCGCGAACGGCGGGGTGTCCCGCGCGAGCACCTTCTCGAAGGCTCGCCGCGACGCCAGACCGCTCTCGGTGAGGCAGTGCACCGCGGCGATCCGCCGCACCTTCGGCTGAAGCCTCCGGATCAGCGCCAGCGTGCCCGCGAAATCGTAGGTCTGGGCCACCCCGGTCACCGCGGGATACTTGCGGAAGTGCTCTGGCTCCACGTCGTTCACCCCGCCGAACACCACCGGCACCATGGCCCCGAAATGCTCCCGGTGTTCGAGTGCGAACGTCACCGCCGGGTCGTCCAGCGCGATCACCAGATCGAACGGGCGCCGGCCGTATTTCTGGTCGAGGTAGGCGAGCAGTGTCGCCGTGCGCGCCGGATTGGGATAACGCCGCCAGTCCAAGTACTCGACGCTCGGCACGATGTCCGGCCGCCCCTCGGCCAGCGTGCGCAACACCGCGGCCTGCTCCCCATCGCTCCAGTTGTAGCCGACATGGTAGGAGTTGAGCACCAGGACTCGCACCTCCTCCCGCGTCACCTGGACGTTCTGGTCGTTGGCAGCAGGCGACGATGCCGACGCGCACCATCCCCAGTTCGCGACCAGCAGGAGTGCGGCAACAAACCACGCGCCCGGCAACGGGCATCGGCCGGCGGCGATGCGAGAGAGTGGGAACATCGTAAAGGTGGGGCTTCCCAGACCGAGCCAGCGGCGTGCCCAGCTTCCGGGGATGGCGGCTAGCAAATGCAACCGCACCGGCGATGCAACACGGAGGGCCAACTCGGTCGCGGTGAAAACGCGGGCCATGCCGCCGCCCCCTGCCCCTCCCGCTGGTGGAGTCGTCAGTCGTTGTCGGGCGCCGCCGGTCCCACGCGCCGCGCGAGCTGCCCGCAGGCGCCGTCGATGTCCGCCCCGAGCGAGCGGCGCAGCGTCACCTTCAGCCCCGCGCGCTTGAGCGCCGCGCCGAACGCCTCGCGCCGCTCCGGCGGCGTACCGCGCAGGCCCAGGGGTTCCGTGCCCGCCACGGGGTTGAACGGGATGAGGTTGAGGTGTACCGGTATTCCGGCGACGAACGCCTGCAGCGCCGCGAGGTCCGCCGCGGTGTCCGTCACGCCGTCGAAAAGCAGATACTCGATCATCAGCGGCCGGCGCTGCCGCGCCGTCACCGCCGCGGCCGCCGCGCGCAGCTCGGTCAGGGAGTGGCGCTTCGTCGTCGGCACCAGCCGGCGCCGCACCTCGTCGCGGGCGCTGTGCAGGCTCAGTGCGAGGTTAACGCCGGGGAACCGCTCGGCGAAGCGTACCATTGCCGCCGGCACGCCGACGGTGGAGACGACGATGTGCCGCTCGGTGAAATTGAAGCGCTCCGGATCACGCAGCGCCTCGACCGCGTCCCGCACCGCCACCTCGTTGTGCAGGGGTTCGCCCATGCCCATGAACACCAGGTTGCGCAGCGTCCGCCCCTCGGCGTGGAACAGCCGCGCCGCCTGCAGCACCTGGTCGAGGATCTCCGCCGTCGTCAGATTTCGTTTCAGCCCGAGCCGGCCCGTCGCACAGAACGCGCAATCCGCCGCGCAGCCGACCTGCGTCGACACGCACACCGAGCTGCGCCCGGTGTGGAAGCGCAGCAGCACGCTCTCGATCACCGCACCGTCCCGTGCCTGGAAGGCAAGTTTGCTCGCGCCATCGACTGCCGAATCCTGCCGCGAGACCAGTTCCAGCGGGGCCCAGTCGACTTCGTTCCGCCACACCGTGCGCGTCGCCGGCGGCAACGCCGCCAACACCTCGTCCACGGGCATCCGGTGCTTGAACAACCGCTTCTCCACCCGCCGCAGCTCGACCTCCGGCACCTTCAGCCGGCGGGCCAGCGCGCGCAGCGCAGGGAGGTCGTGGACAGCGATCATGGCCGCGCAGCCAAACGCCCGCCGCCCAACCCCGCAAGCGCCCGCTCCATGCTTCCCCCTCGCCGGCCCTGCTCCGCACGCGTCCGACAGTTTACCTTCACGACCGTGAACCTAAACGGTCGGAACGACGCGCCACCCCGCCTCCGCTGGCAGTCCCTTCCCGCCGCTCGCCCAGGCGGCCGCAATGGCATCTGCGGCGACTCCGCGGTCCGGCATGCGCGCAGCCGAACGCCCACCGCCCAACCCCGCAAGCGCCCGCTCCAAGCTTCCCCTCGACGGCACCGCTCCGCACGCGTCCGACCGTTTACCTTCACGACCGTGAACCTAAACTGTCCGCCCGGGGCATGCCGCGGAGGGCCCGCGCGGCGCCGGTCGCCACCGAAGAAAACCTTTGCCCCCAAACCGGCCCGCCGCAGAAACTCCACGCTTCCCGATGAGCACCGCCACTTCTCCCGTCCTCAACGCCTCGTCCCTGCGCGATCTCGATCCCGAGATCCACGCCCTTGTCGCCGCCGAGCTGCACCGCCAGCAGGAGCACATCGAGCTGATCGCCTCGGAAAACTTCACGCTCCCGGCCGTCATGGAGGCCCAGGGCAGCGTGCTCACCAACAAGTACGCCGAGGGTTATCCGGGCAAACGCTGGTACGGCGGTTGCGAGTTCGTCGACAAGGTCGAGCAGATCGCCATCGACCGCGCCAAGAAGCTCTTCGGCGCCGAGCACGCCAACGTCCAGCCTCACTCCGGCTCCCAGGCCAACTTCGCCGTGTACACCTCCGTGCTCCAGCCGGGCGACAAGATCCTCGGCATGAACCTCAGCCATGGCGGCCACCTCACCCACGGCAACCCGGCCAACTTCTCCGGCAAACTCTACAACTTCGTCCAGTACGGCGTCCGCCAGGACAACGGCCTCATCGACTACGACGAGCTCGCCAAGATCGCCGCCGCCGAGAAGCCGAAGATGATCACCGTCGGCGCCAGCGCGTACCCGCGCATCATCGACTTCGCCCGCATGGGCGAGATCGCCCGCTCCGTGGGCGCCATGCTCTTCGCCGACATCGCGCACATCGCCGGCCTGGTTGCCGCGGGCCTCCACCCGTCGCCCGTGCCGCACGCCGATTTCGTCACCACCACCACGCACAAGACCCTGCGCGGCCCGCGCGGCGGCCTCATCCTCTGCAAGGCCATCCACGCCAAGGCGCTCGACAGCGCCGTGTTCCCCGGCGGCCAGGGCGGCCCGCTCGAGCACGTCATCGCCGCCAAGGCCGTCTGCTTCGGCGACGCGCTCAAGCCCGAGTTCAAGGCCTACCAGCAGCAACTACTCGCCAACTCGAAGGCCCTCGCAGCCGCAATGGTGAAACGCGGCTACGCCCTCGCGTCGGGCGGCACCGACAACCACCTCATGCTCGTCGACCTCCGCGCGAAGTTCCCGGAACTCACCGGCAAGGTGGCCCAAGAGGCCCTCGATAAGGCCAACATCACTTGCAACAAGAACACCGTGCCGTACGAGACGCGCTCGCCCTTCCAGGCCAGCGGTATCCGACTCGGCACGCCAGCGGTGACCAGCCGCGGGATGAAGGAATCCGACATGGAGCAGATCGCCGAAGCGATCGACCTCGTGCTCGGCGCCCCCGAGAGCGAGGAGAAGCGCGCCGCCGCCAAGGCGATCGTGAAGAAGCTCACCGCCGCCCACCCGCTCCCGTACAAGGCCGCCTGAGCGTCGCGCCAGTTCCGCACCCTTCCACGGCCCGCCCTAATCGGCGGGCCGTTTTGTTTCCGACCGAAGCACCGGGCGCACCGCGCCGCCCTCCGTCGATGCTCCGCGCCCTTCGCGGGGGTTGAAGCCACCCGCCTCGCCGGGAGCCGGGAGTCCGATGTGGCCCGGTGCTTTAGCCCGGGCCGGCGGATACAGGATGACTCGCTGGTGCCAACGGGGCTGGGGGGGGGGCGCGGCGCTTGCGGCGGACAGAGTCGACCGGCGGGGGCTCAAGCACCCCGCCACCTGCTGCAGGCGCAGCGCCGCCCCCACGCTCCGCCATCCATTTTCTTGCGCCGCCCGCTCCGGCACGGTTGCCTCACCGCTCCTCCATGAACGACATCGCCCGAGAAGCCGCGCGCCGCCGCACCTTCGCCATCATCTCGCATCCCGACGCCGGCAAGACCACGCTCACCGAGAAGTTCCTCCTCTACGGTGGCGCGCTCCATCTCGCCGGCTCCGTCTCCGCCCGCAAGAACCAGCGCGCCGTCACCTCCGACTGGATGGAGCTCGAGCGCAAGCGCGGCATCTCCGTCACCTCGACCGTGCTGCAATTCGAGTACGCCGGTTGCGCCGTCAACCTCCTCGACACCCCCGGTCACAAGGACTTCTCCGAGGACACCTACCGCGTGCTCACCGCCGTCGACGCCGTCGTGATGGTGATCGACGCCGCCAAGGGCATCGAGTCGCAGACGCGCAAACTCTTCGAGATCTGCCGCCGCCGCGGCGTGCCGATCTTCACGTTCATGAACAAGTGCGACCGGCCCACGCTCAACCCCCTCGCCCTCATGGACGAGCTGGAGAACGTGCTCGGCATCGGCGCCTGCGCCATGGCCTGGCCGCTCGGCAACGGCCCCGCCTTCAAGGGCGTGTTCGACCGCCAAGGACGCCACGTGCACCTCTTCGAGCGCGTGCCCGGCGGCGCCTACCGCGCCCCCGAACAGGTCTCCGGTCTCGACGACGCGATCGTCGCCGAGAAGCTCGACCCGCACACCTACAGCGAGGTCCGCGAACAGCTCGAGGTGCTCGATGTCGCGGGTCACCCCTTCGACCTCGCCGCCGTCCACGCCGGCAAGCTCACGCCCGTGTTCTTCGGCTCCGCCGTGAACAACTTCGGCGTGCAGCTCATGCTCGACAGCTTCCTGAAGTACTCCGTCGGCCCCGCCCCCCGCTACCTCGGCGACGAGTTGCTGCCGATCGACGACGCCCGGTTCTCCGGCTTCGTCTTCAAGATCCAGGCCAACATGGATCCGAAGCACCGCGACCGCATCGCGTTCATCCGCGTGTGCTCCGGCAAGTTCGAGCGCGACATGCTCGCGCGCCACAGCCGCACCGGGAAGATGATCCGCCTCTCCAACTCCTCGAAGCTCTTCGCGCAGGACCGTGAGACGGTCGACGTCGCCTACCCGGGCGACGTGCTCGGGCTCGTCGGCCACAACGAGTTCGGCATCGGCGACACCCTCGCCTCCGACGGCTCGATCGTCTTCAACGAGATCCCGCGTTTCCCGCCGGAGTGTTTCGCCTACATCTTCAACCCCTCGCCTGCCGATTCGAAGAAGTACCGCTCCGGCGTCGAGCAGCTCCTGCAGGAGGGCGTCGTGCAGACCTTCAACGTGCGCAACGCGCCCACCGGCGCGACCTTCCTGGCCGCCGTCGGCCCGCTGCAGTTCGAAGTCGTGCAATACCGGTTGCAGAGCGAATACAACGCCGAGTCGAAGCTCGAGGCCGCGCCCTTCGCCTTCCTCAAGTGGCTCGCCCCGCACCCCTCGCTCGCCGACCTGCACTCGCTCATCGTCGCCAGCGGCGTGTCCTTCGCCACCGACAAGAACGGCGACCCGTGCGTGCTCTTCCCCAACGAGTGGACGATGAACTATTTCAAGGAGAAGAACCCCGAGCTCGTCCTGCTCGATCTGCCCGACGACGCCGCCTTCCACGCGAAGAAGTAGGCGGTTCGATTCCGACGTGCTGGACCGCGCAGCGGTTCAGCTCTCCACGGACAACACTCACGCTGGAGCGGAGACGCCGGGCGCTCCCGGCGTACGTCACGATCCGTCGACTACTCGCTGTCGTCCTGTCCGATCAGGGCGACGGCCACGCCCTGTTCGCGATAGAGGTTCAGCTTGTTGCGCAGGGTGCGGATGCTGATCTTGAGGATCGTCGCGGCCTGCGTGCGATTGCCGCCGGTCTTCTTCAACGCCTCGAGGATGTGCTTCTGCTCGAGGTCGTCGAGCGAGAGGAAACTTTCCGCCGGCGGCGGCGCTGCCGGTGCCGGCGCGGAGGCGGCAATGGGGGGCGCGGGCGGCGCCACCATCTCGGGCACCGGACCGGGAACGACCGGTGCCACGGGCGCGGCCGGCGCGGCGGCCGGAGAGGCCACCGGCAGGTTGAGCAGGTTCGGCGGGATCGGGCGCCCCGGCTCGGCGAGGATCACGGCCCGCTCCACGGTGTTCTGCAGCTCGCGCACGTTGCCGGGCCAGTTGTACCCACGAATCGAAGCCGCCGCCTCGGCCGACCAGCTTGGCGCCTTCAGGCCGTGCTTGCGGGCGTAGCGCTTGAGGAACGCATCGGCGAGCAGCACGATGTCCTCACCGCGTTCCCGCAGCGCGGGCACATGGATCGGGAAGACGTTGAGGCGGTAGTAGAGATCCTGGCGGAACTTGCCCTCGGCCACGGAGTGGAGCAGGTCGCGGTTCGACGTGGCGAGGATGCGGACGTTGCACTTGATCGTCTTGTTGCCGCCGACGCGCTCGAACTCCTTCTCCTGGAGCACGCGCAGCAGCTTCGCCTGCAGGTGCAGCGGGATCTCGCTGATCTCGTCGAGCAGCAACGTGCCGCCGTTGGCCAGCTCGAAGCGGCCCTCGCGGCGGTCGGTGGCGCCGGTGAACGCGCCACGCTCATGACCGAAGAACTCGCTCTCCATGAGCGTCTCGCTCACGGCCGCGCAGTTGACCTTGATGAACGGAGCGCTCTTGCGCGGGCTGTTGCGGTAGAGTTCGCGGGCGACCATCTCCTTGCCGGTGCCGCTCTCGCCGGTGAGCAGCACGGTGGCGTCGGTTGGGGCGACCTTGAGGATGAGCTGGCGCAGGCGGCGCAGCACCGGGCTGTCGCCGAGCAGGTCGCCCTCGTCGCCGCTCTCGCTGAGGATGCGGTTGACCTTCACGAGCTGGCCGAACGACTCGGCCTTCTTCACGAGCACCTCGATGATGTCGGGCGTGAAGGGCTTGAGCAGGTAGTCGAAGGCGCCGGCGCGCATGCAGGAGACGGCCGACTCGATCGAGCCGTATCCCGTCATCATGACAACGAGCGGCGGCTCGGTGGCGGTCATCATCCGCTCGAGAAAATCCTGGCCGCTGCCGTCGGGCAGGCGCACGTCGCAGAAGATCAGGTCGAACTTCTCGCGGGCCAGCGTGGCCTCCGCCTCGGCGATCATCCCGGCCGTGGCGACGGTAAACCGTTTCTTGGGCAGGATCTCGCGGAGCGCTTTGCAGACGATGGGTTCGTCGTCGATGATGAGAATCTTTTCCAGCGACATCGCTGGGGCCAACCTAGGGGGGCGGTTCCCGGAAAGTCAAAACCTGTAACGCCATCTCGCCGCGAAGTGCGGCGCCCGCGGTCGGCGTCGCACGTGGACAAAGAAAAGGCGGCTCACGTGGAGCCGCCGGAAGTGATCGGCCGGAGACGCCGGATGGCGTCACTCGCCCTCGTCGGCATCGCCGCCGTCCGGTTGAGCGACGAGCAACTCGGCGAGTTTGCGCACGACCGGATCGGTGGGATAGCCGGGATCGGAAGCGAGCGAGCGGCCGAGTTCCACGACATCGGACCGCACGGAGGGCTGTTGATCGAGGACCTGCCGCAGGCGATTGAGCGAGTCGGTGCTGAAGCGATCGAGATCCTCGGAGGCACGGGAGGGTGCCCGCGGAGGGGAGACCGGGATGCCGCCGATAGGGGGAGTCGAACCGGTGCGATTGGTGGAATTGATCATGGTGGTGGAGACGGGCTGAGGATCGTCGCGCCGGGTACAATCGGCGCGTGGTGAGAAAACTTTAACGGGCGGGTGGCACGGCCGGCACCGGGGCCGGTCGTGGGGGCAGGCAGGCGAAGACGTCCGCAAAAACATAGGCCGCGAACCGGCTCGGGCTCTGCAGCGCGACCGGGCCCGAATCCACCTTGCCGGCCGGCCCACCGGCGGCGTGCCGGCGGGCGGAGTTCGCCACGGCCGGCACACGGGAGTCGAAGAGCGTGTCGAAGGCCCAAAAGACCGAGTGGGGGGCGGCACAGAAGGCGAGTTTCGCCCGCACCCCGAGCGCAAGCGGGGCGTACGGACGGTAGTGGGTGACGTCCACCAGTAGCACCGCATCGGCGGAGTACTCGCGGCCAAGGCGTTCGAACAGCGGCGCGGGCAACGGGTCACTGGTCGCGAGGGCGCCCCGCCCGGCCTGCGCCTGCATCCACTCGCGCCGCACAGCCACCACCTCGAAACGGCCCTCGGCCAGCAACGCCGCGCGCAACGCCGCCTCGAGCGCGGCGATCGTCTCCGGCGGCAGGCCTTCGAGGCCGGCGAGCGGCAGCACGGCCACCCGGCGCACCTCCGCCGGCATGAGCGGCACACCGCTGAAATTGGTGGGGGTGAAGAACGGCCCGCCCTGCCAGTTGACGGCCACCTTGGGCAACTGTTGGCAGCCGGTCAGGCCCCCCAGCAGCACCACCGCGGCCCACGCCAGCCCCGACCAAACGGCGAGGCGCCCGGACCGGCGGGGCGATGAGGTGCGGAAAGACATCGGAGACACGCTCATCCCGTCCTCATCGGCCGTTCTTGGCAAAAGCTAAATCCCAGTGCGGACCCGAGGAAAACACCCTGCCCGGCGGCCGCGTTTCCCCCTTAAGAACTCGCGCCGCGCAACCGATACCTTGCACGACGGCCCACACCGAACATCCGGCCCGCCACCGTCACCAATTTCTCACATCCGATGTCCACGCTTCCCGCACCGACCGGCCGCCGCTACACCGACGAGGAACTCGATCGCCGTATCGAGGGCTGCCCGAAGCTCGCCTCGCTCAAGAGCATCAACCGTGCGCTCACCGAGCTGGTCAACTCCGAGCAGGGCCTCAATTCCCAGATCGCCGAGATCATCCGCCGCGACCCCTCGCTGACCACCCGCCTGCTGCGCCTGGTCAACTCCGTCTACTTCGGGCTCGCCACCAAGGTGAACAACATCGAGGAGGCCGTCTTCTTCCTCGGCCTGCGCCAGATCCGCGAACTGGCCACCGCCACCCCGGTCATCGAGGAACTCGAGAAGCTCCACCGCAACTGGCCCACCGTGAACTGGAAGGACCTCTGGAAGCACAGCATCGGCTCGGCGATCATGACCCGCGAGATCCTCGCCACCACCAGCCTGATGATCGACGACGACACCGACTACATCGTCGGCCTGCTCCACAACGTCGGCAAAGTCGTGATGGCCTACTCCTTCCCGGAGGAGTTCAAGGAGTTGCTCGCCTTCCACGCCAGCAGCACCGCCGACGTGGTCGCCTTCGAACGGGAACTGTTCGGCCGCGACCACGGCGCCATCGGCGCGCGCTACCTCCACTGCCACCGCCTCTCCGCCGAGATCGTCGAGAGCATCCAGTACCACAACGATCCCGAGCGCGCCCCGCACCACTCGCTGCTGGCCAGCGCCGTGCAACTGGCCGACCGCCTCGTCTGTTACGCGGGCATCCCCGGCGGCCTCGAGAACATCCCGCCCCCCGAGCCCGACTCCTGGCTCGAACTCGCCGGCTGGAAGATCCTCTTCGGTTCGAGCGAGCGGGAGACCACCCTCGCCCGCGCCTCCATCCTCAACAAACTGCAACGGCTCCCCGGCCTGCTCCAGGGACTGGTGTGAACCCCGGCCCCGCCTCCGCCATGCCCAAGACCCGCCGGAGTCCCGCCGCCTCCCCGGTCCCCGCCTCGGTGACCACCCGCACCCGCCGCGCCCCGCCCGGTGCGGCCAGCGACGTCCCCGCCGGCTGGAGCGGTTCCTTCGAGCATCTCTTCCCCGCCACCACCGAGGTGGCCTGCTTCCGCGATCCCGGCGGCGCCATCATCGACACCAGCGAGGCCTTCGTCGCCAAATTCGGAAGACGCACCGACCGGTGGATCGGCGTGACCTTCGAGCAGATCGTGCATCGCGAGGACTTTCCCGCGCTCGAACAATCCCGGCGCCGACTGACCGCCCCGCCCTTCCAGGCCGACACCGAGGTGCGTTGCCGCACCCTCCAAGGCTGGCGCTGGATGCTCTGGGAGGAATCCTGCTGCCGCGACACCACCGGCCACATCATCGCCGTGCGGGCCATCGGGCGCGACGTCACCCGCCGCCACATGGCCGAGGAGCAGTCCTACATCCTCGCCCAGGCGATGGAGCAGAGCCCCATCGCCACCGCCATCGCCGATCCCGACGGCTTCGTCCGCTACATCAACCCGCGCTTCACCGAGTGCGTCGGTGCCAGCCTCGAGACGCTGCTCGAACGCCAGGAGCGCATCTTCCGCGACGCCCACCCGACCGAGGATGCCTACGAGGCGTTCCTGCGGCAGATCCGCGGCGGCCACCCCTGGCGCGGCGAGGTCGCCACCTGCGGCCCCGCCGGCGAACCGCGCTGGGAGTTCGTCCAGGTCTCCGCCATCCGCAATCCCGCCGGCGCAGTCACCAACTTTCTGATGCTCCGGGAGGACATCTCCGAGCGCAAGGCGCTCGAGGCGCAGCTGCGCCAGGCGCAGAAGCTCGAGAGCATCGGGACGCTGGCCGGCGGCATCGCCCACGATTTCAACAACCTGCTCTCGATCATCAACGGCTACTCCGAGCTGCTCCTTTCCCGGTCCGACAACGACGAAAAGGCCAAACGGTTCCTCGGCGAGATCTTCAAGGCGGGCCAGCGGGCCGTCGGGCTCGTGCGCCAGATCCTCACCTTCTCCCGCAAGGCCGAAACCCTCCTCGCCCCGCTCGACATCAACCAGCAACTGCGCGAACTGGCCGGCATGCTCCAGGAGACGTTCCCGCGCACCATCTCCTTCGCGTTCCGCCTCGCCCCGGCCCTTCCCTCCCTGCTCGCCGACCAGAACCAGGTGCAGCAGATCCTCATGAACCTGTGCGTCAACGCTCGCGACGCCATGCCGCAAGGAGGCACCCTCACGCTGGCGACCGAGCAGATCGCCGGCCGCGAGCTCGCCCGCCTCGGCGGCGACCCCGCCCGCACCTACCAGTGCATCCGGATCTCCGACACCGGCGTGGGCATCGCCCTAGGCGTCCAGCAGCGCATCTTCGAGCCGTTCTTCACCACCAAGGAGAAGGGCAGCGGCACCGGTCTCGGGCTGGCCGTGGTCGAGGGCATCGTCTCCCGCCACGGCGGTTTCATCGACCTGCGCAGCGCCCCGGGCGAGGGCAGCACGTTCTCGATCTACCTGCCCGAGACCGCCCCCCAGGCCGCCCCCGCGCCCAACCGCACGGCCGCCCCCCGGCACCTGCCGCGCACCGGCCGCGTCCTCATCGTCGAGGACGAGGAGAGCCTGCGCAACCTCACCCAGGGCGTGCTCGAGGCCCGCGGTTTCACCGTGCGCACCGTCGACGACGGCGCCAAGGCCCTCGACTTCCTCGGCCGGCACGCCGCCGAGATCGACTGCGTGATCCTCGATGTGAACATGCCCCGGCTCAACGGCATCTCCGTCTTCCAAGTCATCCGCGAGAAGTACGCCGGCCTCGGCGTGATCGTCGTCAGCGGCTACCTCTCCGCCGAGATCAAGCAGCAGTTCCTCGATCTCGGGCAGGACGTCTTCATCCACAAACCGTTCCGCGTCGACGACATCATCGCCAAGGTCCACCAGGTGCTCGCCGCGCGCCACACCTCCTGATTCCCATGACACCGTGCCTGTCCAGTCCGCTTCATCCCGGCCGCCGCTCCGCGGCGCTGCTGGCGATGGCGTTGCTGGCGCCGGCGCTGGCGGCCATGCCGCCCGGGCCCCGTCCTTCGCTTGTCGAACGGGTCCGCGCGGTCCTCTTCCGCGCCCCCGACCCGGGCTACATCCCCGTCGTCGGCACCCCGCCACTCAGTTTCGCCCCGGCGCGCACTTCCACGCCGGCGATCCAGCCGCCGCCGGTCGCGCTCTACGCCCCACCCACGCGCGCGGCCACGCCCACCGCCACCGCTCCGGTGGCACCGGCCACGGCGGATCCGGCACCGGCGCCCGAGGCGAACACGGCCCCGCAGCCCGTGCAGGTGAAGCCCGAGGATGTCCTTCCGTATTTCCAGCTCGACGACGGCTCCGGCCGCACCGCCGACGCGCTCCACTTCACCCCCGCCCTACTACCGCCAGCAATGACGTTCTCCCGCCCCACCGCCCTGCTGCTCGCCGCGCTCTGCACCGGCGCCGCCGGCTCGACCGCAACCCCCGCGACCGACGCGCCCGCCCCCGTCCCGGCACCGCCGCCCGCCGGCGCGGCCGAGGCCACCGCCGACGAGATCGCCCAGAGCATGCTCGTGCTCGCGCGCCGCATGTTCGAGCGGAACGATCCCGAGTCCGCCGAGACCGCCTACACCGACATCCTCAACTCCCCCGTCAGCGATGCGATCATCCAGGATGCGTTGATCGACTACGCCGAGCTTCTCCGGAAGACCAACCGCAACACCCGCGCGGCAGCCATCTACGAGAAGTACCTCGCCTCGTATCCGGGCGCCACCCGCGCCCCCTCGGTGCTGATCGCGCTCGGCCGCACCCTGCGCGACATGGGGGCCTTCAACCTCGCCCAGGCACGGTTCTACGCGGTGCTCAACTCCACCCTCGCCGTCTCCCTCGAGAACCTGCCGCGCTACCGCGACCTCGCGCAGCTGGCGAAGTTCGAGATCGCCGAGACGTATTACCAGCAAGGCGACTACGCGGCGGCCGGGAAGTTCTTCGGGCGCATCAAGCTGCTCGATCTGCCGCCGGAGGACCGCGCCCGGGCCGGCTTCCGCGAAGCCTACGCCTTCTTCCTCGACGGCAAACTGGAGCAGGCGGTCGCCGCCCTGCGCACCTTCCTGGAACTGTACCCGCAGAACCCCTCCGCCCAGGAGGGCCGCTACCTCCTGTGCCTGTCGCTGCGGCGGCTGGGGCGCACCCAGGAAGCGCTCGCCGAGACCCTCACCCTCCTGCGGTCGGCCCAGGCGCAATCCGACACCGACCGCGAGACCTGGTCGTATTGGCAGCGCCGCACCGGCAACCAGCTTGCCAACGACTTCTACGAGCAGGGCGATTTCAACTCGGCCCTCACCATCTACCAGACGCTCGCCGAACTCCGGGCCGATCCCGGCTGGCGCTGGCCCGCCCTCTACCAGATCGCCCTCTGCTACGAACGGCTCCGGCAACCGAACCGGGCGGCCGCGCAATACCGCAACATCCTCGACGAGTACGCGGCCGCGGAGAAGACCGGAAACCTGCCCGACGGTCCGACTAGCGAGATCCACGAGATGGCCCGCTGGCGCCTCAGCCAGATCGACTGGGCGTACAAGGTCGACGAGTCGGTCCGCCAGTTCGCCGTGCAGCAGACGGAGACCGGGGAAACGCAGCGCGTGCAGTAAGGCAACCCGAGCGCGGGCTGGGCAATACTGCGCAACCCGCGGATGGGCCAGGGTGACACTGGGCAATTTTGAGCACCCCTGCGTACGGCCGCGCCAAGCCCGGCCCCCGCCAGAAAAAGCCGCACGAGTTTGTGCTCCACAATACCCGCCCCCCACTCCTAGATGCCTCCATGCGAGAAGTACTGGAGCGCCACCAACGCATCTGCGACGACCTCTACCAGCTCGCGTTGGAGGAGAATCGTTATCTCCTGGAGAAGAAGCGCACCTTCGGCGCCGAGCTGCTCGAACGCCGGCAGGCGCTGCTCGACCAGCTTGCGACGAACCTCGATGCCCTCAAACAGGCGATCACCCCGGCCCCGGGCGAGGCGCGGGAGATGGCCGACCTCAAGGAGAAGGTCCGGCAGCGCATCCTCCAGTGCATTCATCTCGACCGCGACAACGAGAAACTGATCCTGCGCTACAGCCTCCAGAGCCGCGGGGGCCCCGCCGCCACCCTTTCGCCCGCCGCCCCGCCACCGGCGGGCAACATCGCGCGGCTCTACGGCAAGGTGATGCCGCCGCGCGCGGGCTGAAACACGGATTCCGGCAACGCAATCGGAGGGCGATGGAGTCGCCACCATGGTCCCGTAGGGGCTGACCTTGGTCAGCCCGCCCTCTCCTTTGCCAAGTTCGACCAGTGCGCACACGCTCGCCCCTGAGACGGGCAACCGGCCACGAAACCTCCCGCAAGAATCGACGCCTCCACCCGCCACCGGAGGGAACCACCGCCAAACAAAAAAAACGCCAGCCCCGCTGAGGGCTGGCGTCGAAAGAGTGCGTTGCGCGACGCTTAGGTCGTCGGGACCGACTGGATGGTCTTGAGGATGCGAGCGGCCACGAGGTACGGGTCGGCGGCGGAGTTCGGACGGCGATCCTCGAGGTAGCCCTTGTAGCCGTTCTTGATGAAGCTGTGCGGCACACGGATCGAGGCGCCACGATCGGCCACGCCGTACGTGAACTTGTCGATCGACTGCGTCTCGTGGAGACCGGTGAGGCGCAGGTGGTTCTCCGGGCCGTACACGGCGATGTGCTCGTCCATGTTCTTGGCGAACGCGGCCATAAGCTTCTCGAAGTAGGCTTTGCCACCGACCTCGCGCATGTACTGGGTGGAGAAATTCGAGTGCATGCCGGAGCCGTTCCAGTCGAGCGCCGTGTTGAAGGCCCCGAGGATCGGCTTGCAGCGCCACTCGATGTCGACGCAGTACTGCTCGCAAAGCCGGGTCAGGAGGTAGCGGGCGACCCACATCTGGTCGGCGGCATTCTTGGAACCCTTGCCGAAGATCTGAAACTCCCACTGGCCCTTGGCCACCTCGGCGTTGATGCCCTCAAGGTTGATGCCGGCATCCAAGCAGATGTCGATGTGCTCCTCGACGAGCTGGCGGGCGAGATCGCCGACGTTCGCGTAGCCGACGCCGGTGTAGTACGGCCCCTGCGGCGCGGGGAAGCCCCCCTCGGGAAAGCCGAGCGGACGCCCATCCTGGTAGAAGAAATACTCCTGTTCGAAGCCGAACCAGGTGTCCGGATCGTCCGGGATGGTGGCGCGGGAGTTCGAAGGATGCGCCTCGCCGGTGTGGAGGAAGGTCTCGCACATGACCAGCACACCGTTCTTGCGCGTCGGATCGTTGAAGACGGCCACCGGCTTCAAGACGATGTCCGAGCTCTTGCCCTCGGCCTGCCGGGTCGAGCTCCCGTCGAAGCCCCAGTTGGGGAGCTCCTCAAGCTTCGGGAAGCTGTCGAATTCCTTGATTTGGGTCTTGCTGCGAAGGTTCGCCAGGGGCGTGTAGCCGTCGAGCCAGATGTATTCCAGTTTGTACTTGGTGGCCATTGGGAGGAGGTGAGGTGGTTGGTGAAATGGAATCGTTCGCGGGATCCGGACCGCAAGCAGCCCGACTGCGGGAAACCCGGCGGATTTCAGCAACACATATGCCAGAGGGAAGGAAAATCTCCGTTTTCTTGGGGCACCCACGTTTTGCCCCGCAACCAGGGCTTGTCAGCACCCCCGTTCGGACCGACCCTCACCCCCGGTCATGGAGCAAGTCAAGGACACCGCCCGCGCTCTCGTTCGCATCGGCTTCGACGGCCGCGTGTACAAGACCTTCCGCGGGCACATCGCCCGCGAACGCTTCGAAAACGAGGTCCGCGTCCTCAAGCACCTCGGCGAGAAGGGCTGCGACTTCGTGCCGCAGCTCATCGAATTCTTCCCGGATGAGCTCAAGATCGTCACCACCAACTGCGGCCAACGCGTCGACCACCTCAACCCCGACCGCATGCGGGAGATCTACGACTCCCTGCTCGCCTACGGCGTGCGCCACCAGGATGCCGTCCTGCGCAACATCACCTACGACCGCCGCGCCGGCCGCTTCTGCGTGATCGACTTCGAGTTCGCCCAGCTCCTCCACGCGCCCGAGCTATCCCCGCCGCCGCCGCCGCCCGACGCTCCCCGCGCCCCCGGCTACTGAGCCGATCCACGACTCTCCGTCCCCATGGGTCCCTCTCCCACCTCGCCAAATGCCGTGCCGCTCGCCGTCCATTGGTCCGGCATCACCGACCGCGGACGCATCCGCAAAAATAACGAGGATGCCTTTCTGGCCCTCGCGATCGATGGCCACGGCGTCCACCACCTCGGCAAGATCGGCGACTCCAGCCTCGCCCGCTCCGACTTCATCTTCGCCGTCAGCGACGGCATGGGCGGCGCCAACGCCGGCGAGTTCGCCAGCCGCATCGCCGTCGACCGCATCACTCGCCTGATGGCCCGCAGCTTCCGCGTCCGCGCCCAAGGGCTCGACTCCGGCTTCACCGACATCCTCGCCGAGCTGTTCTCCCAGATCCATGCCGACCTGCTCCGCCTCGGCTACAGCTACGAGGAGTGCGCCGGCATGGGCGCCACGCTCAGCCTTGGCTGGGTCACCCCGGGCTGGCTCTATTTCGCCCACGTCGGCGATAGCCGCATCTATTACCTACCCAGCACCGGCGGGCTCACGCAACTCACCCACGACCACACCCACGTGGGCTGGCAGCGTCGCACCGGAAAGATCAACGAGCGCGAGGCCCGCAACCACCCCGGCCGCGTCTCGCTCCAACAAGCCCTCGGTGCCGGTTACCAGATCGTGGATCCGCAGATCGGCGCCGTGGCGGTGCAACCCGGCGATCGGCTGCTCTTCTGCACCGACGGGCTGGTCGACGGCCTCTGGGACCGCCGGATCGAGGAGGCCATCCGCGAGCCCGATCCGGCCCGCGCCACCGAGCCGCCCGCCAAACGCCTCGTCGAGGAGGCCAGGGAATCCTCCCGCGACAACCTCACCGCCATCGTCGTGGAGCTCCACGCGCCGCTCTCGGTCTGAGCTGCGTGCACGGGGCCACGCTCCGCACCGCCGGCGCACGCCGACCCGCCGCCGCCGCCACGCAAAAAGTTGCGTTGCCAAGCCCCGCGCCGCTCCCGTCTTGTCGTCCGCTCCGGCATGCTCTTCAGCTCCCTAGTTTTCCTCTACGGTTTTCTCCCGGCTTTCCTCCTGCTGTACTACCTCGGTCCGAAAGCGTGGCGGAACACCACGGCGCTGCTCGGCAGTCTCCTCTTCTACGCCTGGGGCGAGCCCGCCTTCGCCCTCCTGCTGCTCGGATCCGGCACCGCCGACTATGCGCTGAGCCTGGCAATGGCCAAACTGCCGGCCGGCGCCACCAAACGTCGCCGTGGCCTGCTCACGCTCGCCCTCGCCTACAACCTCGGCGCCCTCGCCTACTGCAAGTACAGCAACTTCTTCGTCGATCAGTTCAACGTCCTGCTCGGCTGGCTCGGCACCGGCGCCCTCCCGTGGACCAAGGTGCTTCTGCCCATCGGCATCTCGTTCTTCACGTTCCAGAAAATCACCTACCTGGTCGACGTCTTCCGCGGCAAGGCCCAGCCCACCCGCAGCCTGCGCGACTACCTGCTCTACATCTCGCTGTTCCCCCACCTCGTCGCCGGCCCCATCATCCGCTTCCACGACCTCGCCGACCAGATCACGGGCCGCGCGCACACCCTCGACCGTTTCCTCTCCGGCCTCTGGCGCTTCGCCCTCGGCCTCGGCCGCAAGGTGCTCCTCGCCAACCCCATCGGTCAGGTCGCCGACCAGATCTTCGCCGTCGACCCCGGCCGGCTCGACACGCCGCACGCCTGGCTGGGCATCTTCTGCTACACCCTCCAGATCTACTGCGACTTCGCGGCCTACTCCGACATGGCGGTCGGCCTCGCCCGTCTCTTCGGCTTCGAGTTCTGCGAGAACTTCAAGCACCCCTACTCCTCGCGCAGCATCACCGAGTTCTGGCGACGCTGGCACTGCTCCCTCTCCACCTTCATGCGGGACTACCTCTACATCCCGCTCGGCGGCAACCGCGTCGGCCCCGCCCGCCAAGTCTTCAACCTCTGGTTCGTCTTCCTCGTCTCCGGTTTCTGGCACGGCGCCAGTTGGACCTTCGTGGCCTGGGGCGCCTACCACGGCTTCTTCATCTCCCTCGAGAAGGTGATCGGCCACGAGCGCATCCGCCGCATCCCCGCCCTGCTCGCCTGGCCCGTCACCTTCCTGCTCGCCATGCTCGGCTGGGTCTTCTTCCGCGCCGACACCATCGCGCTGGCCACGCAGTATCTCGCCCGTCTCTTCGTCGCGCTCCCCGTCCCGTCGCTCGACCTGGCGGTGCCGCACCGCACCTGGGCCGTGCTCGCCCTCGCGGCCGTGACCGCCTTCCTGCCGGAATCCTGGTGGGATCGACTCGGCTGGACCTCGCAGCATCCCGCCACGCAGGCGCAGTTCTTCGGGCGTCTCGCCGTCGGCACCGTCTTGTTCCTGCTGGCGTGCGCCGCGCTCGCCAACCAGAGCTACAATCCCTTCATCTATTTCCGTTTCTGAAATGCCGCCCCGGAACGACAACCGCAGGCTCAAGATCGCCCTTCTGGCGGCCGTCGCCATTTTCTGGGGAGCGGTCGTCGTCGACACGTTCCTGTCCCTGCCCAACATCCTCCCCAAGCTCAAAGGCGCCACCACGCCCCCGCCGGCGCCGGAATGGAGTCTGGCGGCGCTGCGCAGCGGCAAGACGATGCAGGCCGTCGCCGCCTGGTTCGATGCCCACATCGGCCTGCGCAGCTTCTGGGTCCGCCTCGACAACCAGATCGACTACGCCGTCTTCGGCCAGCTCGTGAAGCGCGGCGACGGCACCCGCCTGATCCACTCCCCGGGCGGCTGGTTCTTCGAGAAGCAGTACCTCGACTTCGCCATATCCAAGAGTCTCGTCGCAGAGGATGAATACCGCCGGAGGATCGAGCGCATGCGCCGCGTCGAGGAGAAGCTGGCCCGGCGCGGCATCCCATTGCTGTACGTCGTCGCCCCGAGCAAGGTGGAGGTCTATCCCGAGCACGTGCCCGCCGAACTGTTCCGCAAAGGCCGGCCCGAGCAGACCACGACCGGCTACGAAGTCGCCAGCCCTCTGCTGCGCAACTCCGGGCTGAGCTACATCGACGGCCCGGCCCGCTACAGCCGCTGGAAACAGGAGGGCGTCCCCGATCTCTTCGCCCGCTCCGGCACCCACTGGAGCTACCAGTCCGCCCTGCGCGTCTGGGAAGAGATTCGCGCCTCCCTGAATCCACGGCTCAAGCACCCCATTCCCGCGTTCGCCGAACTGCCGAGCCGGCCCGGACGCCCCCGCGGCAACGATCGCGATCTGCTCGACCTCGCCAATCTCCTCTGGGCCCGCCCCTACGAGCACATGCTCCCCAAGCCGGTCCTGCGCGCCCAGCAGGAGGTTCCAGAAAGCCAGCTGCCCCGCATCCTCTGGGTGCACGACAGCTTCGGCTGGGTGCTGATCGAGCAACTCTACGACGCCAAGGCCGGCCGCCCCTCCGATTCGCTCTACTACTTCGCCACGCAGATGAAGATCCCCGGCGGCGTCGCCACCGACACGAAGATTGCGGAGATCGACTGGCCCACGTTCCTGCGCGACTACGACGCGGTCGTGCTCGTCTGGACAGAGATCGCCTTCGAATTCGACGGCTGCGGCTTCTACGAGGCGCTCGACAAGGCCCTCGACTGACCCGCGCACCGGGCGGCCGTCGCCGCCCGCCCCTCACCTTGCGGCTTCACAAGCGCGCCGCATTGCGTTGAATCGCCTGATGGATCCGCGGCTCGGCCGGTACCACGACCTCTTTTTCCGTCTCTGCGTGCTCGCCCTGGTGGGAGCCGCCTTCACCGTCTTCGTGCTGTACCGCCAGCGCTTCATCGGCGCCTGCGACTGGTACGGCTACTTCCAGCTCGGGCGTTTGTTCGGCGAAGGCCGGCTGTTCCTCGACACGCAACTCCCGGTCGATGTCTATCCGGCCGTCGTTCCGCTCGGCTTCTATCCGGAGGGCACTCAGGTCGTCCCACAATACCCGCCCGGCTACCCGCTGCTGCTGGGCATCGCCAGTTGGTTCGGCGGCGAGTTTTTCGTCACCCCGGTGGTGGGGGTGGTATCGATTCTTCTGATCTACCGCGCCAGCCGCGAGTTCGCCGAGCGATGGATCGCCCTCGCCGCAGCGGCCCTGTGGGCCTTCTTCCCGATCGTATTCTGGGGCAGCACCGAGGTGATGAGCGACCTCGTCGCCGCCGTCCCCCTCCTCGGCTCCTACGTGCTCTACCGGCAAGGGCGCCTGCGCGCTTCCGCCCTCGTGCTTGGCCTGGCGTTTTGGGTCCGCCCGACCAACGCCCTCTATGCCCTAGTGTTCGCCGGCCCCCTCCTGCGCGACGGCAAACTCTTCCGCTACGTGCTCTGGACGCTCCCGACCACCGCAATCTACGCAGCCTACAACGCCTACCTCTACGGCGCCCCTTGGATCACCGGCTATGGCAGCCTCTCCTACGACCTCGGGACCGCCCACTTCTGGCCACACCTCGGATTCTACCTCTGGCAAACCCTCATCCACCTCGGACCGGTCGCTCCGTTCGTCCTGATCGGCCTGCACCGCGGACGCCTCTCCGAGAACGCCTTCCTCGCGGCGTGGGCCGGCGCCCACCTGCTCTTCTACTGCTTCTGGCGCTCCGGCGGCGGCGACTGGTGGTGGACTCGCTTCCTGCTGCCCGGCTACCCCGCACTCTTCCTTCTGGCCGCGAATGGTCTGCAGCAAACCGCCGATTGGCTGCGGGCTTGGCGCGACACGCCCCGGGTACGCACCGCCGCCTTCGCTGCGCTCGCCGTCCTCGTCGGCGGCACGATCACCTTCGACATCTCCTTGGGGCAGTCGCCCTCGCACACCGGCCTTTGGTCCCCGAACAAGGGTCGCAACTACTACAGCGTCGCCCGCATCATCGAGGAACTCGTGCCCGACGGCGCCTACGTCGGCAGTGTCGAGTTCTCCGGTACGTTGCGCATCTACGGCCGTAGCCAACCATTCCTCTCCAACCACCTCGACGCACCCAAGCTCGTTCACGACCTGCTCGACCGTCAGGTTCCGGTGTTCCTCGCCGTCGAGTCCTGGAACCGCGAGCGAAAGGCCATCCGGGAGATTCTCGACACCAACGCCCACGAGCTCCTGCGCGAGCTCACGTTGTGCGGCGGGGTCCAGATCTATCGCCTCAAGCCGCGCCCGGCGCGAGACTAGGCCCCGCGTCCCACCGACCGCCCCGGCATGCTTCTCCTCGACCTCACGCACACCAGCCACACCCCCGCAAACACCGGGATCCAGCGACTGGCCCGCAGCCTCTTCGCGGCCCTCGCTCACCGAACCGAGGTGGCGCCGGTCTGCTTCGACCCCTTCGCCCGCTCGTGGCGCCCGCTCGACGAACACGAACTGGCCCTCGCCCGCGGTTCGCTCCCGGCCGGCCACCACCGTGGCTCACGCTGGACGCTCACCCAAAAACTGCGCGGCTGGTCCGGCCGCCTGCTCCGCGCCACCCCGCCGCTACCGCCAGCCAACGGCTTGGTCTGTCCGGAGATATTCTCCCCGCTGGTGGCCACCCATCTGCCCGCGGCTTTCGCCGCCGCAGCCGGCCCGCGCATCGCGTTCTTCTTCGACGCCATCCCGCTCACCCACCCCGAGTTCACCCCGCCGAAGACCGTCGCACGGTTTCCCGGCTTCATGCAGGAGTTGCTGCAGTTTGACGGCGTCGCCGCCATCTCCCAGACCTCCGCCGATTTCCTCACCGGCTATTGGCGCTGGTTGGGTGTGCCGCGTCCGCCGGCGGTCACGGTCGTCCCGTTGGGAGTCGATCTGCCTGCCCGCGGCGACACGTCGCCAGCCGGGCTTGGAGCGCTTTCGCAGGTGCTCTGCGTCAGCACGATTGAAGGGCGGAAAAACCACCTCGCGCTTCTCGGCGCCGCCGAGACGCTCTGGGCCGAGGGGCTGAACTTCGAACTCCGGCTCGTCGGACTGCCGCGGCCCGAGACCGCCGCTGCGGCCCTCCGCGAGATCGACCGGCTGCGTGCCGCCGGACGGCCGCTGCGCTTCGAGGGCGTGCTCGACGAGCCGGCCCTCGCCGCCGCCTGGCGCACCTGCACGTTCTCCGTCTATCCGTCGATGATAGAGGGCTTCGGGCTGCCGGTCATCGAAAGCCTTGCCCACGGCAAACCCTGCCTCTGCGCCGGCACCGGCGCCACCGGCGAACTTGTGCCCGGCGGCGGCGTCCTTGGTGTCCAACCGGCGGATGCCGCCAGTTTCGCCGCCGCCATGCGCCGGTTGCTCACCGAGCCCGGCGAGCTCGCGCGCTTGTCGGCCGAGGCCCGCCAGCGGCTGGTCCCGACCTGGGACGGCTGCGCCCGCCACCTGCTCGACTGGATCGACACGCTCCGCGCGACGCGGCCCTGAACCGCGCCGCCTCTGCGCGCGGTGGCACCACCGTCGCGATCACCGTCTCGCCGCCTGCCTGCCCGCGCTCACTTGTGGTCCCACGGCAGCGTGATCTCGAGGCGCTTGTGCTTCCACACCTCGTAGCGGGTGAAGATCTTGCCGGGGTTCATGATCGCGTTCGGGTCGAGCGCCTGCTTTACGGCGATCATCGCCCGGATCGCAGGCTTGGTG
>JAGVUB010000088.1 GCA_019136515.1 Verrucomicrobiota bacterium
CGGCCCACGTCTACCGTGACCTTCTCCAGCGCAAGGCGGCCTGAGCGGCGGGGAGGCTGCCGCCTCCCCTGCATCCCCTCTGCTGAATCCGGGGAGGGGAAGGCGGACCTTCCCATCGGACCCCATCCCTAAGTATTTACTTTTCCTGTTCGAACCATAACTAACCAACCCGTCCCCGCTGTCTCACGTTCGGGGTCCACCTCAGAGGTAAGGATGCCGGCGGCGATGGTGCGGTCGAGCAGGTCGCAGCAGGTGCAGAACAGGCGCCGCTGCTCACCGCCGGTCGGATCGAACCAAACGCAGGAACTCCTGCACGCGAAGCACCGCTTGCTGTTTGCGGATCGCGCGCGCGTCACCAAGGAGATGATCGAAGTCGGCTACGATGCGTGTGCCTTCGTCCTCTTCGTCGCGGAATTTCATGGCGAGCTTGTCGAGTGATTCATCGACCAACGCTTCACCACGCCAAGGATGAAACAGGGCGGCGAGGGCCTCCAACCCATCGGGATAGTTCTCCAGGCAGAAATGGAGGTCGTAGGCGTCCTTCCCATTGTCGCGGCCGTGCATGGCGAGGCTCTTCATGACGAGAAACGCCACGAGTCCCGCGACGCGAAGCGTGCCGCAGTCGGCCACGGGCAGCACGGTGTTGTCGGCGAACGCCACCTCGGCGCCGCGGATCGGCTCCGGTGACTCTGCCGGCCCAGCGCCGGCAAAGTACGCGTCGTGATGCTGCCGGCTCGTGAGCAGGTCGAGCCGGGCGATCCCCTTCCGCCCACCGGGCAACGGGATCTCCTTGAAGAACTGGTACCCGTTCTCGCCCTGATGAAATCCCCGGGCGCGCAGAACGGACACGAGCTGCGCGTAGCCCTCCCGGCGCAACCGCATCGCGAAATCGACATCGACGCTACCGACATGCGGCGGACGAGCACCCGGGAAAACAATATCGGGCACCCAGCCGCCGACGAGCACAGCGTCGTCACGATAGTCCGCCAGCAGCGCACAAACCTCGCGCAGCAGCAGGCGGGCGGTCGTCACCTGGTCATTGCTGGGGGGCATGGGTTGGGAAGAGGACGGTGCGCCACAACACCTCGGCCGCCTCCGCGCCCCGGGCAGGTTCGCGTTGCAGGTCGAGGTAGGTTTGCAGCGGTGACACGACCGGCACGCCATCGTGCTCGGTAGCTCCGGTGAACACGCCGGCATCCCGCGGCACGATGAACTGCATGTTCGCACCGCTCTCGGCCGGTTTGAGTCCGGCAGCGCCGGCGAGCGCCGCAACATCGCCGGTCCAATACGCCTGCGTTCGCGGGTAGCGCACCCAAGGCGCGTGCCGGCTCGCCGCGGCCAGTCCGGTCACGGCGAAGCGGCTGTCGGGAAACTTCGCCCGCGCGGTCTGCGCCAGGCGTCGTTCGAGGACATCGACGGCGTCGAGTCCGACGAAGCCCTGGATCACCGCCCGACGGCGCGGCCACACGGTGGCCCAATCCTTGAGCAACTGCTCGGCGCAGGTGAGCACGATGCCGCCGTCCGTCTCCCTCGCCCATTCGTGTTCCAGGAGCAGCCGACGGGCGGTCGAAACGGTGCCGAGGCTGACGTCAGCGGCCTTGGCCAAAGGAGCAACCTTCCACGCCTGCTCCGGCTTCGCCAAAAGGACGCGCAGAACTCGCTCGCTTCGCGGGGCGAAAAGATCGGGCCCGGGGGCAGTTTTGGCTTTGAGGAATGGATTCGGATTGCCTGTCCGCTCGATGAAATACCCGCCGAAAACGAGCCGGCAGTTTCCGGCGAGGTCGAAGTAGCCAACGTTCTCCTCCCGGCAAACCGTGGCTCCCTCTGCCGTGATGAACGGGGCTGCCACGACAAGGTAATCGTTGCGGTTCGCGCGATGCCGGTAACGCAAGAGCTGATTCACAGCCTCGCGCAGTTGTCGTGGATGTCCCTGCTTCCCAAATTCAACCACAATCGTGTCCAAGCGGCCCTCTGTCCGCAGTCCTACGGTGAAATCAGCCAACGCTGCCAGATCCTTCTGGTCGCTGCGCTGATCGCGATCCCACTCAAGTTCTCTAAATCCTGGCACCTGGCGAAGGATGCTCTCCAGCACCTCCTTGGCTCTTGGCAGAAGATTGTTTTCAGTTTGCTCCATCTTTCAGCTGAGACTGAAACACGTCTATTACTGAAAAACAAGATAGATTTCATTCTGGGACGTCTTTCAGCCATTGCTGAAATAAGGCATATACTAAAACACGAATCATGAAACACCCCCGATCAACGAAATACGAGTGCTCGGCGAGACCGTCGGAGGTGAGGCGGACGAGCCACCGCCACAAACGGTGCGCTCACAGGCCCGCTTTCGGACCTGGATTTCGGCGCTTCCCGGCCAGTTTCCTGTGTGTTTTCTGGCTTCGGCGAGCCCGGTTCTCGGGCCTTTCCCGTCCCTCGTTTTCTTCACGAACGCAACTCCTGCTCGAGTTCGCGAGGATCGTCCGTCGGCTCGGAAACACGCATTCGTCGCGTTGCAGACTTCTACCCTTTTTCGCGGTATCCAGAACTAGGTGCGAAGGACGGCGGGGGCGCTCCGATTTTCCGCGATTTTCGGCTCCGTTCTTCAATGACTTACAACCCAACGAAGTCGTTAGGGTATTGCGTCTATCAACCGATTAGCCGATGTCGCTCACACCCGAACAGTTCGAGCAGGCGTGGCCGCGGGTGACGCGGTGGATCACGCAGCTGCTCGCGAAGCACACCGGTGCAGCGCGCCAGGTTCCCGGCCGAGAACCTGACGGACATCGGCTCCTATTGGACCAAGTTGCCGGGGGTGGCGCTGCGTGGCCGACCGTGGCCGAGGCGGAAAAGTGGCCAAGCAGAAATCCGGTGCAGTGTTTCCGAGAAACAAAAAGCCTCTGAACTCTTTCGAGTTCAGAGGCTTAAAGTGGCTGCCCAGGCTGGGATCGAACCAGTGACCAAGTGATTAACAGTTTCTTGGTTAGCTGAATTCTTCCTGACCGTCTTTGTGCGCTTGTGACTGCTTAAAAATGTGATTTTACCTATGAGAAATCAACGAGAAGCATAAGACAAAGGAGGAAAGATGGAGACAGGCGAGGACCCCAAAAACCGGACAGAAACCGGACAGACAAACCGGACAGACAAAATCGCCCGGCCGGCCAAGACCCACCAGGACTACTGGAAGGCGCGCCTGAAGCGCCGCCGTTACCAAGATCGGGACGGCGACACGGTGGAGATCCCGGAGTGGCACGTCCGGATGTTCCACCTCGGCCGAGAAACGTGGTTCAATCTCGACACCGCCAACCAAGCCGCGGCGGCTGCCAAAGCCCGAGACATCTTCCTCTCCTTGGTCTCGTCCGGTTGGGCGGCCACGCTCGCGAAGTTCAAGCCCGCCACGCCAGCCGCGGTCGTGGGGTGCACGGTGGGCGAGTTCCTCGCCGACGTTGAGAAGCGCAGCCACCTCAAGCCCGCGACCGTCCGCCGGTATGCCGTGAAGCTGCGCAAGCTCGTTGCCGACATCGCGAAGGTCGAGGCCGGGATGAAGGCCAAGGAGCGCCGCAGGAAGTACGATTACGTAAACGGCGGACACGCGGAATGGATCGCCAGGATCGATGGCCAACCGCTGAAGTTGCTCACCCCGGAGTCTGTCAGCGGGTGGCGCAATAGCTACGTGGCCAAGGCTGGCACCGATCCGGTTGAGCGGAAGTCGGCGGAGCGTTCGGCGGCGACCGTCTTGCGGTGTTCTCGGGCGCTCTTCTCCCCCGACGTGCTGGCCATGCTCAAGGTCGCCCTCCCGCCCGATCCTTTCGCGGGTGTGAAACTGAAGGACCCCGGACCGCAGCGCTACCACTCCGACGTGAGCCCGGAATGGGTGTTGGCGTGCGCGGAACGCGAGTTGAAGGCCGCACATCCGCAGGAGTTCATGGCGCTTCTTCTCTGCCTCTGGGGCGGCCTCCGGCGCAAGGAGGCGGATACACTTACTTGGGCACAGGTCGACTTCAGCGGAGCTCAGATCCACATCCGCAGGACGGAGTACTTCGAACCGAAGACGGAGGAGAGCCAGCGCACGGTCGACGTGCCGCCCGCCGTGCTCGATGTGATCCGTGGGCTCAAGAAGGACAGCACATCGGAGTTCGTGCTCGATGGCGGTGCCGCCAATCCGGCGGCGACCTACGACTACTATCGGGCCGACTGCACGTGGCGCCGGTTGCACGCATGGCTGAAGGACAAGGGTGTTTCGCAACAGAAGGCGATCCACGCCCTGCGCAAGGAGTCCGGTTCGCTCGTCGCCTGCGCGTTCGGAATCGAGGCGGCCCGCCAACATCTCGGGCATGGTGACATCCGCACGACCTCCGCGCACTACGTCGAGAAGAAGCGCCGGATCGAAGTGCAACTCCCGACCGGTGACAAAGCGGGCAAGTTGCGTGCGGTTGATGGCGCGAAGTGACGGCGCCTCGCCGCGGGTTTGCGCCGACGTTCATCCCGCCCGCTTCTACCCGATGCGCGATCCTTCGAGAAGCGCGACGACCTCGACCTCGTCGAAGAGGACCACGCGAGCATTGATCTTGTGCCGCGTGATCAGTCCCGCATCCGCCCAGCGGAACAACGTCCGCGGGCAGACGCCCAGACGCTCCGCCAGCGATCTTGCTTTGCTGAAGCGCCGCCCTCCGATGTCACCGATGCTCGATTGTTCTGAACGCCGTGCTTTGTTCATGGTTCCCATGCGAGAACGATCATGCGTCCCGGGCGCTTGAGCAACGGGGTGCCCCTGCCGAGTATTGGGTAGGCCACCCACCGTGTTTACGGTAGACGATGAGATCGGCCCGCGGCGGCCGATCAGGTCGGGCCATCGGGCTGCTGCTTGAAAAATCGGCGGAAGTTCAAGTGTGGTTTGATCTCTCGGCAACAATCCAAACAGGGACCGGTTGCCCAGGAAGCGCACGATGGACGTGCTGAGAGGTGTATGCGGCGTTCCAACTTACTTTGGTTTTCTGTCCAAAGTTACTTTGGTTTGCTGCTCGCCGGCTCCGATCACGAGCCAGCTACCGCACCTTCAACCGACGGGCTTTCACCAGGGCTGCGATGTCCCTCGCGCCGCTCATGTCAGCATCTCCATGTAGGGCTGGATGACGCGGCGCACTCGGCAGACTTCGGCGGCGGCAACCAGTTCGCTCAGGGTGAACTTCTTTCCCCTCCAACCGTCACGGAGCGCCTCGACGGCCACATCGAGTCCATACTTGTTCCGGTACTTGAAGCAGTCGGCCACGGTCTTCGCAGGTGAAAAGACCCGGATCAGGCCGCCGGTGAGTTTATGATCCTGAATACCGAAAGCGTGCGAATCCTTCGAGAACTCACAGAACCGGAATGGCTGTTTCTCTCCTCGGGGGAAGTTGGTGTCGCGGGGCACCGCCAGCCAGACCAGGCGGGGCGACTGCGTGCCGATCCGGTGGAACTGAAGGGCGGAGAGCAGGCAGACCACGCCCCGCGGCACCTTGAGGGCCGCTTCGAGGAGCGATTGGTTCTCGTCGCCATCGAACGCGGCGGAGGCATAGAGCCCACGCCCGAGTTGCCGCACCTCGTCGCGGCCGACGAGGCGACGAAGGTATTCCCGGGAGTAGCCAGCGGCGACGAAGTCACGGGCGCGGAAGACCCCGAGGTCCCGGGCGGCATCCGAGGACTGGAGCATTCGCGATGGTCTGTTACGTTTTACTCTCACCTAGTGAGATCTGCTGAGGATTAGTAACATCAGCGCAAGCCTTGGTTCGCACGCCGTCGGCTCTGCATCTGGCCGGTCGCTCGCTTTCAATTGGACGTCTTCAGGCTTTCAAATGGCCCGACGCTGATTGCCATGTAGACACCGCGGCGGTTGCACCCGGCGCTCCGGCGCGGGGACTGCCGTTCTGGCGCTGGTGTTCGTTGCGGTCGGAGACGGCTTGGTTTCGCGCTCACGGCCGCCTCTGGCGACTCGTCGTCCGAGCCCGACCACTCGCCAGGATCGCGCCCTCGCAGGCTCGGGACGCGACACCGGCGGCCTTGCCGCGCTCCCACCGGCGCCGACTCCTTCCTCCACTGCCACCAGCGCCGCCACTCCGCCCCCGGCCTCCGCGCCGGAAGCAACCGCTCGACCCGAGAGGACGGGCTCCGCCCGTGTTTCACGACGGCCCAGCCAAACGGACCGGATCCAGCCCTTCGGGCAGACGGCCACCAGAGTACTCATTCGCGCAGCCCCAACTCGATCTGCCCGCCGGCCTGCGGCGGGAGCGCCGAGGGCGCGCGCAGGAAGCGGATCTCCGTGGCGAAACTGTCGTTGGCGTGATCCGGGTTGCCGTCCCTCTCCGGTTGCGCGCGGAGGCGGAGCAAGGTGCGTTCTTCGATGGCGACGAAGAGCGGCCCGAGGTTGCATCCACGGATCAACACCAGCCAGTTTCCGATCTCCACGCGGATTGTGTGCGGCTCCGCGTGGTCCCAGCATCCCTCGACATAGTCCACCCACGGAATGTTGCGACGCTGCTCCGTCCCATCGTCGAAGGTGACGTGATCCGGGTGAGCGGCGGTGTCGAAGAATTGCTTCGGCTTCCAAATCGAGACCGGGGGATTCATTGGGCGAGACTTCGGCGGTTGCCTTCGCGCTGGTGGAACCGCTCCGAGATTCCACGACAGGCGGCAATCCTCCGCACGCGTTGGCGACGCTCGGCGCGACGGTCGATCTGCTCATTCTGCTCGAGGCGGTGCCGTTGCATGAATTCGCTCGCGAGTTCGCGGCCGCCGTCACGCGTGGCGAGACGCCGGAGGATCTCGTCCTTGTGGGAAACGTAGATCGCGTGCGCGCCGCGGTAGCGGGTGTTGCCCACGTAGAATTGCCGCCGGGCGAGCGAGCGCACCGCGACTTCGCCGAGCACGAGCAGCGACTCTTCCGACGTCGTCCCCTGCGAACGGTACGAGGTGAGAGCGTGCCCGTAGGTCCACGCGGCGAAGTCGGGCGGCAGTTCGCGCCCGTCGCTCAACACGACCCGGTTTGCAGCGGGATCGACCGACGCCACGTCCACGAAGTCGCCGTTCGAAAACCCGGCATCGTCTCGGCGCCCGCGGAGCAGCAACCGGTCGCCGGCCGAGACGACCAAGGTTTGCGCGCGGCCGACCTCGAACATCCCGCGTTGCCGCCGGGTGATCTTCGCCTCACGGCCCCGCGGATCGCGAACGAGCACGCCGTCCGACAGCACGTGCACCACCTCCGCGGTGGTACCGCGTTTGAAGAATCGCGAGTCCCGGGCGAAGAGCAATCGGTCGCCGGGCTGGTAGTGGTGCCAGTGCGCCTTCTGTTCGTCGGTCCAGCCGAGCGGCTTCACCGCTTCGCGCGCCACCTCCGCTTCACCGAGCAGACCGGCGCGGCGCAACGCCGGTCGGACTTCGGCATTGAAGCGTTCGATCTCCTCCCAGAACGGAATGACGACGAGCGTGTCGATCCCGCTGACCCGGTTTGCCGTGTAGTGTTCGGCCGCCCGGGCGAAGAGCGCATCGTCGTCGGCCGCCTCGCGGATCAGACATAGCCGGTCCGCGAAACCAAACGCCTCCGCGACCTCACCGGAGGCAAGCAGCCGGCTGAAGCGGCGATCGGCTTCGTTGCGCTGCCGTAGCACCTCGGCGAGTCGCACAACGGGAGTGCCGGAGCGCTCGATCACGTTGCGCAACGCGTCGCCGCGCTCGACGCTGTAGTGCTGCTTTGTGTCGCCCACCAGGAGCACGCGGGCGCGAAGGTCGTGCGCGATCTTCGTGAGCTGATCGAGTTGTTGCGTGGAGAGAAGCCCGGCCTCGTCGACCAGGACAACGCGACCGACCGCCTCCGCCTGCATCGTGTCGCTCACGAGGAAACGTTGCACGGTGTCGGCGGCGGCGAAACCGCTTTCGGCCAGCGCGTCGCGGGCCCGCGTCGTCGGCGCGAGCGGCACGAACCGCGCGCCGCCGGCCTGCAGGTGCGCGCCTTCGATGGCGGTGAGAACCGTCGTCTTGCCCGTGCCGGCGTCGCCGATCAGGACGCTCACGAAGTCCCGGCTCCCGAGCAGCGTGCCGGCCGCGTTGCGTTGCCCGGGCGTGAGAGATTCCGGCAGATTGGCCGCAGCGCCGAGCACGAAGCGGGTGTTGCGTCCGGACTGCACCCGCAACACGGCCGCCTCCTCTTCGCGGCGGATGCTCCGCAGCGTCATCTCGCC
>JAGVUB010000018.1 GCA_019136515.1 Verrucomicrobiota bacterium
GACGCTCAAACCGGTCACCTGCGCGATGCGCTCCGGGGGTGATGCGTCCAAAGCTCGGATCAAAACGGCTTGGATGCGCCGCTGCTCGGCGACAGTGGCGGCGGTCTTGAGCAATCGCTGCAGACGCTGGGCGCTGCCTGGGGGAAAGGGCTTGGGCGGACGCATGAAAAAACCTCCGGGTGAAGGCACCGGAGGCTGGGTTATTATACGTATGACTGCAAGATGGTATCAAGCCGCCGCCCGCACCCGCCACTCCACGCCCGTTGCCGCCGCCCTCCAGCAATTGCTGGCCGACTCCTACGCGTTGATGTCCATCACCCACCACGCCCACTGGAACGTCGAGGGCCCGGACTTCTTCCAGCTCCACTCCGCTTTCCAGGCCCAGTACGAAAACCTCTTCGAGGCGATCGACGACATCGCTGAGCAAGCGCGTATCATCGACGTGTTTCCCGTCGGTGGTCTCGCCACTCTGGCCAAGCAGGCAGGTATCGACGAACTGCCTGTCACCGCTGCGGCCAAGGACTTTGTCGCCGCGCTTATCGTCGCCCATGAGAAGACACTCGCCGATGCCATCACCTTGCGCGACACCGCCGAATCCACCCGCGACCTCGAAACCCAGGATCTCGCCATTGGCCGCATCGCCTGGCACGGCAAAACGCTCTGGATGCTCAAGAGCTACTTGAAGTAGCCGTGGTCTGTCGCCCTTGCGTCCCCCCACCCGGGGAAACGCACTCATCCATGGGCTCACTACCCTTCCGCGACCCACCGGGTGCGGACTTCGCTCCCGTTCGTCCCGTCTCCTGCCCGTTTCATGACGGACCGCAGACTCTCGACTTGCTCCTCGGCGAACTCCGTCACGATAGACCCGATCTGATCGACCTAGCGCTCGAGTTGCGCAGCGCCATGACCTCGCGGGCCGACGCCGAGCATTGCATCCGTCTTCTCTTTGCGCTCCGCACCAGCCTTGCCGGGCACCACCACCTCGCCTTCTACCGGGTGCGCATGTGGGTCCGGCAGCACCTCGTCGCGGAGGTTCGCCCTGATGGCGCCTCGCCGTGGAGCGGCTGCCCCGTGCCCCTCGATTGCGCGCGTTACGAGGAACTCGTCAACCGCTGCCTCGCCACCCTCGCCGAGGGCGCCAATGACTGGCCCATCCGCGCCGAATTTCGGCTTGGGTTCACGTAGTTCGGGCCGGCGCCCCCCCCCGGCAACCCCGCGCCTAGCCGCCCTCGGTCGACCTAGGCGTCGCTTCCAATCGCCGCATGCCTCTTGTGCATCGGCCGATCGGCGAGGACACGCCCATTCGCTTGCGCTCCCCGCCGGGCCGCAATCTGATGCGGCCGCTACCACCGTGCCCGCCTCCACTACAGCTCCCGCGCCGAAGAAGGCGTCGATGGGCGTGATCTTCCTCACGCTCTACCTCGACCTCATCGGGTTCTCCCTCTTTTTCCCGCTGTTCCCGGCGATGCTCGACTACTACCTCGGGCGCGAGGGCCATGGCGGCGCGCTGGGCTGGCTGCTCGGCCATTTCGACACCCTCGCCCGGGCGTGGAACATCGACCAGAGCGCCACCGCCGTGCTTTTCGCCGGCGTCATCGGATCCCTCTACTCGTTGCTCCAATTCCTTTTCGCCCCGGTGTGGGGCGCTCGTTCCGACCGCGTGGGCCGCCGCCCAGTCCTGCGGCTGACCATCGCCGGCACCACGGCCAGCTATGCGATCTGGGCGTTCAGCGGCTCCTTCCTGCTCTTTCTCCTCTCGCGTATCGTCGCCGGCATCGCGAGCGGCAACCTCTCCGTCGCCACCGCCGCCGTGAGCGACATCACCACCCGCGCCGACCGCGCCAAGGGCATGGGCCTGATCGGTGCCGCCTTCGGGCTCGGGTTCATCACCGGCCCGGCGCTCGGCGGCCTCACCGCCCACTGGAACCTGCTCGACCGCTGGCCCGGGCTGGCCGCCTGCGGGGTCAACCCCTTCACCGTGCCGGCGCTGATCGCCTTCGCCCTCGGCCTGCTCAACCTGCTCTGGGTCCAGCGCCGCTTCGCGGAGACCTACACCCCGGGCCTCGCCGCCGCCTCCGCCGAGCGCCCCCGCCATCCGCTGCGTGCGCTGCTGGCGATCCCGGCCGCGCACGTGCGTCGCGTCATCCTCATCAACGCGCTCTTCATCCTCGGCTTCAGCGGACTCGAACTCACCCTCGGGTTCCTCGCCGCCGAGCGTCTGCACTACACCCCGCGCGAGCTCACGCTGGTCTTCGTCTACACCGGCGTCGTCTCCGTCCTCACGCAGGGTTTCCTCGTCCGCCGGCTGGTGCCGCGGCTCGGCGAGAAGCACGCCGGCACGCTCGGCCTCGCCTGCGCCTGCGCCGGCATGGCGTGGCTCGCGTTCGCCCACACCCCGGCGACCGTCTACGCCAGCCTCGGGCTCGCCTCGGTCGGTTCCGGCTTCTGCTACGCCGCCCTCTCGGCGCTGCTCTCGCTCTATGTCGGCGAGGACGAGCAGGGCCGGCTCATGGGCCTGTTCCGCGCGCTCGGCTCGCTCACCCGCGCCATCGGCCCGGTCTGCGCCGGCGTGTTGTATTGGCGTTTCGGGTCCACCGCCTGCTACGCCGCCGCCGCGGCCGTGATCCTCGCCCCGCTGGCGCTGGCCCTCACGCTGCCCACGCCCCGGAAATGAAGCCCGCCGGACACGCAACACTTCCGGCCCGGCGCGGTCTCTTCGGAGGTCGCATGTTCCCGCTCCGCCTCGTGTTCGCCGCCGGCCTCGCGCTCCTCGCCCTCGCCGCGCCCGCCTCCCCCACCACCCTGCGTTTCGACCGCGGAAGTCTCGCGCCCGGGCAGAACGCCGTGCCCGGGCGCCTGGTCTCCAACCTCCTGCTCGTCGAGGGTTCCGTCGGCGGCGCCGGGCCGTACTACTTCCTCGTCGACACGGGCTCCTCCGTCACCCTCGTCTCCGACCGCATCGCCGCCACCGTCCCCGGGTTCCGCCCCAACGTCGGGCTCGCCCCGGTCCAGGTGATCTCCGCCGCCGGCGGCGCCACGTTGCTGGGCAGCATCACCGTGCCCTCGATCGAGCTGGGCGGCACGGGCTTCGCCACCGTGCGCGCCGCCGTCTACGACTTCGTCGATTTCTCCAACCACCTCGGCGTCACCGTGGACGGCATCCTCGGTTTTCCTGTCTTCCGCGACGTGCTGCTCACGCTCGACTACCCGCGCAGCCGCGTCGTGCTCTCGCCCCGGTTTCCCGCGCGGGCCATCCCGGGCATCGCCGTGCCCTTCGCGCTCGAGGACGGCACGCGGCCGATCATCAACGTCGAGCTCGGCGCCGCCACGTTCATGGCGCTGATCGATTCCGGCAGCAACCTGCCCTTCACCCTCAACGCCACCGGACTCAACCCATCCTTCAAATACGGTCCGCGCACCGGTCCGCTCGTCGCCACCCTCTCGGGCGACGCCCCCCGCCAGATCGGCCGGCTCGCCGCCACGCTTGTGCTCGGCACCGTCGAGATCCGCGAGCCGCGCGTGATGCTCACCGACCAATTGCCGACCATCGGCGCGGAGATTCTCCGCCACTTCACGCTCACCTTCGACCAGCACCGCGGCCTCGTCGTCCTCACGCCGGAACGCGACGCGCCCGTCAAGTTGCCCGCGCAGCGCACCACCGGTCTGAGTTTCGCCCGCCTCCCCGCCGAGTGGCGCGTGCTCCAGGTGATGGAGGACGCCCCCGCCACCACCCAGCAGATCCGGCCGGGGGACGCGATCGTCGGCATCGACGGCGAGCCGATCGTGAAGTGGAACCTCGACCGTTTCGAGAAGCACCTGCGCACCGCGGACACCATCGAGTACCTGTTCCGTCGCGACGGCCGCAGCTATCTCGTGAAGGTCGCGGTGTACGATCTCGTCCCGTAGCGCCCCGCCCGGCTCAGCCCGCCTTCAGGCTCGCGCTGATCTGGAACACCGCGGAGATGATGCCGAACGCGAGCAGGCCCACGAACGCGGCGGCCACCAGCAAGGCCCCGTACGACACCACGCCGATGAACACCTGGACCTGCCGGGCGATCTGCCGGCGGAAGTCGCGCGCCACGTCCTTCAGCCCCGGCACGATGTTGCCCGTGCTCTCCCCCACGGAGAGCACGTCGATCGCCAGCGGCGGGAACAATCCCGTGCCGGCCAGCGCGGTGGAGATGCCCGCGCCCTCGGCAATCTTGCCGCGCGCTTCGGCGAAGGACGCGCGGAACACCCGGTTCTGGATCGTGCGCTCGGTCATCACCAGCGCAGGCAGCGTGCTGATGCCGTTCTCGAGCAGCAGGCTCAGCGATTGCGTGAGGCGGAGGATGTCGTTGGCCACGATGAACGAGCCGAGCCCGGTGACCTTCAACAGCCAGCGGTCGGTGGCCAGCCGGCCCTCCGGCTTGCGTCGCCAAGCCCAGAAGACGGAGGCGCCGGTGGCGCCCGCGAGCGCGAAGAACCAGCCGTAGTGCAGGGTGAAATTGGCCAGCCCCATGAGCAGCCGCGTGGCCAGCGGCAGGTTGCCCTGCAGCGAGGCGAGCAGCATTTCGATCCGGGGCATCACGAAAAACAGGACGATCAACAGCACCACCACCGCCATCAGCACGATCATCGCCGGGTAGGCCATCGCCCCGATCACCTTCGCGCGGATCTCCGCGCGCTCCTCCATGTCGGCCACCAGCCGCTCCAGCACGCCGCCGAGCCGCCCCGTGGCCTCGCCGGCCTCGACCAGGTTGATCGTCGCCTCGTCGAACACCGTCCCCTGCGCCGTCATCGCCTGAGAGAGCGAGCGTCCCTGGCTGAGCTGGTCCCACAGCGCCGTCGCCAGCGCGCGCAAGGCCGGGTCGCTCAGCCGCCGGCTGAGCAGCTTCACGCCGTCCGCCGTCTGGATGCCGCTGGTGACCAGCCCCATCAACGCCCGCAAAAACGGCAGCGCGTGCTCGCGCCGCAGCCGTTTCGCCCCGCCGCCGAAAGCGCCGAGTGAGAAGCCCCCGGCCGGCGCGGCCGCGGCGCCCCCGCTCTCGTCGAGCCGGGACGGCGTGAGCTGCCGGGCGCGCAGTTGGGCGAGCGCCAGCTTGCGCGAACCGGCCTCGAGCTTACCCCGGGTCTCGGCGCCCTGCGCGTCGCGTGCGGTGTAGTGGAAAATCGGCATGGTTCAGCTTCCGCCCCGAGCCGACTCGCTTGCGGGTGGGGCCAGTCTTTGACCGGCCTTCTGCGCCCCGCTCGGGCCGTCGACGATCGGCAAACCCGAGGAGGCCGGTCGGAGACCGGCCCTACTGGCCGCCGCAGCGCTCATGTGCCCTTGCCCTCCGCCATCGACAGCACGCGCACGATCTCCTCGAGCGTCGTGAAGCCCGCACGGACCTGTTTCCAGCCGGCGAGCTCGAGCGGGGCCATGCCGCCCTCGACCGCCACCTTGCGGATCTGCCGGGCCGACTCGCGCTGCACGATCAGGTCGTGCAGCCGGTCCTCGACACGCAGGATCTCGAACACGCCCACGCGCCCCTTGTAGCCAAGCCCCCGGCACGCCTCGCAGCCGACGGCCGCCGGCAGCTCGTGCACGCCCTCGGCGAGCTCGGGCGCCAGGCCGAGCACGGCGAGCTGGTCGAGCAGCTGGTGGCGCGCGATCGGGGCCGGGCGCGAGCAATGCGGGCACAGCCGCCGGACAAGGCGCTGCGCGATGACCAGCTCCACGCCCGAGGCGATCAGGAACGGCTCGATGCCCATGTCGGTCAGGCGCGTGATCGCGCCCGGGGCGTCGTTGGTGTGGATGGTCGAGAAGACGAGGTGGCCGGTGAGCGAGGCGCGGATGGCGATGTCGGCCGTGTCGCGGTCGCGGATTTCGCCGACCATGATGACGTTCGGATCCTGGCGCAGGATGTGGCGCAGGCCCTCGGCGAAATCCAGGCCGATCTCGGGGCGCACCTGCATCTGGTTGGCGCCGGGTACCTCGTATTCGATCGGGTCCTCGATGGTGATGATGCGCTTGTCGGTGGAGTTGATCCGGCGGATGAAGGCGTTGAGCGAGGTGCTCTTGCCCGAGCCGGTCGGGCCGGTGACGAGGATGATGCCGTGCGGCAGGCCGAGCACGGCGTCGATCTTCTCCTGGTCCTCGGCGCTCATGCCGAGCTGGTCGAGGGTGAGCGCGTTGTTCTTCTTGTTGAGCAGGCGCAGGCTCACGCTCTCCCCGTACATCGTGGGGATGGTCGAGAGACGGATGTCGAGCAACGTGTCGCCCACCCGGTAGCCGATGCGCCCGTCCTGCGGCAGGCGGCGCTCGGAGATGTTGAGCTTCGCCATGATCTTCAGGCGCGAGGTGACGGCGTCCTGGAAGCGTCGCAAATTCTCGGGCACGGGCACCGGCACCAGCAGGCCGTCGATGCGGTAGCGGATGCGCAGCGTCTCCTCCTGCGGCTCGAAATGGATGTCGGTGGCGCCGTCGGTCACCGCCTGCTCGAACACGCGGTTCACGAACCGGATCACCGCGGCGTCCTCGTCCTCCTCCTCCTCGGCGACAACCTCGGCCACCGTGGTGTCGCCGTCGAGTGAATCGGAACCGACCCCGAGGTGTTCGGTGAGGAACTTCGCGATCTTGTCGGGCGCGGCGAGGACCCAGCGCGGCTCGCGGTCGCAGGCGGCGAAAACCCAGTCGTCCATGCGCCCCTCCGGCGGCCAGGCGGTGGCGAGGCAGAGCTCCTCGGATTCGGCGGTGGCCACCGGCACGCAGCAATACTCGTGGACGAGGCGCACCGGCATCTGCTGGAGCTGCGGCAGGCTGAACTGCTCGGGGCCGACGACCGCGAGACCGGCCTCCTCGGCGAGCTGGGCGAGCGCCTGCTCGGGCGGGAGCCGTCGCGCGTGGGCGAACAACGCGAGGCGCTCGGCGCGCGGTGCCTCGAGCACACGGTTGCGCGCCTCCTCGGAGAGCAGCGCGAGCGCGGGCAATGCGATGGCGGGCGGGCGGGTCATGGCTGCGGTTGGGGCTGGGGCCCGGATTGGTCGAAGGGCATCGGTTGCGGGATTGGCGGGCCGCCAGTCGATCCACCGGGCGCACCGTCGGGCTGGCGCCCCTGTCGCAGGGCGCGGCGCCGCCGCAGCTCTTCGATGATGCGGGCCCGCCGCTCCTGGATCTCCCGCTCGTTCGGCGGTGGCGCCAAGCCCGGTCCGGCCACCGGTCCACCGGTCTGCGGACCAGTGGAGGGCTGGGTCACCGCGACGGAGACAATCTGCGCCTCCTTCATCGTAAGCCGCACCGACTGGCCCTCAAGCTCGACGGTGACCGCCTCGGCGGAGGCATCGTACGCCGCCACCCGCAGGCCCCCATCGGACTCGCCGACAGCGAGCCAGACCGCGCGGTTGGTGCTCGTGTCGAAGATCGTGAAACGCGTGGTGCCATCGAGGGCGACGACACCGCGGAACTCGAGCCGCCCGTTGGGCGCGCTGACCGGGGCGACATTGCCGGCGGGCAGGAACGGCGAGTTGCGCACCAGCGACTCGGGCATGGCCGCGGCGCGGTGGGCGGCGAGGACCAGCGCACCGGCGCAGAACACGTGACTGACGAAGCGGGAGGACACGACGGGGACTAGGGCGAAACCGGGTCGGCGGGAAGAACCGCCGTGCGTTGGATACGTTTCTCCGTCAAGGGCCGCGTGGCCGACTCCTCCGCCTGGGCACGCGCCAGGCGGTCGCCGTCGGCGGTGGTGCGGATGATGCGCGGCTGGATGAAGAAGACGATCTCGTCGCGGGTCTTCTCGTTCTTGGTGGTGCCGAAGAGTTCGCCGAGGAACGGGATCTCGCTGACCAGGGGCATGCCGTTGCGGGTCTTGCCCTTCGAGGTCTTCTGCATGCCGGCGAGCACGATGATCTCGCCGTCGCCCACGCTGATGAAGGACTTGGCGGTGCGCTTGGAGATGAGCGGCTGGTCGTCGGCGTTGTAGCTCTCGATCTCGTCGGCGCTCTGCGCGACCTCCATCTGGATGGTGCCATCGGCGCCGATGAGCGGCTTCACGGTGAGCTCGAGACCGATGTTCTGGTAGCTGTAGCTGTTGCGCGCGGTGGTGACGGCACTGGTGTCGCTGTAGGCGGAGGTGATGATCGGCACCGCCTTGGCGACGGTGATGGTGGCCTCCTGGTTGTGGGTGGTGGTGATGCTCGGCACCGAGAGCACGCGCACCTTGCTGCGCGTGTTCGGCGTCCCCACGTTGGCCGTGAACGATTGTTTTCCGGCGACGAGGATCTGCGAGATGTCGAACCCGGGCCCGGTCACCCCGGGGACGGCGCCGGCGGAACCGGCGGCGGCGGAGCCGAGGATGCCGATAACCTTGTTGCCCTCCACCTTGATGCCGGTGAAGGCGTCGATGCCCCGCTGCACGGTGTCGTTGAGCGTCACCGACGCGATCAGCACATCGATCTGCACCTGGGGCAGGACGACATCGATCTGCTTGATGAGCGAGCGGATGAGGTTGAGATCGTCCTGCGTGCCGGAGGCGACGATCGCGTTGCTGCGCTCGTCGGCGATGATGGTCATGAAGTCGCTGAACTGGGAGTTGCGCTCGCCGACCACGCCCGCGGCCGGCGAAGCGGAGGCCGCGGGGGCCGGAGTCTCGTTGCGCCGGCCGAGCGAGGGGAAGGTCTCGCTGCTGCGCTGCGAGCGCGTGGTGCGCGTGCCCGCTGTGGCGCCGCGCGTGGACCCGCCGCTGACGAACGTGCTGAGCAGCGCCGCCACGTCGGTGGCCTGCGCGTGCTGGATCTGGATGACGGCGATCTGCGTCGAGGGGTCGGCCTGCACGTCGAGCTTCTCGATCAGGTCCTGGAAGAACTGCACGCTCGCGGAGTCCGTGACGAGGATGACCTGGTTGGTGCGCTCGTCGAAGTTGATGCTGGTGCTGGCCGAGAGCAGGGCCGCACCCAGGCCGGCCGCGGCGTCGCCGGCGCCGGCACCGCCTTCGGCGTTGACCGGCACGGGGGCGCCCGGAGGCATCGGGACGGCGGAGCTGCCCGCGCCCGGCCGGTTGAAGGCGGTGCGGGTCGTCTCGACCATGTTCTTGATCTTCTCCGCCACGGACTGGGCCTGGGCGAACTTGAGCGTGTAGAAGCGGGTGACGAGATCGCGCGGCCGGTCGACCTGCTCGAGCACATACTCGAGCCGCTGGAGGTTGGAGATCGTGTCGGTGACCAGCAGCGTGTTCGAATTCTGGAACGGCACCACCGCGCCGAAGCCCGGGCTGAGGAACGGCTGCACCTGGTTCTGGAAGGTCGTCGTGTCGAGGTACTCGAGCCGGAACAGCCGGCTGACGATCTTGCCGGAGGGCGGCTGGTCGCGCAGCGAGCCCACCACCAGCTCCGGCGCCTCGGTCCGGATGTTCGTGATGACGACGACCTTGATGAACTTCTCGCCCAGCGGGGCGACGGCAATGTTGTTCAGGCTGAGCAGCGACTCGATCGCGATGATGGCGTCCTGCCGCGAGATCGGGCCGTGGCTGTTGAAGGTGAACGTCGGCGTGGGCAGTTGCTGCGGGCGGATGACCGAGCGGCCGGTGAGCTGCTCGAGCAGGTCGAGCACCGTCGAGAGCGGGTTGTCGCTGAGCTTGATGTTGTCGATCATCGCCGCGCCGTCGCCGGAGGGGGGGATCGCAACCAGCGGAGCCGGCTGGGCGAACCCGACCGGCGAAGCGACCGTGGCCGGTTGGGCGGCCGTGACCGGCATGGGCATGGGCGGGCTGGACTCGACGGGAATCGGCACGGGGCCGCCCTGGGCCTCCGCACGGGGCGCGAGCCCGACCAAGGCGAGGACGGCCGACGCGCCGGCCATGCGGCACAGGAGCGGAAAGCGGCGGGGTTTCATGGGGAGCAGTTCGAGCCCGGAGAGTTTGAGTCGCACATCGAGCTGCGCTGGGTTGCGGCGGTCGGGAGTGAGAACGACCTGCTCGATGTTGACCAGCGGCAGACTGGTTCGCAGGTCATCGGCAAAGGCCCCGAAGGCCGCCAGCTCGGTCTTCTCGAGCGAGAGCGCCACGGTATGCAACGCCACGGGCGGCTTGCGCTCGGTCGTCGGCGGGTCCAGCCGGAAGGCAAACCGGTGGCGCTTCACCACGGCGTCGAGTTGGCCGACGAGCTGATTCGCGTTGAGCGAGCGCCCCGCCTGCACCTGGGCGAGGCGGCCGTCGAGCTGTGCTCGGATCTCGGTGGCGTGGTCGATCCAGTTCTGCTGCAACTGCAGCTGGGTCCCCACCGCGACCCAGCGGGTCCGCGTCTCCCGCGCCCGACCGACCACGGAGGCGAGCCAAATGAGGACGCCGGTCGCCAGCACCACCAGGAGCAGGATACGTTCGCGCCAGCTGCGACGGAAGAAGAAGCTTCTCATGGTGTCGGCCTGGTCGGGGATTGACTCGCTGTCTGGGGCGCGAGCGCGGCGCCGGCCCGGAAGGACAACATAAGCTGGAAGGTGCCCCCACCCTCGCGGGCGCGGGTGTTTTTCACCTCAACCGCAGCCACCGCCGGCACGCGGCGCAGCGCGGCTTCGAACTCGTTGACCTCCGCCAACGAGCTCGTCGCGCCGTCGATCACCATCTGCAGCCCCCCATCGACGGAGACCTTGGTGAAATAGATCGAGCGCGGTCGCACGTCGTTGACGGCCCCCAGCAACTCCAGCGGTTGCGGTTTGCGGTCGATGTAGCCGGCGAGCCGGGCGACAATGTCGCTGTCCGCCTCCGCCCGCCGTGCCGCCGGTGTCTGCGCCTCGACCCGGGCCTCGCGCGCGGCGTTGAGCAGTCGTACGCCGAGCAGGGCGAACTCGGCCACCACCAGCAGCGCCGCCGCGACGCCAAGCCCTACGAGCGCGCCCCACGCGCGGTGGTTCCACTGGAAATCGCGGCGTTTCTGCCGAAGGAACGCGGGATCGCGCACATCCATCGCCCACAATTGCGCCGCCGTGAGCACCACCGGTTCGGGCTTCGCAGCGGAGCCCTCCTGCAGCTCCCAGTTGATCTGGAAGCGCCGGCCTTTCACCGTGCACCGCACTGCATTCAGCCGGTAGCGACGCACCCGGCGCCCGCCCGGCTCGATCTGCGTCAACACTCGCTCGCGCGTCAGCGCCATCCCGTCCTCGCCGCCCGGCTCGGTCGGCACCGGCCGGCTCACGATTCGGCGCGGCAGGGGCGATCCCGGCGCAAACTCCAGCGCGGTGACCGCCTCCGGTGTTTCCAAGACCACGATGCCGGAGGCTGTTTCGACGCGAGGCAGCCACGTGGCGAAGTCCGGCACCACGAACCCGGCCTGCGCCCACGGCTCCTGTTGCGCGACGAACTTGCGGCGCAGCGCCGCGAAGACCACCAGCCCGCCGGCGGTCCGAACTGCGTAATACCCACGCGCCAGTTGTTCTTCGGCAAAGGGCGAGTCGGCCTCGAGCGCCAGCGCGGCCAGCCCCGGGAGCTCACGCTCCGCTGTGCCGGCCGACAAGGGGGCGCACGCCGTGAAGAAATGAGACCCCGGCACCAGTAGCACCGGTTGTTCCGAGGTCAGCCGGCCGTCGGCTGTTCGATTGTTGGGAGATTGGGCCGCCACGTGGTTCAGGGCACTTGCTGCGTGCGATCGATGCTAGAAGGGGGTGGATCCTCCACAAGCTCAAGAAACTTGAAAGGGTATTCGCTCGTCGTATTCGCGCCGCCCCCCGCACCCGCGGCAGTCCTGCGGCCCGTCCCGTTGGCGCTGCCGGCAGCAGCCGCAATCCGGCCGCCGCTTGTGTCCGTGCGCACCACCGCCCGCAGTCGGAACGCCGCCTGCCGCTCCCGCACCGTCACAACAATGCCGAGCACTTTGGTCTGCACACCCAACCCCGCCGCCGCGGGCAGTTCGCCGACCTGCTCGGCCAGCTCGCCCAGCGACCGGTAGTAGCGTGCACCCGCCGTGCCGCGGTCGCCGTCGACCGTGTCGAGCACCCGTCCGAGCGAGGCGAGTTGCCGCTCGTCGAGCAGGCCGGAAGTGCGCAGCAGCGCATCGGGCGCGGAATTGAGATTGATCGTGCCGTCGCTCCAGAGGCTCACGCGCTGGGTGAACGCCTCGAAGCGCTCGTTGGGCCGGCCCGACTCCGTGAACATCAGGTCCGCGAACCCCTGCACCGAGGCCAGCTCGGCGAATGACCGCGGCGCCCGGTTGGCCGCCACATGCGCCGGATCGGTCCGCAGATAGTCGTCTTTCTCGGCGCCGAAGGGACGCGGGTTGTCGTCGGCGTCGATCCAGTCCAACAGGCTGTCGGTGAGCACCTCCACCTCGCCGGCCTCGAATCCGAGTTCGGCGAACACCCCGGCCAGGGCCGGCTCCAGTACCCCTGCATCGGTGAGCGGCAACTTGCCGTTCTCGTCCGTGAACGCGATCTCCACCTCGCGCCCGGCCGCCGGCTCGTACCCGGCCTGCCCAAGCGGGTCGCCCCAGCCCTGCGCCGGGGCATACAGCCCGCCGTCGATCTCCCGGTATTGCGCGAGCACGGCCAGCGTCGCCTCGAGCGCCGAATACGCCTCGCCGCGCAACCGCTGCCGTTGCACGTAGTAGCCTTCGCCGGCCATCTCCCCCATCGCCCGCTCGCTGAACTTCAGCACCGCCGCCGCCGTCACGACGACCAGCACGAGCACGAACAGCAGCACCGATCCGCGCCGCCGGGGGTGCGCCGCCGGGCCGGATCTGCCGCGATGCTGTTCGTGCACGCTCATCGCAACGGCGCCCCTCCCGGCGCGTCCGGCAGGGTGATCGAGATTTCGCGCTCGATCCCTTGATACGCGAAAGCCACCCGCACGCGCTGCGGTACCAACCAGCCGCCGCTCCCGTCGGGCTGCGGCTGCTCGGTGCGCGACCAGGTTCCGCGTTCCGTGTCGTAGTACTCGAAAGACAGGCCCCGCCCGAAGGGCGAGAGCTGGGTCTTGCGCGGACGGGCCTTGCCGTAGTCGTCCTCCAGTTTCGACTTCCAGAGCAGGACCAGACCCTCGTCGGCGCTCACCTGGAGCGCACACTCGACCTGCGGCAACGACCGTTGGGGCCACACGCACTGGCCGGGCGCCTCGTCGACCTCGAACATCAGCAGCAACGGCCCGCCTTCGTAGCCGCTCGGTGTGTCGAAGCGGAAACGGGCGCCGGTCGCCGCGTCGGCCGTGCCGCCCCCGGCGCCCGGTAGATTGCCACGCGAGTTGCCCATCGTCGGCTGGCGATCCCGACCGGCCTCGCGCACCGGGCGCGGCAACCGGCTCCTGCCGCCCCGGTCCGGAGCGGTTTGCACGCGCAGCGCCCACGACGTGGCCAAGCCCAGCTCGCGGCCCAGCGGGACGTGGGCCAATGTTGTCGCCGTAAGCCATCGACACAGGCGTTGGCCGATCGGGCGCAGGATCGCCGCCACTCCCGTGGCCGCCGGACCACCCTCCCCCGCGGTCACCTCGAACGGCTTTGCCGGGGTGCGCGGTGGGGGCCAGTTGGTCGTCGCTCCGCCGTTTGTCACGCGGGTCGAGGCGGTGGTCGGCACGACCGATTGCTCCACCAGCGTCTCCAGAAAGCGCCCTACTCCGCGCACATGCCGGTCGAAGAGCCGCTCCTCGGAGCCGCCGCTCCACAACTCGCCCAACGACAGCACGAAAAAGTTCACCGCCACCAGCAGCAGCGTGGACAGCGCCACCGCCAGCATGACCTCCAGCAGCGTGAAGCTGCGCCGGCCGCGCTCCGGCTCGCCGCCCCCGAGCGACTCGCAGCGCCAGCACGACCGGGCTCCGCGGACTGTTCGCCACGTTCTCATCAGGTGCGTTTCTCCGCGGCCACGCCACGCTGGCGTCGGTCCTCCTCGATGCGCTGCTTTGCGTCCTCGAAAAGTTTGCCGCGCTCCACCGGCTCCGACCATCCCGGCCGCAACACCGTGAGCCGCTCGCGATACTCGCGGGCCTTCCCGTTCTCGGTACCCGCGGCCATCGCAACGTGCAGGTCGACGAGGAACAGGTCGGCCACCGGCGCCGCCAGGACCGTCGCGTCCCAGGAGAGCTTCGCCGCCGCCGGGGTCGTGAGTTCGCCGCCCTTCTCCACCTCGGCCCGGTCGGCGAGCAGGAGCACTCGCTCGCGCACCCAGCGCACCTCCTGCTCGAACTCGCGGTCGGTCTGCACCGCCGCCATTCCCTCGATGATGTTGAGGTACGAGGACGTCAGCACGACCACCGCGATCGCGAACAACGCCAGCGCCAGCAGCACCTCCAGCAAGGTGAAACCGCGCGCCGCCCCACGACGCGCCAGCTTCCCGATACCGTCGACGCGTCTGCTCACGAGCGGCCGCCTTTCGTCGGCGTGTCCGCCGGCAGCATCTCGGCGCCGGTCCATGGGTCGATGAGCATCCGCTGCTTCGCCGCGCCGAGAGCCAACTCGATCGCGAACGCCTGGCAGGAGCCGTCCGGAAAGATCCGCACCGCCGGGATCGGTCGCCGGGTGACAAGTTCGCCCCGGACCAGGATGTAGTCGTTGGTCGGCAGTTCCTCGGAAAAGACCGCCGCGCACTCGCGGTCCGAGCCGATCGCGTCGGCCGGCACCGGCACGGCTCTGGAGCCCCCGCCACCTTCGAGGAGGAAGGCCTTCGCCTCGCCGTCCCATCGCAACTCCACCGTACGCCGCGAGGCCAGCGCGCTCTCGCGCGCCTGCGCCATCGCCCGCCAGAACGCCCCGGCGAATTCGTCCGCCGGCGACGACTTGCCGAGCGACTCCAGGCTTACGAGGAACAGCGAGCCCGCCACCGCGATCAGCGCGATCACCAGCAGCACCTCCAGCAAGGTGAAGCCGCGCCGAGCCCGAACGATGCCGGCGCGCACCCGGCCGGTGTCGGCCCCACGCGTCCGATCGAGCCTGCCCGCTACCATGTGCCCCGCGGACGCCGTCTTCGCTGCCACCGCCCCCGGGGCATGGGATTCTGTGTCCTGGAGGGTCGAACTCACCAATTGCCGATGTCGTCGGCGGTGCCGTCCTTGCGATCCGGTCCGGCCGACCACACGTCGTAGCGGTCGGTGTTGTGGGTGCCGGGATACCGATAGAGGTAGGGCGAGCCCCAGGGATCGATCGGCAGCTTGCCGCCGTCGGTCTTGATGTAGGGGCCCCGCCACCGGTCTGCGTTGGTGCTCGGCGCCGTCACGAGCGCCTGCAGGCCCTCCTCGGTCGTCGGGTAGCCGCCCATGGCGATCTTGAAGCTGGTCAGCGGCACCTCGAGGCTCTGCTTCACGAAGATCTTGGCCACCTGCTCCTGGTTCTGGCCGAAGATCTTGTCGGCATTGACCACCGCCACCCCCGCGAGCAGCGCGATCAGCGCGACGACGATGAGGATCTCGAACAGGGTGAACGCGGCACGCCGCGCGCGTTGGTTCTCAGGGTTGCGAAGCATGGGGGCAGGATGGGACGCGCCCAGTCGGGGTCAAGTTGCCGCTCCGGCCCGGTCCGGCAGCTTCGCAAGACGCCGCCCGCATCCGCCTTGCCCTGCGCCGCTCCGCCGGTTTCTCATCGCGGCCCCATATGGAACTCATCGACGGCAACAACACCGCGGCGCAGATCGTCGCCGAACTCAAAGCCGAGGTCGCGACCATCTCCGGACGCAAGCCCTGCCTCGCCCTCGTGCGCGTCGGCGACGACCCGGCCTCCGTCTCCTACGTGAAGAAGAAGGACCAGACCGCCGCCGAGATCGGCATCACCAGCCGCGTCATCCTCCCTCCCGTCTCCACCACCCAGGCCGAGTTGCTCGCCCTCATCGACCAGCTCAACGCCGACCTCTCCGTCGACGGCATCCTCGTCCAGTCGCCGCTGCCCAAACACATCGACGAGCTCACCGTCTTCCGCCGCGTCTCGCCCCAGAAGGACGTCGACGGCTTCCACACCCTCAACCTCGGCAAGGTCGCCCAGGAGGACGATTCCGGCTTCGTCGCGTGCACTCCCGCGGGCATCATGGAGCTCATCGTGCGCTCCGGCGTGAAACTCTCCGGCAAACACGTCGTGGTGCTCGGCCGCAGCCTCATCGTCGGCAAGCCCATCGCGTTGCTCGCCATGCAACGCAAACCCTTCGCCAACGCCACGGTCACCGTCTGCCATTCGCAGACCGCCGACCTGCCTTCGATCACCCGCCAGGCCGACGTGCTCATCGCCGCCATCGGCAAGCCGGAGTTCGTCACGGCCGACATGGTCAAACCCGGCGCGGTCGTCATCGACGTCGGCATCAACCGTGTGCCCGACGCGACCAAGAAGACTGGTTACCGTCTCACCGGCGACGTCCACTTCCCCTCCGTCGCGCCGCTCTGCACGAAGATCACGCCGGTCCCCGGCGGCGTCGGCCCGATGACGGTCGCGATGCTCATGAAGAACACGCTCAAGGCCTGGCGTCTCGCCCACGCCTGAGCCGTCGCCACGCCCCGCCGGCCGCGGCCTGCGCGGCCGGATCTTACCCGATTTTCACCCCGCCGCCCGACGGGGACGCGTAACGTCCGCTTGCCGCGGCACCGCGTTTCTTTTTCACTGCGTTCCACACCCAGCCCCACCCTAGATGTCGAAGTCCAAAATCCTCGTCGTCGACGACCAGCCCGTTAACGTCCAACTGCTCCGCCGCAAGCTGGAGCGCGAGGGCATGGAGGTACTTTCGACCAACCGTGGCACCGAGGCGCTCCAGATCTCCCTCGAGCAGATGCCCGACCTCATCCTGCTCGACGTGATGATGCCCGACATGAACGGCTTCGAGGTCTGCCACCGCCTCAAGCAGTCCGTCGCCACCCGCTCCATACCCGTCATCTTCATCACCGCCCGCACCTCGAAGGAGAGCAAGCTCGAGGGCCTCAACGTCGGCGCCGTCGACTACATCACCAAGCCCATCGACCTCGACGAGACCGTCGCCCGCGTGCAGACGCAGCTGCGCTTCGTCTCGATGAACCGCGAGCTGCTCGTGCTCCAGCGCCGCCTCTCCGAGGCCCGCCGCTCCGCCAGCATCGGCGCCATCACCCAGGGCATCTCGCACAATCTCAACAACCTCCTCGGCGTCGTCATCGGCTACCTCGATCTCATCAAGACCTACTACGACCGCCCCGAGCTGGTGAAGAAGAACGCCGAGGCCGTCGACCAGGCGATCAACCGCATCGTCGGCATCCTGCGCCAGCTCAGCACCGTCGCCATCAAGTCCCGCTTCTCCCTCTCGCAGATCCAGCTCCAGAAGCTCCTCGACGACGTCGTGAAGCGGTACCAGTCGGAGTACAAGATCACCGAACCCGTCACGATCGACAACCCGCTCGGCGACCTCGAGTTCAACACCAGCGTCGAGGTCATGGAGGAAGCCCTGTCCAAGCTCCTCATCAATGCCTGGGAGGCCTACGGCGAGGACCACAAGGGCCCGCGTCCCATCGTCATCGAGACGGCCGTCAACACCGACCACCCCGAGGGCGAGATGATCGAGATCCACGTCCTCGACAAGGGCCGCGGGGTCGATCCGAAGATCCGCGACCACATGTTCGAGCCGTTCACCAGCACCAAGCACACCGTCGGCGTCGGCATGGGCCTCACCGTCGCCCGCCACTCGCTGCGCAGCATCGGCGGCAACGTGGAGCTGGTCGACCGCCCCGACGGCGGCGTCTGCGCCACCGTCCTGCACCCGCGCAACGCCCAGCCCGCGGACTGACGGTCGCCGCGCGCGAAGTCTGCGCAGGAAACGGGATCTCGGGTTCAGGCCGACCACCGCTGGTGGCCCAGAGGCTCCAACGCCACGATCGAACAGGCGGAAAGGGGATTCGCCACCGATCGCCGCCTCTCCGGCGTAGCGAAACGCGTGAGCGTTTCGACTCCGGCCACGGCCACACCGCGTGGGACGACGTCCTCTACGCGGTCCTCCGTCACCGTCCCCTGGCAACCGGCAGCAGGTCACCGGCAACCGGCCACCACCCACTGGCAACCGGCTACCGTCCACAGCCCACGGCCTACCGCCTACCGCCCACTGGTCACCGGCTACCGCCCACTGGTCACCGGCTACCGGCTACCGGTTTCTCCGGCGGCTGACGGAAGACATCGTCGAGCGAGAGTCCGGTGAGGCGCTTGATCCCGGCGAGCAGATACCAGAGCGCCAGCAGCGTCACCACGAGGCTCGGCAGCACGTTCACCGGCCAGCTCAGCGCGAGCATGCGGCCCATTTCGGCCTTGAAGGCCGCCGAGTCCGGCGGGCTCTTCAGCACCACGCGCGCGAGCACGAAGTTCGTCACCGCGCTCAGGAAGAACGAGCCGGCCAGCAGCCACGTGGCCCGCACCAGCAAGCGGTCGAAGGCCCCCTGCGCCCCGCGCGCGGCCAGCACCGCGGCCACCTTCGCCGTGTCCAAAATCTTGTCGCTGTAGAGCAGCGTGCGCACCAGCGGCGTCGAGGTCCACAGCGAGCCCACGACCGCCACGCCGAAGATCAACGGCACCGCCGCCTCCTTCACCGCGATCCAGATCGCCGCCACCTCGAACAGCCCCAGCCCGCCGGTGAGCAGCGTCGAGATGAAGCCCACCACCGAGAAGAAGTTCCACTTCCGTCGCACCACCAAGTCGTACCCGCCGTAGAGGACCGGGAAGGCCAGCGCGACGACCAGCGCCCACACCGGCCCGAGCCCCGGGCTCTGCCAGAACAGCACCTTCGCCGGCGCGCTGAACTTGATCAGGATGAACGACGGCAACGCCACGTTGCAGATCAGGTTGAGCAGGATGTTCTCCTGCTTCTCGTTCGTCGGCGTGCCCGTTACGGCGGTCGTTTCGGCGTTGTCGCTCATGTTCGCGCGCCATTGAGCCCAACCCCGCCCCCACCGCCAGCCACAACTCAACTGTCCCGCCCAGCCGTACGGCCTTCGTCGGCTAAAGCTTCGTCTCCGGTCCGCCGCTCGATCCGGGCCTGCCCTGCGGAGCCTCCGGCGAAGCAGGGGCTTGCTCAACACCGGTCGTGTTCACCGCTCCGCCTCGCTCCGGGCGAACACGACCCGCAAGGTTGGCCCGGTTCTCGACAGCATCAGCAGACGCACACAGCTCAGCATTCCGTGAGGGATCAATCCACGCTGCGATATGCGGCTTACGCCCAGCCACGTACACCTTGCTCGGATGCTTCTCGCTCCCAATCCAGATGGAGAGGTCGCCGCCTGGCTCTCCGTGCAACTCGATAACTCGCGATGGTTCGCATAGGCACAGCTCCCACGGCAACCAATGCCTGGAATCACCCAGTGCCGCGAGCACCCGCGCGCGGTCCTGGGCATCCAGAAGGTACTCTTCCTTCTTCGCTGGCGCGGCGTCGGAGTGACGATAGCAGACCAACGAACCGCGAAAAGTCTTCGCTCCCTTGATCGCCGCGAACACATCGAAGCACTCAGTCGGAGACGAAACAATAACCGGATCTGGCTCAGCGAACTGCACTTGGGTCATCGATTCCGATGGGGACGAGTAGCGCCGAGCAAGGGCTATGGCGGCAGCAATGGCCACCGCCGCGTAGAGGATCAAACGAACTCGTCCGTAGCGTTTCATTCTTCTGGCCAACAGTATTCTTGCCCGTAACCGCGTTTCACGACCCGCGTGCGGAGGATTGCTTGGTCGAAGGGGTTCGGAATCTTCGAAGCGGAATTACTCGGCGGGCGGCAGACTGGCGCGGCGGGGTTCACGACGGCCAGCGTAGTGCCAGGCACATCGCGATCAAGGGGATTGCCGGCGGCTTGCCGATTTCCACGGAAGACCAGATCCCCGGCCACGCGCCATCGGAATGGATCTCTCCCTCCTGATCGGTGTTCATCTGTGGCGATCTGTGGCCAATTCCCCGCCAGCCTCGACGCGACCAGCTTCAACGGATGGCCGCACCGGCAGTCGCCCGCCATTCCGTTCCCACCTTCCTGATTTCCACATTCACCCGCTCCGTCCTCCGTCCTCTGCCCTCCGCCCTCTGTTCTCTGTTCTCCGCCTTCTCTCCGCACCCCTTCCCCATTTCTCTCCTCGCCGCCTGCGCGTCGCATCGCATCTTCGTTTCATTCCCGCCGCCATGTCGTCCACCTCGCCCATCCTCCTCGGCGTCAACATCGACCACGCCGCCACCCTCCGCCAGGCCCGCTACCGCGCCGAGCCCGCGACCTGCGGCCGTTTCATCGAGCCCGACCCGGTCGAACTCGCCCTCGCCGCCGAACGCGCCGGGGCCGACGGCATCACCGTCCACCTCCGCGAGGACCGCCGCCACATCCAGGAGCGCGATGTCTGGCGCCTGCGCGAGTCCATCAAGACCCGCCTCAACCTCGAGATGGCCTGCACCGACGCCATGGTCGCCTTCGCCCTCAAGCTGAAGCCCGAGTACGCCTGCCTCGTGCCCGAGAACCGCACCGAGGTCACCACCGAGGGCGGGCTCGACGTCGTCGGCCAGCGTGCCCGCGTGCGCGATACCGTGGCCGCGCTCACCGCCGCCGGCATCAAGACCAGCCTCTTCATCGGCCCCGACGAGCCCGCGCTCGAGGCCGCCGCCGAGATGAAGAGCCCGTTCGTCGAGCTGCACACCGGCGCCTACGCCAACGCCTATTTCGAGCCCGCCGCCGCGGCCGCCGAGTTCGAGCGGCTGCGCCACGCCGCGATCCTCGGGCCGAAGCTCGGCCTCACCGTCAACGCCGGCCACGGCATCAACTACGTGAACATCGCCGAGGTCCGCACCCTCCCCGGCCTGCACGAGTTGAACATCGGACACAGCATCCTCAGCCGCGCCCTGCTCACCGGCATCGACGAGGCCGTGCGCGAGATGAAGCGCCGGATGAACCCAGGAGCCTGACCCGCTCGCACCACGCCGCGCGCGGCCGCCCGGCTCTCCGCCGGCGTCCCGCCGCGCTTCGGCCTTGGTTCCCGCCCGGCTCCCGCTCAACCTCCTCGCGATGTTCGATCTCCCCTCCGTCGCCGGCACCTTCCAGCTCTGCCAATGGCTGCTGGCGCTCCTCGGCCTCGGGCTGGTGGCCGCGTGGTACTTCGCACCGCAACTGCAGCCGCTGCGCCGGAGCCCGCCGCTGTTGCCCGCCTGGGATGCGCCGCTCGCCGACACCCTGCTCGTCACCTGGGTTGCCGTGTGCGCGTTCGGCGTGGGCTCGCTGCTGGCCGGCAGCCTGTTCCGCCAGTTCTCGCTCACCACGGGCAACGGCTGGACCTCCGTCCTCTCCGCCTTCGGTTTCCAGGGCGCCCTCACGATCGCCGTCGCGCTCTTCAGTCTCTACCGGCGCCTGGCCGGCCGTCCGCTTCCGCCCGCCGGCCGCCGGCCCCCGGCGCCGCTCACTGACCGGCTCCTCCTCGGCGCCGCGGTGTTCTGCGTCGCCCTGCCGTTCGTGGCCGGCACCAGCTACCTGTCCAGCACCGCCATGGAGGCGTTGGGGATTCCGATACACCTCCAGGACCTGGCCGGCTTCTTCAACAACGGCTCTTCGCCCGCGCTGCTGCTGGCGCTGACGTTCGTGACCGTGGTCCTCGCCCCGCTCGGCGAGGAGATCCTCTTCCGCGCCGGACTCTTCCGGTTCGCCCGGCGCCTGCTGCCGCGGTGGGCGGCGCTGCTGCTGAGCTCGCTGGCCTTCGCCTCCCTGCACCTCAACCTCGTGCACTTCCTTCCGCTCACCGTGCTGGGCCTGATCTTCGCGTTGGCCTACGAGAAATCCGGCAGCCTGCTCGTGCCCGTGGTCGCGCACGCGCTGTTCAACCTCACCTCGATCCTCAACCTGCTCGCCGGCGTCGGCGGCTCCCCGTGAACCCGTTCACCGACAACCCCGCCTTGGCGGTCGGCTCGCTCGGCGAGCGCCGCCTCATCGCCAAGCTCCGCGACTGGCTCGGGGCCGCCACCGCGCCCGCGCCCTTCGGCATCGGCGACGATTGCGCCGTGCTCCCGGCCACCGGCGCGCGCCGGCTGCTCGTCACCACCGACCCGGTGATCTACGGACGCCATTTCGACGACTCGCTCCCGCCCGCCGCCGCCGCCGCGAAGCTGCTCAAACGCAACCTCAGCGACATCGCCGCGATGGGCGGGGTGCCTCGTTCCGCCGTGGTCTCGCTCGCGCTCCCGCGCCGTGTTTCCATCGCTTGGATTCGCGGTTTCTACCGTGCGCTCGGCCGCTGCGCCCGCGCCCACGGCGTCACCATCGCCGGCGGCGACATCGCCGAATCGGCCGACATGCTCGGCGCCTTCCTCACGTTGCTCGGCGAGGCGGCCGGCCCGCGCGTGCTCACCCGCCGCGGCTCTCGCGCCGGCGACTGGATCTATGTCACCGGCGAGCTCGGCGGCAGCATCCTCGGCAAACACCACCGGTTCGTCCCTCGCCTGCCCGAAGGCCGCTGGCTCGCCGGCCGCCGCGAGGTCCGGTGCCTGATGGACGTGAGCGACGGCCTCGCCAAGGACCTCCTCGAACTGACGCCCGCCGGGCTCCGGCCGGCGCTCTCCGCCGCCGCGCTGCCGGTCAGCCGCGCGGCCCGCACGCTCGCGCGCCGCGACGGTCGCAGCGCCATCGACCACGCGCTCAGCGACGGCGAGGATTTCGAGCTGCTTTTCGCCCTCGCGGCCCGGGCCGAACGCGCCGCCTTCGAGACGGCGTGGCTGCGCCGTTTCCAGACCCCGCTCACCTGCATCGGGCAGTTCGTGCGCGCGGGGGATGTCCCCGCCTCGGCGATCCCACTTCAGCAATACCACGGCTATGAACATCTGGCCGGAGCTTGAACAGGGCGCACTGGCGACCTCCACCGAGGCGATGCACGCGCTCGCGCAACGCCTCGGCGAGGCGCTTCCGCCCGAGGCTGTACTCGCGTTGAGCGGCGACCTGGGAGTCGGCAAGACCACGTTCGTGCAAGGACTGGCCACGGCGTTCGGTATCCGCGAGCGGGTCACCAGCCCCACGTTCACGCTCTACAACGTGCACCACGGCCGCCGCACCCTCGTGCACCTCGACGCCTACCGGCTCGAGTCGCCCGACCAGGTCGAGGATCTGCTGCTGGAGGATTTTCTCGTCGCGCCCTACTGCCTCGCGATCGAGTGGCCCGAGCGCATCGCCGGCTGGCTGCCACCGGACGCGCTCAACCTGAAGCTCTCGATCGAGGCGCCGGGGCGCCATCGCGTGCAGTTGCTCCGGGGCCAGCCGCCGCTTACCGCACCCGCGGAATGACCGGCGTGTCGAGGGTCTCGCGGGCCATCCGGGCCAGGGCCGCCATCGTGTACGGTTTCGGCAGGAATCGGATGTCGTCCCAGCAGCCTTCGCCGAACGCGACCTCCTCCTGGTTGTAGCCGCTGGTGATCATGATCGGCAGCGTGGGGCATTGCCGCCGGCACTCCTGCGCGAGGTCCACCCCGCTCACCCCGCCGGGCATCGCGACGTCCGTCAGCAGAAGCTGGATCGCATCCCGCCGCACCGCCCAGACGCGAAGCGCCTCCACGCCGGTGGCCGCCTCGATCACCTTGAAGCCGCACCACTCGAGCGCACCCACGGCCAGGCGCCGCACCGGCTCCTCGTCCTCGACCAGCAGAATCGTCTCGGTCCCTCGGATCGTCTCGACCGGAGGACGCACCGGCGCGGCCTGCCCCGGGCCGACCAAGCCCTGTTTGGGAAGATAGATTCGAAACTCGGTGCCGCGGCCGACCTCGCTGAACACCTCGATCCAGCCGCCGTGCTGCTCGATGATGCCGAGCGAGACCGACAGGCCGAGCCCTGTGCCATGGGTACCCGCCTTGGTGGTGAAGAACGGTTCGAACATGTGCCGGCGAACCTCCTCGGTGATCCCGCAGCCGTTGTCGGCCACGTGCACGAGGATGAAGTCGCCGCCGGCGATCTCCCGACCCTCCATGACCGGCGGGCTCGCGATCTCGACGGTCCGGCACCCCAGCTCCAGCCTGCCGCCCTTGGGCATCGCATCGCGCGCGTTGACGGCGAGGTTGGTGAACACCTGCGCGAGCGCTCCCGCGTCGGCAAAGACCGGACACGCCTGCTCCGGGATTGCGACCACCAGTTCGATCTGCGGCCCGAGCAGGCGGCGCAGCATGCGCACGTTCTGCTCGAGCGTTTGCCGCAGGTCGACCGCGCGGCGGTCGAGCGTCTGGCGGCGGGCGAAGGCGAGGAGCTGGCGCGTGAGTTCGTTGGCGCGCTCGGCCACGGTGCGCAGGTCCTCGAGCGGACCGGCGAGCGCGAGCGGCGCTTCCGCCCGCGCCGCGATCGTGTCGAGGGCTCCGTGCATCACGGTGAGCAGGTTGTTGAAGTCGTGCGCGATCCCGCCGGCGAGCGTGCCCAGCGATTCGAGCCGCTGGCGCTGGCGCGCCGCGTCCTCCTGGGCGTTGCGGCTGGTGATGTCGCGCACGAAGCACTGGAGCGTGCGGTCGGGCAGGCGCTGCGAGGTCATCTCCGCCACGATCACCGCGCCGTCCTTGCGGCTGAGCTTGCGCTCCATCTGCACCACCTCGCCGCGGTCGAGCAGATCCCAGCGGATCGGCTTCCGCGCCAGTTCGTCGGCCGGGAAAAAATCGGTGAACAGCCGGCCGAGCAGCTCGTCCCGCGCGTAACCGGTGATCTCCGACGCCCGGGAGTTGACCTCGGTGATCCGGCCGTCGATGTCGGTGTGCGCCACGCCCTCGGCGGCGAGTTCGATCGCCGTGCTGAGCTTGCGCGCGGTGCCCCGCAACGCCTCGGTCTGGCGCTGCAGCTCCGCCTTGCTCTCGGCCAGTCGCGCCTCCTGCTCCCGCGAGCGCAGCAGCGCGCGCCGCATGTCGCCGGTGAACAGGACGACCGCACCGGCCGTGAATCCGAGAATCACCAACGTCTCGAACATCCCCGCATAACTCGTGAACTGGCTGAACTGGTTATGTGTCCAACCCTCGACCTCCGCGACGGTCAGACCGACGACCGAGGCCAGGACCAACGCGGTGATGCCGAAGAAGAAACGTCGGTCGAGCAGCAGTCCGGAGAGGATCAACACCACCGGAAAACCCAGCAGCGCGATGTGGTGCGAACCCATCTCCTCGATCGCGAGGAAGAACGTGACGAGCGCCCAATTTCCCACGCAGAACAAACGCCCGGCATCCAGTGCGCGGCCAAACCGGTTGAGCAGCAGCACCAGCAGGAGCAGCCCCTGCATGGCCGCCAACGGCCCGATCGAAAACAGCCGGTGCTGGGCGAAGTCCTGCGCCTGCAACAACAGCGCCGCGAGAATCTCCAGCGAAGCCAACAGGTCGATCGTGCGGGCGCTGTAGGCCGGATCGAGTGCGAGCCCGCGCGTTCCCGGAAACCACGCACGCCGCAGCCTCTCAGGCCAACGCCGGCGGTCGGCATCGGGCAAGACGGAGGTTCGCGGCGAGTCGCTGCCAGCAAACGTCCCCGCAGATCCATGGTCTGCGGGGACCGAGGCGTTCGGCGGTCCGGGGGTGCGATCGAGTGTCACGTTTCCCTCCGTCCGCAGCGGCCGACCCGTTTACTGGGCCGGGGCCGTCGGAGACGGTTCGTCGGGCTGTGCGGCCGACGGTTCGGTTGGCTTCTCCACCGGCGCCGCGGCGGGTGCCTCGGCGACCGGCGTTTCTGCAGCGGGTTCCGCTGCCGGAGTCGCGGCTTCGGCGGCCGCGCGGGCGGCATCTTCCACCGCATCGGCGGCGGCGTTGGCGGCGTCCTCCGACTTCTGCTGCTGGGCAGTCATCGGCGGCGCGGCGAAGAGTTTTCCGTCGGAATACTCGGTCACGTATCCCTCGGTGACGAGCCAGCGCAGATCCATCCAGAGGCGCTTGAGCTTGGCATCCTCCTCCGGCGGGAGCGTGGAAGCCGCCGTGGCGCTGCCCTCCGCGGGCGCGGCCGAGGTCTCGGTGACGGCGGCCTCGGGCTGGACGATGCCGAGGTGTTTGGCCGGCAGTTCCTTCACGGAGACGACCGGGTTCTTCTCGATGAAGTCGATGAGCGCGCTGATGCTCTCGGAGAACACCTGGCCCGGCAGGCGGAACTTGCGCTTCACCGAGCAGACGTAGGATACGCCCTTCGAGCCGCGCTTGAAGATGGTGAAGCCCTCCCGGCGCAGGCGACCGCGCAGGGCGTTTGCCGTATCCAGAGGGAATCGACGCTGGCGCTCGAGGTGGCCCTCGGCGGCGGCGCGGATCTCCCCCTCCGGCAGCTGGTCGGCGACCTTGCCGTGGAAACGGGCGCTCTCGACGCTGCGCACGACCTTGTCGCGGGCATTGGCGAGCAGATACGTGCGCGCCTCCTCGATCGTGTCGAAGGTCGGGGCGGCGGCCGGATCGGCGGCCTCCTTCCAGACGTAGCGCGTGACCTTCTTCATCTTCTCGGTCCACTGCGCGATCACCTCCGGCTCCTTCACCGTCTCGAGCCGCTCGCGGAAGCGCTCGAAGGGCATGTGCCCGAGGCGCGCCGCATGGTGCTGCTGGAGGATGTTTTGGTAACGGTGGTAGTTCGGCGGAGCGAGGAGCTCGCCGGTGAGGCCGCAGCGCATCACGAACTGGAAGTTGCCCTTCGGAGCCTCGACCTCGGCCTCGGTCATCGTGAAGAAGTTGCCGAGGTGGTTGCGCAGCACGTACTGCACGGCCTCGTCCTCGTTCTCGAACGGCAGGCCGTCGACCGGGGTGACGAAGAGCGGGGCGCGCTTGCCCTCGGCGTCCGGCTTGCGCTGGACGACGACCACGAAGCGGTCGTTCTTGCCGAGCACCACGCGGGCGATCTCGAACAGCTCGTAGGTGTGGCAACTGGCGCGGATCGCCTTCACCAGCGCGGAGAACGCGGTGTCCTCGGCGTAGAACGCGACCTCGAAGAAGGGGCTCAGATAGGGGCGGTTGTCCTGCGGGGCGCCGCGCTCGAAACGGGGGCCGCGCTCACCACGATCGCCGCCGGGGGCGCCGGCCTGGCGGTCGCGCCGGAAATGGCCGCCGCCCTGCTGCTCGCCACGGTACGACCGGGGGGGACGGGCCTCGCCCACACCTGCGGCGGCCGCCGCATCGCTGGTCTCGCCCGCCGGCCGCATCGGCCGCGCGCTCGGGCGCCGGTCGCGGCGCGCATCGCCACGGTCTCCACGTTCGCCACCACCGGCGAAGCTGCGCCGGTCGGGCCGGGCGCCGCGGTCGCCACGCGACTCGCGGCGCTCGCCGCCGCCCGCGTGGGCGCTGGTCCACTGCGTGCCGAAGCTGAAGCCGGCGAGCGCACTCAGATCGATCTTTCCGATACCGGCCGCGGGCTTGGTCTCCGGGGCGGCGGGTGCCGTTTCCTGCCCGATCGGGGCGACGGGCGCAGGTTCGGCCGGGGTATTGATCGGCTGCTGGTTCTCGACGGGCTGGTTATCCTGAGGGACTTCGTGGTCCATATGGTTGGCGGTGGTCATTTCGCTCGTGCGGCTGTGGGTTTGGGGCAGGTCGCACAGCGAAAACCGTGTTGGGTGGGAGTGATAAGCGGGCGGGCAGTCTCGCCGGTGGCTCAGGGGTGGCAAGCGGTTTTCCGCCCGCGGGAAGGCTCCGAAAAAATTCGCCAAATCGGGTCTTTACAAGCCCGACCCGATTCACCTCAATCCGCCCCTCTTCTTTTTCAGTTCACGATGCTCGGGTGGTGGAATTGGTAGACACACACGTTTGAGGGGCGTGTGCCGTAAGGCGTGCGGGTTCGAGTCCCGCCCCGAGCACCATCTCTCGTCCGGCCAACCGGTGGCCGCGACGGAGATACGGATCACCAGACGGTCCGCCGTGAACGATTTCTTCGAACGCGAGCCACACGGCTCGCGTTTTTTGTTACCCGCGCTGCGCGTCGTGCCGCGCCAGCGCTTCCGCGAGCGGCAACGTCCCGGCCCCGGGCGCTTCGCGCAGGAACGTCAGGAACGGCATCACGTGGAAGGCGGCCGTCTCCACCTCCCGCCGGTACAGCTCCGCCATCGGGCCGGCCGCCTCGAGGTAGCCGCTCTCGCGGAAACGCCGTAGCGCCGCCACCACGTCGTACGGCACCGAGTGGTGCTCGATCCGCCACGCGTCGCCGTCCGCCATCGTGCGCTCGATCACCGTGAACTGCGCCCGCGGCGTTCCGTCGAGCGGCAGCCCCACGGAGCCCACGGTGACGATCCGCCCTCCGCTCCAGTCGCGCACGCCGCAATAGTGGTTGTGGGCGCGGACGACCAGCCGCTCCCCCGCCCCGCCGAACTTCTCGGCCAGCTCCGCGTCGGGTGTGTAGGGGAAAACCAGATCGCGGTCGTTGCGCGGCGAGCCGTGCACGAACAGCACGCCCGGCGCCTCCGGCAACCGCAGGGTCGCCGGGAGCGCCGCCAGCTCCGCACGCTCGGCCGCGGAGAACTGCCCCGCCGCCCAGCGCACCGGACCGAAACGCTCACTCGCCCACTCCGGCCGCGCCCGCGGCGTATCGAAATCGAAGACATACCGTTCGTGGTTGCCGCGCAGCACCGGACAGCCGAGCGCCCGCACCCGCGCCCAACACGCCGCCGAGTCCGGCGCGCCGACCACCATGTCGCCGGCGACCACCAACCGGTCGATCTTCAGCTCCGCGACGTGTGCCAACGCCGCCTCGAGCGCGGGCAGGTTGCCGTGGATGTCGGCGAGGATCGCGATGCGCATCGTGGCGGGCCTGCTACTTCCGTCCCGCACCACGCTTCCCGCGCTTCGGCGCGGTGTAGAGCTTCGTCGGTTTCGCACCGGCCGTGGGTTTGCGGTACTCGCCGGTCTTGAGCGCCTTGATCTGGTCGCGCAACAGCGCCGCGCGCTCGAACTCCAGCGACTCGGCCGCCTCTTGCATCTCGTCCTCGAGCTCCGCGATCACCGCGGCCACGTCGTTGTCCTCGCCCACGGCGGCCGCGGGCGCCTCGTCGCGTTTCCCGCTGCCGTCGTAGGTGGCGAGGCTGCTCTGCGCGGCGCGCTTCACGCTGCGCGGCGTGATGCCGTGCGCCACGTTGTAGGCCATCTGCTTCTCGCGGCGTTTCGCCGTCACCTCGATCGTGCGACGGATCGACTCGGTCTGCACGTCAGCGTAGAAGATCACCCGGCCCTTCTCGTGGCGCGCGGCGCGGCCGGCGGTCTGGATCAGGCTGGTCTCGCTGCGGAGGAAACCCTCCTTGTCCGCGTCGAGGATCGCGACGAGTGCGACCTCGGGCAGGTCGAGCCCCTCGCGCAGGAGGTTGATGCCGACGAGCACGTCGAAGTTGCCGAGGCGGAGGTTGCGCAGGATCTCGACGCGCTCGATGGCGTCGATGTCGGAGTGCAGGTACTCGACGCGGATCTTGGCCTCGCGCAGGTACGCGGTGATGTCCTCCGAGAGACGTTTGGTGAGCGTGGTCACCAGCACGCGCTCGCCCGCCTCCACCGCGCGCCGGATCTCGCCGATGAGATCCTCGACCTGCCCCTTGGTCGGGCGAAGCTGGATCTCCGGATCGAGCAGCCCGGTGGGCCGGATCACCTGCTCGGCGACGACCGCCGAGTGTTCGAACTCATACTTCGCCGGTGTGGCGGAGACGAAGAGCGTCTGCCCGGTGACCTGGCGAAATTCGTCGAAGTTGAGTGGACGGTTGTCCAGCGCGGAGGGCAGGCGGAAGCCGAAGTTGACGAGCGTCTCCTTGCGCGAGCGGTCGCCGGCGTACATGCCGCCGATCTGCGGCACGGTCACGTGGCTCTCGTCGATGAAGAGCAGGAAGTCCTTCGGGAAGAAATCGAGCAGGCAGAATGGCCGGTCGCCCGGCTTCCGGCCGGAGAGGTGGCGCGAGTAGTTTTCGATGCCGTTGCAGAACCCCATCTCGCGCAGCAGCTCCAGGTCGTACTCGCAGCGCATCTTGATTCGCTGCGCCTCGAGGAGTTGGCCGTTCTTCTCGAACTCCGCCACGCGCGCGTCGAGCTCGGCGCGGATCGTGGCGATCGCGCCCTCGAGCTTGCCCTTCGTCGTCACGTACTGATTGGCCGGATAGAGGTCGAACTGCTGGAGCTTGCGGATCGTCTTGCCGGTGAGCGGCTCGAACTCGCTGAGCGCATCGACCTCGTCGCCGAAGAACTCCACGCGCAGCCCGTGCTCCAGGTAGGCCGGCATGACGTCGACCACGTCGCCGCGCACGCGGAAGCGCCCGCGTTGCAGCTCGTAGTCGTTGCGCTCGTAGAGATTGTCGACCAGCCGCTCCAGGAACTGCTGGCGGGAGAACGTCGCGCCCACCTTGAGCGGGATGCGCAGCTCGGAGAAATCCTCCGGCGAGCCGAGGCCGTAGATGCACGAGACGCTGGCCACGACGATCACGTCGCGCCGGCTCACCAACGCGCTCGCCGCCGAGATGCGCAGGCGCTCGATCTCGTCGTTGATGGAGCTGTCCTTCTCGATGAAGGTGTCGCTCGAGGGGATGTACGCCTCGGGCTGGTAGTAGTCGTAGTAGCTGACAAAATACTCGACGGCGTTCTCCGGGAAGAAGTTCTTGAACTCGGAGAAGAGCTGCGCGGCCAGCGTCTTGTTGTGCGAGATGATGAGCACCGGCCGGTCGCACTGCGCGATGACGTTGGCCATCGTGAACGTCTTCCCCGATCCGGTCACACCGAGCAACGTCTGGTCGCGGTGGCCCGCGCGGATCGACTCCACGAGCTTCGTGATCGCCTCGGGCTGGTCGCCCATCGGCGGGTAGTCGGACTTGAGCGTGAACAATGGCACCGTCTCAACAGGGAGCCCGGACCGCCGTCCGAACGCCAGAAAAGAACCAAGCCGATACCGCCCACCGCCTTGGCCCGTCTCGTGCCTCCGCGTGCCGCCAAAACGGACTGACGGCCGTCAACTTTTCCGATCGGCGCGGTGCGCGCCAAAGGCGGCTTGGCTTTGCGGCGGAGCTGCGATGACGATTCCGGCATGCGCGTCGCCGTCATCGATATCGGCAGCAACACCATCAAGCTTCTCGTCGCCGCCCGCTCGGCCGCCGGTGGCATCGAGACCGTGCACTTCGCCGTCGAGGAGGCGCGCATCGGGCGCGGCCTTGGCAGTGAGCGCCCCACCCTCGCGCCCGCCTGCATCGAACGCGGCGTCGCGGCGGTGGCGCGGCTGCTCGCGGTCGCGCAGACCTTCGCCCCCGCTCGAACTGTCTTCGTCGCCACGAGCGCTGTCCGCGATGCGACGAACGGCCGCGACTTCGCGGACCGCATCCGGCGGGAGACCGGGATGGTCGTGCGTATCCTCACCGGCCAGGAGGAGGCCGACGCCATCGGCCGCGGGCTCGCGGCCGACCCCGCCTTGGCCGGGGCCCAGGACTTCTATCTCTTCGACCTCGGCGGCGGGAGTCTCGAGTGTCTGGAGTTCCGCGCCCGCCGGGCCGTGCAATCCGTGAGCGTGCCGCTCGGGTGCGTGCGGCTCACCGAACGCTGCGTCGCCGATTGCGCCGCGCCGTTCACGGCGGACGACTGTGCAACGATCGCCGCCGCGGTGCGGGAGACGTTCGCCGGGGACGTGAATACGCCGTTCCGCTTCGCCCTCCCCGCGCCCGCCATTGCCGTGGCCACCGGCGGGACAGTGACCACCGTCCGCGCGATGCTCGCCGCCGCCCACGGCCAGCAACTCGAGGAGCGCAGCACCACCGTCGCACTCGCCGAACTCGAGCAACTCTTCGCCTGCGCCGCGGCGCTGCCGCTCGCGGCGCGCCGCGAGCTTCCCGCGCTACCCGCCGCACGGGCCGACGTTTTTCCGACAGCGCTGGCGACGATCATCGAGGTGGCGCGGCTCGCCCGCGTCGAGCGGCTCACGCACTCCTTCTACAACCTGCGCTACGGCGTCGCCGACGAGCTGCTCGCTCCGGGCCGCTCCGCGCCGTAGCCGCGCCGATGGTGCTCCGCTTCGTGCTGCGCGCCGCCGAGCCAGAGGAACGCGACCAGCACGAGCGCCACGGCGACAGAGACCACGCCCGCCGGGCGTCGCAGGTGGGCGAGCAGCGGGCGGAGGTTGAGCAGCAGATGCACGATGCCCGCGATCACGAAGAGCCAGCCGAACCACTCGTGCAGTCCCATGATCGGGCCGTTCTTGACGTGGAAGAACAGCAGCACGCCCGTTGCCGCGATCACGGCAAAGGCAACAGCGACGAACGGCGAGAGCCAGGCTTTGGGCGACGAGGGAGTCTTCATGGTCGATTGGTTCCGGGACCGCGAAGAAGACGCCGGACGCAGAAGACGGTTACGCGGCCCTGCCCCGTCGCCCCGTCAGATCTCCCAGTTGAGCACCACCAGCGGACAGGTCATCCCCGTCGATTCGATGGTGAGCAGGCAGAGGTCGTCCTCGAACTGCTCGCGACCGCTGAAGCCGCGCACCGCCGCCATGACCTTGTCGATGAGCTCGTCGCCCGGCCGTTGGCCGAAGAATCCGGCGAGGTTGCTCAACCGTTCCTGGCCGAAAAACTCGCCGTTGGCGTCGGCCGCCTCGAGCACGCCATCGGTGTAGCAGAGCAGCTTGTCACCTACTTCGAAGGGGCACTCGCCACGCGTGTAGACGAAATCGTCGACCAGGCCCGCGGCAGGTTCCGGGTTGCCGAGAGCCAACGGGACCACCGTACCGGTGGCCTGGCGGACCTGCAACGGCGGCGGGTGACCGGCATTCGCATACGAGATGCGTTGGAGCTCGGTATCGATGACCCCGCAGAAGACCGTGGCGAAGACGGGCTGGCCGGTCTGGCGGAAGATCGGCAAGAAGCCGCGGTTGATCTCGGCGAGCACATGCGCCGGATTCTCGGCCCGCTCGTCGAGTTCGCCGACCAACCCGCGGATCAATGCCGTGAGCAGTCCGGCCCGCACGCCATGCCCCATCACATCGCAGACGAGCACGACACACTTCGTGTCCGAGAGTTGGACAACCTCGAAGAAGTCACCGCCCAGACTGGCGGCGGGCACGTAGCGGTGGGCGAAACGCAGCGCGCTCGCCTCCGCCGGCACGCCCCGCGGGAACACGGGGTAGCTCTGGGTGAGAAAGACATTCTGAATCCGGCACGCCATCTGGAGATCGGCCTCCATCTCCAGCGTCCGATCGCGCAACTCCTCCTCCACGCGTTTGCGCTCGGTGATGTCGTGCGTGATGCCGACGAGCCCGATGAGTTTCCCCATCGGATCATGCAGCGGCACCTTCGTGGTGAGCGCCCAGCGCCGTTGCCCGTCGGGCATCAGGTCCGAACTCTCGCGGTTGATGATCGAGGGACCGCCGGCCAGCACACGATGGTCCTCGACCATGGATCGTTCGCCGCGCGCATCGTTGTGGTAGTCGAGAATGGTGTGGCCGAGCGCATCCTCCTGCGAATCCACCCCGATCATGCGCTGATGCGCCCGGTTATTGAGAATGTACCGGCCGGTCCGATCCTTCACGAAGACCCGGCTGGGCAGGTGGTCGATGATCGTGCGCAGCAGCGTGCGCTCCTGGCTGAGCTTCTCCTCGATGTGCTTGGTCGCGGTGTGGTCGCGGGTCAGCCCGAACGTCCCGATGATCCGGCCGGTGGAGTCGCGCCACGGCAGTTTCGTCGCCGAACCCCAGCACACCGTGCCATCCGTGAGCTCGAGGCGCTCGATCTGGCCGACCGACGGCTGGCCGGTACGGATGATCTCCTGCTCGGTCTGCCGCGCCAGTTCCGCATGCGCCGGTGCGAAGTAGTCGAAGTCGGTCTTGCCCACCATTGCCGCGGGCGACTCCGCCTTGAGCCACTCGGCCTGCGCCTTGTTCACACAGACAAAACGACTCTCCAGATCCTTGAAATAGATCCGGTCGGGAATCGTCTCCATCAACGAGCGCAGAATCTCCGAATCGAGCGATCCGGAGTAGCAGTGCTGCGGGCTGGGGGACGAGTCCTTCGGCATGTGGGGCGGCGACGGTGGCGGAACCAGCGGCGCAGCGCAACCCGTTCCTGCTTCGGACCGATCGCATCGGCCCCGCCCTTGCCGGCTCAATGCGCCAAACACCGCAACCGCGCCTGCAAATCGAGGTAGTCCGCCGGCAACGGCGCCCGCAGGTCGAGCGCGGCGCCCGTGACCGGATGCACGATCACCAGATGCTCCGCATGGAGCATCACGCGCGGCACAGGCACCGGCACGCTCTTCTCCCGGAAACCGTATACCGGGTCGCCGAGCAACGCGTGGCCGATGCTCGAAAGGTGAACACGGATCTGGTGCGTGCGCCCGGTGTAGATCCGGCAACGCACCAGCGCGGCATGCGGTGCCCATGCTTCAAGCACCGTCCAATCGGTCCGGGCCGCGCGGCCGCCGCTGGCGACCGCCTTCATCCGGTGCCGCTGCGTGGGGTGACGCGCGATCGGCTTCTCGATCCGACCACTCCCCTGCTTCGGCACGCCGGCGACGAGCGCGAGGTACTCCTTCACCACGTCGCGCCGCGCGAAGGCGGCGGTGAGCGCGCGGTGCGCGGTGTCGCTCTTCGCGACGAGAATCACCCCGGAGGTCTCGCGGTCGAGCCGGTGGACGATGCCCGGCCGCTCCACCCCGCCAATACCGCTGAGCTGGCCCGCACAGTGCGCCAGCAGCGCATGGACGAGGGTGTCCTCGCCTGTGCCGGCGCCCGGGTGCACGACCATGCCGGCGGCCTTGTTGACCGCCAGCAGGTGCTCGTCCTCGAAGAGAATCTCGAGCGGGATCTCGACCGCGCGCAGCTCCGCCGGCTTCACGTCCGGCAGCGAGAACACGATCACGTCGCCTGCCCGCACCGCGTGCTTGCGCTCGACCGGCCGGCCGCCGACGGAGACCAACCCGGCGTCGAATGCCCGCTGGAGCGCCGCGCGGCTGTGCTCGGGAAAATGCGCCGCCAGCACCTTGTCGGCGCGTTCGCGGCGGATGGGCTCGGGGACGATGAAATCAGGAGGCATGGACACAAGGATTCATTGCACTTTCTGGTCTCTAGAAACCATCCCGTACTCCGCGATCGAACGGCAGCAGAAACCATCGAAGACGACTTCGTACGACAACGATCTCAGGCACTCTCCGCACTAGCGACATGTAGAAATGTCCGGGATCACCCCTGTATCTCTCGATCAGAATGAATGTGCGTTCGGTCTCCTGTGCGATACCGATCAACTTGATGCTAGATCCGGTGGCGAAGATCTCGGAATAAAGCACTTCGGCTGCTTGCTCATCCGAGTCACGCTCGGGGCGAAACAGCCAAACGCGTTTTCTCTTCCGACGCACTTTCGCCTCGGGAAGCCAAACGCACCTGCTCGACCACCTCTGCTCGAGCAGAAAACGGCGCAACCGCTCTTTTGCCTCAGCGAAGGATGGTCGCAGGTCTTTTTGCATGACACGCCAACGCCCAGCTATTTCGCCGCCGGCGTTGCCGCCGGCTTCGCCTGCAGCTGTTGCCGCAGGATCGTGGCGGCGAGTGCGTCGTTCATCGCATTCTCACCGGCGCCCTGCACGAGCACTTCCGGCGTGATGCGGATCTCGCCTTCCTTCACCAGGCGCAGGCTCTCCAGCAGCGTCACGCCCTCCTTGCCGATGGCGGAGGCGAGCAGGTCGTAGCTTTGTTTGCGCGCCTCGGCGGTGATGCGGATCTGCTCGGCGTCGCCCTTGGCGCTCTCGATCTGCGCCTTCGCCCGCTCGCCGGCGGTCTTCACGGCGAACTCCGCCTCGACGAGCTGCTTCTGCTGCTCGGCCTCCTCACGCGAACGGATGAACTGCTGGCGCGCAACTTCGGCCTGCTGTTGCTGCTGGTAGGTGGCGCGCTGGTTCGACGCGACCTCCTTGTCCGTCTGGGTGAGCAGCAGCTTCTGGCCAGCCTCGGTCGCATCCAGTCCGATGGCACCGATGAACGCGCCAAGGAAGGTGAGCTTGTAGGGCTTGAACTCCAGCTCGACGAGTTTGCTCGTCATCGTCTCCACGCGGCTGCGGCTGGCGACGTATTCGAGGGCACCGAGCGTCTCGGCCACGTTGCGCAGGGCCGCGCGGGCCGTGGGCAGGACGAGGCGCGCCTCGAGGATCTCCAGCTCGTCGTCCTCCTGCGTGTCCTTCGCGACCCGGTCGGGATCGCCCAGCAGCGCGACGAGGTACGGCGCATTCTCCGCCGCAACGGAGAGCGAGAGGCGTACATCGACCGGGAAGGTGAAGCCGTCCTTCGAGCGCACGCTGATCGAGTAGTCGACCGTGGGCTGGGCGGCGTTGCGCCGCTCGTGCGGGGAGCTCGCCACATGCTGGTAGGTGTACACGCGCTGGGTCGTCTTTACCTTGATGACCTGGAACGCTTCGGGGTGGAGGTTGTAGGCCCCTGGCAGAAGCGGCTGGCGCCAGATCCCTCGAAAGCTCTGCGGCACGATGTCGACACCGTTGACGGTGATTTTCTCCTCGCCCGTGTAGATGTCGCCGGCGTTGGCCTTCACCACGCCGACCTCGCCGGCGGCCACGAGCGTGACCGGGCGCATCTCCACTTTGAAGAGACGCGGATTGATGCGGTAGTTGCCGGGGGTGAGGATCGTGAGCTGCGGACCGCGGAAGCCGACGCCGTCGGCGAGAAACTTGGTGGCGTCGAGCATGTCGTCGGCGGACTTCCAGGCCGGCGCGAACACCGTGCCGCCGGGCAGCACACGACCGTCGAGCGCGGTGACAACGCCGATCTGGCCGTTGGGCACCATGATCGTCCCCACCTTCTCAACTTCGTAGGACCAGGGCCAGTAACCGAAATGCCAGCCCGGCCCGAGGACCTTGGCCTGCGGGCCCTTCTCCCCTGCCACGGCCACGATGTGTCCGGCCGGCAACTCGGAACCGAGCGTGCGCACTACGACACCGGTCTGGTCCGACGCCACATAGACCGCGGAGGCGATGACGAACGCCGCCACACCGAGCAGGATGGCGACGAACCCGGCACTGCCGAGCGTCGCGCGCGTGGCCGCCGAGCCGGAGGCCGCCCGCACCACTAGTGCAATGATGCCGCCGAAAAGGAGAAGCGAACCGAGGACGAGTGCTGTCATGTTGGGATGGTTTAGGGTTTCACCGACGGCGCGCACGCTAGCCACGCCGCATCGCGCCCGCCAAGAGAAACGTCATTACACGGCCGCAGTAGTTTTCCGAGCCGGCGCCCCTGCGCCTCAGTGATCGCGCGCCGCCCGGAATCGTTCGATCTCCGGATCGAGCATCGCCCGCAGCTGCTCCTGCAGTTGCGGATCCATCACCTCGTACTCGTCGGGAATGTCGAGGACCTCGATCGGCGGTAGTTCGAGTCCCTCGAAGCGCTGCATGATCCATTGCTTGTGCTCGCGCTCCATCGCGAAGACTACATCCGCCCAGCGCAGATCGCCCTCGCGGAGGCGTCGCACCGCCTCCGCCCGCACGCCGGCCGAGCGCACGGCCACGCGCGGGTCGTTCCGGTACAGGCGCTCGGCGGTCACGCTGCGTTGCTTGTTCATCGCGCAGACGAAAAGCACTTTCAGTCGTTCGCCCATGTGCTCTCTCTCCTGCTCAATATCCTTCCTGCTCGAGCGCCGCCAACTCGGCGAGCGCGGCGGCACGGGTGGTCTCCGCCATCGTCCCCGCCAGAAACCCGTTACGCGCCACCTGCACCAGTTCCGCACCCGTGAAGCCCGCCTCCGTGGCCAGTCCGCAGTACTCGTCCGTCAGCGTGTTGCCGAAGATGAGCGGATCGTCCGTGCTCACCGTGCATCGCACACCCGCGGCGAGCAGAGCGCGGAGCGGATGCTCACGCAGCGATGGCACGACCCCGAGCTTCACGTTGCTGATCGGCGTGATGTCGAGCGTCACTCCTTCCCGCACGAGCAACGCAACGACCTCCGGGTCCTCGATGGCCCGCACGCCATGTTGCACCCGGCGCACGCCGAGCCGCTCGACAACCGCACGCACGTTGGCCGCGGCGCCGAATTCGCCGGCATGCGCCTTCGTCTCCTTGCCGGCGTCGCGCGCACGCCGCCAGACCTCGGCAGTCCAGTCCTCGAGCGGCAGAGTCTCATGTCCGTGGAGGTCGAAACCGGCGAGCCACTTCCAGCGCAGCGCATCGGCAATCACCGCCGGAATCGGGCCGGTGTGGCAGTCGCGCACCAACCCAGCGAACACGCGCACCGTCATGCCGGCCGGTGCCGCATCCTGGATCGCCTGCACGATCGCATCGCCGCGGTCGCCGATGAACTGCACGATCGGCAGGTGGAAGCTTGTCTCGACGTAGCGCACATTCTGCGCGGCGAGCCCACGGAAGACCTCTGCCGCCGCCGCGTGGTAGCGGCCGGCCGAGGTGAACCATGGCGACAACAGACCGATGATCAGGTTGTCGAACTCGGTGAAGCTGCCGAAGCAATACTCCGGCGCCCACGACGGCGGCGGCTGCGCGAAGCGGACAGGGTCGAGCTGCTGCAAAAGTCGGTACGGCAGCGCGCCCTCGAGGTGCAAGTGGGTCTCCGTTTTCGGGAGTCGCCGCACAAACTCGTCGAGGTCGCAGGGGCGGGAGGCGCATTCGCTCATGGCGGGATTGCACGCGCACTCCGGCGCCGCCGCAACCCCGCAGATGCCCGCCCCCATGTATCCGATTAATCGTGGCGCATTTTGGGGGTGGTCGAGCGGCGCCACTTTTTTCGCGACGAGGTATTTACTTTCTCGGCCAACTAGTTCTTGCTGGGCGTGCCCCGGTCAGGATCCCTTGGCGGGGTTAGTTAACCCTCAATCGAAACATCACATCATCATGGCCAAGAAATCACCCAAGTCCGCTCCCAAAAAGACCGCCGCCAAGAAGGCTGCTCCGAAAGCCAAGAAGGCTGCTCCGAAAGCCAAGAAGGCCGCGAAGAAGAAGTAACTGGGCGGGCGCCACGTGCGCCCGACCTGTATTTGAAACCCGGTTGTGCCTCGTGCGCGCCGGGTTTTTTCGTGCCCGCCGCCGCTCACTCCGTCCCCGCAAGCCGCACCGGCTCCCGCGGGCCGAGAAACTTCGCCTCCCGGCGCAACGTCACATCGAGCACCGCCTTGCCGCGGGCGCACACCTCGCGCAGCCGCACGCGCACCTGCCACCAGCACGCCGCATCGGCCGCCGCGCAACCGTAAGCCTCGAGTCCGTCGCCGCGGGCGAGGAAGAGCGCACGCTCCACGTGGAAGCGCTGCGAGACGACCACCACGCGCCGCTGGCCGAACACCCGGCTCACCCGCCGGACGGAGTCGAGAGTGGAGAAGCCCGCGTAGTCGCAGGTGATGAACCGCTCCGGTACCCCACCGGCGACGAGGTCGGCCTTCATCGACGTGGGCTCGTCGTAGTCGCTCCGCGAGTTGTCGCCGCTCACGATGAGCCCACGCACCTTCCCGGTGCGGAACAACTCGGCCGCGAGCGCAATCCGCGCGGTGTAGAAGACGTTGGGACGACCATCGGCCAGCGTCCTGGCGGTGCCGAGCACGAGCGCGACATCGGCCGGCGGGAGACCGTCGATGCCCGCGCACACCCGCCCCGCCGCCGCACGCGACACCGCCCACTCCGCGCCGCCAAGGAACAACGTCAGAACGATCGCCGCGCCGCACACCAGCCGGCGCAACGTCCGGCCACGCCGCGGACCGCGTTCGCGGCGCGTGTGGACCCAAGCCAACAGGCCCAACCACGCACTCCGGGCGCGTGCCCAAACGCGACCGACAGCCGAGACGGCAAAGCGCAGCGGACACCGCATGGCGGATCAGAGGATGCGCTCGGCCTTGAGCTTGGCCGCGAGTTCGGGGGCCTCCTGGAGGAGAATCTTCTTCAGCCCGTTGCGCCGGCGCTTTTCGAGGTAGAGCGCCAGCGGCATGAGGAAGAGCGCATAGACGAACAGCCCGATCCGCCCCATGGTGTCCAACGCCGCGCGGTCCTTGGCCGAGACGAACGCCGTGGCCAGGAGCAACAGGCTCGCCAGCCCGAACAGCCCGAGCGCGATCAGGAACCAGGGCGGCGGCGCGCACAGCCGCCGGTAGCGTTCCCAACGCTGGTCTTCCTGCGCCTCCACCGCGCGCTGCGCGGCGAGGTGGTCGAGGATGTCGCGTGCGTTGCCCATGGGAAAGACGGTGTCGGTGCCCGTCGGCGACTCACTTGCCGCCGAGCAGGTATTCGGGATTCAGTTTCTCGAGCGACTTCAGCACGAAGCGGCCGTCCTTGCGCACGAGCTTGCCGTCGAAGCGGATCTCGCCGCCGCCGCACTCGGGGCGCTGGATCGAGACGAGGTCCCAATGCACCTGCGACCGGTTGCCGTTGTCGGCGTCGCCGTAGGCTTGGCCGGGCGTGAAGTGGAAGGAGCCGGCGATCTTCTCGTCGAAGAGGATGTCGCGCATCGGTTGGAGAATGTGCGGGTTGAACCCGAGGGCGAACTCGCCCACGTAGCGCGCGCCGGCGTCGGAGTCGAAGATCGCGTTGAGCCGCTTGTTGTCGCCGCTGCAGGTGGCCTCGACGATACGCCCCTGCTTGAAGACGAGGCGCACGTTGTTGAACTCTACCCCTTGGTAGACGGAGGCGGCATTGTAGGTGATCTCGCCCTCCACGCTGTCCTTCACCGGGCAGGAGAACACCTCGCCGTCGGGGATGTTGCGCAGGCCGCCGCACGGCACCGCACCGATGCCCTTGATCGAGAAGCGCAGGTCGGTGCCCGGCCCCTTGATCTCCACGCGATCGGTGCGCTCCATGAGCTTTTGGAGCGCCGCCATACCCGGGCGCATGCGCGCGTAGTCGAGCGTGCACACGCGGAAATAGAAGTCCTCGAACTGCTCGGTGCTCATGCCCGCCTGCTGCGCCATGGCGGAGGTGGGCCAGCGGAGCACGACCCACTTCGTCTTCTCCACGCGCCAGTTGAGCACCGGGCGCATGAGGCCGTTGACGAGCTTCACGCGGTCGGCCGGCACGTCGGAAGACTCGAAGATGTTCCCGGAGCCGCGCAGCGCGATGTAGGCGTCCATGCGCTTCATGCGGAAGAGCTCGGCGTCCGCGCTGGTCCGATACTGCGCCGCCTCGGCCCCGCGCAGCAGCTCCCGGGTGATCCGGGAGTTGTTGAGCTGCACGTAGGGCAACGCGCCGCGGGCGCGGGCCGCGCGCACAAGGGCGATGACCATCTCCTCGGGGATGTCGAAGGCGTCGATGAGGACGCGTTCGCCCTTGGCGAGCGAAGTGGAGAAGCCGGTGAGCACGCCAGCCAATTGCGCAAAGCGGGGATCGTTCATGGCGGCCATGTTGTCCGGCGGCGCGGCGCTGTCCAGCGCGCCACGCAGGCCCGAGTGCGCCCCACCCTGCCGGCTAACTCTTTTCCGAAAGCTGGGTTGCCCCGATCACAGACTGTCCACCGGCCAGAGGTCGGTTCACCGAGGCAACGACGGTCGCGAGGCAAAGCAGGATACTACGGATCGAGAGGCGCCAGAGCGCGATAGACAGGATGAGCCGCACTCCATGCGTCAAAGAAGCGACCGCGAACCCGCCAACGAGAGTGCGGCGGGAAATCACTCCCCAGCGTCAAGAGCCAGCGAGACTCCCCGTTTGCGAAGCTCGGCGACAGCATGCTGAACATCTGCAGGGCCGATTTTTCGCTCCATCCTGTAGAACGACCAGCCGAGTGCTGGATCGCGGATCACGGATCCATCAGCAGCAAAACCGAACTTCGAGTAGAACTGGATATTCCGCTCCAGTGCGAGAAGCCCAGCATCAAGAGGAAGCTGCCCTTGATCGAGCATCGCGAACCGCGCGAGTACCAGTGCGGAACCAAATCCTTTCCCGCGATGCACCGCATCGACGCAATCAGACACCAAGAGAACAAGTGATTGGTGCGGAAATTGAACCCCGCCAAACCCGACCACATTGGTTCCGCACTGAAGCACCAGCATCGTGGACAAATTCGCCTCGATACCACGCACCCAGGTCCGGACCTCGTTCGGTTTTGCCCCGAACTCCCGATGCAGGACACCGTAAACCGCATCCATATCTTCCCATCGGGCAAAGCGGACCACAGGGGCGGGATGTTGATCGATGCTTCCCATGGCCCCAGCTAGGGCACTCTCCGCTCCTCATGCAAACCTCCACAGCGCCGCGACGCGCAATCACCAATCACTGATAAACAAAAGGCGCGGCGATCGCTCGCCGCGCCTTGCGCAAAACTTGGGGGGAGAAACCGCGCCTCAGTAGGCGGCGGCGACACCCTTGATGTTCTTCTTGGCCATCCACGGCATCATGCCGCGCAGGTAGGTGCCGGTCTTCTCGATCGGGTGCTTGGCGCCCGCGGCGAGCAGCTTGTTGTAGTTCTTCAGGCCGCCCTTGTACTCCTTGACCCACTCCTTCACGAACTGGCCGGACTGGATCTCCTTCAGGATCTTCTTCATCTCCTTCTTGGTGTCCTTGTTGATCACGCGCGGGCCGCGGGTGATGTCGCCGTACTTGGCGGTCTCGGAGATCGAGAAGCGCATGCCGGCGATGCCGGACTCGTACATGAGGTCGCAGATGAGCTTCAGCTCATGGAGGCACTCGAAGTAGGCCATCTCGGGCTGGTAACCGGCCTCGACGAGGGTCTCGAACCCGGCCTGCACGAGGGCGCTGGCGCCGCCGCACAGCACGGCCTGCTCGCCGAAGAGATCGGTCTCGGTCTCCTCCTTGAAGGTGGTCTGGAGCACGCCGGCGCGGGTCGAGCCGATGCCCTTGGCCCACGCGAGCGCGAGCTTCTTGGCCTGCTTCGACTTGTCCTGCGCCACGGCGATGAGGGCGGGCATGCCCTTCCCTTCGACGTAGAGGCGGCGGACCATGTGGCCGGGGCCCTTCGGGGCAACCATGATGCAGTCCACGTCCTTCGGGAGCTTGATCAGGCCGAAGTGGATGGAGAGACCGTGCGAGAACAGCAGGCACTTGCCCTTGGTGAGGTTGGGGGCGATGTCCTGCTCGTAGACCGCGGCCTGCTTCATGTCGGGCAGACCGACCATGATGACATCGGCGCGGCGGACGGCCTCGGCGGTATCGACGACCTCGAACCCCTTCTCCTCGGCCACCGCGCGGGACTTGGAACCGGGATACAGGCCGATGATGACCTTGCAGCCGCTGTCCTTGAGGTTCAGCGCATGGGCATGGCCCTGGGACCCGAAGCCGAGGACGGCGAGGGTCTTGTTCTTGAAGACGCCGAGATCGGCGGCGGAGTCGGTGTAGACTTTGGCAGGCATGGTGAAAAGGGTTTCGAGTTTCGTGTTTGGGGTTTCGTGTTGGAGAAACGGTGGCAGGGCGGACGCGTCGCGCGGCTCCTCAGCGGCTCAAGGCCAGCTTGCCCGTGCGGGCGAGGTCGATGATGCCAAACTGGGCGACCAGTTCGAGAAAGGCATTGGTCTTCCCGCAGTCGCCGGTGATCTCGATGATGACGTCCTCCTTCGCGACATTGATGATCTTCGCCCGGAAGATGTCGCAGATCTGGAGGATCTCGGAGCGGGTGTGGCCGTCGGCCTTGACCTTGACGAGGATGAGCTCGCGCTCGACCGCCTGGCCGGCGGTGTAGTCGATCACGTCGACCACGTTGACCAGCTTGCGCAGCTGCTTGGTGATCTGGTCGAGCGTCTCGTCGTCGCCGCGCACGATCGTGGTGATGCGGGAGAGCGCCGGGTCGTGGGTGGGCGCGACGTTGAGCGAATCGATGTTGAATCCACGCCCGCTGAACATGCCGGCCACGCGCGCCAGAACACCGAACTTGTTTTCAACGAGAGCGGAAAGCGTGTGTCGCATGATGCGTGGCGTGGATGCGGTGACGTGCGCGGATTGGTCTGGTGCAGGGAGCGGTGAGGCGGTCGCCGGAGTCCGGCAGCCGGAAATGGTTCGCGCATGTGAACCGACGCCCCCGCCCGTGGTCAATGCCGATTCGAGGTGCGGCGCCCCGCGTCTCCGCCTCCGCACACCGGACGGATTGCGCGAGACGAGCCCGTCCGGACAGCTCCTGCGCCGCTCACGCCTCCGGTGGTCGCTCCGTTTCCGGTAGCGGAGCCGGTGTCGCTGGTTCCGCGCCCGGCGCCGGTGCCGCGGCTGCCGGTGGGACCTCCGGTGTCTTCTTCGGCTCGCCCACCAGCACGCCGAGCTGCTGCTGCACCTTCACGAAAAACTCCGGCGTGAGGTCACCCACCGGCACTTCGTAGAGCTGCTTGGTCTTCGCATGCTCGTAGAGCCGGCGCGCGCGGTCGGCCGTGAGCCCCTTCGGGCGCAGCAGCTTCTTGCGCTCCAGCATGAGCGCGAGGAACTGCACCAGCGGCGTGTTCTCCTCGCTCAATTCGACCGCCGGGTCGCACAAGGTCGTGAACAGGCTCTCGGCGCCGAGCTTGAGGTTGCGCTCCGGGTTCTCCTCCTTCGCCCGCGGTTTGAACACATGCACCCACCGGCAGATCGTGTGTTCCGGCACGGCGAACTGCGGCTCGGCCGTCGCCAGCAGGTCCCAACGCGCCACCGCCCCGGCCGCATCGTGCCCCAGGAAACTGACCACGCGGTCGCCCTCCTGGAAGGCCGCACCGGTCGCGGCGCACTGCGTCGAGCTGGGCTGGAGGATGAGATCCATGGAAATTTGTTTACTTCGCCCCCGCCGCGAAGCTAGCTCAAATCCCGTTTGACCACCGGTCGTCTCATCGCCGTCGGGGACATTCACGGTTGCGCCGTCGAATTCGCCGAACTCCTCGACAAGCTGCAGCTCCAGCGTGGCGACCGCCTCGTCCTGCTCGGCGATCTGATCAACCGCGGTCCCGACTCGCGTTTGGTCCTCGACCTCGCCCGCTCCGCCCGCGCCCGCTGCCTGCTCGGCAACCACGAGCTGCGCCTGCTGCGCTCCCGTCGCCGCGCCGATCCGGCCTTCCTGCGCGCGGAGGACCGCGCCACCATCGCCCTCCTACGGCCCGCCGACTGGGATTTCCTCGCCGCGATGCCGCTCACGCATTTCGACGCGGACCTCAACACCGTCTTCGTCCACGGCGGATTCCTGCCCGGCCAACCGTGGGAGCACCAGCCCGCCGAGGTCGTCACCCGCATCCAGGTGGTCGATGCGCAGGGCCGGGCCCGCAAGCGCACCGAGAGCCCCGGCTCGCCGCTCTGGGTCGATTTCTGGAGCGGCCCGCCCTTCGTCGTCTACGGCCACACGCCCCGCCCCGCCGTCCACAAGCTCAAGTGGTCGCTCGGCCTCGACACGGCCTGCGTCTACGGCGGCTACCTTTCCGCCTACATCCTGCCCGAACGCCGGCTTGTGCAGGTGAAGGCCAGACGTCGATATTGGAACAACTCATGACCGACTCCCCCCTCGCCCGCGCCCTCCTGCTCGTCGTCGACCTGCAGCAACCGTTCCTCGCCGCGATCCCCGGCGCCGACGCCCTGGTGCGCCGCACCTCGCTCGCGCTCGCCGCCGCACGCGGCCTCGGCCTGCCGGTCGCGTTCACCGAGCAGGTGCCCGCCAAGCTCGGGCCCACCCGACCCGAACTGCTCGCGCTGTCCGGCGACCAGCCGGTCGTCTTCGCCAAGGACGCCTTCTCCGCCCTCGACTCCGAGGAGCTCCAGGCCTTCCTCGCCCAGCGCAAGATCGAGCACGTCCTGCTCGCCGGCATCGAGACGCCCATCTGCATCTACCAGACCGCGCTCGGCCTGCTCGGCACCGAGCGCCAGGTCACGCTGCTCACCGACACCCTCGGCGGTCGCCGGCCCGAGGACGGCGCCGCCGCCCTCGCCTATCTCGCCCGCCAGGGCTGCCACCCGCTGCCCGTCGAGACCGTCTTCTACAGCCTGCTCGGGACCACGAAGCATCCGTTCTTCCGCGACTACACCAAGCTCGTGAAGCAGCACGCCTGAGCCTCCGCCCACCGTCTACTGTCCACCGCCGCCCATGCCCCAGCTCACCGTCCAGGAACTCCGCGCGCTCAACCGCGCCGGCAACCCCACCTTCTCCGGCGTCTACGTGCTCCGCAAGGTCGCGCACAAGACGGCCAAGAACGACAACGCCTTCCTTTCCGTCGAGCTTGGCGACCGCACCGGTTCGTTCAACACGACGATCTTCGGCGACAACCCTGCGTTTCCCCTCCTCAAGGCGGGCGCCGAGGGCGCGGTCGTGCGCGTCGAAGGCAAGCTCGACTACTTCCAGGAGCGCCTCTCGCCCAAGCTCACCCGCCTCGAGATCGTCCCCGAGGCCGAGCTCGCCGCCCAGCCCGACCTGCTCGGCTCGCTCGTCGAGTCCGCACCCGAGGACGCCGCGGCGCTCTGGACCGAGTTCCAGTCGCACATCGCCGCCATCACCCAGCCCGAATTGCGCAGCACCGTGCAGGCCGTGTTCGAGGAGATCGGCGATACCTTCCGTACCTCGTCGGCCGCCATCGCGATGCACCACGCCTACCGCGCCGGCCTGCTCGAGCACACCACGCACATGGCCCGCGCCGCCCGGGCGCTCCTGCCGCTGTACCCGGAGATCCACGCCGACCTCGCCCTCGCCGGCATCCTCCTGCACGACATCGGCAAGACCATCGAGTACGAGACCGGCCTGGCCATCCGCAAGAGCCGCCGCGGCCTGCTCCAGGGTCACGTCGTCCTCGGCTACCAACTCGCCCGCAAACACGGCCTCAAGCACAAGCTCCCGGCCGATCTCCTCGAGCGGCTGGAGCACATCATCCTCAGCCATCAGGGCGAACTCGAGTGGGGTGCCGCCGTCATGGCCGCCACGCCCGAGGCCGTCTTCGTCTCCATGGTCGACAACCTCGACGCGAAGATGGGCATGGTCCAGCGCGCCCTGCGCAACGCCGGCGAGGCCGACGAGTTCTCCGAATATCTCCCCGGCCTGAAGGCGCCCGTGCTCGTCCGCCCGCCCCAAGCGTGACCGTTGCTGCGACACTCCGCCGCTCGCCCGACCGGAGCATTGGTCCGGCGGCGCATCGCTCCCACAACGACGCGGTGCCGCTCCGCGTCAGCCCTTCAGCTCCCCGTCGTCCTCCGCCGGCTCTCGTTCCGCCGGCGTATCCGGCGGGCCGAGCCAGCGCAGCCAGTTCTCGCCGTTGAACAGCGGCAGCAGGCAGAGCAACCCCACGAAGGTCAGGCCGAGCACCGCGTAGCCGGTGGCGTCGTGGAAACTGCCGCTGATTGACTCGCTCCCGTGGCTGTAGGCCCAGCCGGTGAGGAAGAAGCTGCGGAGCAGATTCGTCAGGATCGCCAGCCCCAGCGCCGCGCCGATCAACAGAATCTTCTTCCACCAGCGCTCCAGAAACACCGCAGCCAGAAAGGCGCCGGTGAACAAACACGCCGTGAGCGAGCGCACCCCCGAGCAGGCGTCCTCCACGCCCACGCGCTGGTCGTCCGGCAGCAACAGTGTGCTGCCTTCGCGGATCAACGGGTAGCCGAGCGTGTTGAAGACGAAGGTCACAATCTCGGCGATCTTGCGCTGGAGAAACAGGCTGAGCTGGTTCTCCACCGCGGTGACCAGCGGCGCCGAGATCATCCAGATCAGCGCCGGGAACACGAATTGCGCCACCAGCACCAAACGCGCGTCCGCCCCGAAGATCCGCCAACCGGTGGGCAACGGCCCCTCGCCCACCCGCCCCTGCGGCGTATTGAAATAGAGCAGCCCAAGCAGGATCCCGGCGAAACCGATCGCCATCGCCAGCGAGCCCGGCTGCGTCACACCGGCACCGGCCCTGTACAGCGCGCCCAACAGGAAGAAGACGCACCCCGCCCCCAGCACGACGCCGAAGAACAGCGCCACGCCCCGTCGCCACCACACCGGCAGCGGGCTCTCGCCCGTCGCGCGCAGCGCCGCCTTCGTCCGCGGCCATCGGTCGAGCACCACGAAGCCGACAAAGAACGGCACCAGCCAGCCGAACATGTACTCCGGCTTCAGCCGCCACCAGTGCATCTGGTCGAGCACGATCACGATCGCGAACACCCCGGCCACGCACAGCGCGGCCACGAACTCGCCGGGGATCACGGTGCGGCGTCGCAAGATTCGGGACATGGGGGCAGAGCAGAGCGACCGTCTCCGGGCGCCGCAAGGCCGAAGCGGCCGGGGAAGCACCCGGTCCCCGCCGCAGCGTCGGCCCGCAAGTCGATCCCGCCCCGGCCCCAATTGACACCCCGCCCACCCCGCCCGTACCTTCCGCTTCTTCCGACATGCAGCACCTTCACGCCTACTGGCGCATGGAATACATCGAGGCGCCCAAAGACGCACCCGACGCCAACCCCTTCGCCTCCCTCCCCAAGCTCGGCGACGACCGCGCCGCCCTCATCGTCCACCGTGGCGCCGCGCACTACATCGTCCTCAACCGTTTCCCGTACAACGCCGGCCACCTCCTCGTCGTCCCCTACCGCGAGGTCGCCGAACTCGAGGCCCTCACCACCGCCGAACGCGACGAGTTGATGGCCCTGATCGTCCTCGGCAAACGTATCCTCCAAGCAGGCCTCAAACCCGACGGCTTCAATATCGGGTTCAACCTCGGCGCCGCCGCCGGTGCCGGCATCCCGAAACACCTCCACGCCCACATCGTCCCCCGCTGGTCCGGCGACACCAACTTCATGCCCGTCGTCGGCCAGACACGCGTGCTCCCGCAGTCGCTCGCCGCGATGTACGACCGCCTCCATGCCGTCGCCCGCGACCTCGCCGCCCACCAGCCCCCCGCCGCCTGATCCGCCGCCCCGCCGTTCGATGCCGACGAAAACGCTCAGTTTCCCCAACGCCCGCCACCTCCACCAGCTCTACTGCGGCCGCGCGACCAACCTCGCGCTCGTCGAGCAGCAGCTCGGCGTCACCCTCGCCACCCGCGAGGAGTGGCTGAAGCTCGACGGCGAGGAAGCCGCGGTCGCCCGCGCCGAGGCGTTCTTCCACTTTCTCGACCACAGCCGCGCTCAGGGTCTGGTCCTGCGCCAGCCCGACTTCGCCAAGTTCCTCGATGGTTTCGCCCGCGGCGAGGAGGCCAAGCTCCGCGCCCTGCTCGACGAACCCCTCGTCATCGCGACCAACCGCCGCAGCATCGTCCCCAAGACTCTCGGACAGAAGCTCTATCTCCAGGCGATCCAGGCCAACCCGGTCGTCTTCGGCATCGGCCCGGCCGGCACCGGCAAGACCTACCTCGCCGTCGCCTCCGCCATCTCCGCCCTGCTCAAGAACCAGGTGCAGAAGATCATCCTCGCCCGCCCCGCCGTCGAGGCCGGCGAAACCCTCGGTTTCCTCCCCGGCGATCTGCGCGAGAAGATCCTGCCCTACCTGCGCCCGCTCTACGACGCCATGCACGACATGCTCGACCGCGAGGATGTCGCCAAACTCATGGAACGCGGCGCCATCGAGATCGCCCCGCTCGCCTACATGCGCGGGCGCACCCTCTCCAACTGCTTCGCCATCCTCGACGAGGCCCAGAACACCACGCCCGAGCAGATGATGATGTTCCTCACCCGCCTCGGCGAGGAGTCGCGCATGGTCATCACCGGCGACATCACCCAGATCGACCTGCCCCGCTCCAAGCAGTCCGGCCTCGCCCAGGCCCCGAAGATCCTCGCCGGGATCAAGGGCCTCGAGTTCCACCACTTCACCGGCTCCGACGTCGTCCGCCACCCGCTCGTCCAACGCATCATCGAAGCCTACGAGCGCCACCAGAGCAGCGCCGGTTGAACCACCGACGCGGTCCTCCCCGCGGACCGTCTCCCGCCCCGCCCCTCTCCCCAGAACACTGCCTCTGCGCTCGACCCCTGCCGCAGGCCGTGCCAACTATTCCGCCCTTAGCCCGATGAACTGGCTCGCTCGTTTCCTCCGACCGCCCTCTTCGGCGGTGCCTCCCGCCCGTCCCGGCGAAGGGGCGTCCGTCCTGCGTTTTCTGGAGACCAGCCGCCTCGTCGCCGGCGCCATCCTCGTTGCCACGGTGCTGGCCATCGTCGCTGTCAGCTACATCGGCGTCTCCCCCGTCGCGCTCCCCCTCCAGGAGAACCAGCTCGCGAGCGTGCGCATCGTCGCCGCCGATACTTTCACCTACGTCAGTCAGCTCCACACCCGCCAGGCCCGCAACGAGGCTGCGCTGCGGGTCCCGCCGGTCTTCCGCGTCGAACTAGCCCCCTTCGAGCAGTTCGCCACCCACCTGCGCGAGTTCGCCGCCGAACTCGACCGCTTCGAACAACAGCATCTCCCCGCCAACCCGGCCGCCCGCACCGAGGCCCTGCGCGAACACGCCGGCGCCCTCGACGTCCTCGTCGAGGCCTTCAACCTCCGCGGCCCCTACCACGTGGAGACCGAAGATATCACCGCCCTCCTTCGGCTCGGTCCCGCCCGCGTGCGCGATCCCCTGCTGGAGGCGGGCTTGGCCACGCTGCGCAGCCTTTATCGCGAAGGCATCTACGACCGCGACCAGGACCTCGTCGCCGCCGCCAACGGCGCCATGACCGCCTACCAGGTTCGCGACACCGACGGCGCCATCCGCCCCGCCCGGGTGCAGTCGCGCGAGGAGGCGCTCACCTTCCTGCGCGTCAGCCTCACCGGCGAAAGCCTCGGCCGCGACGCCGCCGCAGCACTCTTCCGCCTTCTCCGCAACGGCCTCACCGCCAATCTCGTCTTCGACTCCGCTGCCACCGGCCTGCAACGAGCCCGGGCCGCCGCCGCCCAGGACGACGTGGTCGTCACCGTACAAAAGGGGCAGGTGTTGGTCGACGCCGGCACGCGCATCACGCCGGACCAATACGAAATGCTCGCCGCCCATCGACGGTTCCTCCTCGATCAGGGCGGGGTCCAAGTCTCCGGCTATCTGCAACTCTTCGGCCGGATGCTCCTCGTGTTGGCCATGGTGCTGGCGGCCGTGCTCTACATCCGTCTCGAGGACCGCCCCTCCCTCACCAGCAACAGCCGCCTCGGACTGCTCGCCCTCGTCATCATCCTCAACCTCAGCCTGGTCCGCGTCGTGTTCGAGTTCGGCGAACTCGGCGTCTTCGTCCGCCATCCCGACCTCGCCGCCGTCCTGCCCTATCTTGCTCCGACCGCCCTCGCCCCGCTCATCGTCGCCGTCCTGCTCGGCACCGGACCGGCGATCATGACGGCGCTGGTCGTCTCGCTCTTCACCGGCGTGATCTGCGGCAACCGCCTCGACATCCTCGTGGTCGCCTTCTTCGCCTCGATGGTCGGCATCTTCGCCTGCCGGCGCGTACGCCAGCGCGGCCGCGTCATCCGGGCCGGGTTTCTCTCCGGTCTCTCCGTCGCGTGCTTCGCCCTTCTGCTGGGCGCCGCCGACAACATCGGCACCGACAACCGCGAGGCCGTGGTCATCGTGCTGCGCCAGATGGCGGTCGGTCTCGGTGTCGGCCTGTTCACCGGCATGGCGGTCGTCGGTCTGATTCCGCTGCTGGAGATGCTCTTCCGCCGCACCACCGACATCACCCTGCTCGAGCTGACCGACTACAACCACCCGCTGCTCAGCCGGCTCCAGCTCGAGGCGCCCGGCACCTACCACCACAGCCTCATGGTCGCCAACCTCGCCGAGAACGCCGCCCAGGCCCTCGGCGCCAACCCGCTGGTCTGCCGCGTGTGCGCGCTCTTCCACGACATCGGGAAGACCGCCCAGCCCGAGTACTTCACCGAGAACCAGCGCGATCGCGCCAACCCGCACGACGACTGCAGCCCCCACGCCTCCGCCGCCATCATCCGCTCCCACGTGCCGGAGGGCGTCGACCTCGCCCAGCGCCACCGGCTGCCGAAGCTCGTCGTCGACGCCATCCGCCAGCACCACGGCACCACCCTCATCCAGTATTTCTACCAGCGCGCCCGCAAGGAGCAGCGCACTCCGCTGCCCGGCCAGCCCGAGCCCACCGCCCTCGTCGAGGTCCCGGAGGCGCCCTTCCGCTACGAGGGCCCGAAACCCCAGACCCGTGAGAACGCCATCCTCTTCCTCGCCGACTGCGTCGAGGCCGCCTCCCGCTCGCTCCGCACCGCCACCCACCAGAGCCTGGCCGAACTCATCGACCGGCTGATCCAGGAGCGCATCGACGACGGCCAACTCGACGAGTGCCCGATCACGCTTGCCGAGATCGCGAGGATCAAGACCAACTTCGAGTTCACCCTGCTCAACATGCTCCACTCGCGCATCGCCTACCCCGCACCGGAGCCACCGGCCAACCGCAACGCCACGTCGCCGTCTTCCGTCGCCGTTCCGCCCGCTGCGCCCGCCCAACCCGATGCCGCCGCCCCCGCCGACCATGCCCGCGAAATCCAACCGCCCCGTTAAAATCTACTGCGGCCACGCCCAACTGCGCTTCACCCGTCCCGCCGTCGTCGCCGCCATCCACGCGCTCGACGCGGCCGCCGCGCCCGCCACCGACTGCAACCGCGGCACCTGGCATCTCCCCGCCGGCGAGATGTCCGTCGCCTTCCTCACCGATGCCGCCCTCGCGCGCCTGCACGGCGACTTCATGGACGATCCCACGACGACCGACGTGATCACGTTCCCGGCCGCCGCGGCCGGCCACGACCAGGCCGGCGAAGTCTGCATCTCCGTCGACACCGCCCGCGCCTACGCGGCCAAACACGACCGCCAGTTCGCCGAGGAACTCACGCTGTACCTGATCCACGGGTACCTCCACCTCTGCGGCTACGACGACCGCACCCCGGTCACGCGCCGTCAGATGCGCGGAGCCGAGCGCCAGGCCATCGCCGCCCTGCGCGCCGCCCGGAAGATGCCCGCGTTCGCGCTCGGTCGCTGAGCGGGCGCCGCCCTCTCCGCACCGCCCGCCGCCGTCGCCCGGACGCCCTACTCCACCACGAGTTCGGCGTGGCCGCGCAGATACCGTCGCAGGCTCTCCAGCAGCCGCGCGACTGAATCCGCCTCGATCCCGTCGAGCGCGGCCAGCGGCTCGTTGAGCACACGGCGCGCGTTCTCCCGGTCGCTGCCGCGCAGCCCCGCCGCCCAGTCCTCCTTCACCGGGTAGCCCTCGTCGCGCGCGAACGTATACAGGGCCTTCAGCGCCACCGCATCTGCCCGCCGACCGTCGTTCCACGCCTGCAACGCCGTGCCGAGCAGGGTCAACACCGCCGCGCGACTCTCCTCGTGCACCGGGTTGCGGACCAGCAGGTTCGCGAAGGCCGAGGCCTCCGTCAGCGCCGCGAAACTCAGGCCGATCCCCGCAAACCGCCGCACCACCCGCACCTCGCCGAAAAACCACGTGCGCCCCTGGTTGGTGCTCGTCAGCGTCGCCGCGATCTCGTCAAACAGGTCGAGCGCCACCGCCGGTTGCCGCGACGCCAGCCGCTGGAAGCAGAGCATCTGCCCGCCGTCGGAGCTGAGCAGCAGCACCTGCTGGAACCGATCCTGCGCCGGCGGCTTCTGCAGCACGAAGCCCGTGGTCTGGAGGCTCTGGCCCGCCATCTCGTGTCCGCTATTTCACGACCGCGCCGGGCGCGGTCGGCTGGCGCACCTCGACCGGCGCGCCGGCCTCCCCGGGCAGCACGGCGCCGCCCGAGATGATGAACTTCATTCCCTCGCGCACGCTCATCGCCAACACCCGCGCGTCGTCCCGCGGCACCAACAGTAGGAAGCCCGAGGTCGGATTCGGCGTCGTCGGCACGAACACCGAAACGAGATCCCGCCCCGTGCGCTCGCTGGCTTCGCCGCCGGAGTTGTTGGTGAGAAAGCCGATGGCGTAGCTGCCGGCGCGGGGAAACTCGATCAGGACCACCTTCGAGAACGCCGCGCGATTCTCCGCGCCGAACGTCTGCACGATCTGCTTCACCGCGTTGTAGAACGCGCCGATGCCCGGGATGCCTTCGATGAACCGCTCGGCATACTCGCCGAAAAACCGCCCCAGCACCCAACGGGAGACAAAGCCGAGCACCGTGGTGAAGCCGATCACCACGATCGTCGACAGGAGGTCCCACACCAGCGCCAGCCGCGGGTTGCCCAGCCACTCCGACGGCACCCAGAAGAAAAAATAGTTCCGGAACGTCCCACCGACCTGCGACACCAGCCAGACGAATACAATCAACGTCACCGCGAGTGGCGCGAGCAGCATCAGCCCGGTGAAAAACGCAGTGCGAAGCTTGGCGAGAGCAGTCTTGTCAGACATCGCGCGAGAGCTTGCGACGCGCCCACACCCCGGCAAGGGGAGAACACGACCGGCACTTCTCTTCCCGCCAACCCGTGGCGCCGCGCCTTTTCGGCCGTCGGCACCGCTCGACCGGGCTAGCACTCCGCTTCTTCTTCCTTCCGCGCCCGCCGCTTTCCCGCCTTCATCAGCCCCATGCACTTCGATCTCGCCACTCGCATCGTCACGCTCGGCGTGGGCGAACTGGCGGGCTTCGCCCTCGGCCCGCGCGAGTCCGGTGGCGGAGGCGGCGGCTTGTGGCGCGCCCAACTCGGCCAGCATTGGCACAGCGAACTGCGCCTCCGCGCCGCCGAGGAGCCCGGCGCGCGCTTCGAGGTGCCGATCGCCGGCGACTACCCCCACCGCGGCTGGACGTTCCGCCTCGCCGGCCGCATCGACCAGTATCTCCCCTCGCCGGCCGGCGGCGTGCGTCTCCGTGAGCTGAAGACAGTCTCCCGGCCGCTTCCCGCGCCCGAAGTCGAGCTCCAGGCCGAGTACCCCGGCTACTTCGTTCAGCTCGCCGCCTACCTGGTCCTCCACGCCCTCGCGCCGGGCGCCGAACCCGCCCGCGGCGAGCTCGTCTTCATCGAGGCCGGCTCCGGGCTCGTGCAGACCGTCGCCGCGCCCCCGGCCAGCGCCGCCATCCTCCACGGTCAGCTCGACGCACTCGTCGCTTTCCTCGACGCCCGCCGCCGCGCCGCCGAACGTCGCCGCGCCCTCCCCGTCCGCCCCGCCTTCGCCCGGTTCCGCCCCGGCCAGGAACACGTCCAACGCGATCTGCGCACCGCGCTGGGGATCGACTCACCTCCCGGTGTGGCACCGCTCGCGCGAGCACCGAATCCCGAGGTAGGACGAACCGTCCCCGGTGAGCCGCAGCCGTCCGCCCCATCCGCCCAGTGTTCACCTTCCACCGGCAACGTCCTCTGCTTCGAGGCGCCCACCGGTTTCGGCAAGACTGGCTGCCTGCTCGAGTTCGCCCTCACCGCGCTGAAGGAGGGCGTCTACGACCGGCTCGTCTACCTCACCGGCAAATCCACCGGCCAGCTCCAGGTCGTGCGCCAACTCGAGTCGATGCTCGCACCCGAGCCGCCGGTTGCCGGTGGCCAGTTTCCCGTGACCGGCGACAGTCCACTGTCCACCGTCCACAGTCCACCGGCGACAGTCCACCGCCCACCGCCCACCGTCCACCGCCTCCCCGTCTGGCAGGTGCGCTCCAAGGCCGAGCACTGCGTCAACACCGTCTACCACTGCCTGGCCGACGCGTGTCCGTTCATCGCCGACGCCGCCGAGCGATGGCCCGGCTCCGGCCTCGCCCGATTCTACCTGCTCGACGGCGAGGCCCGCGACCTCGAGTCGCTCCGCTCCGCCGGCCGCGCCGCGCGGATCTGCCCCTACGAGATCACCCGCGCCGCGCTCCCCTTCAACGATGTGTGGGTCGGCGACTACAACTACGTCTTCGCGCCCGCCAACCGCGGTCTGTTCTTCGAGCAGCCCGGCTTCGATCCCGCCGCCACGCTCCTCATCGTCGACGAGGCGCACAATCTGCCCGCCCGCGTGGCCGACGCCTATTCGCACGCACTCCGCGCCGCCGACGCCTGGACCACCTACGACGCGCTCCGCGCCGCGCGCGCCCCGGCCAGTTTCATCCTCGCCTGGGAGTCCTGGGCCCGCGAACTCGACGATCTCCGCCCCTGCGACGCGCTCGACGGCGCCACCGAGATCGGCCTGCGCGCCGCCGCCGGGCGCCTCGCCGAACTCGTACCGGCCACCGCGCTCGACTTCGTCGCCCTCGGCCCTCGCGTCTCCGAACTTCTGTGGCAGCTGCCCCAGCTCGACGAGTTTCTCGACGCCGCCGAGCTGCCGAAGCTCCTCTGGTCGCCCGCCCGCGGCGAGCTCCGCGTCACCTGCCTCGACGCCGCCAACGCGATCGCCGCCACGCTGCGCGAGTTCCGCCACGTCGTTCTCACCTCGGCCACCCTCAACCCGCCCGACGCCTTCGCCACCGCCTGCGGGCTCGATCGCCCCAGCGCGCCGCCCACGCCCGCTGCGCCAGAACCGCCACCCGTGGATCTCGGATCCACACTCGGCAAGCTGCCCCGCGCCGCGAAAAAGACGCTGCGCGGCCTCACCACCGGCTCGGCGCTCCTCCGCGTGGTGGAGGAGCAGGTCGCCCCACCGCTGCCGTTCCTCCGCGCCGACACCCCCTGGCGCCGCGGTGCGTATCGCGTCGCCATCGACACCCGCGTCGACACCCGCTGGGAGCGCCGCACCCACCACTTCGAGGCCACCGCCGCCACTGTCGCGCAGCTCTGCGCCGCCGCGGCCTTGGCGTCGCCGCCGGAGAGCGCCGTTTCATCGACGGAGACTCCTTCCCGCGACGGCGACGAAGCGCCGCCTTCCAGCGATTCTGGAGATCCGGCATCCGTCCTCTGTCCACCGGCCACCGTCCACCGGTCACCGGTCGCGGTCTTCTTCCCCAGCTACGCCTACGCCGAAGCGGTCGCGCAGACCTGCGCCGCCTCGCATCCCGCGCTGCGCATCGCGCAGCAGCCCCGCGGCCTCGATCTCGCCGCCCAGGCGGCGTTCATCGAGACCGCTCTTGCGCAGCACGACGCGCTCTTCCTCGTGCTCGGCACCGGCTACACCGAGGGCATCGACCTGCTCGGCGGACGCGTGACGCATGCCATGGTCGTCGGCCCCGCACTACCCGAGGTCAACGCCGTGCAGCGCGCCAAGCTCGCCCACTCTCCGGCCAAGTCCCGCGATGGCGCCTTCCGTCTCGTCTACCAGGTGCCCGGCATGCAAAAGGTGAACCAGGCGCTCGGGCGGCTCGTCCGCGCCCCCGGGCATCGCGCCACCGTGCTCCTGCATTGTTGCCGCTTCGCCGAGCGAAGCTACCGCGACCTGCTCGACTCCGAGCTGCAGGCGGCGGTCGTGCTCGACTCCGACGAGCTTCTCACCGCTTGGCTCTCCGGCCACGAGATCACCAACTGACGGCGCGATCGGGGCCCATTCGGTCGCAACCGCCTCAGGCTCGGCATGGCGCCAAGAACAGGTGCCGAGCCAAATAACTAGACGGCCGTCGACTTATTTGGCGGAACGCTCGCGCAAGCACGCGGGTTGTCCCGTCGCATCGCGGCTGTGGGCCCTCTCGCCCGCGGATTGGCGGCAAAGGCAAGGCGCCGCTCAGGAGCCCGACTTCCCCTGCTCCGGCCGCACCAAGACAACTTCCCGATTCTCAACCTTGACCTCGGCCAGCTTCGCCCAAGCCGCCTCGAGTTCCGCCGGGAACTCGAAGGTATCGATCACCTGCGCGAGAATCAGCGGTTTGAGCATGAGCAGCTTGTGTACGGGAAGGCTGCCGACAAAGAGCACCGATGGCTTGTAGAAGACCGGATCGTCGCCGCGCCGCGGTTTCTCGAACGTGCCAGCACTCTGGACCACAATCTGAAAGGCGTTGCCGAAGACATTGATGTAGTAGATGACCCCGATCCGCAGGGTGTCGCTGGTGACCCGAAAGTTCGGTGTGCCCGTCTCGATCGAGAACAGCGGGCCGTCCGCGGCTTTCTTCGGAGTGGCTTCGCCGGCCTTGGCCTTCGGTTTGGTTGCCGCCTTCGTCTCCACCGGGAGGCGCGGATAGATTTCTTCGATCCACGTGTTCAGCTCGTCCTCATTCACCCGGATCGTGTGTCCTTGGACCAACGAGTCTCGTTTGAAGCGCCAGCGCTGGCCGGCGGTGTACTCCTTGCGGCCCTCGAAATAGTAGACCTTCGCGGGGTCCAGTTCCTTGTCCTTCGGCGCCTCCTTCAGCACCTCGACCGGTTTGAGGACGAGAATGGTCGCGGCCACGACCGCGCCCAGCAGCACCGAGAGGATCGAACCAAGGATGATCTCAACCAGACTGGGGGCACGAAGATTGGTGGCGCACATGGGAAAGCAGATGACGGGAAACGCGGGCATCATGGCGCCCGCACTTCACCTGTCGAAACGGAAAACGTCGTTTTTCTGTGAACAACTACACCGGCCGCGCCGGGCGCTCGTCGCACATCATTTCTGGTCGCCCTCCTGCTCCGGAGTCTCCGTCTCGCGATCTTCCCATGGCCGTTCGCGTTTCTGGCGCTCCCGCGCCCGGTTTGCCTGTTCGCGTTCCCACTGTTCGCGGTGGGCCTCCTCCCGAAGGCGCTCACGCTCCAGTTCGATGCGGCGCCGCTCCTCCTCCACGCGGCGCCGCTGCCGCGCAACCTCGTCCAGATTCGTGCGCTGTTCCTCCTCGCGCCAACGCCGTTCCTCCTCACGCATCCGGAACTCATCGGCATTCCGGCGCCGCTCTTCCACGCGCCGTCGGTGCTGATCCTCGCGCTGCCGCCACTCCTGCTGGCGCCGATCCCACTCGGAACGGTCGCGGTTCCACGAGTCCTCCGCTTCCCGCCAACGCGCCTGCCGCTCGGCGTAGTCGGCCCGGGCCCGCTCGGGATGGTACCGATACTCCGGATGCTGCATGATCGACCAGCTGTCGCGCTCCCGCTCGATGCTCCGCCAGCGTTGCTCCCGCTGCCGCCATTCGTCCTGCGCGCGCTCCCACTCCTGGCGCTCCCGCTCCCATTGCTCGTCCTCCCGGGCCCATTGCTCGTCCTCTCGGGCCCACCGCAAGGACTCGTCTTCCCGCCGCTCGGACCGTGTCTGGTCGACCACCCGTTCGCGTATCCGCCGAGCATCGTCACCCGCCGTCGTTTCACGTTCCGCAACGGCCGGCGCCGCCAGCCCGATCGAGACCACCGCCGCGCTCACCCAGAGAGTTCGAAAGCACATGGCGTGCAGACTCCAGCACGCCTGACCGACCGGCTCAAGCGACATCCCACCCCGGGCCGCCAACCCCACGATCAAGAAACGCGCCGCTGAACCGAATAATCAGCGCAATGCCGTCGCTCCGTCTCCGCCGCTCCCTCGCCCGTCTTCTTGCGTGTTCCGCCCTTGCCGCCGCCTCGGCATCTCCCTCGTTCGGCCCGGTCCGCTCGATTCCCCCCGACGACGCCCGCCTGCTGCTCCGCGATGGCAACCGTCGCTTCGCCGCCGGCGAAGCCGTGCATTTTCAGCAAGATGCGGCCCGCCGCCGGGAGACCGCCACCAATGGCCAGAAGCCTTTTGCGGTCATCCTCACCTGTTCGGACTCTCGGGTCCCGCCCGAGCTCATCTTCGACCAGGGGCTCGGCTGCCTCTTTGTCATCCGCGTCGCCGGCAACGTTGCCCAGACCGACGAAATCGCCTCGATCGAGTATGCGGTCGGCCATCTCGGTGCGCGTCTGATCGTCGTGCTCGGGCACACCCGTTGCGGCGCCGTCACAGCGGTCGTCGAGGAGGCACATGTCGGCCCCAACCTCGCGCAACTGATCAAACCCATCATTCCCGCCGTCGCCCGCGCCCGCAGCGAGAACCCCGGGGTGCGCGGCGAGCCCCTCGTCGCCGCGGCGATCCGCGCCAACATCGAACAAGCGATGGCCGATGTGCGGCAGCGTAGCGCGGAGATCGCCGCCGCCCTCATCCAAGGCAACGTCCGGATCCTCGGAGCAACCTACGATCTTGAATCCGGCGAAGTGATATTCTTCGAACCTTCGAGCGGGCCGCCGACCGAGCTTCCACCTGCGGTGCAGTCGGTCCCCGAAACAAGTCCCGGGGAGCAGGCACCCGAGCCAGTCCCGGCCGCGCACCACTGACTTCTGTCTTCTGTCCGGGGACCTCGGCGCTAGTCTGCCGCGATGCGCCGCACCCACCACCTCGGTCTCACCCTCCTCGGGCTCCTCTGTCTGCTCCCGCTTCGCGCCGGGCAAACCTCGCCGCTGCAGGAACGCGCCGATCGTTTCCTCGAACTGGCCAACGCCGGCTACCAGTCGCTCATCACGATCCGCGAGAACACCGACTGGGACGTCAGCACCGACGTCACGCCGGCGCACGAAGCCGCGGCCGAGGTGGCGGCCCGCGCCTACAGCGCCTTCGTCGGCAACCCTGCGCTCATCACCGAGGCCCGCGCGCTCCTCGCCCACCGGGCCGAACTCGCCCCATCCACTGTCAGCCAGCTTGAGCGCCTGCTCATCGCCGCCGCCGAGGCGCCGATGACCAACCCCGCGCTCGCCACCGAACGCATCGCCGCCGAAGTCCGCCAGGACGCCGCGCTCAACAGCTACGAGTTCAAGTTCCGGGGACAGCCGATCACGACCAACGAGTTCGACGCCCGCCTGCTGGCCTCGCGCGACCTCGCCGAGCGGCGCGAACTCTGGGAGGCCTCCAAGCTCGTCGGCCCCGCCCTGAAGCCGGGCCTCGTCCGCCTCCGCGACCTGCGCAACGGCGTCGCCCGCGAGCTCGGCTACCCCGACTACTACTCGCTGCAATACGCCACCTACGGCCTCGACGCCGCCGGGATGGTCCGGCTCAACGACGAGATCCTCCGCGCCCTGCGGCCGCTCTATCTCCAGCTCCACACCTGGGCGAAGCACGAGCTCGCCCGCCGCTACGGCCAACCCGTGCCCCAGCGCATCCCCGCCCACTGGCTCGCCAACCGCTACGGCCAGGAGTGGCCCGGCCTTGTCGCCGCCGCCGACATCGACCCGGCCCTCGCCACCCGCCCGCGCGAGTGGATCCTGCGCACCGCCGAGAGCTATTTCGTCGACATGGGTTTCGCCCCGCTCCCGGCCTCGTTCTGGGAGCGCTCCGACTTCTACCCGCTGCCCGCCGGCGCCGGGCGCAACAAGAGCCAGCATGCCTTCTGCTACCACCTCGACCTTGAGCAGGACGTGCGCGCGCTCATGAACGTCGAGGCCGACTCCAACTGGTTCGGCACCGCGCATCACGAATTCGGGCACGCCTTCTACATGCTCGCCTACTCCCGGTCCGGCATTCCCCCGCTCCTGCGCGACGCCCCCAACTCGGGGCTGCACGAGGGCATCGCCGAGCTCGCCGGCTTCACCTGTTTCCAGGCGCCGTATCTGCGCCGCCTCGGCATCCTCGCGGCCGACGCCGCGCCCGATCCCGTCGCCTTCCTGCTCAACGACGCCTGCAACCCCACCCTGCCCTTCATCGCCTTCGCCTCCGGCACGATGACGCATTGGGAGGCCGACCTCTACGCCGGCGACCTGCCCGTCGACCAGTGGAACGCCCGCTGGTGGCAGTACGTGCGCGACTTCCAAGGCATCGAGCCGCCCGCCGCCCGCGGCGAGGAGTTCTGCGACGCCGCCACGAAGACCCACATCAACTCCGTGCCCGGCTACTATGCGAACTACGCGATCGCGACGGTCGTCCGGTTCCAACTTCTCGACTACATCGCCAAGAACATCCTCCACCAGCCGCCCCAGTCCTGCGATCTCGCCGGCAACCCGGAGGTCGGCGCGTTTCTGCGCCGCATCATGGAGAAAGGCGCAACCGAGGATTGGCGCACCGTGCTGCGCGAAGCCACCGGCGAAGACCTCTCGCCCCGCGCCATGATCGAATACTTCGCCCCGCTGCAACGCTGGCTCGAGGAGCAGAACCGCGGCCGCACCATCGGCTGGGAGTAGCAACCCGGCGCGAGTCGACGGCGGCTGCATGGCAGTCAGCACTGCATATGGCCCGCCTGCCTACCTCGTTCCCAGAAAGCAAACCGGCCACCGCGAGCACGGTGGCCGGGAAAGTCTGCGGCCGCGGCAGTTCAGCCGATCAGCGTTTGGTAGGCGTCGGCTGAGAGAAGGCCATCCAGCTCGGCGGCGTTGGCTGGCTGCAGCTTGATCATCCAACCGCCGCCCTGCGGATCCGTGTTCACCGTCTCGGGCGCCGCATTGAGCGCCTCGTTGACCTCGACCACCGTGCCGGCCACCGGCGCGTAGAGATCGGACGCCGCCTTCACGCTCTCGACGACACCGAAGCTCTCGCCGGCCGCGAGCACGGCGCCCACCTTCGGCAATTGCACGTAGGTGATGTCGCCGAGGCTGTGCTGGGCGTAGTCGGTGATGCCGACGAGCACCGCGCCATCGGGCAGGCGCTTCGCCCATTCGTGGGATTTCGCGTACTTGCAGTCGGAGGGGACGGGCATGGGAGATGAGTGTCAGGATTTCGGGGGCAGCGGTACGAAAGGCGGACGGACCGGGACGAGCTTGATGGCGGTGCCCCGCACGTCAACGGAGAGCTCGCCGGCGCCGGTCTGCACGAGCGCGGAACCGATCGCCTCGTTGAGCACGGGCGAAAGCGTGCCGGACTTCACCTCGCCCACGACCGCGCCCGTGGCGTCGACCACCGGTGCGCCCGCGCGGATGATGCGGCGGTCACCGGTCCGGAAGAACACGATCCGGCTCGGCAACCCGGCGGCCTGCTGGGCGCGCAAGGCGTCGCGGCCGATGAAGTCGGCGGGCTTGTCGAGCTTCACCACCCAGCCGAGCCCGGCCTGGAGCGGCGTGATCGTGGCGGAGATCTCGTGCCCGTAGAGCGGATAACCGGCCTCGAGGCGCAGGCTGTCGCGCGCACCCAGTCCGGCGAGTTCGAGCCCGTGCGGCTGGCCGGCGGCGAGCAGTGCGACGGCGAGCGGCTCGGCATCGGCAGGCCGGCAGAACAGCTCGTAGCCGTTCTCGCCCGTGTAGCCCGTGCGCGCGATCAGGCACTCGGCGCCGGCGACCGTGCCGGCCGCACAGTGGTAGTACTTCAGCGCCCAGAGATCGGTGGGCGTGAGCAGTTGCAGGATCGCCTGCGCCGCCGGGCCCTGAAGCGCGAGTAGCGCGAAGTCGGCCGAGAGGTCGCGCACGTTGCAGTCGAATCCGGCGGCCTGCTGGGTGATCCAGGCGACATCCTTCTCGGTGTTGGAGGCGTTCACACAGACGAGGAAGTCCTGCGGACCACGGCAGTAGATGATGAGATCGTCGACCACGCCGCCGTCGGGCTGGCACATCGTCGAGTAGAGCACGCGGCCGGGGAAGAGTTTCGACACGTCGTTGGTGACGAGGTGGTCGAGGAAGCGCACGGCGTCGGGCCCGGTGACTTCGACCTCGCCCATGTGGCTCACGTCGAAGAGGCCGGCGCGCTGGCGCACCACGCGATGCTCCTCGAGGATGCTGCGGTACTGCACGGGCATCTCCCAGCCGCCGAAATCGACGAAGCGGGCGCCATGCTGCTGGTTGAAGGCGAAGAGCGGGGTACGTTTCGGGGCCGGCATGCGCAAGCAAGTGCACGCGCCGTCCCGCAGCCCGGCAAGGACCTTTTCCGGCGTTGAGCCCCGCCCGGGGGACAACCCACGGCGTACGCCCCCACGCCATCACCTGCGGCTGTCACAGGATACTTCTTGCGCCTCAACATTCAGAACGCTGCTCCCGCCTGGGAGCACCCCATCCATGCCCGATCTTCCTCCCCTCTCCCCAACCTCCGTTTCCGGTCCACGAAAGCTGATGCCCCACGAACACATCATCGCCGGCCTGCCAATCGCCTTGGTGCTCATCGGCGGCGCCATCGGTGGAGCCTGCGGCGGCTGCGCCTACAGTATCAATTCGGCGATCCTCAAGAATGACTGGCCTCCATCGCATCGGTACCTCCTCACCACCCTCGTGAGCCTCGGCGCCGTCGTCATGTATTTCGGAATCGTCGTCGGATTGGCGCTGACCTTACCCGGCTTCTTCAAGAAATGAGAGGACTCGCTTGTCCCCACCCCTTCGCCTGCAAGCTCTGGCGCACCCCGCCCCCTGCCCCGCTGGACCATCGCATGCCCCACGAACTCCAAACCGCCCGACGTGCACGGCTCGAGGCGATCGCCCGTCGTGCGGCCGTGTGCGCCGTGGCGTCACGAGGCGGATCTCCGCTCACCCTCGCCGAAGCACGGGACCTGCGCATCCAGACGGCTAGTCCGACCTCGAGAGTTCTCCTTCTGCTCCTGAGTCTGCCCGTCATCGTGCTCGGAGTATGGCTGCTTTGCGCAGGAGAGCTGTTCGCGGGAGTGATCGTCGTCGTCGTCGGCCTCGCCGGCTGCGCGCTCGCCTATGGGGGGCGCAAACGCCCGCTCGACACCGTCCTCGGTGCCATCGACCTCGTTGACCTGCTCGGCTCGTTGGTCGACTCCGTCGACCTCTGATCGGTTCACTCGAACCGCAGCGCTTCGATCGGGTCGAGGCGGGCGGCTTTGCGGGCGGGATAGTAGCCAAATACCACGCCGATCCCGGCGCAGAACACCAGACCGATCACGATCCACAGCACCGGGACCGTGGCCTCGCCGGCCATGAACATCCCGAGCAGATTGCCGGCGCCGACGCCGAGGATGATCCCGGCCACGCCGCCGAGCAGGGAGATGACGATGGCCTCGAGCAGGAACTGCCGCAGGATCGCGCGCCGGCGCGCGCCGAGCGATTTGCGCACGCCGATCTCCTTGGTGCGTTCGGTCACGCTCACCAGCATGATGTTCATGATACCGACTCCGGCCGCGAGCAGAGCGAACAGGCTGATCACGAACGCGCCCGTCTTGATGATCCCGGTAGCGTTGTTGAACATCTCGATCAGCGAGTCGTTCGAGACGATGTCGAAGTCGTTCGGATCCTCCGGGTCGAGCCCGCGAGCGAGCCGCATCGCGCCAATGGCGTGGTTGAAGGTGTTGTCGAGCTCGGCCTGGCTGCGCGCCTGCACGCTGATGCCGATCGAGCGCCCCGCACGGCCGTACACCGCCAGGAACCGCGTGATCGGCAGGACCACGATGTTGTCCTGGCTCTGGCCGAACATCGTGCCCTTCGCGACGAAGGTGCCGACAACGAGATAGGTCTGCCCGTCCATGCGGATGCGCTTGAGCAGCGGGTCCTCGCCCGGGAAGAGGCGCGCCACGAGATCCGCCCCCAGGACACAGACGGCGCGGCCGTAGGTGGTGTCCTCCTTGGTGAGGTTGCGTCCGCGGTCGATCTGGAAGTCCCGCACCGAGGTGAAATGCTCGTCGGTGCCGATGAGTGCGTTGTTCGGGTTGGTTTTCCGGTCGAGGTAGACCGCCTGCCGTCCGCCACGCCGGATCATCAGGCCGACCGTCGCCTTGGTGTCCTCCATCAGTTCCCGGAACCGCTCGGCCTGTTCGAGGGAGACATCGCGGCGATTCGTGAATTGGCCGTGGTGCCCGCCGCCCATGACCGCGGGATACTTCGAAATGACAAAGCTGTTCGCCCCAAGCACGTTCAGGTTCGACTCGATGGTCTTCTGGATGGTGGCGATCACGGTCATCACGCCGATCACGGAGAAGACACCGATGGCGATGCCCGACATTGTGAGGAAGGAACGCAGCTTGTGAGCGCCGACAGCGGTCAGCGCCATGCGGACGATCTCGCTCAAGGGCATGCCGCCGGACTTATTCATAACGCAATGCCTCCACGGGATCGAGACGGCTCGCCGACCAGGCCGGGGCGAATCCGGAAACCACGCCGACCACCGTCGAAGCGCCCATGGCAAAGAGCATCAGCAACGGGGAAAACGTCACCGGGAGCGCCGGCGCGGCCAGCTTCACCAGACCGGTGAGCAGCAGCGTGATCGCCAGCCCCACGCCACCACCCGCCAGCGCAATCGATGCCGCCTCGACGAGGAACTGCAGCAGGATCGTGCGCCGCCGGGCGCCGAGGGCCTTGCGCGTGCCGATCTCGCGGGTGCGCTCCTTCACGCTCACGTAGGTGATGTTCATGATGCCGATCGCGCCCACGAAGAGCGCCAGACCGGTGATGCCGATGCCCGCGATCGCGAGACCGTTGCGGATCGGATCGAGCTGTTTCTTCACGCTGTCCTGGGTGTTGACCTCGAAATCCTCGGGCCGCTCCGGCGGCACCTGACGGATGCGGCGCATCAGGCCGATCAGCTCCCAACGCGCTTCCTCGGCGCGGGCGAGGTCGACCTGCACGCGGATCTCGGCGCCCTCCGAATGCCTGGTGAACAGCCGGCGCAGGGCGGGCAGCGGGATCGAGACATTCGAATCCCAGCTCCACATGCCCAAAAACGACCCTTGCCGTTCCATGACGCCCACCACGGTGAAGTTCTGGCCCTGAAGGCGGATCTGCTGACCGAGCGGGGATTGGTTCGGGAAAAGCGCCTTCGCGACATCAAAACCGAGCACAACGACATTCCGCCCGGCGCGCGATTCCGCCTCGTTGAAAAACCGGCCTTCCTTCACCTCCGCCTTCGACATGCGCGGCAACTCGGAGGTGGTGCCGAGGGTGTAGATGCCGTTGAGGGAATAGTCGCCGTGGTAGATCTTGGTGAAGACCGAGTCGGCCGGCACGGCCAGCTTCAACGCCGTGCCCGGCGTGCGCGCGATGTACTCGTTGATCTGGTCCGCGTACTCGGTGCGGATCTTCTGCCGGTTGCGGAAATTCCACCAGTCCTCGACGTCGCGCCACGGCCATTTGGTGACGTAGAGGACATCGTCGCCGATGATCGCGAGGCTGTTGTTGACGCCCTTGTCGATGCCGCCGATGGCCGTGCCCATGAGGGTGACGGCCACGATGCCGATGATCACACCCAGCGCCGTGAGGAAGGAGCGCGTGCGATTCGCCCGGATCTGCTGGGCAGCAATCCGGATGGACTCGGTGAGCTCGAAGAGGAGGCGCTTCACGATTTGCGACTTTCGATTGCCGATTTGCGATTGGCGCAAGCGCCGGAGCGACACGAGGGGCGTGGCAAAACTGGGTAAGCAGCGACGTTCATCGTTTGCGCGGTACGGACGAGGGCTTGGAGTGTGCGCGAGCGGTGATTCGGGAGGCCGCGAGCATCTTGGTGAGTGCGACGGCCTCATCGTGAAGTCCGGCGATTCGCTCCGTCGGCAACAGTCCGTGCTCGGTGATCAGCTCAAGCCACCATGCCGACTCGTCGGCCTCCTCCTCCGCGATGCCCAGCTTGGCGACAAATTCCGGCACCGAGCGGGCGCGACACGCCTCGCGATAGTTGGCCCCGACCGAGGTTCCCGACCGGGCCAACTGATTGCCGAGCACGTCCGCACTCCGCTTGCGCGGCAGCGCATCCACCAGCTTCAAGATCCGCAGGGCGAATTGCTTCGTTCGGTCCTTGAACTCGTCTTCGGTCACGGTGGTTCCCTCCAATCGAAAATCGGCAATCGAAAATTGGAAATCAGGCGGCGGCCGCCGCCTTGTCGCTTTCGACCACGCCGTCGCGCAGACGCACGATGCGGCGGGCGTGGCGGGCGATGTCCTCCTCGTGGGTGACGAGGACGATGGTGTTGCCGCGTTCGTAGAGGACCTCGAGCAGAGCCATGATTTCGTCACCGGTTTTCGAGTCCAAGTTGCCGGTCGGCTCGTCGGCGAGGATGATCGAGGGATTGTTCACCAGCGCGCGGGCGATGGCCACGCGCTGCCGCTGGCCGCCGGAGAGCTCGTTGGGCTTGTGGTGCATGCGTTCGCCCAGGCCCACGGCGCGCAGCGCCTGCTCGGCGCGCTCGCGGCGCAGCGACGCCGGCACCCCGGCATAGATCAGGGGCAACTCCACGTTGCGCAGCGCGTCGCTGCGCGGGAGGAGATTGAAGGTCTGGAAGACGAAGCCGATCTCGCGGTTGCGGATGTCGGCCAGCTCGTCGTCGTCCATGTGTGCGACGTTGCCGCCGTTGAAGAAATAGTCGCCGGCGGTCGGCGTATCCAGGCAGCCGACCATGTTCATCATCGTCGATTTGCCGCTGCCGGAAGGGCCCATGATCGCGAGGTACTCGTTGCGGTGGATCTTCAGGTCGACCCCGCGCAGGGCGTGGATCGTCTGGTCGCCCATCTTGTAGACCTTGGTGATGCCGCGGATCTCGATGACCAGCTGTCCGGGCGGTCGTAGCAGGCGGGGCGCCGCCGAGGGTTGGGAAACAATGGCACTCATGCGCGGCGGCGGGCTCAGGGTTTCTTCGGCTCGTCCTTGGACTCCGGCTTGGCGGTGTCGGACTTCGCCTCGGGCTTTTTCTCTCCGGGCTTGCCGCCCTTCTTCGCCGGCTGGACCGTGATCGCGCTGCCGTCCTTCAGGGTCTGCGTCACCGCGCGATAGGGACCGGTGATCACCTCGTCGCCCTCCTTCAGGCCGCTGATGATCTGGGTGTGGGTGTTGTCCATCAGGCCGGTCGTGACTTTGCGCAGCTCGGCCTTCGCACCGGACCGGAGGAACACGATCCGTTGCAGGTTCTCGCGATCGAGGCGCTCCTGTTCGCGGCGCTGCGCGTCGTTGACGGCGGTGGCCGCGCCTTCGTTCTGGCCCTGGGCGGCCTCGGCGGCGCGCTGTTTCTGCACCTCCTCGGTCGTGCGGTTGTCGTCCTTGGTGCGCACCACCACGCATTGGCTGGGCACGGCGACGACATCGGTGGCCGTCTGCGTCACGATGTCGGCGGTGGCGCTCATGCCGGGGCGCAGGCGCACCCCCGGCTCGTTCACGCTGATGCGTACTTCAAAGTTGGTCACCTCGTCGGCCGAGCCCGAACCGGAGGTGCGGGCGGTGTTGGCGATCTCGCGCACAGAACCGACCAGCTCGCGGCCTTGGAAGGCGTCGACGCGCACGCGGGCCAGGTCGCCGATCTTCACGTTGATCACGTCGTTCTCGTTCACGTTCACGCGGACCTCCATCTTCTCGAGGTCGGCGACGCGCATGATCTCGGTGCCCGCAAAGCTGCCGGTGGCGACGACGCGCTCGCCGAGCTTGCTGTTGAGCACGCTCACCGTGCCGTCGCGGGGAGCGAGGATCGTGGTCTTCGAAAGGTAGTCCTCGGCCTGGCGCAGACCACTTTCGGCGCGGAGGAGGTTGGCGCGGGCGGCCTCCACGTTGGCCTGCGCCACGCGCAGGGCCGAACGACTGGAGTTGAAATCGGTATCCGAGATCAGGCCGCGCTCGCGCAGCGAGTCGATCTGGTTGAAGTCGAGCTGGGCCTTTTCGGCCTGCGCCTCGCTCTGGAGGACCGCGGCCTTGGAGGCCGCGACCGACGCCTGGCTCTGCTCGACCTGCGCCTTGTAGTAATCGGGTTTGATGCGGGCGAGCAGGTCGCCCTGTTTCACGAGCTGCCCTTCGACGATCGGCAGCTCGATGATCTCGCCGGCCACCTCGCCCGAGATCTTCACTTCCACCTCGGGTTGCACCCGGCCCGTGGCGGAGACGAGCTGGGTGATCGTCTTGATCACCGCCTTCTCGGTCGTGACGGAGGTGGCCCGCTCGCCTCGCCCCTTCATCGCCGCGGCTACACAGATGAGGATGAACGCGACGCAGCCTCCGAGGATCCAGTAGAGCTTCTTGCGGCTCTTTTTCGGCTTAACCGTGGGCGGGCGGAGCGGGGATTCGTTTTGGGACATGGCGCGAATTGGTCCCGGGTGGAATGCCCGCCCGCACACGCGATGTCAAAGGCGCTCACCTCGGCGGTTGACCAGCCTGACGACCGGCGAGGTGAAGGGACGAGCGGTGGGACCGGCGGCACGGCATGGTGCTTCAGTAGCGCTTGGGGCTCCAGCCCCATGCCTTTGCACCATGCCGCAACGCTCCGGTTCGCGGTGGCCCCGCAGCCGCGAATCACGAACTGGCAATCAATGCTTGCCGCCGCAACCGCAGCCGCCGTGCCCGTGCTCGTGCCCGTGGTCATGGTCGTGGCCATGGCCGCCGCAGCAGTCGTCGTGCGTCTGGCCATCGCTGTGATCGTGCCGGCCGCAGCAACCCTCGCCATGCTCGTGGTGATGGTGACCGCCGTGGCCATGCACGTGACCGTGATCGAGTTCCTCCTCGGTCGCCGCGCGGACGTTGAGCACCTCCACATCGAACACCAGGTCCTGGCCCGCGAGCGGATGGTTGCCGTCCAGGGTGACCTCGTCGCCCTCGATGGCGGCGACGGTGACGATGGCCGCGTGGCGATCGCCGTCGGTCTGGAACATGTCGCCAATGTTGAGATTCTCGACCGGCAGGCGGTTGCGGGCGACCTTGCGGATCAGCTCCGGGTCGCGTTGACCATAGGCCTTCTCGGCCGCGACCATGATCACGCGCTTGGTGCCGGCCGGCAGGCCCGCGAGCGCCTCCTCCAGCCCATCGATGATCTGCCCCGAACCTTCGAGATACATGATCGGCTCGCCGCCGATGGAGGCGTCGAGCAGCTGGCCCTGCTGGTTACGGAGCGAGTAGTGGAAGGAGATGACGGAGCGGGACATGACGGTGGGAGTTGGTGGCGGCGGAGCCGGACCGAGTGTCCGGTTGCCCGCCGTGCGCCAGGTAGGCCCGCAGGTTCAGCGGTGCCGCCGAGCGAGCGCAAGCCCGATCAGGAGGTGTCGCCGGCTCAAATGCTTCGCAGTCTCAGTTCGGCAGTTCGCTCACCACCTTGAGACAGATGGCGTGGGCGTCAGCATTCTGAAATGCCTCGAAGAGGCGCTTTACCAAAGGATAGGCCTCGGCGCGGAATGTCGTGATGCCATTGCCGCCCAACACAAAATCGCGCCGGTACGTCAGCACTCGGCTGCGGCGGTCGAACTGGATGCGGTAGCTTGCCCCGAGCGCCTTCCCGCCATCGCCCACCACGGCCGGCGCACTGGGGTTATCCAGTTCGAAGCCGTCCGGCAGCACAATCTCCACGTCGTCATGTTCCTGCCACGCGTAGGGAAACTGGATCGGATACTTTCGTTGCGAATCAACGAACAACGCCGGCTGACCGCTCGCGAAATACGACGGGGCGAACACAAGCCGCGCTCCGCTGCGCTCAGCAAAGCCGCGGACAACGACCCGATACCGCACTGCCAACGGCAGCTGACGGCTGTGCAGGTTTGCATAGGAGAGCGCCTCGACCTCCGCCCCGGGCTGACGTTTGAAAAGTGCCGCACGGAAATCGGCAGCGGCCTTCGACTCGTCTTGCCGCCAATAGCGTTCCTTCCGTTCCACCGCCAGGTGTCCGGTGTAGGTCTCTTCGACTTCGCCCTGCAGCGTCCCGTCCGGCAGGAGCGTGAAACGGCCTTTCCTCTGCACCTGGGAGGACTCAGCCGGCCCGATCGGAAGTCGTATGAACTCGCCTTTCTTGCTGTCGCACCGGAACGCCGAGGCCCCCTCGCACCGCCAATCGATCATGCCATACGGGACCAGATAGTCGCCCGGCGAAAAACAGCGCCATACCCCGCCGACCTCGACTCCCACAGTGCGCAGCCCCAGAAAGGGAGAACCGTACGGAGTCTGGATGCGGGTCAGCAGAGACTTCGGGGCATAGGCCCAAAGCTGCACGCGATACCCGGCGGCGCGGGCCAGCGCGGCAAACAACAGCGTGTTCTCGTTAGGCCCGCCGGCGCGGGTCTCCAACACATCATGCGCGGAAGACAGCGGCCGGCCGTAGCCACGCCGCTGCCACTGCTGGGTCTCCTTGAGCGGAGCCTGTTTGGCTGCAAGGGCCTCGGCCGACTCATCCCACCTGAAGTTGATTATCTCATTCTGGCAGAAATCGTACAACCGCCGGAGCTTCTCGTCGTCGGTCTTCGCTCCTTGCAGCAGTTCGGCGCACCTGGCTTTGATCGCAGGATCCGGGGTCGTGCTTTTCGCAAACCGCTCGGCCATATAGGTGCTCCACATCGCCCACTGGGCTTCGCTGTTTCCTTCGGGATGGATCTGCATCGCAGACAACCAGACGCGATGATCCAGCAGCGCCGGCATGAGCTTCTCGGGCTCGAACGCCGGGAGATTGCGCATCACGACATCGCCGCCATCCGGCCGGTATTTCACCTCGGCATCGGGGCAGTTGGCCCAAGAGATGAAGACCCGCGGGGTGCGAGCACTCCCCACTGTCGCGCGAAACTCGCTGCCCACATGATTAAAGTACGAGAATCGGAACTCGCGCACCGGCATCAGCTCTTGGGGAAAGATCGCCGGGATCGAAGTCATCGCGTAGAAGCTCCGCTGGTGTTTCTTGTCCTTGATCGTTCGTAACCGAAATTCGAAGATGTCGCCAGCGTTCGCTGTGGGAAGCGCGAATCTCAGGCGCCGCACAGGGACGCCATTCGCCCCGATAACCTCGCCCCTGCCGATCTCATCCTCGGACAACTCGCGGGAGGTTCCGTCGGGGTGCAGCACACGCGCCGCGACATCGCTCACATCCTGTCCCTCCGGGCAGGTCGCCTCAATCATCCCGAAGCGTGCCGCCCCAGCCGCAGAGTAGATCTTTGCCCGGAAGAAGCGCTCGGTCTCCATCTGGGCCGGCTCGATCATGTCCATCGGCCGCCCTCCCGCCATGAGATTGCCGCGCTCTTCCATCCTATACGTCGACAACAGAACCTCCGCGTCGCTCCCGGGAAACGCCGGCGACTCCGTCGCCGCCAGATCCGCCGGGGCGATCGCCTCCCACTGCGCGGCCCGCGCACCGGTCGGTTCCACCAAAATACCGAGAAGAAGCAGGAGCGGGACGGCAACGCGGCAAAGGCGTGCGAGGCTACATTTGGGTGAAGTTGGATATACGATGCGGCGACACATGATGCTCGGAGCTTCGGGAGGGGGTTTGCCGCCGGTGGCGCAGGTCTCCCAGCTGTTTGGGACCACGAACACAGCACGCACCGACTGGTGGAAGGAGCATGAATATGTCGCCGGAATGGAGACGAGAGAATTCGCCGGGCGGGCCGGCCGGCCTCGCGGCTGCGCTCGGCGCACGCGTGCGTGCCAAACGAAAAGGTGGATCCCGGATTCAGAGTCCGGACCAACACCTCCACGTCGGGCAAGAATACCGTGGCATCGATCAACCTCGGGATGCGCTGCCTCGGCTCCGCCCGAGACAACGCGTCCAAGGTCGCCGGACTGCCGCGCGGAGCGCACAATTCGTTCTCTGCACGCCGTCCCGATCAGGACGGCACTACTTCGACGGCGGCTGCCGAAGAACCAGGCTGCTGCGGTCCGCCTTGGCCACATCGCCAAGGAACTTCCGCAGCGCCGCGTACTCGGCCACCGGCACCTCTAGGTCGGCCAGTTGGAGCGTGCGCCGCGCGACGACCGTGTCGCCCACCCGCGCATAGCTGCTCTCATACCGGCCGTAGGGGCTGTTCAGCTCGGCCCGCACCGGCATCTCCTCGATCACGGTGCCAGCCGGCAGCTCCAAAACCACCTCGTCGCGCTGCACCACCGGATCGATCCAGACGGGCATCGTGCGGTCCTTGCTCGGGAGCGCCGGCACCGAGTTCCGACTCAGCACGTCCAGGCGCAGCAAAAGCAACCCACCGGGCATCTGCTGCCCGAAGCGCGGCGCCGCAAAGTTGAAACTCAAGCGTCGGTCCCCCGAAACCAGATCGTCGGTCGCAGCCAACTCCTGGATCTGGGCGCCACGCACGCCGTTGTTGAGGAGTTCGACCATGAGGTCGCGCTGCTCCTTCTCGGATTTCAGCCGTGCCAACATCCGCAGGATCGCCCCGGCACGAGCCGGTCCACCGACCGTGCATTTTCCGACCACACCCGAGCCGGCCAGCGTGAGTTCCGTGCGAGTCTCAAACCGGTGGCTGGTTTCTGCCGGGAGCATGGGCAAGGTCGTCAGCTCCGCGCTCCCCGGAAACAGCACGTGAACCTTTGTCCCCTGCAACGCCAATGGCAGATCGCCCACGAGCACATCCGGATCGGTGGGGTCGAAGAACAGCAACCGCCCTGCGCCCGGCACCTCCACGACCGAGGGCAGTGTCACCGCATCATCGACCCGAATGGCGATGATCGCGTGGTTGAACTGGGCGAGGGCGGGCCAGCCTGCGTGGATCGTCCGCCCGCCACCGATCATGGCGCTCACGCTGTAGGCCGTGATCCCCGCCTCCCGCAACATCGCGGCCAACAGGTTGGCCTTGTCCTTGCAGTCACCCCAACCCTTGGTGTGCACCTCCGTCGCCTTGCGCGGCCGCACCCCCATCCCATCGGCGATTCCCTTGTTCACGGCCACATAGCGGAGTTGTTGCACGTGGCGGCCCAAAGCGCGGATACGGCTGAGCGTATCGGCACAACCGGCCGTCAACTCCCGCACGGTCGCCACAAGCGCAGGATCGGTGTCGCACTGCCCGGCGCTGTTGCGCAGATCCCAGTCGGCCACCTCGGCCCACGAGCGCAGGACGATCGGCCGCTCGAGCCCGGCCGGCGGATGCAGGGTGAGCATGAGACGTGCAACGAGCCAGGGACGCGGCGCCAAAGCCGGCTCCTCGGCGCGATAGGCACGATCGAGCATCGTCCACGCGAGCGCACCACGATCCGCCACCACCCGTTCGGCCTGCGGGCCGTCGAGCAAGGCGTCGCAGGTCCAGCCCGCCGGCAGATTGAGCGCGAACCGCTCCGCAAGTACCGGCTGACGGCCTTCCCATGCGTAACCGATCTGCGCGAACAAGAGGCGGCGCTCGACGGTCGTCTCGTAGCCGAAGACATCGCCGTCGATCACCAGGTCGCTGTAGCTGACCACCCGGCTGCGGCTCTCGTCGTACACAGCACCCGCGGCCGCATCGTTCACGTCGGACCAATCGCGCCGCTTCGGGGGGCGAACCTCCTTGCCGGCGCGAAGCAGCCAGGCCTCCGCACCACGCACAGATTCGCTCTTCTGGAGATAGTCGACCTCTCCGGTCGCATGTCCGAAACCGCTCCGGTTGAGGAGTTGCACCGCATAGCGGTGCCGGACGGTGCACCGTGCATCGGGCTGCACGGTGTAGACGACCTCGTCGAGTAACACGACCACGGCGGCGCCCGCCGGTTGGGCCGCCACGGGACGGCGTGCAGCATCCAGCAACCATGCCGGCACAGCCCCGGCCAACATCGCGCCGGACAGGAACGGGAGGGACAGCAACAGAAAGCGGCGAATGATCGGCATGGCGAATCAGGGCTGGACGGACGCGGGCGACGCAGGAGCGCTGGCCGGGGCGGAGCCGGCCTCCTTCGGCTTGAGGAGGATCGAATGCGTGTCGGATTTATGGAGCTGCTCGAACAGGCTCTTCAGCGCGGGATAGCTTTCCTTCCGGAAGTTGAAGGTGCCATCGCCGCCCAACGCGAAGTCGCGCTGGTAGCCGAAGGTGCGGGTCTTGCCGTTGTACTTGAGCGCGTAGCGCGCCCCGAAGGGCCCCGCCGGGTCGCCCACCGGTTGCGGCGCACTCGGTTTGTCCAAGGCGTACCCGTCGGGGAGCACGATCTCGATGTCGTCGTGTTCGATCCACGGATAGCGGAAAAGGATCGGGGATTTGCGCTCCGCCGCGGCGAACACCACTGGTTCGCCCACCTCGAAAAACGCCGGGGCGAACACCAGCCGCTGGCCCATCTGCTCGGCATAGCCCGGAACCCGCACACGGTATTTCACCACCAGCGGCAGCGCCCGGTTCTCCAAGTTTGTCCATGTGATGTCGCTCACCTCGGCGTTGGGTAGACGCTTGTTCAGCGCATCCCGGAAATTCTTCGTCACCTCGTCCTGGGTCTTGTCCCAGTTGTCCGCTTTGAACGTCGTGGCCTCGTGCCCGAGGAACGTCTCCTCGACCTCGCCCTCGAGAGATCCCTCATCGTCGAGCGTGAAGCGGCCCTTGCGCTGGTGTTGGTTCTGCTCGGCACGGGAGGTTGGGATTTCGCCCTGCTCGAACTTCTTGGTATCGCAGAGCATGGTCGTGGCGCCCTCCGCCCCGGCGGCGAGCAGGCCAAACGGTAGCAGGTAGTTGCCGGGATTATGGTACTGCCACTGCCCGCCCACCTTCACCGCGACACTGCGCATGTCGTAGATGAACGCCCAACCGCTCGGGATGGCCACGTTGAGCAGGGTAGACCGGTTCGCATTGTAGGCGAGGCGCGCTTCGTAGCCGAGCGCGCGCGCCAACGCCCCGAACAGGAGATTGATCTCGTCCGCCCGGCCCCGCCCCTTCTCCAATGTCTTCGCGGGCGACTGGGCGTCCTCGCCCTTGTGCTTCTCGATTTCCGCCTGCCATTCGGTTGTCGTCCGGTACGTCGTGTTGAAGATCTCCCCTTGGCAGAACTCGTACATACGGCGCAGCTTCTCCTCGTCGGAAGCCGCCCCGACGACCAGCTCCCCCGCCTTCTTCTTTAGCACCGTCGCCGGACGCGTCGCCATGTTGAACTCATCGCCCCACGTGCGGCTCAACTCGGTCCAGATCGCCTTGTCGTTCGGGAAATGCGGGAACGTCGTCGCCACATACACCCAGCCCCGGAGTTCGCGCATCGGCGGCATGTTCTCCTCCTCCTCGAAGGCCGGGAGATTCCGGAACGTCACCACGAAGCCGTCGTTTTCGCCGGTCTCGGGTTTCGGGCAGTGCATCCAGCCGACCGTTCCGCGATTGCGCATGGCCCCGACCTCGAAGCGGTACTCGCGCACCGGAAACGTTTCCTGGCAGTAGAACGTCTCGAGCCAGAGCGTCTCGCCGAGCTGCTCGGTCCAGCGATACTCGACCACATCCCCCGGTTCCAGTCCCGGGAAGACGAACGTGATCTGCTTCATCTCCCCTTCGTTGCGCGTCTTCGCGCGCACACTCTCGAAAATATCCGACTTCTTGAGCTCGTGGCTCGTGCCATCGGGTTTGACGACGCGGGCCGAGGTGTCGAAGACCCGGCGGTCGGTGTGGAAGATGATGGCGTATTTGCCGAGATCCCCCACCCCCTTCTGCGTGTAGACTTTGGCACGGATGAAATTCTCGGTGAGCAGGCTGTTCTCGCCCACGACCATTCGACCTCCGCCGATCTGCTGCGGCGCCGTCTCCCGCATCAAGTGCCGCGACAACAGGAACTCGACATCGGCGCCCGGGAACTCCGCCGACTCCGTCGCCGCCAAGTCAGTTTGCGGTACCGGCTCCCACTTGGCCGCCCGCGCACCGGTCGGACCGGCGAACAAGCCGGCCAGCAACAGGACCGGGACGGCGCAGCGCCGCAGGTGTGCGAGGCCAAATTGCAGGAACGACAGGGGAACGATGAGGAGGGGCATGATGCTCGATACTCGGAGATTCGTGGGGGTGGGCGCCGGCCACTGAGGATCTCGTGGCTGACCCAAACAGCAGGGGCACAACACGACATCGACCGGCGGAGGAGAGCATGGATATGTCGCAGGAATGGAGACGAGAGAATTCGCCAGCTCAGGTGCGTCGCCCCGGCCTTCCACAGCCTGGCCCCCGCCCAACCACACCGCGCCCGGCCGGCGGTGTTGCCGCGCGCCCGGGCCAGCGTCGCCCCGGCGTCACCACGCCGCTGGGACTCCGGGCCTACTGCGCAGGCGGCTGCCGGAGGACCAGGCTGCTGCGATCAGCCTTGGCCACGTCGCCCAGGAACTTCCTCAGCGCCGCGTACTCGGCCACCGGCACCGTCCGGTCCTCAAGCCGCAACGTCCGCTGGACGACGACCGTGCGCTCCGCGAAGTCATAGGCGCTGGAATACGTTCCGTAGGGCGTCTGCAGCTGGACCGCCTTCGGCATCTCCTCGACCGCATAACCTTCAGGCAGGCGGATACGAATCGTCTCCCGGACCAGGGCTGGTGTCAGGCCGATCGGCAGGCGACGCTCCAGCTCCGGAAACGCCGGCACGTTGTCGCGCCCCAGCAGGTCGAGCCGGACGATCAGCCCCACCCCGGGCATGGGCTGGCCGAACCGCGGCACCGCCAAGTCCACGGCGACGCGCCGCTCGCCCGTCACCGGATCGTCGGTTGCCGAAAACTCCCGGATCTGGGCACCGCGCAGTCCTTTTCCGATCCGCTCCTCGAGATACTCGCGCTGCTCCTTCTCCGTCTTCCAAAGCGCGAACCCGCGCCAGAACGCTCCGGCCCGGCCGGGCCCGCCCGTCGTGCATTTGCCGACGGCCCCGGCCCCGGTCAGCTCCAACTCCAGCTTGGTCTCGAACACATGGAATCGATCGATCGGCAGCACCGGCAACGTCGTCAACCCCTTGTTTCCCGGGAAGATCACCTGCACTTTCGAGCCCTGGAGCGCCCACGGAAGATCGCCCAACAAGGCGGTCTGGCTGGTCGCATCGAAAAAGAGCAAGCGGCCCGCGCCGGGCACGTCGACGATCGGTTCGAGTTTGACCGTATCGTCCACCCGGATCGCCACGATCGCGTGGTTGAACTGGTTCAGCGACGGCCAGTCGGGGTTCACGAGGCGGCCCTCCTCGGTTTGCGCGCTCGCGAGGAACGCCTCGATCCCGACCTCCCGCAGAAGCGCAACCATCAGGTTGGCCTTGTCCTTGCAGTCGCCCCAGCCTCTCGCGAAGACCTCCGTGGCCTTCCGCGGACGGTAACCGTGCCCGAGCGCCAGATTCTTGTTCACGCCAACATAGCGCAACTGCTGCACATAGCGCGACAGCGCCCGAATCCGCGCCAACGGATCGGCACAGTCGGCGGTGAGTTTCCGCGCCTCGGCTGCCAACGCCGCGTCCGTATCGCACTGGCCCAGACTGTTCTGCCAGTCCCAGTCCGCCGCCGCCGCCCAGTCGCGCGGCACGAACGGTGCCGAACCGGCGCTCTCGGCCGGCGGCACGAGATTGACCGCCACGAGCGCATCCAGTCGCGCGCCGTCGGCCATCGCGGGTTCGTCGGGGCGGTAGGGACGATCCAACAGTTCCCACGTGCGGGTCTGCCCGGCCACCGTTTCCTTGAGCAGCCCGACTGCTGTGCCGCTTCGGGCGGCCACCTCGCACGACCAGCCCGGCGGAACCTTCAGGACGAAGCGGTCGACCAGCGTCGGCAGCGAGCAGTGCCAGACGTTCTGGACTTGCCCGAAAAGCATGCGCCGTTCGACGCGTGTCTCGTAGGCGAAGACATCGCCGAGGCAGACGACGTCCTCGTAGCTGATCGCGCGCTTCCGGCTCTCGTCGAAGATCGCCCCGATGCTGGCGGCGGAGACATCGGCCCATTCGCGTTTCTTCGGCGGAGTCACCGTCTTGCCGTCGCGCACCAGCCAGGCGTTGGTCGCTTTCACCGAGTCGTCCTTGTCGCGATAGAAGACACTGGCGCGGGCCTGCGCCGCACCGGAGCGGTTCAGGATCCGCACCACATGGCGCACGGTCAGCGCCACCCGCCCGTCGGGCAGCACCTCGTGGTTCCACTCGTCGAGCAGCACCACAGCCGGGGCGCCCGCCACGGTCGACGGAGTCGACCGTGCGGCCATCTCCAGCACCCAGGCCGGCGCCGCGGGAGCGGCCGCGTGCAGCCCGGCCGACGCCAACACGACCAATCCCACCAACGCGGCCAAGCCCAAGGAGCGGGGGCTCATGATTGGGGTACGACAGGGGTGGCAGGGGTGGCGTCCGCTGGTGCGGGGGCAGGGACCGGCGCCGAGGCCTTGGGCTTGATCAGGAGCGAATGGGTATCCGAAGCATGAACCTTCTCAAACAGCGCCTTGAGCACCGGGTAACTTTCGACCCGGAACGAGGTCACGCCGTTGCCGCCCAAGGTGAAGTCGCGCTCGTAGGTGAAGGTGCGCGTCTTCGGGAGATACCCAAGCTTGTACGTGGCGCTGATCGTGTTGGCCCCGTCCGCCACCGGCTTGGGCGCGCTGCCTTTGTCGAGGACATAGCCTTCCGGCAGCACGATCCGGATGTCGTCGTACTCTCCGTACGAATACGGGAACATGATCGGGTACTTCCGCTCCGCGGCGGCGAAAGCCACCGGCTGGCCCGTCTCGAAGAACGACAGCGCCAGGGCCAGCCGCGACCCGGCCTGCGCGGCGTAGCCCGGCACCCGCACGTGGTATTTCACCGTCAGCGGCATCTCGCGGGTGCGCAGGTTCGTCCATTCGATCGCCGTGACCTCGGCGGTGGGCAGGCGCTTGGCGAGCTGTTCGCGGAATTTCTTGGCGACGTCCTCATCCGAATCCTCCCAGCTGACCACCTTCGCATTGATCGCGGCATGCCCGGTGTAGCTCTCCTCGACGTCGCCCTCCAGGGTCCCCTCGGCGTCGAGGGCGAAACGGCCCGTTCGCTTGGTCTGGCTGGCCGTCGCGGGCGCGGCCGGCGTGGTGTCGAACAACACCTTGTCGTCGCAGCGCAGCACCGCCACGGATTCGTCCCACCATTGGTTCATGCCGAACGGCACGAAATAGGCCGCCGGTTTGAAGTACCGCCAGACGCCCCCCACCTCGACCGCGACACATTTCCGGTCCAGGAAGATGTGGCCGTTGGCCCCGCGCACCCCGACGATCTCCGTGCGGCTCGCGCTGCGGCCCTCCCGCACCTTGTAGCCCGCCGCACGAGCCATCGCGGCGAAGAGATAGTTGATATCATCGGACCACCCCGCCCCCCGCTCGAGAGTGCGGCTCGGGGACGGCACCGTCTCCTTTCGGCTTTTCTCCTTTTCCGCCCGGATCTCCGGCGAGTTCACCCAGTCGTAGTTCGTGATCGAGCGTTGGCAGAAGTCATACAGGCGCTGCAGCTTCTCCTCGTCGCTCGCGGCCCCCCCCAGCAGTTCGCCGACCTTCTTCTTGACCGCGCCGCCGGGCCGCACCGCCGCCTCGAACTCGGTGGCATAGTAGGAGCTGAACCGCACCCAGATGTCCGCGTCGGTCATGGATCCGTAGGCACGGACCACGGTCAGCCACGCCTTGAACTCCGGCGCCGGCGGCATGTTCTCCTCCTCCTCGAACGCGGGCAAGTTCTGGGCCGTCAACTCCGCGGTCAGCCCGAACTCGGTGAGTTTCGCGCTGGGGCAATGCATGTAGTAGATCGACCCGCGGTCGCGCATCGAGCCGAGCTTGAAGCCGTAGTCGCGCACGGGCAGCGAATCCTGGATCGGGAAGCGGATACTGCTGACGCCGCCGTAGTAGGAACTCTTCCAGCGGTACTCGACCACATCGCCCACGCCCAAGTCCGGGAAGGCGAACGAAGTCCTGGTGCGCTTCTCGGCCCCGACCTTCTTTTCGACCGTCTCGAAGATATGCTCCTTGGAAAGCTCCACGATGCGACCATCAGGTTTCACCACCCGACCCGCCACCGCGGAGATGATCTCCTTCTCGTCGGCCTCGACAGAGCGTTTGCTCACGAGTTCGACGCCCGTCTGGGTGTAGATCTTCACCCGGAAATACTGCTCCACATGCGTGCCATTGGCCGTCTGTGAGAGCTCGTGACTCGAGAGCAGCACCTCGGCGGCGGCCCCGGGCGACCAGGCCGACTCCGTGGCCGCCAAGTCGGCGAGAGGTACCGGTTGCCACGTGGCCGCCTGTGCACCGGTCGGCGCTGCCACCAAACCGAGAAGGACCAGGGCCGGAGTGGCGACGCGCCGCAGGCACGCGATGCCATGTTGCAGAAATGAATGGGGAACGATGCGGAGACGCATGATGCTCGATGAACGGAGATTCGCGGATGGGGTTTGCGGCCGGTCGCGCGAGTATCCGTCGTAGTCGCGCCGCCGAAACGCCGCGCTGCCAGACCACGTGCCAACCGACGCGGGCGAGCATGAAAGTGCCGCCAGCGTGGAGACGAGAGAAATTCATCGCCTGCGCGCGCTGCACCGGTCGCACGGCAACTTTTGGGGATCTACAGCGCCGTCTCCTGCGCGGCCGCTTGCGCGCCCACCGACCTCAGTTCACCGGGCCGGGAGCGCCACCTCCGTCAGTAGAATCCGGTGCGCATCGGCGGCATGCAGATGATCGAAGAACTTCTTCAAGGTCGGATAGGCCTCGACCCTGAAGGAGATCGCACCGTTGCCGCCGACGGCGAACTCGCGGTGATACCGGAGCATACGGAGTCCTTCGTTATGCTCCGTCTGGTACGCGACGCCCAGCACCTTGCTATCGCCCGCCGGGGCCGGCGCGCTCGGATCCACCACCGCGAACCCTTCGGGTAATGCGATCTCGACGTCGTCCTGCTCGCTCCAGGCATGGGGGAAGCTGATCGGGTACTTGCGCTCGGTTGCCGGGAAAACCGCCGGCTCGCCCGCCTCGAAATACGAAGGAGGCAGCTGCAACTTTCCTCCCACCTTCTCCGCATAGGCGGGCACCCGCACCTGGTATTTGATCGTCACCGGCAGGTCGCCCGAACGCAGGTTGGTGAACTCGACCGCGGAGAGCTCCGCGCCGGCTAAGCGTCTCGTCACCTCGCCGCGCAACCACTCGGCCGCCGCCGCGGTTTCATCCGCTCCGGCGTCGCGCCCGAAGCGCTGCTTGAGCATGATCGCCAAGTGCCCGGTCAAGGTCTCCTCGATCTCCCCTTCCAGCGTGCCTGCCGCATCAAGACGCAGCCGAGCCTTGCGCTGCGCCAGCGAAAGCGCCGCCACCGAAGCCTGAGTGCGCTTGGGCAATGCGCCGGTTTTGTTCCCACTCCACAACAGAGGCACATCCTCGTCGATCGCCGGAATCATGCCGTACGGGATCACACGACTGCCTGGGGAGCAGAAGCGCCACTGTCCGCCCACCTCGACCGCCACCAAGCTGCGGTTCAGAAAATAGCGCTCGAGATCATCGTGCATCGCGTCGAAAAAGTAGCGTTCGGCACTGCGTGTTTTTCGCACCCCAAACCCCGCCCCCCGCGCCAGCGCCGCAAAGGTCAGATCGATCATCTCGGAGTCGCCGACTCGATCGTCCCATGCCGCTCGGACGGTGCCGTTCTTGTATCCGAAGGCCCGCTCACGCCACTGCCGCTGCTTCACGAACGCCCGCTGGACCTCGGGCGTGAGGACCCAGTCTGCGTTCGCGAATTCGTTCCGGCAGAACTCATAGAGGCGACGCAGTTTCTCGTCGTCTGTTGCCGCCCCGGCAACCAGTTCGCCCGCCTTGGCCTTCATGGCCTTCGACGGTTCTGTCGCTTCCCTGAATTCCGCGGACCAGCGCTCGTCCGCATTGAACCAACCGTCTCTCCGATAGGTCCATGCGGGGTAGATCCAGCCGCGATGATCCCACTGCCCGGCCATGAATGGCTCCGGCTTGAACGATGGAAGGTCTCGAAACACCAACTCGACCCAACCCGCACTTTCTGAGCGCTCGGGCTCCGGGCAATTGAAGAACTTAATCCTGGTCACTACTGGGAGGGTACCAAGATGCAGCCGGTATTCGCGTACCGGCAGTGGTTGCTGGCACGGGATCATGCGCCGAAGCCGCGAACGCCCCGCCCGTCTCGCCCACCGATACTCCACCACATCGCCCGGTTCCAGTTCCGGGAAATCGAACCAAACCACGCAATCCACCGCGCAGCCGGCGCCGCGCAGATGGATGTCGCGCTCCGGCAACTCGACGCTCCGTCCGTCAGCCTTCACCACCCGCGCGTCGGCCTTCTCGATCAGCCCGCAGCGGTCCGCCAAGTAGACTCCTTTGGCCGGCGCATCCGGGACCCGGTCGATGTCGGGAGTCGCCGCACTCATCTGCTCAACCACGATCCGCTGCCATTCACGCGCCCCGGTCCGGGTGTAGATCTTCATCCGCACAAAACTCTCCAGCAGCGCCGGGAGTTCCCCTTCCCTCGCGCTCGCTGCCTCCCCATCGGCGATCGGGGCGGCACTGCCGGCGCCCAGGCGAATCCCGCCTCCCGCCATCGAGCTGACAAAAAAGCCCAGAACCAGCCGCTGTCTATGTTCCGAAAGCAGGATCTCCGCGTCCGCTCCGGGAAACTTCGCCGACGACGTGGCCGCCAAATCGGCGGCCGGGACGGGATCCCACTTGGCCGCAGGGGCGAAAGGGGCGGCACCAAGCATGAGCCCGAGAAGCAAGAATGCACGACTGGCGCGCACCGAAGCAAAGAAGAGTCGCATGGAGTAAGTGGAGAAGGGCTCGGTATTGTCGGGGCCGACACCGTGTGCCTCGAGGCAACGCGGCCGACTTCCCGACAGGTTCCAGCGCGAGTCAGTGTGACCGATTCCTCGTTACGAAGACCAGCCATTTCCACCCGGACGGGTCCCGCGACGGAGCCGACACCCCATCACTGCCGTCTGCGTCGAGCACCACCGAGGGAGCGAGTCCTCACAGTGCCGCTTCCAGCGCCCCCGCGAGCTCCTCGGGCGTGAGCACGATCGGATTGCCCTTCATGCTGCTGGCCGCCGCGGCCTTCTCGACAATCGCCGGAATGTCCGCGATGCGGACACCCCACGCGCCCAACCGCGGAATCGCAAGCTGGCGGCAGAGCCCGGCGCAAAAGTCGGCCGCCTCGGCGGCGGACGCCGCCGCGTCGCCGGTCAGCCAACGCGCCACCTCCGCCATGCGCCCCAGCGCCGGGTGCTGCGGCGCCCGCGCCTGCAGCGCGGCCAGATTCGCCCGCAGTACCGGTGCGAGCAGCACCGCACACACCGCGCCGTGCGGGGCGGGGAAAAGCCCGCCGATCGGCGCGGCAAAGCCGTGCACCGCGCCCAGTCCGGCATTGGCCAGCGCCATCCCGCTGTGCAACGCGCCCAGCGCCATATCGCTGCGCGCCGCCAGGTTCGCCGGATCCCGGACCGCCCGCGGCAGCGCCCGTGCAACCCGCCCGATACTGTCGCAGCAGAGCGCATCCGTCATCGGGTTGGCGCGACACGAAAGGTACGGCTCGATGAGCTGCGTAAGCGCATCCATCCCCGTGGCGGATGTAACCGCGGCCGGCAGACCGAGCGCGAGCTCCGGATCGACCAGCGCGACCCGCGGCAACATCGCCGCGCTGCGCAGGCTCACCTTCACCCGCGCCTCCGGCACCGCCAGCACCGCATTGCGCGTGGCCTCCGCTCCGGTGCCGGCCGTGGTCGGCACGGCGAGGAACGGCAACGGCGCCGCCGGCAGCGCGTGGCCGCGACCGACGACCTCAAGATAGTCGAGCGCCGCGCCCGGGTTGGGCGCCAGCGCCGCGATCGCCTTGCCGGCGTCGAGCACGCTGCCACCGCCGACCGCCACCACCACGGTGCTATCGGCCGCGCGCGCACGCCGCACGCCCTCCTCCACCACGGCCACCGTCGGTTCGCCGGCCACACCAAAGATTTCCACGGTGTCCGTCGTGGCCGCGAGCGCGGTCAGCAACTCGCCGTGGCGTTGTGTATCCGCGCCACCCACGAACAGCACCCGTCGGCCGAAACCGGCCACCAACGCCGGCAGTTCCCGCCGCACCCCGACGCCGAACACGATCCGTTGCGCCGTGGCGAATTCGAAGCGTGCCGACACCTGCGGCCCGGGCACAGCGTCCCCGCTCCCGCTGCCGTCACCAGCCGGCATCGTCGGGGAAGAGGTTGGCAAATTTCACGCTGGTGCGCGGCACCGCCATCATCGGAGCCACCGTATCGCGCCACGTGGCGTAGTGCACCGTCTCCTTGTGCCGGGCCGGCGCCGTCACATCGCGATAGACCTCAACGAGGACGAATCGCGTCGGGTCGTCAGCCTGCTGGCACACATCGAAACGGGCGATACCGGGCTCCTGCACGCTGGCGCGGGCGTTCGCCAGGCAAGCCGCCTGGAAGGCCCCAACACATTCGGGTTTCACCTGCACGTGGACATGGACGATGAGCATGCAGCAATGTTGGGCGCCGCGGACACGCCTGTCGACTCTGGGGACAGGCACCGGGCCGCGCCGTAAACCGCGTGGTCCTTGGATTGCCAAGCCGCCCGCTCCCGCCTTTTGTTGGCGACGCCACGTTTCCCCCCTTGAGGAAACCCACTTTCGGCCGAGTAAAACGAGTCAGGCGCGCATGATCGTATCACTCTCCCACTCCCTCCCCCCACTCTTCGCGGCCCAAGCCACCCCCGACGGCCTTGCCCTGCCGCTCGGGCTCGGTCTGCTCGCGCTGGCCGCCGGCCTCGCGTTGGGGTGGTTCGGCCACCGCTTCTGGCTGGCGCGCAGCGCCGCCATCCCGGAGCCAGCGGTCAAGGCGCTCGAACGCCTGCCGTTTCCCGCGGCACTCGCCGGCGCCGACGGGCGCTGGACGGCCGCCAACTCGCTCGCCGACAAGTTCTTCGCAACCCGCAATCTCTCCTCGGACGAGGCCGCCACGACGGATCTGGTCGAACGTATCCGCCAATGCTCCCGCAACCACACCGCCGACGACAGCTGCGACTGCCAGGTCGGCGAGTTCTGGATCAACTGGCGCCTCTCCACCTTGCCATCCGGGACCGTGCTCGGCCTCCCCGCCGACATCACGTTGCAGAAAAGCCAGGAGGCGATCGTCGCCCGCGAGCGTGATGCCGCTTTGCACGCGGCGCGCATGACTTCCGATTTCGTCTCCACGCTCAGCCACGACATCCGCGTGCCCATGAATGGAGTGCTCGGCATGGCCAACCTGCTGCTCGAGTCCGGTCTCACCCCCCAGCAACAGGAACTCGCCCGCTCCGTGGTCGAGAGCGCCGAAAGTGTCATCACCCTCACCGACGAACTGCTCGATCTCGCCAAGATCGAGGCCGGCAAATTTGAGATCAACCCCCAGCCCACCGACCTCGGCAGCCTGCTTGATGAACTGCTCCGCGGCCATGCCGCCCGCGCCGCCGAGAAAGGCCTCGATCTCTACTGCGACCTCGACCCCATGCTTCCCGCCGACATCACGACCGATCCGATGCGGCTGCGGCAGATCCTCGGCAACCTGCTCAGCAACGGCCTCAAGTTCACCGACCGCGGCGAAGTCTTCCTCCACGCCGGCTTCGAGGCGTCCCCGGACAATCCCAATGTCGGCGAGCTGCGGTTCTTTGTCCGCGACACCGGCATCGGCATCCCACAGGAGAAGCACGACCATCTCTTCAAGGCCTTCAGCCAAGCCGATTCCTCGATCTCGAGTCTGTACGGCGGCACCGGTCTGGGCCTCGCGACCAGCCGCCGCATCGCCGACCTGATGGGCGGGCGCCTCTGGTTCGAGAGCGTACCGGGCCACGGCAGCACCTTCCACCTTGCGCTCCCGTATCATCCAGTCGATGGCTCGAAGCCCCCGACCTGGACGCAGAAGAACATCAAGGTCGACGGTCGGGACATTCTGATCGTCGAGGACAACCCCAACCTCGGCGGCCTGCTGCGCAACTGGATCACGCGCTGGGGTGGCCGGCCCCGGCTCATCGACGCACCGGACATCATCCCATGGCTCGAGGCCGGCGGCCGCTGCGCGGTCGCACTCATCGATTTTGATCTGCCCCACGCCAACGGCCTCGCGGCCCTCCGTACCCTCACCCAGCAAAAATCGCCCCCGCGTTGCGTCCTCGTCTCCGCGCGTCCCCCCGAGGCCAAACACAACCTCGAGCACTGCGATATTCTCCTCAAACCCCTCTTTCCCGAAACGCTCTTGGAATGCCTCTGCCGGCCCCCGCGCACCGCGGCCCCCAAACCGGTGCCTCCGCCGCCCCCCGTCGCTGCCAGCCCTGCGATCCCCGTGGCCAACCCAGCGGCAGCAGCACCGGCCAATCCGACCCCGACTCCCGTCGCCACCGCGCGCCCCGCCACTCCCCCCCGCGCCCGCGTCATCGTCGCCGACGACGACTTGGTGAACCAGAAGGTCATGCGCACCTATCTCGAGCGCCTCGGCTGCGAGGTGCGCCTGGCCTCCAACGGCGTCGAAGCGCTCACCCTCGTCGCCGCCTACCCCTGCGACGTGCTCTTTCTCGACATCATGATGCCGCGGATGGACGGCATGCAGACCGTCCGCGAGATCCGCCGCCACGAGAACGACGAACACGCCGCTGGCCGGCCCACCCGCCGCCTGCCCATCGTCGCCATCACCGCCAAGGTCATGCCCGGCGACCGCGAAGCCGGCCTCGCCGCCGGCTTCGACGACTACGCGACCAAGCCGATCAACGACACCCGGCTGCGCGAGTCCCTCCAGAAATTCGTCCCGAGCTTCCAGCCGCCCGGCCCACTCGCCGCCGGGGCCCCCATGCTGGCCGCCACCACCCAGAATCCACTCATCGAACGCTCCCGCATCGACGAGCTCAGCTCCGGTGATGCCGACACCGCCCGCGAGATCGCCGCCCTGCTTTTCGAGCGCATGGATCTGCTCCTGCCGGAACTCGAACGCACCCTCGCCGCCGGCGACCTGACCGAAGCGCGACGCCATGCCCACACCGGCGCCGGCTCGTGCGCCACCTGCGGCATGATGCAGGCCCAGAACGTGATGCGCCGGCTGGAGCGATCCATCGAGGCCGGCCAGCTTGAGCACACCCGCGACCTCATCGCCGAGGCCCGCCGAGTCCTGGTCGCCACCCGCGCCGCCCTCAACGATCTGTTGCCCAGTTGACCACCGCGCCTAGCGTGTATCCGCCAACCTCTTTTCGTCTCCGCCATCTTCGGCCGTCCCGTCCTCTCAATTACTCGCCATGAAAAAGGTTCTGATCATCGACGACGACCAGTTCATCCTGAAGGTCTATCAGAAGAAGTTTGAGACCGAGGGACTTGTCGTCGAGGTGGCCGCCGACGGCCCCTCCGCCCTCTCCGCCCTGCGCGCCAGCGTGCCCGCCCTCATCCTGCTCGACCTCATGCTGCCCGGCATGAACGGCGTCGAACTGCTCGGCCACATCCGCACCCTGCCCAATTGCGGCGAGATCCCCGTCATCGTCTTCTCCCACAGCTTCGACGAGAAGCTCATCGACGCCGCCCGCGCCGCCGGCGCCATCCAGTGCCTCAACAAAAACAGCGTTAGTCCCAACCGCTTGCTTGAGATCGTGCGCGCCGCCCTCGCCGCCCCGTCCGCCCCACCGCGCCCGGCCCCGTCCGTCGCCGTCCAGCCCGTCCCCGAGCCCACCGCGCCCGGAACCCGTGAGGACTCCCGTGCCACGCTCGCGCGTGACGCCGCCGCGATCGAGACCCGTCTCAACACCCAGCTGCAAGCCTTCGCCGCCTCCGCTGTCGGTCCCCAGCGCGCCACCACCCTCGCCCCCTTGCGCGCCAGCTTCGAGCGCCTCGCTCGCGACGCCAACCTCGCGGACCTCCCCCGCCTCGTGCTGCTCGCCCGCGCCATCGTGTTGATGCTCGCCGACCTCCACGAACATCCCGACGAAATCACCGCCCTGAGCTTCCGCACCCTCGCCCGCGCCGTCGAGGTCATCCCCACGCTCTTCGTGCCCCGCCCGGGCCAGGACAACGAGGCGCCCACGCTCGCACTCGTCGTGCATCCGCAACGTGGCGTCGCGCCGCTGCTCGCCGAGGCACTGCGCCAGGCCGGGCAGCCCGCCGTCGCCTTTCGCGACGCTCCCGCCGCCCTCGCCTTCGTCGAGGACAATCCGGTCGAGATCCTGATCGCCGACCTCGACCTCGCGCAACCGACCGGCGGCGACCTCGTCCGCCGCAGCCAGTCGATCCCCGGCCGCGCCCACGTGCCCGCGGTGCTGCTGAGCAACCAGCCGCCCAACGCCACCACCGTGCCCAATTTCCTCCTCGCGCACCAGGTGCTCAACTACCCCTTCACCGCCGACGAGGTTGTCGTCAGTGCCATCGTCCGTCTCGTCAAACGCGCCTGAGCCCACCGCGGCGCTGCGGCTTTTTCTGGCGATCGAGGCCCCGGCGTCGATTGCCGCCGCTCTTGGCAACTTGACCGAGCCGCTCCCCGGGTGCGCATGGACCCCGCCCGAGCGTCTCCATCTCACGCTCCGTTTTCTCGGGGATACGCCGCGCGAGCTACTTCCATCCCTTGTCGAGCAACTCCGGGTGGTCTGCGCTTCGCGTTTCCTGCTACCAATCGCCGGCATCGGCGTGTTTCCGCGCCTCGGTCCGCCCCGTGTGCTCTGGTGCGGCGTCGGCCCCGCCCATCCGCAGCTTCACCTGCTCCGGCAACTCCTCGACCATACGCTCCTGTCGCTCGGCAGCGCGGCCGATCGGCAGTCGTTCGTGCCGCACCTCACTCTCGCCCGTCTTGGTGCCACTGACCCGGCAGCCGTCGCCGCATGGCTGCGCCGCCATCGCGACTTCGCCGCCGAGCCGTTCCTGGTCGAACGCTTCGCGCTTTACGCGAGCGAGCTGCGACCGAGCGGTGCCGTGCACACGCGGCTTGAGCAGTTCGCGCTCGTCGCCTAGTTCGCCGCCGGGGACCGCGTTTCGTCGGGTCTGATCCGCACCCGCCAGAAACGGAAAACCCGGCGCGCAGCCGGGTCTTCCGGAACGCATTCCGTGCGGGAGGGATCAGCCCGCGGCCGGCGCCGCCGCCGCCGGCGCGGCCTCGCCCTTGATGCTGGCCTTGGCCTGGTCGAGCGTCTCGAAAAACGTCCAGTTCTTCGTATCCTCGAATCCCTTGCACTCTTTGATCACGACCGCGTTGCCCACGAGCACGTACTGGATCGAGACCTCCGAGCAGGACTGCATGAACTGGAAGAGCAGCTTGATCACCGCCATGTCGAGCGCCTTGAGCAGGCTCACGTCGATGATCGCGCGGTTCACGCCGGTGTCGACCGCGCCCGAGACCTTGGCCTTCATGTAGCCGGTCACCTCGTTGATCGTCACGTTGGTGGTGTTCTCCGGCAGGCGCATGATCAGCGTGCCCTCCTCGATCGCGAAGTAGCGCAGCGAGGTGTCGAGATTCATCGCCTTGGCCATGCGGCTCTCCAGCTCCGAAAACTCGATCGGCTTGGTGATGATCGCCGAGAAACCGACCTGCTGCGCCTGTTGCTGTGCGGCGGTCTCGGTCTTCACCACCAGGGCGAAAACGGGGGTGAACTTCGTCTTGATGTTGGTCCGCAGCATGCGGAAGAGCGTGAAGCCGCCGTCCTCCGGCAACGAGAGGCTGGAGAGCACGAGATCGGGGATCGTGCGCCCGCAGAAATCGATCGCCTCGCCGGTGGTGCTCACGCCATGCACCCGCCACGGGGTATGCTTCAAGCCTTCCTGGATCTGCTGCACGATGGCGGGCTTGTCCTCCACCACCAGAATGTCGGCCGGATCGAAGATGGTCTTCGTGCGCTGGTTCGCCTCGCTCAGTGGCTTGATATCGATGATGCGCATCACCTTCTCGACCAGCAGCTCCTCCTTGAACGGCTTCACGATGTAGTCGCGCACACCGATCTTGGCGATCTTGAGCACATGCTCGCGACCGCCCTCGGCCGTGAGCATCACCACCGGGATGCTCTTGAGCAAGGGGTCGGACTTGATCTTGGTCAGCATCTCCACGCCGTCCATCACGGGCATGGTGATGTCGAGCAGCACCACATCCGGGGCCTCCTTCGCGGCCACCGCCAGGCCCTCGACGCCGTTGGCAGCCTCGAGAATATCGCAGTCGAAGCTCTTGAACGCCTTCTTGACGATGATGCGGACGGTTTTGGAGTCGTCCACGGTGAGGATCTTGTAGCGCATGGAAAGAAGGAGTCGGGTTACTCGTTGTACTGCAGGAGCAGGTCGGCGGTCATCTTCCGGCCGTCGGCCTCGAACTGGTAGACGTGGCGCAGGGCGTTGGTCGCCGGCTCAATGGTGAAATTGCTGCCGCGCAGGATGGAGGGAATCGTGAGATTGCAGGGCAGACCCATGTCGCACAGGGCGTTTTTGAAGCCACCGACGGTCATGTTCGTGAGCTCACCGATTGCATCATTAACCACCTCGTCGCCCTCGGCCTCGATGTCGTCGGGCGAGAGGCCCACGAGTTTGCTCGTGACCAGCTTCGCGAACTCGCTCTCGAGATGCAGATAGATCAGGCCGTTGACATCGCCGATGAAACCAACCGCGCCGACCACGAGAGGCGAGTTCTGGCTGAGCGGTGGCGGCTCGTCTCCGGGGTGATCGTCCGACACCCAGACCAGTCGCGAATTGAGCGCCAGCATGGTGATGAGCACGTCGGACATCGCTTTGTTCACCAGATCGCGAAGGACGGTATCGGAGATGGGGGCGGCGCTTGGCATGCGGGTACGGCGGATGGGTTGTTTACCTCGCAGGTATAATCGGCCGATTTGGCGCGGCTTTAGCGCGATTTGCCGGTCCCGCCGCGGTTTGCCGGCCCGGTTTTCGCCTCTCTCCCGCGAGGGCGACGGCGGCGGCGCCGTCCCCGGGGGATCGGACCGGTCTCTCGGGGTGGGCGGCGGGCCCCGGCGCCGCCCCGAGGCAATGGCCCATTCGTATCCATTCATTACGCTCAACCGCCGGGGTGTCTTCCCCGGCCCTGCGGACGAGCGCCGTGCCCGGGGAAGCGGGTGCCGCCCGCCATCTGGGGGATACTCCGCACCCAACTTGAGGAGACACTCCGACCGCCACGCTCGTATCCACGCAGTATGTTCCGCCCGTCAACGATCCCCGAGTGCTCCGATCCCCCACCGCTGGCGCTCACAACCGCAAAGAAGAACTCCCAACGATGTCCACCAACAGCGCAACCGCCACCCTCGTCGGCAAGCCCGTCCGTACCGCCCGTCTCGATTCCACCCTGCTCACCTCCTACCTTGCGGAGATGCCTGTGGCCTCGGCCGTCCTGCCCCGGCTCCAGTCCCTCCTCCTCAGCGACTCCTTCGAGACCGGCGAGGTGCTCGAGCTCATCCGCGTCGACCCCGGCCTGGCCGCCCGCATCATCCACGCCGCCAGCAGCGCCGCCTGCGCCCGCGCCGAGCCCGTCCGCACCCTCGACGAGGCCTTCTTCCGCCTCGGGGCGCACGAAGCCTACCGGCTCACCGCCACCGTCGCCATTAGCCAGTTTCTCAATACCCCACTGCAGGTCTACGGCGTCGATCCGCGCACCTTCTGGCGCCAGTCCGTCGCCTGCGCCCTGGCCATGGTCGACCTCGCCCCGGCGGCGCAGCTCGACGACCGCGTCGCCTACACCGTGGGCCTGCTCCACGCCATCGGGATGGTCTTCATCGACCATCACCTGCGCGTCACCAGCGGCCCGCTCACCGAGATCCGCGACGGTCGCACTCTCGACCGGCAGGAGGCGGAGCTCACCGGAATGAACCAGGCCGAGGTCGGCGCCTTCATCCTGCGCAGTTGGAACGTCGGCGAGGAGGTCGTCGAGCCCATCGAGTTCCAGTTCAACCCCGGCCGCGCCCCGCGGCACCGCGCCATGGCCCTGCTGCTCGGCGAAGCCCGTTCGCTCGCCAGCGACATCATCGCCGCCCTGCCCGGCCCCGGTTCCGCGGCGGTCTCGACCGGCAACCCGTGGATCGACGAGATCGTCGCCCATATCCACCAGGTCGAGACGTGGTAACCCCGCGCCGCGCGTCAATATCTTGATGGGCGGCCCAGAAGAGGACCGCCCGGATCAAGGGGATCGCGGATGCGCCGGGTGGCGTCGCCAGAGGGCACGCCCCCGGCGCATCCCAGTTTTCGCCCCACGGCTGCGGCACCGCGCCCCACCGGCGGAGGCCCCCGTAACTGTCCGGCCCGCCACGGCGTCTTCGCGGGACATTCCGCAATGGGTCCGGCACCACGCCGGCCCGCGGACCTCCCGATGCAAACCTTCGCTGTTCGTCTCCGCGTCCGGCTCCTCCGGCGCGCAATCCCGGTGTGCTCGCTCGGCGGCATTGTCGCCTTGGCGCTGACCCTCGGCTGTGCCGGTCCGCGCGACCCCCGACATGGGCCGCCCGAACCGCCGCAATCCACACTGGCAGCTCATGCCGAGTACTGCGCGGGCTCGGTCTTGGCCGAGGCCACGGTCAGCAGTTTCCGGCGCGGCATGCCAAGCCCCGCCGAGCACGTTCCCGCCGAGGGCGGCGAACAGCGTGCGCCTTCCGGCCCGCCGCCCGGAGGCGCCGGCGGCAGTCCCCGTGGCGGCGGTTTCGGCGGGCCCCCGCCCGGTGGGCACAGCGCAGGAGGATTCGGTTCCGGCTCCCACCGCACTCCCGGCGGTGCCGGCTTCGCCGCGATGCCACGGCAAACCCTCATGATCCGCTTTACCAATCGTTCCGCCACGCCGGTCACCCTCACAATCACCGCGCTCGACAGCCTCATCGGCAACTTCGCCCCGCGACCGGAGAAGCTCACCATCGCCCCCGGCGCGACCGAGTCGCTCGACCCGGTCAGCGGCGACGCCGGCGGACTCCTCAATTGGTTGGATCTCACCCTCTCACTGCGCCACGAAGGCACCACCGAGACCCATACGCTGCACTTGGTCCCCACCGGTGAACCGGGCGAACACGCCCCGCCGAACCGCCAACGCTGATGTCGACCGTGGCGCCGCGCCGACTCTGCGGCGCTCTCCGGTGGACTCCTCCCCGACCTTGACGCCGCCACGCCCCCGCGGTGCCATGCGCGCCTCCCGTTGAAAACCGCGCTCTTCGACTACGCCCTGCCTCCCGAGCTGATCGCGCAGACACCCGCCGCGCGCCGCGACCAGTCGCGGTTGCTCGTCGTCGACCGCTCCCGGCGCACGGTTGCGCACCACGTCTTCGCCGATCTGCCCGACCTCATCGGCGGTCGTTTTGCCCTCTTCCGCAACAACGCCAACGTCATCCCGGCGCGCCTCTTCGCCCAACGTCCCACGGGGGGCCGCGTGGAGTGTTTTCTGCATCAACCCGCCGGAAGCCCCAACGACTGGTGGTGCCTGCTGCGCCCCGGCCGCAAGCTCCCGCCCGGCGCCACTTTCGGCCGCCCCGGCTATTTCACCGCCACCGTGCTTGAGAAACACGAGGAGCGCGGCTACCGGGTAGGCTTTGCCACGCCCGGTTACGACTCGATCATCGAGGTTGCCCATGCCATCGGCGAAGTCCCGCTGCCACCCTACATCGCGCGCGATCCGACCACCGGCAGCGCCCTCGCGCCGCTCGACCTAGAACGCTACCGCACCCACTACGCCGACCGCGCCAAGTCCGTCGCTGTCGCCGCCCCCACCGCTGGTCTCCATTTCACCCCGGAGGTCGACGCGCGCCTCGCCGCCGCCGGCGCCGCTTTTTTCGACGTCACGCTCCATGTCGGGCTCGGTACCTTCAGACCGATCCAGACCGATGACATCGAGGCGCATCAGATCCACCGCGAGATCTACGAGATTCCCGCCGCCACCCAAGCCGCCCTCTTCTCACAGCGCGGCCGGCGGCTCGCGGTCGGCACCACGAGCGTACGCTCGATCGAGGATTTCCTGCGCAAGCACGACGCGCCATCCCCCGATCCCATCCGCGATGAGGCCGGGCTCTTCCTCCACCCGCCCTGCGAGTTCCGCGGGATCGACGCGCTCATCACCAACTTCCACCAGCCACGCTCGACTCTGCTCTGCCTCGTGGCCGCGTTTCTCGCTCCCGGCCGTACCGACGGCATCGCCTGGCTCCACGAGCTCTACGCCGAGGCGATCGGCCGCCAGTACCGGTTTTTCAGTTACGGAGACGCCATGCTGATCCTCTGAGCGAGGCCGGGCGGCCCCAGCCCCCGTACACCTCACCCCTCACTCCGGCATCACCCGCAACTCGCACAGCCGGTCCGGCGCGAAGAGCAGTCGCGCCAACGACTCGAGTTCGGCCCGGGTCACCGTCTGGAGGATCCGCTTCTGGTCGGCCTGTCCCTCGACGAACTGTGGTTTGCTCTGCGCCTCGCTCAACGTCGCCAGCCACCACTTGTTGCTCACCACATTCTCCTCCGCGGCCCGGATCAACGGCAGCCGCGCCCGCTCCAACTCCTCATCCGTGAGACCGCCCGCCGCCAGCGCCGCCACCACCTGTTTGGCCGCCTCGGCCACCTGGGCGACCTGCCGCGGTGCCGTCTCGATCCGACACCGCAGATAGAGCATCGCCGGCGCCAGCGCCCGCTCCGACATCAGGCCCACCACCGGCGAGTACGTCTTCCCCATCTCCTGGCGCAGGCGCACGCGAATCCGGTCCTCGAGCACATCGGCCAGCAGCCGCAGCCGGCAGTCGTCCTCCTGTCCCACCACATCGGGGAGCGGCCAGGCCAGGGCGACACTGCCGACCGTGCCCTTGCCTTGGTAACGCACCTCGAGCCGTTGCGGCGTCGAGCCCGGGACGAACGCCCGTCGATCCGCCATCGGGTCCACCGTCGAGCGCAGCGGTAGCGCCCCGAAGCTGCCTGCCACCGCCTCCGTGGCCTCCTCGAGCCCGAGGTCGCCCACGATCGTGATCTCGATCGGCGAAGTCTCCAGCTGCGGCAAAATCCACTCGCGCAACTCGTCGAAAGTCATGCGCTCCGTCGCCTCGCGGCGCGGCCGCGTGAGGGCGTGGTGCCCGCCGAACATGTGCTCGCGGATCCGATCCTCCGCCACCATCGCCGCGGTCCGGTCGGAGCGCGCGAGTTGGCTGTCGATGAAAGCTCGCGCATGCGCCTCGCCCGCGGCCCGGAAGGCCGGCTTCACCAATCGTGCGGCGAAGAGCCGCAATACCGTGCCGAGGCCGTCCACCGGTCCGTCGGACGAGAAGCCGAGCCGGTCGGCACCGAAACCGAAACCGGTTGTAGTCTCCCGACGGCCGAGCAGCTCGGTCTCCTGCTCGGCCGTGAGGCCGGCGATTCCGCCGTGGAGCAGCGCTGCTACGCCGAAGGCCAACCCTTCGCGGCCGGGCTCGGTGCCCAGCAGTCCGTATCCGAATCCCACCCGTACGTGCACCTGGCCCGGTTCGAACCGCGTGGACTTGAAGTTGAGCCGCACTCCGTTGTCGAACTGGAGCCGCCAGCAGTCCAGCGCCGCGTCGTGTTCGGCCGCGGCGACCATCCCCGGCGCACCGGAGAGCACCGGCAGACGCGCCTCCACGGTCGCCTCCGCCGGGAGCGGTGCGTGCCGGATGGTACGGGCGCGGCGCAGGGCCAGCTCCACCGCGGCCAGACCGCTCCGCTCCGGCTCCAGCGGTCCGGCGACCACCAACTGCGTCCGCTCCGCCGCCCAGAGCCGGGCGACCGCCGCCCGGCAGTCCTCGGGACGCAGAGTCGCCAGTTCCGCCTCGAGCCACCGGCGTTCCTCATCCGGAGGGGAAAACGCCAGTCCCTGACCAAACGCATGCGCCAACGCGACCGCCACCTCTCCCGCGGATCGGCTGCCCACCTCGCGTTCGTCGCGGTGCGCCTGCCGCCGGCGCTGCGCTACCGCGGTCGCCAACTCCGCGTCCGTGAAACCAAGCTGCTCGGCGCGTCGCACCTCGGTCTCCAACGTCACCGCCACCACCGGCCAGTTCGCCACCGCCGCCCGCACCCGCAGCAGTGGGAGCCGCCACCCCGGCACCTCGTTGCTTGCCATTGCCTCGATCTGGCCGGCGACCGCAAGGGCGCGGCTCACGCGTCGTTCGAGCATCCGCAAGGCCACGGCCTCGGCAAGTTCCGCGCGTCCGCGCTCGACGTCGTCCCCCGGTCGGCGCGGCGCCGCGCCCACCAAGGTCACGATCGCCATCGGCGAGCCGGCTTCGGCGAACAGGTTGGTGCTGACCTGGCGCGAGGTACGCGGCGGCGCCACCGGCACATCCACGGGGGTCGGTCCGGTCCCCGCCAGCGTCGCAAACTCGCGCTCCACCTGCGCCGTCGCGGCCGCAGTATCCAGCTCTCCCGCGACCGCGAGCACCATCCGCTCCGGCCGATACCAGCGCGCATGGAAGGCGCGCAGGCTGGTGGCGGTCGCCCGTTTGAGCGTGCGCGGAGTACCCAGTTGGGAGCGGCCCATCGCGGAGTCGCCGAACAAGGCTTGCAGCTCTCGTTCGCCAATCTGGTCCGAGAATGGCGCCAGGTACCCGAGTTCGCGTCCCCACCAGTAGGAGATACGGCCCGCGCGCACTTCGGACTCGGCCAAGATCACGCCCCGCTCCCGTTTGACCGCGACCGGATCGAACTGCAGGCCATCGGCGAAATTGCGCAGGACCTTCAGCGCGGTCGCAAACGCCGCCGGGTCGGCCGTGGGCACGTTGCGGATCTCGTAGACCGTGCAACTGCGGCCGGTGGAGGCGTTGAACTCCGAGCCGAACCCGAGGCCGAAGCGCTGGAGCGTGTGGATCACGCTGGCGCCCGGGAAATCCCGCGTGCCGGCGAACGCCAGGTGTTCGACGAAGTGCGCGTATCCAAGCTCGTCACTTCGCTCATGCCGGCTGCCCACATCCACATAGAGCGCCAGCGACACCCGCCCGGGCGGCACCGGATGCGGTCTCAACGCATAACGAAAGCCGTTCGCCAGCCGGCCGGAGCGGACAAACGGGTCGGCCCCCACGGTCGGTTCCGCTCGCGCCGCGCCACCCGGCAACGGCTCCGCTCGGCCTGGCCAGGCGAAGGCCACGCTGACGGCTGCCAGCAGCAGGAGAAGGGGACGAGCGCTCATGTGTGGGCGACGGGCGCGTCGAACGACCGGCAAAGAGAACCGCGGAGAACCCGCATTTCAATCTGCGAGGCGCGCAAACGAACCGCAAAACCCCGCCATCGGTTCAAATCCCGCGTTTTTCACCCCGGAATTCGCCGTCGCAACGCGGCGGCCCGGAGTACCCTACTCCTCGTATGGGGTGTATTCCGGCACGAGCCGCTTCATCGCGCCCTTGATCTCGCCGCTCATGCCCGAGTCGGCGACCACCCGCAGCGCCGCCAGCCAGCCATCGTCCGCCTCGGCCACCGCACCGGGCGAAGCTTTCAACCGGTAGATCCGCGGATGCTCGGTGGTCTCGTGCGTCTCGTCGGTGTGGCGCAACTCCTCGTAGAGCTTCTCGCCCGGCCGCAGGCCGGTGATGCGGACCTCGATGTCGATGTCGGGCTTGAACCCGCTCAGCTCGATCATCTGCCGGGCCATGTCGATGATCTTCACCGGCTTTCCCATATCGAGGATGAAGATCTCGCCACCCGCGCCCAACGTGCCCGTCTGCAGGACCAACCCCACCGCCTCCGGGATCGTCATGAAATACCGGGTCATCTCGGCGTGCGTCACCGTCACCGGCCCGCCCTGCGCGATCTGGCGCCGGAAGGTCGGAATCACGCTGCCGCTGGAGCCGAGGACGTTGCCGAACCGCACCGCGAGGAAGCGCGTGCGGTTGCCCGGGGAGTGCTGGCGCGCCTGCAGCGCCTTCTCGGCGAGCCGTTTGCTGCACCCCATCACACTGGTGGGGTTGATCGCCTTGTCGGTCGAGATCAGCACGAAACGGTCGACTTCGTATTCGCTCGCCAACCGCGCGAGCTGCGCGGTGCCGAAGGTGTTGTTCTTGATGGCCTCGCCGGGCTGCCGCTCCATCAGCGGCACATGCTTGTGCGCCGCCGCGTGGAAAACGATCTCCGGCCGATGCTTCATGAATATCGCCCGCATCGAGTTCAGGTCGGTGATGTCGGCGATGAGCGGCGCGATGCGCTTTCCCGCCGGCGTGGCCGCCAGCTCGTTCTCGATCTCGAACAACGCGATCTCCGTCTGCTCGACCATCAGCAGCCGTCGCGGCTCGCGCGCCAGAATCTGGCGACACAGTTCGCTGCCGATGCTGCCGCCCGCCCCGGTCACCAGCACCACCCGATCGCGCAACAACCGGTCGATGCCGGCGGAGTCGAGTTCCACTTCGTCGCGGCCCAGCAGGTCCTCGATCGCCACGGGACGGGTGCGATCGACCTTCACCTGCCCGGACGCCAGCTGGGTCGCCGAGGGCACGATTTGGGTGCCCAGTCCCACCCTGCGCCCCAGTTCGACGATCTCGCGGATGAGCTTGGGCCCGGCCGAGGGCATCGCCACCACCAGTTCGTGGAGCTGCACGTTCGGGGCGATCTCCAACAACGCCGAGATCGGGCCATGCACTGGCAGTCCGTGGATGCTGCGGCCGATCTTCGCCGGATCGTCGTCGAGGAAGAGCACCGGGCGCAGGCCGCCGCCTTGCCGCGCAAGAAGGTCCTTCGCCAACGCCTCGCCCACATCCCCGGCGCCCACGATCGCGATCCGCCGCTCGTCCAGGCCTGGCCGGACCCGGCCCGAGGTGCTCCAAGTCCGCACCACCCGGAGAAACAGCCGAAACGTCGACACCAGCACCACGCTCAAGACGAAATCCATCAGGATCACCCCACGCGGCGGCGAAGCCCCGGGAGCAGCGAAGCACCACAGCGCCAGCATGAACGCCGATGCGGCACTCATCGCCAGCACCACCCCGCTGAAGTCCGCGATCGAAAAATAGCTCAGCATCGAGCGGAACTGCCCGAACGAGTGCAGCAGGATCAGTTTGCACATCACCACGATCGCCAACAGCTGCACCCGCTGGTCCACGAACGGCACCGGCACCGCGAAATCCCAGCGCAGGTCGTAGGCGAGCCAGAACGCCGCCGCCAGATCCACCGCGTACACGATCGCCAGCGCGCCGAAGCGCGTCGCCCGGCGCCGCCCGATCTGCCGGTCGAACCACCCCAGGCTTCCCCGCACGAGCACGCCAAGCCGTTCGCGCAGCAGCGCCGCGATCGCGGTGAAACCGGTGACTGGAATGTGGGCCGACATCGGTGTTCGTCACGGGCGCCGGCCTAGGCGCGTTGGAACGCCTGCCGCACGATGTGTACAACCCGTTCGAACTCGGTCTCCGTCATGCCCGAGCCGGACGGCAGACACAATCCCCGGTTGAACAAATCTTCGGCCACAGCTCCACCGATGCATTCGCAGCCGTGGTACAGCGGTTGGCAGTGCAGCGGTTTCCACAGCGGCCGCGCCTCGATGTTGTCGGCCTCCAGCGCGGCCAGCACCGTGTCGCGGTCCAACCCGCCTGCCGCCGGGTCGATCAGCAGGCAGGTGAGCCAACGGGTGCTCCGCGCGTGGGCGGGCTCCGGGCGGAACTCCACCCCCGGCAGATCGCCCAACGCGGCGCGGTAGCGGTCGAACAACGCCCGCCGCCGCTCGATCCGCGCCGCCAGTCCCAGCAGTTGCCCGCGGCCGATGCCGGCGAGCACGTTGCTCAACCGATAGTTGAACCCGAGCTCCGCGTGCTCGTAGTGCGCCACCGGCTCGCGCGCCTGCGTGGCGAGCTTGTGGGCACGTTCCACCAGCGAGCGATCCGCGGAGACCACCATGCCGCCGCCGCTGGTCGTGAGAATCTTGTTTCCGTTGAAAGAATACACGCCGATCCGGCCGAAGGTCCCGGCCCAGCGCCCCCGGTAGGTCGCGCCCACCGCCTCCGCGGCGTCCTCGATGACCGGCACGCCGTGCCGGGCCGCCGCCGCGAGCAGCGGATCCCAGTCGGCGCACAGGCCGTAGATGTCGGCCACGATCACCGCCCGCGGCAACCGGCCGCGCCGCGCGCGCTCCTCCAGCGCCGCGGCCAACAGCGCCGGATCCAGGTTCCACGTCGCGCGCTCGGCGTCGATGAACACCGGCCGGGCCCGCTCGTAGAGGATCGGGTTGGCTGTACCCACGAAGGTGAACGTAGAGCACAGCACCTCGTCGCCCGGCTGCAGCTCCAGCAACCGTAGCGCCAGATGCAGCGCGGCCGTGCCCGAGCTCACCGCCACCGCCGCCACCGCGCCGCTGGCCGCGCACATCTCCCGCTCGAAGGCGGCCAGGTGCGGCCCCGCCGGGGCCACCCAGTTCGACGCGAACGCCTCGGCGACGAAGCGTTGCTCCTCGGTGCCCAGATCGGGCGGCGACAGGTACAGGCGCGGGGACTGGCTCATCGGGGAAGTGTTCCTTCGGCGGACGGTGCGGCGGCAAGCCCGAGCGACTGGAGCCCGTGGCGCACCTGCGCGAAACCGGGATCGTCCCAGAACCGCTCGAACGGCACGTTGGCGGTCACGCGGATGAAATACTGCTCGCGGTTCCCGCGCAGCGCCTGCTGCACCGCATCCTTCCACCAGTGCAGCGGGTGCGGCACGGCGTTGAAGCGCCCGCCCTGGTCGAGCACCCGGCCGTCGACCAAGTGCCAATAATACACATACGTCGGTGCGCCGCCGTCGGGCGGCTGGAACTTGCGCCACTCCGCCGGTTGCCAAGCACGACCGGCGAGGGCGAGCTGCTGCCGGAAACGCATTTCCAGGCAGGTCCAGCCGTTCTCGGTCCAACAGCGGTCCGGGGTATGCGAGGCGACCAGCCGCGTGGGCATCTTGCCGGCGCCCCAGTAGGCCACGTATACGCCCGCCACCGTGGCGCCGCGCAGGTACTCCCGATAGACGACTTCGTCGTAATTGAGCGTCTTCACCACCGCATCGCGGACCGATTCGTTCGCCCCGAGGGGCACATCGCGCACCCGCCAACCGGCGACGTTCCCCGGCACCGCCGCGGCCAGGTGCGGCGCGCGCGGCCGCGGCGTATCGCGGAACACCGCCACACCCTGCAAGCCCGCCGCCACCAGCAGCACCGCGGCCGCCGCCCACAAGGATTTGCGCCTCCACCAACCATGTCGCGTCTCAGCCACGGTTCACCTCCTGTGCGCCGAGGACCCGCGCGGGCGCCCCATACACCGTCGCACCCGCCGGCACGTCGCGCATCACCACCGCCCCGGCACCGATTACCGCTCCGGCGCCCACACGCACTCCCGGCAACACCGAGGCGTGGCTGCCCGCCAGCACGCCCTCTCCGAGAGTCACCCCGCCGGTGATGTCCACATGGCAGTGCAACTGGCTCCAGTCGCCCACCACAGCATCGTGCGCCACGGTCGAGTGGAGGTTGACCGACACGAAATTGCCCAACTTCGCCCCGGCCGTCACGACGCTGCCCGGGCAGAGGATCACCCCCTCGCCGAGGCTCGCCGCAGGCGAGACCACCGCGGTGCGGTGGATCACCCGGACAAACACGCCGCCGCGCCCGCGGATCGCCGCCACGCAGCGCCGTTTTGCCGCCACATTCCCCAGCGCGCACGCGAACACCTCGTCGGGCGCCGGCTCGTGCGCCGCCACCGGACCGAGCACGGGCACATCGGCGGCGTGACCTTCGAGCGCGCGCGGATTGTCGTCGAGAAAGCCGGCAACGACCCAGTCGCGGCCATGGTCCTCCGCTTGGCGGGCCCAATCGAGCATTTCCCGGCCGAACCCGCCGGCACCGACGATGATCAATTGCTTCATGAGGGAGAAGGCGTGCGCCGCTTCTTGAGGTTGTCGGTGGTGGCCAGCACATCCACCAGCCGGACGGTCGCCGGCAGCTTGTACCGGGCGAGACGGCCGGCGGCGAACTCATGCAGCGAGCGTTTCACCGTCACAGGATCCGTCTCGGGGCCGCGCCATACCAGTTCAGCAGCAACCACCTGCCCCAGCAACGCGTTGCGCTCGGGATACACGCGACAGTCGGCCACGTGCGGATGGGCATGCAGCACATCCTCGACCTCCGCCGGCGCGACCTTCTCGCCACCGACATTGATCAGTTCCTCGCGACGACCGACAATGCGCACGGAACCGTCCGGCAGCCGCTCCGCCAGATCGCCGGTGCGAAACCAGCCGTCGGCGGCGAATCCGCCGTTTTCACCGCTGAGATATCCGAGCGCGCAGGCCGGGCTGCGGACCCACAGCTCGCCCTCGACGAGTTTCCACGCGAAGCCCGCGTCGGTGGCCGCGAGCACCAGTCCGTCCCCCGCCTCGGCCACCGGCAGCGCTCCGGTCTCGCTCGTGCCGAAACGCTGGACGAACCGCACCTGCGGCCACGCCAGCCGCAGCTGCTCGAGGAGGCCCGCCGGCATCGGCTCGGCCCCGTACGGCACGGTCCGCAGCGAGCCGAGCGTGTGGCGGTGGTGCACATCCGCGGCGAGCATCAGGTTCAGGAAACTCGGCGTCGCCACGAGCACCTCCACCGCGTGGCGCTCGATCGTCGCCGCCACCGCCTCGGGCGTGATCGCGGGGGGCGGTCCGACCAGCACATGGCCGGCGGCCAGCGCCCGCCAGGCAATATCCAGTCCACCGATATGATCGAACCGCATCAACGGCAGGATGCGTCGCGCCTTCCGCAGCCGCACCGGAACCGTCGCCAACAATACCGCCAGATCATGCAGCACCAGTTTCGCCGCTCCGGTGGTCCCGCCGGTGGCGAGGATCAGCCCCGGATGCCCGCGCGCCCGCAGGCGCGCGTACAGTTGGGCCGCCGCCGCCGGGGGCTCGGCCGCCGGCAGCCGTTCCAGCACCTCGCCCCGCACCCGCCAACCGGGCGCCGCCTGTCGTGCCCATCCATCCAATTCGCCTTCGCGCGCCGCACGCAACGGCGCCGCGATCGCGCTGGCCAACGCCGCGCCGAACAACCACGCCAACGCCGTGCACGTGCCGTCGCCGGGGGTCACCACCACCTCACCCGCACCGATCCCGGCGGCGGTACACTGCGCCGCCGCCGCGCGCACCGCTTCGCCAAATTCCCGCCCCGTGCACACCTCCTCGTCGCCCACCCAAAGCGCGCGGGCGGCGCGGCGGTCGACCAGATCGAGCAGGATCTGCGGGCTGAAGGCCGGGTTGGCGCGCATGGCGGAATCTTCAGCCATTCACCCCGCCGAGATAAAGCACCTGGCCGGTGACAAAGCCGCTGCCGGGCGCGAGGAAGAACTCCACGACATTGATCACATCTTCCACCGTACCGAGGCGCCGGATCGCCTGACGCTCGAGCAGGGCGTTCATCTTCGCCGCCGGCACGTTCTTGATCAGGTCGGTGGGCAGCGGCGTGGGCCCCACGGCGTTGACCGTCACCCCGGCGGGGCCGAGTTCGCGGGCCAGTACCTGGGTGAACGACTCCACCGCCGCCTTGCTCGCCGCGTAGATCGCCTCGCCCTCGAGCCGCAGCGGCGTGGCCACGGTCGTGAAGTTCACGATTCGGCCCGCCTTCCGCCGCACCATCGCCTTCGCCGCCTCGCGACAGAAGAGGAACGTGCCGTGGAAGTTCGTCGCCATGATCCGCTGCGCGGTATCCGCGGGGGTGAGCAACGCGTGGTTCATCGCCGCGATGCCCGCGTTGTTGACCAACGCGTCGATCCGCCCGAAGCGGCGCACCACCGCGCGCACCATCGCCACCACCGCCACCTCGTCGCCCACCTCCAGCTCCCAGTGCGCATAGCGGCGGTGCAGGAGCGTCGCCGGCCCACGGCTGCACCCGCACACCGTGTCCCCCTGCCGGAGAAAATGCTCGGCCAGCCCGCGGCCGATGCCACGACTGGTGCCCGTAATGAGGACGATGCGACGATTCTTCTTCATGTGCGCGGCTCTCCGGATGCGGTCGGCGGACGCGCGGCGTTCCCCGCCGGCTCGGCCAGAAGCTCCAGCACGTAGGCGAGGAGCGCATCCACATCACGGAAGGGCGAGCGGCTGCGGCTCATCGCCCGCTCGCTGGCGAGCACCAGCTCGCGGCCGTACTCTTCGGCGAGCCGATATTCGAGATCAGCCAGAAAGTTCACCAGCCCGAGGCTGTCGAGCGCGCCGCCCGGCCCGAAAAGCACGGGATTGGCGGCGCCGGCCCCGCCAGCGGCGGGCAGCAGGTCCAGTATCAGTCGGCGGAGCGACGAGGGATCGGCGGGTTTGTGGGGAGGCATGGAGAATCAGGAGAATCGCTTCTCCGTTGGTGCGACCTGGGACACCTCCGAAAAACAGTGGGTGTTGCCCGGCTCGGCAACCGCTATTCTCAGGATACGGCCCCAAGTCCATGCCACCCAGTGGCTGCGCTGGGACGGCGGCAGACAGCCCGTTGGTGAGTGGTGGACGGCAAGGGATTCGAACCCCTGACCCTCTCGGTGTAAACGAGACGCTCTAACCGCTGAGCTAGCCGTCCAAAATCGGCGCCGACTAAAGGGCGAAGTTTCGCCGCTGGGCAAGGCTTTTGCCGAGCGAGGCCGTAGCGAAGTGCCAACCAGCGCGCCCAACACTCCGGTGCCCCACTCGTGCGGACAGTTCCAGCGCTGTCGCACCCTCGGCTGAACCGGTAGGTCCGGTCTCCGACCGGACCCGCCCGGCCCGGGCCATTGCCTGCGGCGGGTAGTGTTTCTCGCGGACCTTCGGCGCGGGTCGCCGGCTGCGGGAATATCCCTCGCGGCCGGTCGGAGACCGGCCCCACGTGGCCAGCCCGAAAAAGAAAGAGGCCGGACTCGCGTCCGGCCCCAAGAGTTCTTCGGTCGATCAACCCGCGCTCAGGCGGCGGGCACGCGGAGCAGGCCGCGGGCGATGAGCGTCTCGGCCACCTGGATGGCGTTGAGCGCGGCGCCCTTCCAGAGGTTGTCGCCGCTCACCCAGAACGAGAGACCGTTGTCGAAGGCCGTGTCCTTGCGGATGCGGCCCACGCCACACTTCACCTTGCGGGTGAAATCCAGCGGGGTCGGATAGAGGCGGTTCGCCGGATCGTCGACGAGCTCGGCGCCCGGGAAAGCCGCCACGGCCGCGCGGGCCTGGGCGACATCGACCGGCTTCTCGAACTCGGCCGAGACCGAGATCGAGTGCGCCTGCACGACCGGCACGCGCACGCAGGTGGCGGAGACGCGCAGCTCGGGCAGCCCCATGATCTTGCGGCTCTCCAGCATCATCTTGTTCTCCTCGCCGGTATAGAGGTCCGGGCCGAATGTATCGACCTGCGGGATGCAGTTGAACGCGATCTGGTAGGGATAGACCTTCTTGACGATCGGCGCACCGGTCTGGAGGGCCTTGACCTGCTGGGCCAGCTCGCGGATCGCCTCGGCGCCCGTGCCGGAGACGGACTGGAAGGTGGAAATGATGACACGCTTGGCGGTGAACGCCTGATGCAACGGCCACAGGCCCATGAGGGTCACCGCGGTCGAGCAGTTCGGGTTGGCGATGATGCCCTTGTGGCGCGCGAGCTGGTCGGCGTTGATCTCCGGCACCACGAGCGGAATGTCCGCCTCCATGCGCAGCGCCGAACTCTTGTCGATGACCACGCAGCCGGACGCGACAGCGTCCTTGGCGAAGGCGCGCGTCACCGAGCCGCCGGCGGCGAAGAAGGCGAGGTCGAGCCCGGCAAATGCGCCGTTCTTGGCCTCCTGCACGGTGAGCTTCTTGCCGAACGCTTCGACGGTCTTCCCGGCGCTGCGCGCCGAGGCGAGAAGCCGGATCTCCCCGAAGGGGAAATCACGCATCTCGAGCAACCGGATCAACTCTTGACCGACGGCGCCAGTGGCCCCGACGATGCCGACATTGTAAGCCTTCTTCATGGTCATGGATTCGAAATTGGAGTTTGTGAGCGATAAGTGCGCAGCGCTGGGGATCAAGCCCACAGTCCGGCTGCTGCACGTTTCGCTCAACGACCAGACCCTCCGGTTTTTCCAGTCCGGCCAGCTGAAAAAGACCTACGTCGTGTCCACCTCGAAGCGCCCGCCATCCAATCGCAAGGGCTCGCTGGGCACCCCCACCGGCCTGCACAAGATCGACGAGAAGATCGGCGCCGGCTCCCCCCCCGGTATTGTCTTCAAGGGCCGGCGCAGCACGGGTTTCCATTTCCACGAGTACCACCCCGCCGCGGCGGACAGCACGGACTTCGTCACCTCGCGCATCCTCTGGCTGCGCGGCCTCGAGCCGGGCGTGAACGCGGGCGGCAATGTCGATTCGCACAGCCGCTACATCTACATCCACGGCACCAACCACGAGGCCGACCTCGGCCGCCCCGCCAGCCACGGCTGCGTGCGCATGGGCAATCTCGACATCGTCGAGCTCTTCGAACAAGTCCGCACCGGCGACCTGGTCTGGATCGGGCCGTAGGGCCCGCGTCGGTCGCCCGGCCGGATCACTTCACCGCCACATCGCGCCCGGCGCCGCACTCCCCGTCGAGGTCGAAATCGGCCTCGTCGCCGGTGAGCCAAGACCGCGCGCGCTCCTCCGACTCGAAGATCTCGATGGTGAGATTGGGGCTGTGGTTGCAGGCCTTGAACAGGCGGGCCAGGGCGAGCTTCTCCGGCGTGTTCACCACCGCGGCGGCCTTCACCGGGTAAGGGATCTTCTCGCGTTTCCGCAGCAGCGAGAAGGTGTAGACCACGAGCGGCTGGAAGCGGTACCCCGTCATCTGGTCGAAGGTGTGGAGCACGTACGGCACGAACCCCAGCGAGGCCGCCAGCGCCGGCATGTTCTTCCCGAAGGTCTGCAGATCCTCGCGGGTGATGATGCCGTACCAGTTGAAATGGAGGATGTCGTCCTCGACAGCGTGAGTGAAGGGCATGATGCGGATCGATGACCGTCGGGCGGGGAAACGGACTCAAGGCGCCGGCGCCCCGGACTCAAGTGCGTTCTTGGTCCGCGCCCCGCGGCCGCGTGCGATCACGCCCCGACCACCGCCCGCCACAGGGGGCAACTCGCGCGATCGATCGACTCGCCGCGGCGATACCGCGCCAACAGTTGCACCGAACGCTGCGCAAGCATCCGCCGCACCTCGCGGCGCTGCCCCTTCACGCGCGGAATGACCATGTTGTCGTAGCCCGTGGTCTGGTGTCGCATCCACGCGATGGTGGCAGCCTCGGCGCGGTCCTCGAGCGGGATGCGCTCGGTCCGCGCCACCGTGCCGCTCCCGACCGGGGTGGCGTGCGCCGCGATCAGCCCGGCCATCCGCTCGGCGACCTCGCCGTGCACCGGGTGGAAGCCGAGGAACGCCCGCACGGCGCCGCGGAAATCCTCCACGTATTCGGCCTGCTCGGCCGCGCGGCGCGCGCGCCCGGCCTCGAGTTTCCGCGTGTACGCCGGATCCATGCGCTCAACCAGCAGTTCCGCGCGCAGCGCCTCGATCCGCGCCGCGGGCGCCCAGATCCCGCGCGAGAAACGCTTGTTGCCCTTCTGCTCGATCACCGTCCACGACGGGCCGTCGGCCTTGATGCGGCGGCTCAGCGCGGCGTCGCCGGGCGGCAACAGCGCCCAGTCGTCGGGCACCACCAGCACGCGGCCATCGCTGGCCAGCACGCGGCGCGGCAGGGAGAACGGGCGGACTTCGCGGGTCTCTGTCGACATGAGGCCGGCAAGGCTCAATGCGCCGCCGGCGCAGGCAAGCCAACAGATCCGGGCGCGATCACTCCAACTGCGCGCGGATCCGCGCCGCGATGGGCTCCAGTTCGCGCACTGGCACCCGTTCCCCCACGTGGCTCTGCCCGCCGGCATCACCCGCGTGCCGCGGGACGACGTGCAGATGGGTGTGGAAAACCGTCTGGCCTGCCGCCACACCGGCGTTCATCCGGAAGTTGAATCCCTCGGCCGGCAACCCGGCCCTCCGGATCGCCCGGGCGATCTTCTGGGCGACGACCATCAGCTCCTTCGCGGTGTCGGCCGGAACCGTGAGGATGTCGGCGGCGTGCTGCACCGGCACCACCAGGACGTGTCCGGGGTTGTGCGGCGCGATGTCCATGAACGCGACCACGCGCTCGTCGCGATAGACGATCGCCGCCTCGGCCCGACCAGCCGCGATCTCGCAAAACACGCACGTTTTCGGCTCCCCGGCGAACGCGACGCCGGCGACCAGGAACAAACCAATCAGGAGAAGGCGCATGCCCTCAGGTAGCACGCCATCTCCGGTTGCCAAGCCCCGACCGGGAGCGGGGCAACGACCTTCGCCCGCCCCACCCGCTCACTTCACCGCGTAGAATCCGGCCTGCAGGTACGCGCGCCACAGCACCTCCACGGAAGTGAAGCCGACCTCGCGCAGCAGCGCCAGGTGCTCGGCGATCCGCACGGGTTTCAGCTCCGTGCCGAAGCGCGCGAGATGCTGCTCCACCGCCGCCGGCGTCCGCCCCTGCCGCTCCTGGAACTCGCGCCAACGCCACAGTCCGGTCTCGCGCCCGCGGGCCGACTCGCACTCGACGTTCTCGAACACCACCAGCACGCCGCCCGGTTCCAGCACCTCGAAACAGGCGCGCACCGCCGCCCGTCGCGCCTCCGGCTCCAAATAGTGGTGGCACAGGATCGCCGTCACCACCTGCGCCCGCAGCCGCGGTGCGACTCTCGACAGGCCGTCGCTGCCGGTCGGCTCCAAAAACCGCACCCGGTCCTCGGGCAGAGCGCCGAGCCGCTGCCGCGCCTGCCCGAGCATCGCTGCCGACGGATCGGCGACGACAAACCGCGTGCGCGGGAACAACGGCAGCGCCCGCTCAACCAGCGCCCCCGTGCCCGCGCCCGTGTCGAGCCACACCGCCGGCTCGCCGGCGCAGGTGCGCACGAGGTCGATCGTCTCGGTCTGGATCGCATCGTAGTACGGGATGACCTTGCGAACCTCGGAGTCGTACTGCGCCGCCGGGTGGGCCGATTTGTTGTCGTTGGCCATGGGAAAGAGTCGATCAAGGCCGCGGAATGGCTTCCGGCTCAGCCTATGCCCTACCCCTCAGTGCGCCTCGATGAAGCTGCGCACGGCAGCGACGGTGGCGGGGATCCGGTGCTTGATGAGCGGCTTCGCCTTGAGCGACTCGAGCCGCGGGTGCGTGACCTCGCGGCCGATGCAGCGGGCGATCACGTCCGGGAACTTCGCCGGGTGCGCGGTGGAGAGCACCACCGCCGGGCGGTCCTTCGGCAGATCCTTGAAGCCGCACGCGGTGTGCGGATCGACGACGTAGCCGAAACGCTGGTGCACCTCGCGGATGATCTGCTCGATCTCGGCGTCGCTCGCGCGGGAGGCGGTGAAGATGTCGCGGTTGAAGTTCGCGAACTGGTAGCGGCCGGTCTGCTTGAACTCCGCCATCACGGCACGCACCCGGGCCGGGTCGCGGCCTTCGGCGAAGTAAAGGAAGCGCTCGAAGTTCGACGACACCTGGATGTCCATCGACGGCGCGTGGCTCGGGTGCACGGCGGCCACCGAGTAGTCGCCCGTGGTGAAGAGGCGGTAGAGGATGTCATTCTGGTTCGTGGCGACGCGGAAACCGGAGAACGGCACGCCCATCTTCTGCACCATCCAGCCGGCGAGCACGTTGCCGAAGTTGCCGGTGGGCACGATGAACTCCGCCCGCTCGCGCGCCTCGGCCGGCAGCCGCAGCCACGCCCACAGGTAGTACACGCACTGCGCGAGCACGCGGGCGAGGTTGATCGAGTTCACCGCGCTGAGGCGGTGGCGGACGCGGAAATCCTGGTCCTCGAAGATCGTCTTCAGCGCCGCTTGCGCGTCGTCGAACGTACCGTCGACGGCGAGGGCGAACACGTTATCCGCCCCGGTGCAGGCCATCTGGCGCTCCTGCAGCGGCGACACGCGGCCGTCCGGATACAGGATGAAGATCTTGGCCCGCGCGCGGCCGAGCAGGCCGTGGATGGCGGCGGCGCCGGTGTCGCCCGAGGTGGCGCCGAGCACCGTGAGCGACTCGTCGCGGGTCACGCACTGGTGCTCGTAGAGGTGGCCGAGGAACTGGAGCGCGAAGTCCTTGAACGCGAGGGTCGGCCCGTGGAAAAGCTCGAGCACCCAGGTCTGGTCGTCGAGCTGGCGCAGCGGGGCGATGTCGGCGTGGTCGAACTTCGTGTACGCGGCGGCCGCCATGCGCGCGAGATCGGCGGCCGGGATGTCGGTGGCGAAGAGCGCGAAGAACTCGCGGAGCAGCTCCGGATACGAGAGCTTGGCCCAGCCCTGCCATTTGCCGGAGAGGTCGGGCAGCGACTCGGGCAGGAACAGCCCGCCATCGGGCGCGAGGCCGAGGGCGACGGCTTCGGAGAACGAGACGGCGGGAGTCTGACCGCGGGTGGAGATGAAGCGCATGGCGGATGAAAAGTAGTGAGTAGCGAGCGGCGGGGGGCGAGGAGGAAAACGGCACCGCCGCCAGCCAGTGCAAGAGTCGAGATTGAGCACCGCCCTGCCCCCGTAGATGCCATGAGGCCGACAGGCGGGACGAAGAGGTCCAACCTGTCGGCCGTATGGTTACTACAACTAACATCCGCAAACTGAACGACCGCATTCTCGCCAGCAAGTGC
>JAGVUB010000177.1 GCA_019136515.1 Verrucomicrobiota bacterium
GCATCCCGGCGGACTACGCCGCCTATGTGCTCGCAGAGTTCAACGCCCCCGCGCTGGGCGCGGCCCTGGCGACGCCGGACACCACGTTCTGGGTCGCCGAGGCGAGCGAAGGTCTGGTCGGTCTCGCCGACCTTCGCCTCGGTGTCCGCTCCCCCCACCTCGCCGCCGCCCAGCAGGCCGAGGTCGCCCGCCTCTACGTGCTCGAGCGGTTCGCGCGCCGGGGGATCGGCCGCACCCTGCTCGCGCACTGCCGCGCCACCGCCACCGAACACGGCGCCACCGCGCTCTGGCTGAGCATGTACGCCGGCAACGACCGCGCCCGCGCCTTCTACCTCGCGCAAGGCTGGACCAAGGTTGGCACGCTCGCCTTCACGCTGGCCGACAAGTCCTACCCCAACGACGTCCTCGCGTTGCACTGGCCGCCCGCCGCGCCCTGATCGGCGCGGCGGGGAACGCTTTGGCAGAGCGAAATCCAGGCGACCGCGCGAAGACCGATCCGGCTTCGCAGGCACTGCCAACCCCGTAGGTCCAGTCTCCGACTGGACTCTTTGGATTCACGCCGCCCCCTTCTACTCCCGCCCATCGCAACCGGTCGAAGACCGGTCCTACTTAAACTCCGCATACTCCCCCGCCCCCCGTCTTGCCCTCCCGCCCGCGCACCGGCAAACCTGCGCCATGCCCGCGCTCCAGTTTCTCCCGCCGCTCAAGTCGATCCGCTATGCCCGCGGCGCCTTCCCGCTCTCCCACGCCAAGCGCCTCGTCCTCCCCGAGAACTCCGGCCCGGCCACCGATGCCCTCGCGCAGCGCATCGTCGACGAGATCGGCACCCACACCGCCGCACCGGCCTTCCTCACTCCCGCTGAAGGCGCCATCGAGTGCAGCATCGGTGCCGTCGCCAGCCCACAAAGTTACACGCTCACCATCTCGCCGAAGGGCATCGCCCTCGTCGGCGCCGATGCGGCCGGCGTCTTCTACGGGCTCCAGACGCTCCTCCAGATTGTCCGCCAGTGCGGCGACGAGCTTCCGGCGTTGAAAATCACCGACGCCCCCGACTACCCCGTCCGCGGTTTCTACCACGACATCTCCCGCGGCAGAGTTCCCACCCGCGCCACCCTCTTCGCCCTCGTCGAGAAGATGGCCGCCGCGAAGCTCAACCAGCTCCAGCTCTACGTCGAGCACACCTTCGCCTTCCGGAACCACCCCGACATCTGGGCCGGCTCCGACCCGCTCACCGCCGACGACATCCTCGCCCTCGACGAGCACTGCGCCCGCCACCACATCGAGCTCGTCCCCTCGCTCAGCACCTTCGGCCACTTCTACACCGCACTCGTCGCCCCGCGGAAACAGCACCTCAACGAGTACGACCTCGACGGTTCCGCGCTGCCCTTCTCATGGTGGGATCGGATGGGCCACTACACGCTCGACTGCCGCCACGCCGACTCCTTCGCGCTTGTCGCCGAGATGATCCGCGAGCTGCGCCCGCTCTTCCGCTCGAAGCATTTCAACCTCTGCTGCGACGAGACCTTCGACCTCGGCAAGGGCCGCAACGCCGCCTTCGCGCAGAAGCACGGCGTCGGCCGCCTCTACGTCGACTTCCTCAAGAAACTCTGCGGCGTCGTGCGCGCCGAGGGCGCCGTGCGCTCGACTGGGACTACTCCGCCGACCTCCACGACACCAAGAGCGCGCTCTTCAAGAAGGCCCGCCGCGCGTTCTACGTCTGCCCCGGCTGCTGCGGCTGGGACCGCTGGATCAACGACCTCGACACCGCCACCGCCAACATCCTCGGCTTCGCGCAACGCGGCCGGAAGACCGGCGCCGCCGGCTTCCTCAACACCGACTGGGGCGACCGCGGCCACATCAACTTCCTTGGCAACAGCCACCACGGCCTGCTCCTCGGCGCCGCCGCGTCGTGGAACACCAAGGCCACCACCGCCGCCGCTTTCGACACCGCCTTCAACACCCTCGAGATCGGTGACGCCTCGCAGACCTACGCCAAGCTCCTGCGCGAGATCGGCGGCGCCGCCGTCGTTCCGTGGAAGCAGCTCGTGCTCTGGTTCGACCCAGAATATCGAGAAGCTCCGCGCCCAACTCGCCAAGGTCGCCGCCGCCGCGCAGCCGCAGGATCCGCTCGCGTTGCGCGAGGCGCTCGTCGGCGCCCGCGGCCAGGCGCTCATGCAGGCGCTCGGCGGCCTGCTCGTCTGTTTCGCCAAGAAGCGCAAAGTCCCGCGCGGGCTCGACGTCGCCGCGATCGCCAACGACCTGCGCCGTTTCGAGGCCGACGTCTCCGAACTCTGGCACGCCCGCAACCGTCCCTCGGAGTACTTCCGCGTCCGCGCCGCGCTGCTCGAGCTCGCCCGTCGCCTCGACCGCGCCGCGCTCGGACTGCCCTGGCTCCAG
>JAGVUB010000090.1 GCA_019136515.1 Verrucomicrobiota bacterium
CGCCGAGCCCTCACCCGCTGGGTGAACCGTCTTGGCCAATCCGGAAGGTGTCATCCCTCGCGAGATAAACACCTTCCGCCGTTTCGCCCAGCTCCCAACTGCTCCTTATAGGCTCAGTGAAGGGTCTTCACGTGGCGCGGCTCTTCAGACCGCGCCGTCAGGGGTGAGCTGGCGCGCGGGGTCGCGCGAAGCCGGCCGGGGCGGGCTGAAGCGCCGCCCCACGCGCAGGCGGCCGGCGGAGCGGTGAGAGGCGTCTCGAAGTCGTTCGGCGGGCCGCGCTGTATCAGGAGACTCGTGGCGCGGCGGCGGACGAGGACGGCATCCGGAGCGCCGTCGGTCGGGCTCAGTTCTCCAGTGTCGAGTACCAGCCGTTCGTGAACGGCGTGAAGACGTCGCCCTCGTTGAACGGCAGGTGCTGGTAGAGCAGAATCGCGACGGTGCGCTCCTGCGGGTCGATCTGCACGGTGGTGGTGGCGTAGCCGTCCCAGCCGAAGCAACCCTCGCTGTTGAGCGTGGGGCTGCGGCCGAGGTTGGTGACAACGCGCACGCCGAGGCCGAATCCCTGCTCGACCGCGCCGAAGGGGTGCGGCTGGGCGAGGTGTGCGATGTGGTCGCGGGTCATGAGCTCGACCGACTTGCGGCCGAGGATGCGGGTGCCGTCGAGCTGGCCGCCGTTGAGCAGCATCTGGGCGAAGCGGGCGTAGTCGCCGGCGGTGGAGTAGAGCCCGGCGCCGCCCATGCGCAGGCCGTGGGTCGGGCCGCAGCGCTCGTCGCTGTTCTCGACGGGGTCGAGCACGAGCTGGCCGGCGGCGTTGCGGTTGTGGATGCGGGCGATGCGGCCGCGCTTCTCGGCCGGTACCCAGAAGGCGGTGTCGACCATCTTGAGCGGGCCGCAGATGCGTTGCTGGAAGAAGTCGTCGAGCGACTGGCCGGAGGCCTCCTCGATCACGGCGCCGAGGAGGTCGGTGTTGATGCCGTAAGCGAAGGCGGTGCCGGGCTGGTGGGCGAGCGGGACCTGGGCGACGCGGGCAACAAACTCGGTGAGATTGGGCGCGGCCCAGATCTCGGCACGGTTCTGGAGTTTCACGAGCTCCGGCGGGGCGCTGAAGTCGTAGAAGGTGCCGGCGGTGTGGGTGAGGAGTTGCTCGATCGTGATCGGCGAAGCGGCGTTGACGAGCACGGGGGCGTCGGCGGTGCCGCCGGTGAAGACTTTAAGGTTCTTGAGCGCGGGGAGAAACTGGTCGACGCGGTCGGTGAGCTTGAGTTTCCCCTCTTCGACGAGGATCAGCGCGGCGGTGGTGGTGACGAGCTTCGTCATCGAGAAGAGCCGCACGATCGAGTCCTTCCGGATCGGCGTCCTGGTCGTGGCGTCGGCGAAGCCGTGGGCGCGCCAGTCGACGATCCTGCCGTCGCGGGCGAGGAGCAGGATGTAGCCGGCGTGCGAGCCGTCGTCGACCGTGCGGTCCAGCGTCTGGTGCAGGCGTTCGAGCCGTTCGATGGAGACGCCCGCGGCGGTGGGGGCGACGGAGGGGAGCGGTTGCGGCGTCTGGGCGATGCCGGGCAGGGCGAGCAGCAGAGGGAGGGCGAGCAGCGGGAGGTGACGGGGATACATGGTGTTGGTCTTCTTCGTGAGATCTGGGTTGGTACAACTCCGGTAACGGAACTTATCCCCGCGCGTTGTGCGCAGCGCTGCGGATCGCGCGGACTACCGCACGGGTTCGAGCTGGAACCAGTCGACGGCGATGTCGGCGCTGGGTCGGCCGGTGTAGAGCTTGATGAAGTTGTCGCCCTCGCGCAGCGAGACGATGCCGCAATCGAACTCGGCCCAGTCGGCGGCGGCCGGGAACGAGAGGTACTTCTCGTACTCCTTGGGATCGAGATCGGGCACCTGCAGCGAGGTCTGGTTGACGAGCAGCTTGAGCTTCTGCGGGCCGCCCGGCGCCGCGTAGCGGATCTTCAGGTGCGCTTGGCGGGCCATCGCGGACTGCACCATGACGGTGACGTAGTTGAGCGACTGGCCGAAGCCGGTGACGTAGCCGGCGGCGCTGAACCCTGGAAGCGCGGTGGCGACGGTCGGGCCGTCGAGAGCGCCGCCGGCGGCCGGGGCCGCCTCGGCCTCGAGCAGGACGGTGACGCGGGAGGGCGCGGGCTGCACGCCGGCGACCGCGACGCCGTGCTCGCTCGGGACGATCGGCTTGATCGTCCCGTCGGCGTTGTATTCGAGCTCGTCGGCCATGACGCTGCGGACCTGGCTCTTCCCGCCGGAGAGCCACGAGCTGTGGTAGAAGGCGTACCAGCGGCCCTTGTACTCGGCGATGGAGCCGTGGTTGGTGTCGGAGCGATTGGGAAACTCGCGCATGTAGACGCCGCCGGGCGTGTACGGCCCGAGCGGTTTGTCGGCGACGGCGTAGTACATGTGCTGCGGCCATTTGCGGCCGGGCAGGCCGGGGTAGCTCAGGTAGTATTTCCCGGCGCGCTTGTGGAGCCACGGGCCTTCGAAGAAGTCGGGAAGTTGGGCGGAGAGGTCGACGGTGGTTTCGGCCACCGCGGAGCGGAGATCGTCGGCGAGCCGCACGCCGTAGCAACGGCCGCCGCCACCCCAGATGAGGTAGGCCTGGTTGTCGTCGTCGACGAGGACGGCGGGGTCGATGCCGCCGCGCACGCCGGCGATGGGGCCGAGGTCGGTGAACGGGCCTTGCGGGCGCGGGCTGGAGGCGACGGCGATGCGGAACATGCCGGTGCCGCGCTCCCGCGCGCAGTAGAAGAGGTAGTAGGTGTCGTTGCGGCGCACGCAGTCGACCGCCCACATGTGGCTGATCGCCCACGGGGCGGATTTGAGGTGGAAGACGACCCCGTAGTCGGTCCAGTTGACCAGGTCCGACGTCGAGAAGACGTGGTAGCTGATCATGGTATCGTAGGTGTTGGTGCCGGGCTCGTCGTGCGAGGTGTAGAGCCAGAGACGGTCGTCGCCGGGCCAGACGTGGGCGGAGGGATCGGCGGCGAAGACGGTGTTGATGACCGGATTGCCGGCATGGGCGGCAAGGGGGGCGACGGCGATGGCGCCGAGTACGGCGCAGAGGCGGAGAGATCGCATAGGGGTGTGCGGAGAGGATGCGGCGGGCCGAGGCGTTGCCAACGCCGCATTCGGGTGAATCGGCCGGTGCCGCTCCGCGGTCGGCGGGTTCTCCGGCAGGCTGATCCGGAGAGGAGTGGGTAAACAAAAGCCCGCGGCGCACGGGGCGACGCGGGCTATGAAGGGGGCGCGGGGAGCGCGGCGGGGTTACTTGCCCAGGAGCGCCTTGTTCGCGCGGGCGAGGGCGATGCGCTGCTCGACGCTCTTGCGCGTCGTGAAGCCGTCCTCGGGCGTGCTCAGGCACCAGTCGACGAGCTTCGCGACGGTGGTGCGCGCGGCGTAGCAGCGCGTATCCGAGCCGCCGTAGTACATGATCACGGTGTCGTCGGGGAAGCGGACCCAGCCGTTGGTGAAGGTGACGTTGGAGACGTCGCCGACGCGCTCGGAGAAGCGCGGCGAGATGAGGTGGCCGCCCGGGCGCGCGATGATCTTCGACGGGTCCTCGAGCGAGGTCATGAACATGTACATCGTGTAGCGCAGGCCGGCGGCGCAGCCGCGCACGCCGTGGGCGAGGTGGAGCCAGCCCTTGTCGGTCTTGATGGGGGCGGGGCCCTGGCCGTTCTTCACCTCCTTGATGGTGTGGTAGGCGCGCGCCTCGATGATCGTCTCCGGGCCGGTGACGCCGGTGGTGATGTCCGGGCAGAGCGTCCAGCCGATGCCGCCGCCGGAGCCGACGTCGATGAAGCCGTCCATCGGGCGGGTGTAGAAGGCGTGCTGGCCCTGGACGAACTCGGGGTGGAGGACGACGTTGCGCTGCTGGGAGGCGGGAGTCTTCAGATTCGGGAGACGGTCCCACTTCTTAAAGTCCTTCGTGCGGACGATGCCGGCCTGGGCGACGGCGGAAGAGAGGTCGCCGGGAGCGGCGTTGGGGTCCTTCGATTCGGCGCAAAACACACCGTAGATCCAGCCGTCCTGGTGGAACGTGATGCGCATGTCGTACACGTTCGTTTCGCCGGGTAGCTCGGGGAGGTCGATGGGCTCGTCCCAGAATCGGAAGTTGTCGACGCCGTTCCTGGACTCGGCGATGGCGAAAAAGCTCTTGCGGTCGGCACCCTCGACGCGGGCGACGAGGTGGGCCTTGCCCTTCCAATAGAAGGCGCCCGGGTTGTAGGCGCCGCCGACGCCGAGGCGCTCCATGAAGAACGGGTTGGTCTTCGGGTTGAAGTCGTAGCGCCACTCCAGCGGGACGTGGTGGGCGGTGAGGACCGGATACTTGAAGCGCTCGTAGACGCCGTTCTCCCAGTCGGTCTCGACGGGGTTCCTGCGCTTGAGGAACGCCTCGTGCGCGGCGCGGACTTGCTTCATGCGCGCGGCGAAGGCGCGTTCGGCGGCGGAGGGGCCGGCCTGCTTCTTCTTGGCGGCGGTTTTCGCTTTGGTGGTCGTCTTCTTTTTCATCTCGGGAGGGAGGGGGAGGGCAGGAGTTCGGCCGAAGTGCGCGGGGGTTGCGAACCCATTTGGGGCATCCGGGGGCCGCAGTCCCGACGGTTCTTGCCCGAAGATGCGGCGTTATTGCGTTCACCCGCGCCGACGCCACTTGGGTGGTGCCCGGAGGGGGAGTCGAACCCCCACGCCCTTACGGGCAAAGGATTTTAAGTCCCGTGCGTCTGCCATTCCGCCATCCGGGCGGGCACGGTCGGAATCTGCCATGGGCGTTGCGCGCGGAGCGAGAGAGAAAGCGGGCGGTGACCCACGAATTCGGCGACTGTCGGCGCCCCGTGTCGCAATCCGCCGCCAGAGGAACTTGTCGCCGTGTGCCCGAGCCCCTATCCCTGCGGGGCGATGCAAATTACCCTTCTCGGCGCCGCGGGCGAAGTGACCGGCTCGGCGTACCTCGTGCAGACTGACCGGACGCGTGTGCTCGTCGATTTCGGGATGTTCCAGGGCCGCACGCTCGCCGGCTCGATCAACACCGTGCCGCGCGAGCTCACGCCGGCCTCGCTCGATGCCGTGGTGCTCACCCACGCCCACCTCGACCACGTGGGCCGCCTCCCGCTGCTCGCCCAGCGCGGCTACCGCGGCGCGGTGTGGGGCACGCCCGCCACGCTCGAGCTCGCCCGCCTGATCCTCGACGACGCCGCCCGTCTCCAGGCTCAGGATGCGATCCGCACCAACCGCCATCGCGCGCGGGCCGGGATGCCACCGGTCAAACCGCTCTTCGACGAGACCCATGTCGCCGCGATCGCGGCATGTTTCCGCCCGCTCGCCTACGGGCAGGACAACGCGATCGCCCCCGGTGTGACGGTGCGCCCGTACGAGGCCGGCCACACACTCGGCTCCGCCAGCCTGGAGCTGCGCTGCGCCGACGGCGCGGGGCAGCGCACGGTCGTCTTCTCCGGCGACCTCGGCCCACGCCACGCCCCGATCCTGCGCGATGCCGCCTGCATCGCGGCGAAGGCCGATCTCGTCTTCCTGGAGTCCACCTACGGCGATCGCGACCACCGCTCGCTCGCCGACACGTTGAAGGAGTTCCGCGAGCTCGTCGTCCATGCGGCGGAGCGCGGCGGCAAGATCCTCGTGCCGACCTTCGCGGTGGGGCGCGCGCAGCAGATCCTCTATCACCTCTCCGAGCTGTTCGAGTCCGGCGCGGTGCGGCCGTTCCCGGTCTTCCTCGACAGCCCGATGGCGATCGAGGCCACGCGGCTCTACGCGAAACACCCCGAGTTGTTCGACGAGGAGATGCAGCGGCGCGCGGCCGGTGGCGGGCGCTTCCTGAAACACCTCGAAAGCGTGCGCACGACCGTCTCCGCGCAGGAGTCGCAGGCGCTCAATGTGCAGCCCGGCCCGTGCCTGATCCTCGCGGGTGCGGGCATGTGCAACGCCGGCCGCATCGTCCACCACCTGCGGCACAACCTCGCGCATCCCGGCACCGTCGTCCTGATCGTCGGCTACCAGTCGCCCGAGTCGCTCGGCCGCCGGCTGCTGGAGGGCGCGCGCCAGGTGCAGATCTTCGGCGACCGCATCCGGGTGGCGGCGACGGTGCGCGGTCTCGGCGGCTTCAGCGCCCACGCCGGGCAGACGGACTTGCTCGATTGGCTCGGCTGCCTTGCGCCGCACCGGCCGCGGGTCGTGCTGACCCACGGCGAAGACGAGAAAGGCCGCGGCCCGCTCGCCGCGAAGATCGCCGCGCGTTTCAAGCTCAAGGCCGAGCGTCCGAATTTCGGCGACACGATCACGCTCTGAGCGTGTGACGCGGCCTCCGCCGAGGCCCGCTGCTTGGCAGGTGGCAGTCCGGGGGAGGCGCGACTTCGTCCGCCCGGCGCCGTGGCGGCGGGGTGCGGCGTGCGCGTCCGTGGTGCGCACTGGTGCCGGCTCTTGCCAGCGGCTGGGTCGGGCGACATGGTCGCGGGGATGATCGCGATGCGACGCGTTTCCCTTTCTCTGCGGTTTTTGTGCGGCGCGGCCCTGGCCGCGGGTGCGGTGCGGGCACAGAACGCCGCGCTGGCTCCGGCGCCGTTGACGATCTCGATCGACGTCGCCGGGCAGAGCGCGGGCGAGGTCGTGCTCGACCTGACCGCCGCGCAGCACGCCGCGGAGCTTGGTTTTGTCACGGCGGCGCGCGCGTCGTACGAGCGGTTGCTGGCGCGCAACGACGTGGCGGCGGCGGTGCGGAGTCGGGCGGCGTTGGGCTTGACGATGGTCGAGCTGGCCGCCGGGCGGATCGAGGCGGCGGAGGCCGCACTGGGGCGCGGGGCGGATCTGCTGGCGCCGCAGACGCGGCTGCGGCGGGCGTTGATCGCGCTGCAGCGTCGCGATGGTGCCGCGGCGGCGCCGCTGGTCGAGGGCTTGCGGCCGGAGGAGGTGCCGACCGAGGAGGCGGGCTGGGTGTACGTGGCGCAGGCGATGTTGGCTGAGTCGCGCGGGCAATTCGACCGGGCGCAGGTGGCCTACGGCCAGGCGGAGGGTCGGGCGGTGTCGGAACTGGCGCGGGCGCAGTTGTTGTTGGCGCGGGAGCGGGCGCAGTTGTTGTACGGGCAGGCGACGCCGGAGCAGGTGCAGGTGCTGCAGCGGCAGATCGACCAGTTTCAAGGCCGGCCGGTGGGTTTCACGGCCGCGGGCCAGCAGGCCGTGGTCCTTGATTTGCTCGGACGCAAGGGCGAGGCGCAGACGGTGCTGCAGCGCCAGTTGGCGACGGTGCCGGCGACGGAGCGCGAGGCGGCGGACCGGTTGCGGCTGTTGCTGGCGCTGATCTCGGGACCCGACAGTGCGCTCGGGCGCAACGCCCTGCGCCAGCTCTTCGCCGGTTCGGCGCAGCCGGAGATGCAGCGCCTCGCGCTGCAGTTGCTCGCGCAGGCCGCCACGGACGAGGAGGCGCGCGCGGGATTCCGCCGGGAGCTGGACGCGCAGATCGCGCTGCAACCGGCGCCGAAGATCCTCGACGATCTGCTCCTGTACCGGGCGCGGCTGGCGCTGGCGCAGCAGGAGTACGAGCGCGCCGAGGCCGACGCGGGCGCGTTGCTGGCCAATTTCCCCGGTTCGCCGGACCGTGTGCCGGCGCTCAACGTGCTGGTCTCGGTGGCGTGGGAGCTGCGCCGCTACCGCACGGCGACCGAGTCGATCGTGAAGTTGCAGAGCGAGCTCGGCTTGGATGCGCGGCGCGGGCCGTTTGCCGTCCTGTTGGCGGAATCCTATTTCCGGGCGACGGACTACCGCAATGCGGCCAGCGCCTATGCGCGGGCGCTGGCGGAACCGGCGCTGCCGCCGGGCGCGACCCGCGGCGCGCTGATGTACCAGCAGGTGCTTTCGCTGTTGCGCGCCGACCAGCCGGCGCAGCTTGAGGAGGCTTTGCAGACGCTCGATCGGTTGGCGGCGGATCCGGATTTCGACGCGGCGAGCCGCTGGCAGGCGGAGTGGAACACCGTGCGGACATTGCAGGTACGCGGGCAGACCGGGCGCGCCTACGACCGGCTCAACCGGGTGCTGGCGGCGGAGGCGTTTGCGGCGGCGGCACCGGAGCCGGCAAGCCGGCGGAGACGCTCGGGCTGGTCGACCGGCTGCTGGCCGGACCGGCCGCGGCCGCGAACTCGGCAGTGCCGGCGGCGCTGCGGCAGGAGGCGGCGGGCACGGCGCGGTTGGTGCGGGCGCAGGCTTTGCTCGCGCTCGGGCGCGAACCCGAAGGCATGGCCGAGCTGGAGGCGCTGCGCGGGGCGTTCCCCGGCAGCGATCCGGCGGTGTATTCGTTCATCATCCAAGCGAAGTTTCTCGCCGACCGCGGCCAGACGGTGGAGGCGCAGCAGTTGCTCATCGAGCTTGCCGAACGGTATGAAGACAGCCAGTACGCAGCCTACGCGCTCTACGAGGCGGCGGGGAATGCCGAGCGGCGCGGCGAGGACAAACATTACGAGGAGGCTTTTCGCATCCTGCACGACCTGGTCGAGCGGTTCCCCCGCAACGAGCTGGTCTTCTACGCGCAGCTCAAACAGGGCGATCTGTTGCGCAAACTCAACCAGCTCGGGCCGGCGCAGGTGATCTACGAGTCGGTCCTCAACCGGTTTCCCGCGCACCGCGACGCCCCGCTGGCCGAGCTCGCGCTCGCCGACACGCTGTTCGCGCAGGTGACCGCCGACGCGTCGCGGCTGGGCAGCGCGCTGGCGCGCTACGAGCGGCTGTTCGATCTGCCCAGCGCGCCCGGCGAGGTGCGCGTGGAGGCGGGTTTCAAGGAGGGGTATGCCTTGGCAACGCGCGGCAACAGCCCCGAGGCCCGCCGCGCGCTCTGGTTGGTGGTCGACCGGTTCCTGCTCGACGAGGCGGCGCGGGCGACGATCGGCGAGAAGGGCCGCTACTGGCTCGGCCGCACGCTGCTGGTCTACGCCGACCTGTGCGAGAAGGCGAAATCGCCGCAGGAGGCGCGCGAAGCCTACGAACTGGTGTTGCGCAGCGGTGTCTGGGGGGAGAACACGGCGAAGGCCGCACTGGAACGGCTGGCCGGCGGCGGGCGCTGAACCGTGCGTGGAGTTTCGCCGTTTGCCATCGGACTTCCCTCGCACCTAGCTTCGCTTTCCTCACATGAGTTTCCTCGACCTCAGTCTCCTCGGCCAGGGCGGCCCCGTGATGTGGGTGCTGCTCGCGCTGAGCGTGGTGGCGATCGTCGTGTTTGCGGAGCGGGCGCTGTACCTGCACCGCGGCCAGATCCGCTCCACGGCGTTTCTCACCGGCATCAAGAACATCCTGGTGAAACGCCGCCTGATGGAGGCGATCACCGTGTGCGAGGAGACGCCCGGCCCGGTGGCCGTGGTGGTGAAGGCGGCGTTGCTGCACCACGAGGCCGACGAGTCGAAGCTGCGGCTGGCGGTGCAGGAGGCGGCGCTGATCGAGCTGCCGATCCTCGAGCGCCGTATGGGCGCGCTGGCGGCGATCGCGCAGGTGGCGCCGCTGCTCGGCCTGCTTGGCACGGTTCTGGGGATGCTGCGGGCGTTCCATGCCTTCACCTTGGGCGGCAACTACGCCACCCCGGCGGCGCTTTCCGGCGGCATGTGGGAGGCGCTGCTGGCGACGGCCTTCGGCCTGGCGGTGGCGGTACCCACGCATCTGGCACACCATTTCCTGCGCGGGCGCGTGCGGGTGCTCACCCACGACATGGAGTGGGCGGCCAACGAGATCATCCGTTTCGTGATCCACGACCTGCAGGGGCAGGGGAGCGGGCGCAGCGCAGCCGATGGTGGGACGGCCCCGACGGACGGGGCGGCGCCAGCGAAGGGGAAAGGCTGATCCCGTGATCACGCAACCACTCGAACTCGAGAAGCATCTGCGCCCGCCACCGCGCAGCTTCGACGTGTTCTTCTACGTCAATGTCGGGGTGCTGGCGCTGTTCCTCACGCTGTTCACCTCGAAGTTCGTGCTTGCCCCGGGGCCGACGATCACCCCCCCGGTGATGGAGGGCGCGATCGCCACCGCGCAGCCGACCGGGCTGGTCGTGAATCTGCAACGCGACAACCTGATCCTCTTCGAAGGCGGCCGGTATTCGATGGATGGTTTCAAGCAGCGGCTGGCCGAGGTCGTGGCCGAGAAGGGGACGATGCGCCTGCTGCTGCGGGTCGACAAACAGACCTCGTCGCAGGCGTTGGTGACGTTCTCCGCGGTGGCCACCGCGGCCGGCTGCAGTGTGCAGATCGCGGCGGAACCGCCGCCGGGAGGCAACTGACCTGGCATGGCCGCGCAGAAACAACGGCACTGGGCGCAATGGGTCTGGCTCGCGGCCGGGTTGGCCTTGGCCGCACGGGTCGCCTTCATCTTCTGGGGACGCGCCGATCCCGCCGTGCCGTTGCCGCCGGCGCAGAGTCGCCCGAGTGTGACGGTTGTGGCGGAGAGCGGCGTGGCCGGCGGGCCACTGATGCGGGAGCAGATGGTGTTGTTCGATCAACAGCCGCTCTCGATGCCCACCGTCTGGAACGCCGGGGCGCAGGAGTTGCCCGCAGCTCTGCGTCGTCAGCCGGGCGGGGTGTTTGGCATGTATGAGCCGCGCCTGGTCTTCGCCGCGGAGCGACTCGAGCCGGTGTTCGGCCCGCTCGGGGGGGCGCCCACCGACGGGCGCGGCGGCTTGCGCACGATCGGCGCAATGGCCGGCGGCTGGGCGGGGCTGGGGCGGATCGATCGTCCGGACCCGCGGCTGCCGGAGCGCGACGCCGCAGTGGAAGTGCGTCGGTATGCGGGCGGACAGGAGGCGGTCGTTGTATTGCGGGAGCCGTTGCGCGGTCTGCCGGCTGCGGTACGGGAGCATGACTGGACCCCGGTGGAGTACTCGGTGGTGGTCGCTCCGCTTGGAATGGTCGGCGTGCCGACGCTGGCGATCGGCTCCGGGGTGGATGAGGTAGATGCGTTCTTCGGCGGTTTTCTGGCCCGGGATTTTCGCCTTGGCGAACGGGTCGGACCCGGTTTGTACCGGGTCTGCGTGGTTCGTTAGTTCGCGGTCCGACAAATTTTCGAA
>JAGVUB010000009.1 GCA_019136515.1 Verrucomicrobiota bacterium
CGAACGTTCCGGAAGCGCTCCCCGCAAAATCCTTTGGCAAACCTCCCCGTTCCCAAACTGGCGCAGCCAGTTTGTTCAGCAGCCTGCGGACGAAGTCCGACAGGCTGCTAGGACAAGAAAGAAGCCCCGGCTGGGCAGCCGGGGCTCGAAGTAGAGCGGACAGTGCGAACCGTGTCAGCGTTTGGGCGTCGCCTCTGCCTCGTCATCGTCCTCGTCGTCCGCCGGAGCGGCCTGCTTCTCGGCCTCCTTGGCGGCCTTCCGGGCGGCGCGCTGTTCGCGCCGTTTCGCGAGATCAGCCTGGTGCTGGGCTTCCTCCTCAGGCTCAAGCTGGCCGTTCTTGTTGGCATCGTACTTCGCCAGCAGGCGGGCCTTCTTCTTCTCGGCGCGGTCGGCTTTCATGACCGCCCGCTCCTGTTCGTCGATCTTGCCGTCCTTGTTGACGTCGTACTGCTCATTCCGGTGGTTGACCGCGATGGTCTTGGGCTCCTTGGCCGGCGCCGGATCGGCAGCGGAGGCGAACGTGGGGACAAAAGCCGCGGTGAGGCACCAAAGGCCACACCCGGCGAGCAACACATGTGGTTTTTTCATCTGCGTTTGGTTTTGGGTGAACGCAGGGGGCGAGGGAAGACTTGGACGCACGCGACGCGTGAAGCAAGCCCGAGATCATCGATACACACAATCTCCCCCGAGGTCACCGCCACTCGTGCCGCGGGTACCGCCGCGAGAGAGCGGGCTTGATCTCGGGATACGTCTCGCGCCAGAACCGCGCGAGGTCGTCGGTCACCTGGAGCGGACGCTGGTTCGGCGCCAGCACCTCGATTTTCAGCGGCACACGGCCGCGGGCCAGCGACAGCTTCTCCACGCCGAACAGCTCCTGGATCCGCGCCGAGATCACCGGCGCGCCCTCCTTCGGGTAGCTGATCTTCGAGCGCCGGCCGTTGGCCATCTCGATGCGCTCGGGCAACAGCGTCTCCATCGCCGCGAGCTGCTCAGGCGTGAGCCAGTCCTTGAGAATCGGCCACGGGTCGAGGTTGCGCACGTCCTTCACGCCACGGCAGCCGTAGCACATCTGCTCGACGAGCATCTCGCGGTCCTCGTCGCGGATCGGGTGCGCCTCCATCTCGGGAAACCACTCGGCGAACCGCGCCACGCGCACGATCCACTCCTCCACCTTCTCGTCCCACGCCTCGATCTTGAGGTCGCCGGCCAGCACCAGCCGCGCGAGGATCTGCGCCGCCTCGGTCTCCGGCGGCTCCGCGCCCTCCTTCGACTCCAACACCAGGTCGCGGAAACGCCGCTCGCGCCGCGCCGTCACGCGCTTGCTGTTCGGGTCGAGCCCGGTCGTCACCGTCTCGTCGCAATCGTCGGGAAACAGCTCCTTCAGCCACGCCTCCTCGATCGCCGTCGCCAGCCCGAGCACGGTGTTCACTTCTCCGGCACGCCCGCCGATCTCGCTGATCTCCGCCACCACGAGCAGCTTCGCGCCGTGCAATGCGCTCTCGCGGGCGAGCAGCCCGCGCCGGCGATGCACGAGTTCGCAGCGCAGCGTCGCCTCGTCGAGCCGCCGAGCAAGGTGGTCGACGAAGCCGAGCAGCACGCACTTGCGCACCAGCGCGCCGTCGACACGCCGCTCGCCCACGTCAAGCCCCTCGTCCTGCGCAATCTCCAGAAACTGCTCGAACAACGGCCCGACCTGCCGCGCCGCCTGCGCGTGGATGCCAAGCCGGCGGCACGCGTCCACGGAGAACCGCGACTGTTCCGCATACCGGTACGCGCGCATCAGCAGGAAGAAGTCCGACTCCGTTTCCGTCCCGAGCAGGTCCTCGCGCGCCTGCTCGACGCCGCGATCGACATTGCGCAGCCAGAAGGACCGGCCCTGCGTGAGCGCCGCCATCATCGCGACCGTGCGCACACAGCCGTACTCCGCCGCGGCGAGAAACATCCGCGCGTACCGCGGGTGCACCGGAAACTTCAACATCCGCCGCCCGATCTCGGTAATGGAGGAAATGGCGACACTTCCTTCGCCCGGTATGACCGGTCTCCGACCGGTCGCACTGGGTTGCGCAGCACTCGCTGCCGGCAACACCGTAGAGCGTGTCCGGTCGGAGACCGGACCGACTTTCACCGCACCGAGATCGCGCAGTAGGTCCTCCGCGCGCGCCAGCGCCTTCGGGTCCGGCAGCTCGATCCACGGAAAATTCGCCACGTCGTCGATCCCGGCGGCCTTCAATGTCAGCACGACCTCCGCGAGATCGAGGCGTTTCACCTCCGGCTGCTCCTGCGGGGCGCGCTGCGTGTGCTCGCGCTCCGTCCACAACCGCACGCACACGCCCGGCGCCGTGCGCCCCGCGCGGCCCGCGCGCTGGTCGGCCGACGCCGCGCTGATCTTCTCCACCAGCAGCGTGTTGATGCCGCGGTGCGGATCGAACCGCGCCAGACGCGCCAGCCCGCTGTCCACGACCGCCGTCACGCCGTCGATGGTGAGCGACGTCTCGGCGACGTTCGTCGCCACGATGATCTTGCGCCGCTCGTAGCGGTCGACCGCGCGATCCTGCTCCTCCGGCGCCATCTCGCCGTGCAGCGCGAAGACGAGGCAGTCCTTCAGCTCACGCTGGTACTGGAGCGCGTTCACCGTGCGGCCGATCTCGTACGCACCGGGCATGAACACCAGCACGTCGCCGCTCGACTGCTTCGCCACGACGCGCGCACACGCCCGCGCCGCCACGTCCCAGATGTCGTCGCGGTCGGGATTGAGCGGATGCGTCTCGTACTCCACGGCCACGGGAAACATCCGTCCCTCGCTGCGCACCACCGAGCATGGCGCGAGGTACTGTTGCAGCAGCCCGGCATCGAGCGTGGCCGACATCACGATCACGATCAAGTCGGGCCGCGTCGTCCGCTGGATCTGGAGCGCGCGGGCGAGACCGATGTCGCCGTCGAGGTGGCGCTCGTGGAACTCGTCGAACACCAGCGCGCTCACCCCACGCAGGTGCGGGTCGAACGTCATCTGCCGCAGCAGGATTCCCTCGGTCACGTAACGGATCCGCGTCTTGTCCGACACCCGCGAATCGAGCCGCACCTGGTAGCCGACCTCGTCGCCCAGCCGCACGCTCAGCTCCTGCGCCACGCGCTTGGCGAGCATACGCGCCGCGATCCGCCGCGGCTGGAGGACGACGCATTGCCCGCGCTCCAGCAGCCCGGCCGCCAGCAGCATCTTCGGCACCTGCGTCGACTTGCCCGAACCCGTCGGCGCCTGTACGACCACGCGCCCGGTCGCCCGCGCGCCGTCGAGCAGCGCCGCCTGGATTTCGTAGATCGGGAGTTCGCAGGGATCGGGCATCGGGACGAAGTGGAAACGCCCAACACAGCCGCGCGCCCCGTCACCGCGCAAGCGCGGAGGTCGCCAGATCGCCATCCGTCGCACCGGCCAAAGAGGACTTCCGTGTGTCGTGGATGCATGGGCCGAATCTCGCGCACTGCCGCGCGCCGATCGCGTAGACACGAGGAGCGTCTGCCGCGCAGCCGCCTTCGCTCGTCGGACTCTCGCGATCCCAACGGGCCCGAGCCGTCCGGTTTCGTGGGCTCTGCAATCCCCTTGCGGCGGCCGACAGGCACCAAACCCGGTCACAAAATCAGCTTTCTCGCAGGAGATTTCCCCCAGCCGACCAATCACATCTCCCCCAGCTCACGGCTCCCACCTCAAGCCTCGTCGCCAGCCGCCGATTCTCGCCGCGTCACAACCCAGCCACCTTCCCGTCCCGGACGCGCCGCGCCCACAATCGCCCCGCGCCTTTCCTTCTCCATCGCGCCTGCGTTCTTGCCGTGTCCTCCGATTTCTCCGCCCTCGCCGCCAATCCCCTCTTCACCGACCCCGCGCTCGACGACGCCAAGGTCCGCGCCGCGATGCCGCAGCTCCTCGCCGATTGCCAAACCGCCGGAGTCAGCGATCTCCACCTCAGCGCCCAAGCCCGCCCTTTCGTCCGCCAGCACGGCCAGATCCACTACCTCACCGAACAGCCGCTGCCCGCCGATGTAGCCGAGGCCGCCAACCTTGCACTCCTCGACGAGGAGCAATTCAAACAGCTCCAGGAAACCTCCGACCTCGAGCTCGCGCTCGCCCTCGGGCAAAACCAGCGCTTCCGCGCCTGCATCACGGTCCACAAGTGGGGTGTATCCGGCGCCTACCGCATCGTTCCTCCGCAGGCCCGCCCACTCGACGCCCTCGGCTACCCCGACCTCGAAGTCCTCCGCCGCCTGCTCGCCTTCCACAACGGCCTCATCCTCGTCACCGGCCCGGTCAACTCCGGCAAGACCGCCACCCTCGCCGCCATGGTCGACGAGGTGAACCGCAACCGCTCCGACCACATCATCACCGTCGAGGACCCCATCGAGTACGTCCTCCCCTCCGACCAGTGCATCGTCACGCAGCGCCAGATCGGCGACCACACCAGGACATTCTCCACCGCACTCAAGGCCGCGCTCCGCCAGGATCCCGATGTAATCGCCATCGGCGAGCTCCGCGATCTGGAGACGATCAACATCGCCATCACCGCCGCCGAGACCGGCCATCTCGTCCTCGGCACCATGCACACCGCCGATGCCGCCTCCACCCTCAGCCGCCTGCTCGATGTCTTCCCACCCGCCCAGCAGGCACAGATCCGCGCCATGGTCTCCGAGTCGCTCCGCGGCATCCTCTGCCAGAAGCTCCTCCCCGCCGTCGACGGCGGCAACGTCCTCGCCACCGAGATCCTCGTCGCCAACCTCGCCGTCGGGAATCTCATCCGCGAGAACAAGCTCCAGAACCTCGCCAGCGTGATGGAAACCGGGGTACGCGACGGCATGCTCACGCTGGACTCCTCCGTCCTCGCCCTCTTCCGCGCCGGCCGCATCACCCTCGAGACCGCCCTCGACAACATCGGCAACCGCGCCCTGCGCGCCCTCCTCGAAAACGCCGCCGACGTCCCAACCGCGCCGGCCGAGGCTGCCGCTCCCGCCGCCAAAAAACGCTTCGGTCTCTTCTGATCCACCGCCTCCCACGCATCTGGAGCGGAGCGCACCCTCGCAGCCGAAACCTCACATCTCCGCACCGCGCCCCGCCTCCGGCCGATCGCAAATCGGCAATCCCAAATCGGGAATCTTCCGCATGGCCCTCATTGACAATCTCCTCGCCGAACTCCTCCAACGCGGCGGCTCCGACCTGCACCTCACCGTCGGGCTCCCTCCCCGCGGTCGCATCTCCGGCGATCTCCAGCCCCTCGCCGACGAACCGCTCAGCCGGCTCACGATCGAGCCGCTCCTGCGCGAGATCTGCCCGGCGAAGCGTTGGAAGCACTTCGAGGAGCACAGCGATCTGGATTTCGCCTACGAAGTCCCCGGCCTCGCCCGTTTCCGCTGCAACTATCTCCACAATCATTGGGGCATGGCCGCCGTCATGCGCCAGATCCCCTCGCGCATCCTCACCTTCGAGCAACTCGCCCTCCCCGAGGCGCTCAAGAAGCTCTGCACCCTCCGTTCCGGCCTCGTCCTCGTCACCGGCCCCACCGGCTCCGGCAAGAGCACCACGCTAGCCGCGATGATCGACTACATCAACGCGACGCAGACCCGACACATCGTCACCCTCGAGGACCCCGTCGAGTTCGTTCACCCCAACCGGCGCTCCGTCGTCGTCCACCGCGAGGTCGGCGAACACACCCGTTCCTTCGCCGCCGGTCTGCGCAGCGCCATGCGCTCCGACCCCGATCTCATTCTCCTCGGCGAGATGCGCGAACTGGAGACGATCAAACTCGCCCTCAACGCCGCTTCGATGGGCATCCTCGTCTTCGGCACCCTCCACACCAACTCCGCGCCCAAGACGATCGACCGCATCATCAACGCCTTCCCCGCCGACGAGCAGAACCAGGTCCGCGTCCTCCTCGCCGGCTGCCTCTCCGGCATCGTCTCCCAGTTGCTGTGCAAGAAGGAGGGCGGCGGCCGCATCGCCGCCCATGAGATCCTCCTCCAACACGAAGCGCTCCCCAACGTCATCCGCACCGGCCGCATCGCCGACATCCGCTCCATCATCGAGTCCGGCACCGCCGACGGCATGTGCGGCATGGACACCACCCTCGCCCGTCTCCTCGATTCCGGCGCGATCGCCACCCGCGAGGCCTACATGAAGGCCCTCGACAAGAAACCCTTCGAGGCCCGCCTCGCCGCCGAGGAGGCCGCGGCGGCCGCCCCCGCCGAGGTCGCGGCCACCTGATCGCGCCCGCCCCGCGGAGGGACACGCGACGATCCCCCTCACGTCGGGGTGCGCACCGGCCGCGCGCACGGAGGCACCGGCGATCGTCTGTCCTCTCGACACCGGACACGGCCGCGACTATCCCTTCTCCCGGTTCGTTGCCCCACTGACGACCGCCGTTCCCATGCATCGGGTCCGGCCACTCTCGCGCCCCGTCAGTACCGTCATGTCCGAACCATCCCGTTACCCGATCCCGCGGATCAAGGACCTCGCCGTCGGCGAGCGCCCGCAGGAACGCCAGGAACGCTGCGGCCCCGAGACCCTCACCGACACCGAGCAGCTCGCCATGATCCTGCGCAGCGGCAGCGCCGGGCGGAACGTCAAGTGTGTCGCCGAGGATCTGCTCGCCGCCGCCGGGGGCAACCTCGCGGGGCTTCTGACGTGGAGCGCAGCCGACTTCCGCCGCGTGAAGGGCATCGGCCGCGTGAAGGCCCAGCAACTCGTCAGTGTTTTGGAGATCTCCCGCCGCATGCTCGCCCAGCGCGAGATCCTCCCCCCGCAGCTCGAGTACCCGCAACAGGTGTTCGAACACTTCCGCGCCGAGGTGCTCTCGCTCACCGTCGAGAAGTTCTGGGTCCTCAGCCTCAACCGCCGCAGCCGCCTCCTGCGCCGCGACGAGATCACCTCCGGCACGGCCACCAGTTCCCTCGTGCATCCCCGCGAGGTGTTTCGCGAAGCGATCAAGGCCGGTGCCTGCGCCATCATCGCCGTCCACAATCACCCCAGCGGCGATCCGGCTCCCAGCAGCGCGGATCTGCAGATCACCCGGCAACTCGCCACCGCCGCCCGCACCGTGGAGATCGCGTTGATCGACCATGTCATCCTCGGACAGCCCACCCGCGACCCGGCCGGCCGCGGCTACTACAGCTTCCGCGAAGCCGGGCTGCTCTGAGTCGCCGATACCTAGATACCGCTGGCCGCCTCCGGTGGCGTATCGCCGGGCGCCCGCGCCGGCAACAAACGCCCGCCCTGCCGCCCGCCCACCAAGCCGGAGAAAGAAACCGCTCCCGCGCCGTCTCTGGGCGCCCGCACCGAAGCAACCGCCGAGGCGACTTCCGGCCCGCCCCAAGGGCCAAGGTCAGATCCTTCGCCCCAACGGCCCAACGGGGGCGATCTCACGCCGGCCGAAATTCCTCCAAGAAAGCGCTTGGCAAAGCCCACGTCGTTTCCCAACTTCCCCGCTCCTTCACGGTAGGTTACCCAAGTGGCCAACGGGGATTGACTGTAAATCAATTGGGCTCTGCCCTTCGATGGTTCGAATCCATCACCTACCACCATTTCCCCTCCTTGTCACCAAGTGACACCGAGCGAGGGGGAAGCTCACGAAGGACGACTTGCCCAACTTCCGGTGCCATCGCGGTGGTTTCGCGATTCCAGGAGATCAAGACGTGAGCCAAGAGAGCCGGTATTGTGTGCCCATTCGTGGGGCATCGCGGTAACGAGACCGGAGAACTGGGAGCTCAAACGGGCCCAACAGCTGGACGTCTTGAGGGCTGCAGGAGTGCCGAAACCAATCGGCGCAAGCGCGCCATAGCCCTACCTGGGCAACTCCGCCGAGTGATGTCGGGCACTTGGGCAGGTTCTTGGGCAGGTTCCTACGTGAACAGGGGTGTTTGGGGCTATTTTGGGCGCAAGAATCGCCAAAGTCAGGCAGCCAAGGTCCATTGGCGCCAAGTAGCAAAAAGCCCGCAAGTCAGAGACTTACGGGCTTCAAATTGGGTGCAGGGCTGGGATTTGAACCCAGGACCTTCAGGTTATGAG
>JAGVUB010000031.1 GCA_019136515.1 Verrucomicrobiota bacterium
CCCCTCGACGCTCCAGCCGGCGCCCTCGCTGCGCGCGAGCTGGTAGAGCCCGCCGCCCGCGAGTTCGACGTGCCACACCTCCACCGCCCAGCCGTCGGGCCGCCACCAGTCGCCGCTGCTGCACCACGGTCCGCGCGCCGTCCGCACCGCGCCGCGCACCCCGGAGGACTCCACACGCACCGGACACTCGTCCGCCACCTCCACGCGGGCCGGCCACGCCGGCCGGAACCGGCGCAACGTGAGTCCGCGAAGCGGATGCACCGGTGCCGCCTCGGGCGCGGGCACCGTGTCGCCGGGTTTCTCCACCGCGAACGCATCGGGCCGGTGCGTGTCGAGCGGCGCCGGCGTTCCGACGCGCCCCTCACCCACGATCGCGGCCAGCCGCGCGAGGTTGTCCCAGAACACCGCCGGATCGCGCAGGCCCGTGTCGAAGAGCCCGCTCTGTTTCTGCGGCGGACGCCCCGGCGTCGCCACCAGCCGGGCACCGACGACACGCGCCTCGGTGCGCACCGTCTCGAGGTGCGACTGGAGTACGCGCATCCAGCTGTCGACGTCGGTGCCCGGCTCGGGCAGGCGCAGCTCGCGGCGGTTGTCGGTCTCGTCCTCGAGCAGCAGCGTGAACGTGAGCGCCTCCGCCGCCAGCCCCTCGGCGCGCAGTTCGAGCGCGACGCACTCGGCGAAACGCCGCAGCCGGAACAGTAGCGGCTCCAACGACTCGATCGGCGGCTCGTAGTCCCACGCGGCGGCGAAACTGCGCGCCGGCTGCGCGAGCCGGAGCGGCCGCGTCGCCTCGCCCGCCGCACGCTCCCAAAGTTGCACGCCCTCGACACCGAGCCGCTGGCCCACCTCGCCCTTCGCGAGGGCCGTCAGCTCGCCGCAGGTGCGAATCCCCCAACCCTGCAGGATCGCCGCGTGCGCCGGCGTGGGCTCCGCGAACGCGAGCGGGAGCGGCGCGAGAAATCCACCCAGTTCCTCGACCACGAGGAGTGGCTCGGCCCGGCGCGCCGCGTAGAACGCCGTCTGCGGCGTGGCCGCTGCGCCACCGCGCGCGGGCAGGCCGGCGGCGACGAGCTCGCAGGTCGACCGTCGCACAGCCCGCCGCGGTGAACTCGACGCGCGGCGAGAGTGTGAACGCCGCGGCGAGCAGCAGGCGGTTGGCCTCGATCTCCGCCGTCGGGTCGCGCGGTCGCAGCGCGATGCCCGGGCAACGCGCCATGGCCAGCGTGGCGGCGATCCCGGGCACGGCCCCTCGCGCCTCGGCGGAGACCGCGACCACCGTCGCCTTGCGCCCCTCGCCCTGGACCAGCGCCACCGGCACGCGCGCCAGCGACGGATCGCCGCGCCGCAGTGCGTGCAGCGCGAAGTCCGGCACGAGCAACACGGCGAAACGTGGGGCGGAGGCAATCATGGCTTCAGCCCTCCGGCGCCAGCTGAACGCTCGCGGGTGGACACAATACCCCGTAGGTCCGGTCTCCGACCGGACGCGTTCGGCCCATGCTGTCCCCTGCGGCTCGCGACAAGGGCGACCGGTCGGAGACCGGTCCTACTCGGCTACCCGCAAGCGTACGTGTCCCCACAGTCCACCACGCTCGCGGTCGCACTCGGTGCATCCCTCTCCACCCGCAAGCGTGTCGCGACACCCCGTAGGTCAGGTCTCCGACCGGACACGCTCGGCCCATGCCGTCCCCTGCGGTCCACGCCCAAGGCGACCGGTCGGAGACCGGTCCTACCTGTCCAGCATCCGACTCCGGATGCGCAACCCACATCCATGACTGCAGCGTCTTCATCCCGCCAACTCCTCGAACGCGACGACATCGGCGCGGTGGCCGCGGTCGAGTTCCACTTCGAGTTCACCGACCAGCTCGACCTGCGGGCGGAGCGCATCGCCCAGCCGCAACGGCTCTCGCAGCACCAGGCGCCACGGCACCGCGGGCACGAGCGGCCGATCCGTGCGCACGAGCACCGCGCCGCCGCCGCGGGCTGCATGGTGCAGCCGGTGCCAGACCGTGGCCGGCGTGCGACGCAGCACGCGCTCGGCGCAGCCACCGAGATCGAGCACGACCACCGCGTAGTTCGCGTCGCGCACGAGCAGGTCGGCGGCGGCGAGCGTCTGCTCCAGATTCGCGCAGCGCACCCAGACGAGGTGCCGCAACGCGTCGGCCGAAAATGCCTCGGGCGCGAAGGAGTCGGCGGCGTCGACCAAGGCCACGCGTTGCCGGGCCGCGCGCGTCGTGCGCAAGAGCTGCGCGAGGACCGACTGCCCACCGCAGCCCGGAATTTCAACGACCAGCTCGGTCAGCCGCCCGATCGGCAGTCCGCCGCCCAGCGCCTCATCGAGCGCCGCGACACCCGTAGGCACACCACCGGCCGGGTTCCCCGCGGCTTGGGGGAACCGAGCGGCAAGCATCTGCCGCAGATCGGCGACTGACGGGTGGACACGGGACATTCCGGGTGGGCGTCATTTCTAGCACCGGGGTTCGGACATCCGTGGGGCGCAGGGGCTTTCAGCACACGCTCGTTGCAAGGAATTCGACCGCTGCGCCCCCGAATTGAGACCGATGAAACGCTTCAGTATCCGTGCCCATCCGCGCAAGCCGTGGTCCTCCACGACCGGCGATCGCGCACGGCTCAGCCACTGGGGACACTTCCGCTCTTTGTTCACTTCGTTTCCTTCTGTCGGACGTCCGTACTTGCTCTCGCTCAGGCCACACCGCGCCGCAGCACGCCGACGACCACGCCCTGGCACTCGAGCCGCTCGGGCACGATATCGGCATAACGTTTGTTCTCCGCGCGCAACACCGGGCGACCGCGGACATGGACGAGCCGCTTCAGCGTCGAAGTGGTGCCGTCGACCAGAGCGGCGATGATCTCGCCCACCCGCGGGGTGCGGCGCACGAGGGCAACGATGTCGCCGTCGAGGATGTGAGCGTCGACCATCGAGTCGCCCTGCACGCGTAGCGCCCAGAAGTCGGTCGGCCGCGCGCGTTTCACGCCGAAGAACGCCGGATCGATCGCGAGCGTTTCCTCGGCCTGCTGCTCCTGCGCGGTCGGCACGCCCGCCGGGATCGCGCCGAAAACCGGAATCTGGAAGAGATGACCCTGCACCTCGCGCGCCGTCACGCCCCAACTACCGTCGACGAGTTGGGAAACTTGGCCCTTCGTCGCGAGCGCCTTCAGGTGGCAGCGCACCGAGTACTGGCTGGCGAAACCGAACTGCCGCTGGATCTCGCGCGTCGAGGGAGGGATGGAGTGCTCCTCCTGGTGGGCGCGGATGAAGTCGAGCACGGCCTGCTGTTTCTCAGTAAGCATACTGCTCAGATGAGCAGTATAGGCCGAAAGGCAAGCCTCGGTCTTTGGAAGGGACCGCTGTGCACTCACCCGTAACCCGGGCGCAGCGCGGAGTTCCGCGCCGCCGCCCTCAACCGCCCTCTCGCCCCCGGTGCCAAGTCCACCCGCCGAGCCGCCGTCCACCCCGTAGGTCCGGTCTCCGACCGGACGCGTTCGGCGTTCGCCATCCCCTGCGGCCCAAACCCAAGGCGACCGGTCGGAGACCGGTCCTACTCGGTTCTCGCAGCGGATCGTATCTACACTTTTCCCCACGCCCGCGACCGCGTTGGGCGCAACGCAATCCACCCGCCGCCAACCTTCCCCGGTTCAGGAGGCGATGACCAGCACCTGCTCGTAGGCCGGGACATAGCAGGTCTCGATGCGGCCGAAGCTCTTGTACTCGCAGCGGACCGTGTCGCCCTCGGTCTCGACGACGGTGAGGTCCTCCGGACCGGCGTAGCCGGCGCGCAACACCACGGTGCCATTATCGACGGACGAGATGGGGACGATGCTTTGGTTTTCCATGGGATTCGGATGGAGGTTGGGCGGCCAAGCAACCAGTGGAGCGGCATCCCCACGGCGGCCCGACACTGTGCAGAGGAGACCCGAAGACGCAAAACGTCCGGCCGAAATTTGCACGTCCCCGCGGCGATGAGAGCCACCATCAAAGCGCACCCCGCGCCGGGACCAGCCGGACTCCACCGTCCCCACTCACCGGCGCGGCCCGGCCACGCGTCACCACCGCCGCAAACCGCCGCGCAGACTGCGGGCGGCGCGGAAGCCGTGGCGCTCGCGCAGGTAACGCACGGCACGCAGGCTGCGCACGCCGCCGGCGCACACGACCACCAGCGGCGCGCTCGGCGTCAGCTCCGCGGGCAACGCCGCGACGCCGGCGCGCTCCAGCTGGCCCAACGGGACTGTCACCGCGCCCGCGATCAAGCCCGTCGCCCACTCGGCCGGCTCGCGCACATCGAGCACGCGCGGCGGCTTCGGGCCGGCGAGCAACGCGCGCAGCTCCTTCGGCGAAATCTCCTCCTCGGCCGCGGCGGGCAGGCCGCAGGTTGTCGGCGACTCCGGCGGCAGTCCGCGAATCTCTCGCGCCCACGGGTCGGCCGCGAACGACACGGTCTGCATTCGCATCGTGAGTGCGTCCCACAGCAGCAGCCGGCCGCTGAGCGGTTCGCCGATCCCGGCAAGCACCTTCACCGCCTCGGTCGCCTGCGCGGTGCCGATCAGACCGGGCAGCACGCCCAGCACGCCGGCCTCGCCGCACGCCGGAGCGTCGCCCGGCTCGGGCGGCTCGGGGAAGAGACAGCGATACGTCGGGCCGCCGCGCCAGTTGAAGACGCTGAGCTGCCCCGTGAACCCCTGGATCGCGCCGTACACGAACGGTCTCCCCGCCAGCACGCACGCGTCGTTCACGAGATAGCGCGTCGCGAAGTTGTCGGAGCCGTCGACGACCACATCGCAGTCGCCGATGAGCGCGAGGGCGTTGGCCCGGTTCAGCCGCGCGACGCGCGGCACGATCTCGTTCAGGTCGTTGAGCGCGCGCAGCCGGCGCGCCGCAACTTCGGCCTTGGGCTGGCCGGCGTCCGCGGCGGTGTAGAGGATCTGGCGTTGGAGATTGGTTACATCAACATGATCCGGGTCGACGATGGTGATCCGCCCCACCCCGGCGGCGGCGAGGTAGAGCAGCGCCGGGCAACCCAGCCCGCCGGCGCCGACGACGAGCACCCGCGAGGCCGTCAGCCGCGCCTGCGCCTCCGGCCCGAAGCCGGCCAGCGAGAGATGGCGCGCATAACGTTCCTGTTCGGCGGAGGAGAGGTTCATCTCAGCGTAGACCCGCAAGGGGTCGCGACCATGCGGGGCGGCAAGAAGATGGAGCAATCGGATCGGAGATTGACCACGGATTACGCCGATGGGCACGGATGGCCGCCCGACGATCCGTGGTAATCCGTGGGATCCGTGGTTTCCGGTTCATGTTGATTGGGAAAATACCGCCGGCACCTGCCCGTCGTACGCCGGATCCCAGTCCTTCCACACCGGCTCGTAGCCCTCGCTGCGCAGAAAACCTGCCACCTCGTCGCAGCTGCGGTCGTCGTTGATCGCGAACTGCTCCAGCGAGTCGTCGGCCGCCGCGTAGCCGCCGGGGTTGGTGCGTGCGCCGGCGCTCATCGACGTCACGCCGAGGCGGATCGCATGGTTGCGGAAGCGGGGGCTTTCGCGCGTGGAAAGAGTGAGCTCGACCTCGCGGCTGAACAGCCGGTACGCGCAGAACGCCTGCACGAGGTCGCGCTCGGTCGTGGGCACGATCTCGATCTCGGCGCCGGCGTGCGGTCGCAGCCGCGGGAACGAGATGCTGTAGCGCGTGCGCCAGTAGCGCCGCTCAAGGTACCGCAGGTGCAGGCCGAGGAACCAGGCGTCGGTGCGCCAGTCGCTCAGCCCGTAGAGCGCGCCCAGCCCGATCTTCTTCAGCCCGGCGCGGCCGAGCCGGTCGGGCGTCTCCAGCCGCCAGGCCATGTCGGCCTTCGGGCCCTTGAGGTGGAAACGCGGGTACGCCGCCGCGTCGTAGGTCTCCTGGAACACGGTCACGCCGCTCAACCCCGCGGCGGCGAGCGCCGCGTAGTCTTCCTCCGCGATCGGCTGCACCTCCATCGAGAGGTTGGAGAAGTCGGGCCGCAGCAGCCGCAGCGCCTCGAGGAAGTAGTCGCGCCCCGCGCGGGTCGACTCGCCGGTGACGAAGAGCACGTGGCGGATGCCCCGGGCGTGCAGCACCGCCGCCTCGGCGCGGATTTCGTCGGCGTTGAGGATGCGCCGGGGGATGCGGTTCTGCGCGCTGAACCCGCAGTAGGTGCAGACGTTGGCGCAGACGTTGGTCAGGTACAGCGGCGCGAAAATCTGGATCGTGCGCCCGTAGCGCTCGACCGTGCGCCGGTGGCTGAGCTGCGCCATCTCCTCGAGAAACGGCGTGGCCGCCGGCGAAAGCAGCGCCTGCAGGTCGTCGAGATCGAGCCCGGTCTCCACCCGGCCGAGCGCGCGGCGCACGTCGGCCGCGGTCTTCGCCTGGATCGCGCGGCTCGTCGCCGCAAAATCGTGTTGTCGCCAGACTTCGGTGAAGCTCATGCGCCCGCCTCCGTGAGGAACGCCGTGAGCGGCGAGGTCGCGCTCGCGGTCGGTTGCGCGGCCGAGGCGGCCAAGCCCGCCTCGTAGGCCAGTCGCCCGGCCTCGACTCCGAGCCGGAACGCGCGGCCCATCGCGGTGGGATCGGCGGCGGCGGCGATGGCGGTGTTGACCAGCACGGCGTCGGCGCCGAGTTCGAGCGCCGCGGCCGCGTGCGCGGGCGAGCCGAGGCCGGCGTCGACGACGACCGGCACCGCGCTCTGCGCGATGATGATCTCCAAGAAGGCGCGCGATTCGAGGCCGCGGTTGCTGCCGATCGGCGCGCCGAGCGGCATCACCGCCGCGACGCCGACCTCCTCGAGCCGCTTGCAGAGCACCGGGTCGGCATGGATGTACGGGAGCACCACAAAGCCGCGTTTCACCAACTCCTCGGCCGCCGCGAGCGTCTCGATCGGGTCGGGCATGAGGTACTTCGGGTCCGGGTGGATCTCGAGCTTCACCCAGTTCGTCTCCAGCGCCTCGCGCGCCAGCTCGGCGGCGAGCACCGCCTCCTTCGCGTCGCGCACGCCGGAGGTGTTCGGCATGAGCCGGTAGCGGGTGCGGTCGAGGTGCGCGAGGATGTCGTCGCCCGCGCTCCCTCGACCGGCTCGGGACCCTGAGCTTGTCGAATGGGCGTCGGTGCGCACGCGTCGCAGAGCCACCGTGACGAGCTCCGTGCCGGAGGCGGCGAGACTGGCGGCCATCACGGCGCCGGAGCTGTACTTGCCGGTGCCGAGGAACAGCCGGGAGGAGAACTCGACTCCGGCGATGACGAGGGGTGTTGCGTTCATAGATCGTGAGAAAGGTCCGGCGCCGCGGCCGCCCAAGCGGTCGCGTAGCGCGCATGGTTCGCCTCCACCGCGCCGCCGCGGAACAGGCCGGAAGACACCGCGAGCCCGGCCGCGCCGGACGCGCGCACTGCGGACGCATCCACTGGCTCGATGCCGCCGATCACCCAGGCGGGCAGTCCGCCCAGCGCCGTCAGCAACGCGCGCACGCCGTCCGCGCCGAGCACGGGTGAGAGGTTCGCCTTCGTGGTGGTGAACCGCCACGGGCCCACGCCGGCATAGTCGAGGCAGCCGCAGGCAACCGCGCGGGCGGCATCCGCGGCGTCGTTCACCGTGCCGCCGAGCAGGCGCCCGGTACCGAGGCGACGCCGGGCCTCGGCCCAGTCGCCGTCGCTCCGGCCGAGGTGTGCGCCATCGGCCTCGGCGGCGAGCGCGAGCTCGACCGAGTCGTTGACGACACACAGCGCGCCGTGTGCCCGGCAGATGGCGACCACGGTCTTCGCGGTCCGCAGCCGCTCGGCGGCATCGGCGCGTTTCATCCGCAGCTGGATCCAGCGGGCGCCGGCACGGCAGAGCCGCTCCGCCTGCTCCTCGTGCGAGAGGACGATCCCGTCCTGCGTGATGCACAGCACCGGCCGCGAGCGCAGGGCGGCGGAGCCGACGGGCCGCGCCTGCTGGAGCGCGGCGAAGACCCGCTCCGGATCGTCCGCCTGCCAGAGGGCGCCGAGCACCGCCACGCCGTCGAACCCAAACTCGGCGCAGCGGGCGACCCGCTCCGGGGTGATGCCGCCGAGCGCGATCACCTCCGTGCGGCGTTCCGCGGCGGTCCGCCGCGCCAGGCGCTCGGCCAGTGCGCGGAAGTCCACCGAGGGCCGGTATCCGGCCTTCGAGATCGAGGGGAAGACGGGGCTGAAGAGCACGGCATCGCAGCGGCCGAGCGCCGCCTCCAGCGACACGCGGTCGTGGCAGGCGCGGCTGCGGAACAGCCCCGGCACCGGTGCGGGGTCCGGCGCACCGTCCTTGTGGTGCACGCCGGCGCAGCCGAACGGCCCGGCCAAATCGTGGTGCTGGTGCAGCACGAGCCGGCGTCGCCATGCTTCCGGCACGGCGGCGAGCCACGCCGCGAGCCGCTCGCGCGGCCAGTGCGGCTTGCGCACGTGATAACGCCCGAGGCCGGCGGCCATCAGCGCCGCCAGCACGTCAAGCTCGCGCTGGTCGTCCGCCTCAGGGGAGATGACGACCAGCTTCATCCGCCCTGGGTGGCCCGGATGACCAGCACGCGCTCGCTCTCGGCGAGCGGGCGCTGCGCCCAGGCCGAGCGCGGCACGACGGCATCGTTGACCGCGACCGCGACGCCCTTGCGTTCGGCGAGGCCGAGTTCGGCGAGCAGCGCGGCGAGAGTCGCCCCGGGTGCGACGTCGCGGGGCTGGTCGTTCAGGAGGATCTTCATGGGGCCCGGGGGTCGCATCGGTCCT
>JAGVUB010000043.1 GCA_019136515.1 Verrucomicrobiota bacterium
CTGCCGCGGGCTCGGCGGTGGGGGTGTTTTTCTTTTCACACCCTGCCTTCTGGCAGGAAACCACCCTCCCGCCCAGCCCCCTCAATGCCCTCGCCTATGGGACGGCTGTGGTCTTCGTTACGGCCAACTACAAGCTCTCGTTCGATCATCTGCGGCGGGCGTTGCGGGGCCTGGATGCCTGGCTGCTCGTGCTCGACACCCGCGGGGTGAATGTCTGGTGCGCGGCGGGCAAGGGCACGTTCTCGACCGATGAACTCGTCCGCCGCATCGAAGCGACGGGACTGGCCGGCGTCGTTTCCCATCGCCGGCTGATCCTGCCGCAACTCGGCGCGGTCGGTGTGGCGGCGCATCGCGTGGCCGAGGCGACGGGGTTCACCGTGATCTATGGACCGGTGTGCGCGGCCGACATTCCCGCGTGGTTGAAGGCCGGGCGGCGGAAGGACGCAGCGATGCGGACCGTGAGCTTCTCGCTCTGGGACCGGCTGGTCCTCGTGCCGGTCGAAATCGCCAACGGGCGTATGCATCTGCTCGTCATGGCGGCGGTGGCGCTTGGGCTGGGCCTGCTCCGCTCGCGCGGCGTGAACGCGCAGCTCGCGGGGGCGTTCGCCGGCTATCTTGTCCAACTGGCCGGCGCTGCGCTCGCGGCCTGTGTCCTTGTGCCGGCGCTGCTCCCTTGGCTGCCGACGCGGTCGTTCTCAATCAAGGGTGCGACCGTCGGGCTGACCCTGACCGCGGCGCTGGCCGGGTTCGCGGTATCGGCCTCCGGCGGCGCCTTCTGGTCCGTGTTCCAGGGCGGCTGGGCGATCGCCGGTTCGGCGTTGGCGGGCGGTGCCATCGCGGCGTACGTGGGGCTCAACTTCACCGGCGCCACCGTCTTCACCTCCCAATCCGGCACGGTCCTCGAAACCAGGAGGGCGTTGCCGCTCATCGGCGCGGCGGCGGTCGCGGGGCTGGTCTGCCAGATCGTCGGTGCACTCTGAGGAGAAACACCATGAGCTTGCTCTACTACACCTCGGCCATCTCCCTCGAACTCGACGCCTCGCGCTGCACCGGCTGCGGGCGCTGCGTGGACGTTTGCCCGCACGACGTGTTCGCACTCGTGCCTTCCCAACCGCGGGCGGATGGAACACTCGGTGTACTCCGCACGCCGCGGCGCCACGCGGAGATCGTGCACCGGGAACGCTGCATGGAGTGCGGCGCCTGTGCCCGGAATTGTGCTACCGAGGCGATTCGCGCCGGCTCCGGGGTCGGCTGCGCCACGGCGATCATCAATGGCATGATCCGCGGCACGGCGCCGGACTGCGGTTGCGGCGGTCCCGAGAAGGGAAGTTGCGGCTGTGGCGGCGACTGTTGCTGAGCGCGGGCCCCGGCCATTCGACGAATCTCAAGGAGTCATTATGGAAAACGAACAAACCAATTGGCGCAGCGCCCTCCGGCGCGGCTTGATCGCCGGTCTGGCGTTGAGCGGGGCGAGCTATCGCCCGCCTGGCCCGGCCGAACTGGAGATCGTCGACGCGCTGCTGAACCCACGGCCGTCGCGCCGCGATGCGCGCTGCTGTGGCGCTTCTTCCACCGCGGTGTGCTGTGCTTCGGTGTTCGCTCCCTGCTGTGCGGCTGGTTGATCTTCCCGACTCGATGGCGGGCTGGGCTGATCGGGCTTGTCGCGCGGGTGCGCGCAGATGACAACGTGCGCCGACATGGCCGACGCCCTTGAACCCGAGAGTTGGGAGGAAGAGGCCGCGGAACAGGTCGACGAATGGTCGACCGACTCGCTGCGGCTGCTCGGCGGTTTTTGGGAAAAGGCCGGGGCGATGGCGTGGCCGCGCGATGCGAAGGGCGAGGGCTACTGGGAGTTGCTCAAGGCGCGGCGCGTGGAGATCGCGTACTGCACGCTCTTCGTCTTCGCCTCGAGCTTCGGGCAGACGTTCTTCCTGTCGCTCTTCAGCCCGTACTGGGGCACGGCGCTCGGGCTCTCCTCGGGCACGCTGGGCTTGGTGTACGGACTGGCGACGCTGGCGGCTGGGGCGTTGCTGCCGTTGTCGGGACGTTGGCTCGACAGCGCGCCCTCGGGGCGGGCGGGACTGGTGACATTCGGTGGGCTCACGGCGGCCTGCCTGGTGGCGGCCGCGGTGTCCAACTTGTGGCTGCTGGCCGCGGCGATGTTTCTCCTGCGTTTCTTCGGCCAGGGGATGTGCGTGAACGTGGGCCTCACGCGCGCAGCGCGGTGGTTCGAGCACAACCGCGGCAAGGCCGTGAGCCTCGCGGTGACCGGGTTCCCGCTCGGCGAGGCGGTGCTGCCGATCGGGGCGACGCTGCTCATCCACGCGTTGGGCTGGCGGTGGGCCTGGGTGGCGGTCGGTGCGGTGTGTGCGCTGGTGCTGGCTCCGGCGGCCACGGCGTTGCTGGTGCGGCGCCGCGCGGTGCATGGCGTGGCGCAGGCGCCGGAGGGCGGGCGCGCGGCGACGGCTGCGGAGTTTCTGGAGGTGGTGCGCGACTGGCGGTTCTGGGCGATGCTCGTCGTCACGGGGCCGGTGCCGTTCGTGGGCACGGGCATCATCTTCTTCCAGGGCATGATCGCCGAGGCGCGCGGCTGGAACGCGGCGGTGATGCCGACGGGCTTCATCGTGTTCGCGGTCGTGCGGGCGCTCTTCTCGATCTCGGCTGGCGCGTGGGCGGATCGCGTTGGTTCGCTGCGGCTGCTGGCCCTGCCGACGACGCTGTTCGGCGCCGGGCTGGGCTGCCTCACGCTGGAGTCACCAGTGTTCGCCTACGTGTTCTTCGCGCTGCTCGGGGTGGGCTTCGGTGCCTCGAGCGGAGTGATGACGACGGCGTGGACGGATCTATTCGGCGCGCAACGGATCGGGCTGATCCGCGGGTTGAGCGGCGCGGTGGGCGTGGTGTGCACGGCGCTGTCGCCGATGGCCTTCGGCTGGGCACACGACGCCGGCGTGCCGCTCAACGGCGTGTTGTGGGGCAGCGCGGCGTTCATGGCAGTGTGCGCGTGGCCCATGTGCGGCGTGCTTGCGCGGCGTGGATTGCGGCGCGACGCGCCCGGGGCGGCGGGCTGATCCCGGGCGTGCCGGGGTCAGCAGTAGCTGGGGTCTTTGGTGTTGAGCTTCCCGGCGCCGCTCGGCTGGTAGGCCGACAGGTAGGGCCGGTCTTCGACCGGCCGCTTGGAGTGCGGGCCGGAGGCGCGGGGCGGAAGTCTTGGGTGTCCGGTCAATGGCCGAACCTACCGGGCCTTCGGGACAGAAGAAAGCCGGCACGCGGAGGGGCGCTCCGGGTGCCGGCCGAGAACTACCGGGAGGTCACTTCTTCTTGAGCGGGGAAAGGCGGAGGAGGGCGACGTCGTGCGAATCGAGGCGCTTGGTGAAGGCCTTTTCGGTGGTGCCGGCGTCCTTCTTGTCCCAGATGTCGCGGATCGCGCATTCGCCGCCGAGGAACCACATGTGGTGGAAGTCGACGGAGAGCTCGGCGGTTTGGTCGCCGGTGTTGAGGAGGGCGAGGGCCCAGGAGCCGTCGGCGAGTTCGCGTACCCAGATTTCGCGGCCGGGCTCGGTGCGGAAGGGCCAGGCGGCCTTGCCGAGGCGGTCCTGGTCGATGGCGAGGGCCTCCTTGTCGGTCATGACGGCGAGGATTTCGGGCGAGACGTGGCGGATGTCGGCGCCGGCCATGAGCGGCGCGGCGAGCATGCACCACATGGAGAAATGCGCGCGGGACTCGGCGAAGGTCAGGCCGGCGCTGCCGACCTCGAGCATGTCGGGGTCGTTCCAGTGGCCGGGGCCGGCGAACTGGCCGATGCCGTTGCCCTGGCCGTCGTTGGGTTGCACGAGGGTGCGCTGGAGATCGAGGATGGTTTTCCAGCCGCGCTCCCAACGTTGCGTGCAGTCGTAGCAGTCGGTGATGTCGCCGGTGGTGCGCCAGAGGTGGCCCACGTCCTTGGCCCATTCCCAGGGTTTGCTGCCGCCCCATTCGCAGATGCTGAAGACGACCGGGCGGCCGGCGGCGTAGAGCGCGTCGCGCATGGTGGTGTAGGCCTCCTTCGGGTCGCGGGTGTTGGTGGAGCACCAGTCGTACTTGAGGTAGTCGACGCCCCAGGAGGCGAAGAGCTTGGCGTCCTGATACTCGTGGCCCTGGCTGCCGGGGAAGCCGCCGCAGGTCTTGGCGCCGGCGCAGGAGTAGATGCCGAACTTGAAGCCGCGCTCGTGCAGGTAGTCGCCGAGGGCCTTCATGCCGGAGGGGAACTTGGCGGGATCGGCGACGAGGTTGCCCTGCGCATCGCGCTGCATGAGCTGCCAGCAGTCATCGATGACGATGTAGGTGTAGCCGGCGTCGCGCATGCCATTCTTCACCATGGTGTCGGCGGTCTCCATGATGAGCACCTCGTTGATGTTCGAGGCGAAGGTGTTCCAGGTGTTGAAGCCCATCGGCGGGGTGAGGGCGAGACCTTCGAACTTCTGGGCGAGGGCCGGCAGCGCGGGAAGCGCTGCGGCGAGGAGCAGGCTGAGGAGTTTCTTCATGGGAGTATTCGGCAGGAGATGAACCGAGGGCGAAAAGTGATGGCACGCCCGGGGAAGGCTGTACGTTATACTGTTGCTGCGAGTGGCGAGCGAGGATCGAAGATTGATCGGGCGGGTGCAAAATGTGATCCTGCAAGGCATGCCGTCGACTGCTCGTTCCGCCGACCCCTTCGCCGTTGTGCACGGCGCCGCCGAGGAAGTGCGCCGTGACACCTCCTACCACTGGGACAACTCCACGCGGGGCGACCCGGATCAGCTGGTCCTCCAACGCACGCTTGCTGGCGCCGGATTTTTCCGCGACGCGCAGAGCGAGCGTCTCGTGCCGGCGGGCCACGCGATGCTGTTCACTCAGCGCGAGCCGACGAGTTACGGTTATCCGGCTGGAGCGACCGAGGCGTACCGTCTCCGGTTTCTGGCGTTCTCGCCCACGGGCGTGCGGCAGCTCTTCGACCGGATCCGCATGGACTTCGGCTCCGTGGTGCGGCTGCCGGAGGAGTCGGCGGCGGCGGCGTTGTTCGACGAGGTCTTCGACGGCGTGCGGCGGCGCAGCCTGCGGGACCGCTTCCACGAGTCGGAGCTGCTCTACCGGCTGCTCATCGCGCTCTACCGCGAGCAGGTGCAGGAGGCGCGCGAGCGCGATCCGGTGGAGTTTGGCTGGCACTACCTGCAGAGCCACTTCCGCTCGCCGATCAACCTGAAGACAGTGGTCGCGAAGTGCGGCATCTCCCGGGAGCACTTCATCCGCGAGTTCCGTCGGCGGCACCGCGAGGCTCCGGGGGCGATGTTGCGGCGGCTGCGGTTGGAGCATGCGCACGCCATGCTGGCGGCGAGCGAACTGGAGCTGGCCGAGGTGGCGCGGGCGTGCGGGTTCGCCAGCGCGAACACCTTTGGCCGTGCCTACCGGACGCGCTATGGCCGGAGCCCGCGCGGGCGGAAGGTTTGATCCGGCAACAGTGCGACGCGAAGGCGGCGAAGGAGGTGGGATCGGGTCGGCGCTGCATCGATCCGTCGCCAACACTCCGGAGGGCCGAGGCTGCATGCGCCGCGACCGTTTACGCTCACGGTCGTGAACCTAAACTGTCGGAGCGGTGTGGGTGTTTCCTCATGGCACTGGGGGCGTGTGGCAGTTTGTGCTCACGGTCGTGAAGGTAAACGGTCACGGTTGAATGGGATGGTCGGAACGGGGAAGGGTATCGCGGTGGTGCGGTGTTTCTGTTGCAAAGTCCTGCGATGAGTACGACGCCCCGATTTACCCGCCATGATTCGGTCCCCTACGCGCCGGCATTGCCCGGCATCGAACGTCGCACGCTCTGCCACGGCGAGCGGATGCTGATGACGGAGTTTCGCCTGAGGGCGGGCAGCGTGCTGCCGGCGCATGCGCATCCGCACGAACAGACCGGATACCTCGTCTCGGGGCGGCTGCGGCTGCGCCTCGGCGCCGAGGAACGCGAACTGACGGCGGGCGACAGTTGGAGCATCCCCGGCGGGGTGGAGCATCAGGCGACGATCCTCGAGGACGCGGTCGCGGTGGAGGTGTTCGCGCCGGTGCGCGAAGACTACCTACCGCGAGGCGAATGAGCCGTTGAGGAAGAGGATGAGTGCCATGCCCGAAGGCCCGGCGATCGAGATTGCCCGTGCGTCGGCGGCCGATGCGGCCGCGCTCCACGAGTTGCAGCGCCTCGCCTACCGCAGCGAGGCGGAACTTTACGACGACTGGACCATTCCGCCGTTGGTCGAGCCGCTGGCGGCGACCGAGCGGGCGTTGGTGGAGATGCACGTGCTGAAGGCGATGCAGGGTGGCCGGATCGTCGGCGCGGTGCGCGGCCGAATCGAGGGTGAGACGTGTCAGGTTGGGCGGCTGATCGTGCATCCGGATTGGCAGGGCCGGGGGCTTGGCACGCGGTTGATGCGGCAGCTGGAGACAGCGTTGCCGGGGGCGCGCCGTTTCGAGCTGTTCACCGGCGAGCGCAGTGCGCGCAATCTTCGGTTGTACGTGAGGTGCGGCTACCGTGAGCTGCGCCGAGCGACGCTATCGGAGCGGGTGACGTTGGTTTTTCTGGAGAAGCGCCGGGGCTGAGGGGGAGGGGCGAAGCCGGGATGGCCTGAACGGCGCCTGCCGGGTCTTCGCTGGGAAAACGGCTGGCCAGCGGGGCGGGGCGGCGCAGGCTGCGGGAATGCAGGCTCTCCCGTTTTTCCGCGTTCTTGCTCCGGTCGCGCTGGGCGTGGTGGCGCTCTCGCTGTCGGGCCGTGCCGAAGTTGTCCCGGCGCCGACCACCGTCCCCTCCTCCGCCATGTCCACCGTGATCTCCCCGCGCGATGCGCGCTTCCAGTATGTCGGCCGCTTCGCCTTTGCGGGCGACGGCGAGGCGAAGTTTGGGTTCCCGGGGGTGGTGGTACGCTTCACCTACCGCGGCCCGGCGCCGACAGTGTTGTTCGGCGCGGCGTCGCCGTATTGTGCGTTCAACCTCGCGGTGAACGGCTGGGAGCCGGTCGTGATCCGGCTGCCCGAGGGCCGCAGCGAGCTGCCGCTTCCGTCCGGTGCCGCGCCGCAGGGCGGCTGGCTCGTGGAGTTGGTGCGCCGCAATGAGAACTGGCAGGGCATCGCGTCGTTCCACGGGCTCGTGCTGCCGGCCGGCTGCGAGCTGCTCGCGCCGCCGCCGCTGCCGGAGCGCCGGCTGATGTTCATCGGCGACTCGATCACAGGCGGCGAGGCGATCGACCGTTACCCGCCCGAGCTCGACAGCACCCCGCGCACCGCCAACGCCCCGCGCGCGTACGGCATGCTGCTCGGTCGCGCGCTCGGCGCGCAGGTGCATCTGGTGAGCTGTGGCGGCCGCGGTGTGCTGCGCAACTGGAAGGGCGAGGGGGCGGACCGCGACGTGACCGCGCCGCAGTTCTTCCAACGCGCGTTGCCCGACGACGCCAACGCGCCCTGGGACCACTCACGCTACACGCCCGATGCCATCGTGATCGCGCTCGGGCAGAACGACCTCAGCTCCGGCTGGGTCGACGAGGCGACGTTCACGGCCGCGTTCGCCGGGTTTCTTGCCGACATCCGGCAGGTCCATCCGCAGGCCGCGGTCCTGTTCACCGAAAGCCCGATGCGCAGCGAGGACCCGGCGACCGAGGACGGCAAGAAGCGCGAGTTTCAGCGCAAGTGCCTGCGCACGGTGATCGCGGCGGCGCACCAGGCCGGCGACACGCGGGTGGCCTTCGCTCCGCTGCACCAATATCCGGGTACGCCGACCAACGCCCATCCCGTCGCCTTCCAGCACGAACAAATGGCCGCCGAGCTCATCGGCCCGCTGCGCGTGCTCGTCGGGTGGTAGGAGTCGGGGCGAGCGGCAAAAGACGCGCGGCGAGCGGGTGGCGGGCCGTGCAGTGTCGTGCCGTTCGTGAAGACGGCGAAGCGCACATTGGGACGAACTGCTCTCGCAAGCAGCTGGCGGGCGAGGGCGGCGAGCGTTTCCGCGAGGGGCAGGTCGGCGGGGGGGGCCGGCGAGCAGGTGGGAGACCTCGCGGGCGCGGCGGCCGGCGGTGCCGAGCGCGGTGCCGAGCGCGGCGAGGCGCTCGGCGGCGGTGGGCGCGAGGGTGGCGACTTCGTCGCGCAGCAGTTCGGCTTGGCGGGCGCAGGCGATGAGGTCCTGGCAGAGGGTGTCGTGGAGGAGGTGGCCGAGGCGGGCCTGCTCCTCCTCGGCGGCGCGCAGGGCGGCGGCGGTGGCGCGCTGCCATTCGTGGGTCCGGGCGGTGAGGGCTTCGCGCAGTCGAGTCTCGGCGCGTTTGCGTTCGGTGATGTCGGCGATGGCGAGGAGGAAGCCGCGCGGGGCGGCGTCGCCGGGGGCGCGCAGCGGCGTCCAGGTGAGCTGCCAATAGGTGTCGCGGGCGGGATCGGGGCGGTGTTCGCAGGTGGCGTGGGTCGAGTGGGCGACGAGCGCCGGCAACTCGGGCCAGGAGGCGAGCAGCTTGGCGAGGGGGCCGTAAGGCGTGGCGGCGGGGGGCAGGCCGAGCAGGCGGCAGGCGGCGGGGTTGGCATCGACCACTTGGCGGTTCCGGTCGGCCACCAGCAGGCCGTGCTCGTGTTGTTCGAGCACAAAGCTGCGGGCGATGGGCACGAGGCGCCAGAGTTGGCCGCGGCTGAGCGCCCAGGCGAAGAGTGCGATGGCGCCGATCCGGGCGAGGGGGGCGAGGTTGGGGCAGTTGGGCGGGAGCAGGTGGGCGCGGTAGATGAAGACCGCGAGGGTGGGCAGGCTGTAGCCGACAAGCAGGAGCCCGAGCTGTTTGCGCAGCAGCGGGCTGGCCTCGCGCCAGACGTAGAGCGTGGCGCCGAGGGCGAAGAGCAGGGCGGCGGCGTTGGCGGCGATCAGGTAGAGGAAGACCGGGCCGGCGCGGTAGCGCCCGAAGCTCCAGCCGGCGGCCGTGGCGGTGTCGGGGCTGACCCAGCCGGTCCAGGGGTTGGTGAAGGCGAGGGCGCCGAGCAGCAGGGTGGCCCCGACGAGCAAGCGGCGCCGCTGAGGCGTGGCCCAGCGGTTCAGGCCGGAGACATCGGCGAAAAGCAGGAGCAGGCCGGCCGCAAGCAGCGAGCTCAGCGTGCACTTGAAGCCCAGCGTCCAGAACAGTACCGCGGGCTGGGCGCCGAAGAGGCACTCGGCGGCCTCGGCGGCGGTGCGGCCGGCCATCGCCAGCACCACAAGCTGGAAAGCGCCCACGCCCGCGACCGTGAAGCGGCGGCTCCACCACCCGAAGCCGGCCAGGGCCAGCGACTGGGCCACCAGCAACACGGCGGCAAGGGAGGTCCAGTGATCGGCGACAGCAGGCATGCGGGGGTGCCGAGTAGAGCGCGGAAGCGCGCGGGGGGGAAGTCACGAGTCGCGGTTGCGGGAGAATTCCTACAATCGCGCCGCGTTGTAGGACCTTTCTTTCGCCTCGCGGTACTTGAAAGTCATTTACGGTTTGTCCCGTCTGTGGGAACCCCTCGGGCGGCGGCTCCCCGGACCGCCTGCCGCCGTCCCCCGGTTTTTGGCCGCGCAAAGGATCCCACGAGCCCGGATTCCGCAGGCGACGGAAGGGCTCGAAGGCAACAAAGGGACTCCGTATCACGGGCCCCCAAGGCCCATCCCGCCGCCTTCCCGCACGAGCAGATCGCGGCCGAGCGGATCGGGCCGTTGCGCCAGCTGGTCGGCTGGTCGGCGCGGAGGCGCGGGGGCGTGGGGCGGGCGGCTTGGGGCGAGCGACGGGCAGACGACGGACGACAGCGGGCGAAGGACCGTGGCGCGGGCACTCCGTGCCGGCGATTCCGGACACGGGTCTGGCGACCCGTGCCACGAAAAAGCGGTGTATCCGCCGTGGCCCCGCCCGCGCGGGCGGCGATCCGGACGCTGGGCCGGAGGGTTGACTCGCCCCGCCGTATCGGCCAAATCGTTGCTGCGAGCGCTTGCCGCTCGCCCCACCACGCTTGCCGCCCCCGCCCCGGGTGGCCGCACCCTTCCGCCGACCCACATGAACTGCCGCACCGTTTTCCCACGCCTCGCCTTGTCGTTCGTCCTCGGGCTCTTCTGCGCCGGCACTGCCGCCGCAGCCACCCGCACCGTCACCACCAACACCGATCTCGGTGCGGGCTCGTTGCGCCAAGCCATCGCCGATTCCACCTCCGGCGACACGATCCTCTTCGCGCTCCCCAGCGGCAGCGAGACGATCACCCTCGGCAGCGAGCTGGCGATCTCCGGCAAATCGCTGACCGTCGACGGCGCCAACACCGTCGTCGCCGGCGGCAGCGGCACGGCGGTCACGATCACCGTACCGGTTCCCGGCACCTCGCCCCACCGCGTGTTCTACCTCGCGCCCGGCACGGGCAACACCGTTGCCTTGAGCCACCTCACCCTCTGCGGCGGCTCCGTGGCTGGCATCGGCTTAGCGGGAAAAGGTGGCGTGATCCTCTGCAACGGCGGAGCCTTGGGACTCGACACGGTCACCCTGCGCGATGGACGGGCCGCCTATGGGGGCGGACTCGCCGTCGAATTCGGCGCGGTGGCGACGCTGACGAACTGCACCATCAGCGGCAATTCGGCGGTCGCCGGCGGCGGGCTTCTCGTTAACGGCGGCACGGCGACGCTGACGCAGACGACGGTGAGCGGCAACTCGGCGACCTCCAACGGCGGCGGGCTTATAGTCGTCGGCACGGCGACGCTGACGCAGACGACGGTGAGCGGCAACTCGGCGACCTACAGCGGCGGCGGGCTTTACGTTGACCGCGACGGCACGGCGACGCTGACGCAGACGACGGTGAGCGGAAACTCGGCGACCCGAGATGGCGGCGGGCTTTACGTTGACCTCGACGGCACGGCGACGCTGACGCAGACGACGGTGAGCGGAAACTCTGCGACCCAAAGTGGCGGCGGCCTTATCGTTTACGGCGGCACGGCGACGCTGCTCGATACCATTGCGATCGCCAACACAGCCCCCTGGGGCGGCGACGATCTTTACATCGTCGGTACACTCCGCGCCTACGCCAGTTGGTATGCGGGCACCTACGGCTCGATCGCTACCGACCCCGTGGCGCCGAACCTGACCACTGCCTACACCGCGGGCGACCTCGGCGCGCTGGCCGACAACGGCGGCCCCACGCAGACGCACGCGCTGGCCCGCACCGCTCCGGCGGTGGGCGCGGGCGTGCTCTGCTACCGTAATGCGACCGACGGCCTCTACTTCAAGGGCACCGATGCCCTCTACTATAAAGTCGCCGCAGATGGCACGCTCTCCTCGTTCACTCCGAGTGCCAGCCAGTTGACCGCCGACCGGCTCGCGACCGACCAACGCGGCGTGGAGCGCAACGCGCCCGTCGACCTCGGCGCGTTCCAGCTCGTGCGCGTGGCCACGGCCGCTGCGCCGGCCGCCGGCACCTACAAGGCCGGCGCCACGCTCAGCTTCACCGTCACCTTCAGCGACACGGTGGCGGTTTCCACGACCGGTGGCACCCCGCGGCTGGTGCTGACGATCGGTGCGGCGACGCGCTACGCGACGTACGATGCGGCGGCGAGCACCGACACCAGCCTGGTCTTCACCTACACGGTGGCGGCCGGCGACACCGATGCCGACGGCCTCGCGGTCGCCAGCCCAACCATCGACCTGAACGGCGGCACGCTCACCGACGCCGGAGGCTGCCCTGTGGTCCTCGCGCTCCCGGCCTACACGCTGCCGACGATCCGGGTGGATACGACGGCACCCGCGGTGGCGACGATCGCGCGCACGCAGCCCGGCCCGGTGACGCTTGCCGACACGCTTGAGTGGCGCGTGACGTTTACCGAAGCGGTGGCGGGCGTGGATGCGGCGGATTTCGCCCTCACACCGGTCGACGGCGCAGCCACGGCCACGCTCGGCACGGTCACGGCGGGCGCGAGTGCGGCGGAGTATTTTGTCACGGCGACGGGCGTGGCGGGCGTCGGCACGCTGCGGCTCGACGTGAAGGCCAGCGGCACGGGGATCGTGGATGGCTCGGCCAACGCGCTCGCCGCCGGGTTCACGCTTGGCCAGCCCTACACCCACGCCCTCGGTACGGTGCCGGTGGCCTGGGGCGATAACTATAGCGGCCAGTTCGGGCTCGGCTCCGCGGATGGCGCGGCGCATCCGGTGCCGGCGTTGGTTCCGCGCACGGGCGCACTCGCCGGGAAGACGGTGGTGGCGGTGGCGGCGGCGGGGGCCCACTCACTGGCGCTGTGCAGCGACGGCACGGTGGCGGCCTGGGGATGGAATTCCTACGGCCAACTGGGCAATGGATTGACGGTTGATTCGCCTACGCCGGTGGCGGTGAACACGAGCGGTGCGCTGGCCGGCAAGAAGGTGGTGGCGTTGGCGGCCGGGCATGGCTACTCGCTGGCGCTGTGCAGCGACGGCACGGTGGCGGCCTGGGGGGGGAATTCCGCCGGCCAACTGGGCAATGGATCGACGGTCGATTCGTCCACGCCGGTGGCGGTGGACACGAGCGGTGCGCTGGCCGGCAAGACGGTGGTGGCGGTGGCCGCGGGGCTTGAGCATTCGCTGGCGTTGTGCCGCGACGGCACGGTGGCGGCCTGGGGGGGGGGGTACAACGGCCAACTGGGCAATCCTTCGCTGGGCTCTCCCTATTCGTCCACGCCGGTGGCAGTGGATGTGAGCGGTGCGCTCGCCGGCAAGACGGTGGTGGCGTTGGCGGCGGGGTGTGCGCATTCGCTGGCGTTGTGCAGCGACAGCCAGGTGTATGCCTGGGGCCGCAACGACTATGGCCAACTCGGCGATACGACGACGACCAATTCGAGTAGGCCGGTGGCGGTGGACACGAGCGGTGCGCTGGCCGGCAAGACGGTGGTGGCAGTGGCGGCGGGAAATGAGCATTCGCTGGCGTTGGACAGCGAGGGCCAGGTAGTTGCCTGGGGATACAATTCCGCCGGCCAACTGGGCAATCCTTCGCTGGGCTCCTTCGATTCGGCCACGCCGGTGGCGGTGAGCACTGCGGCCACGAGTGCGCTGGCCGGCAAGGCGGTGGTGGCGTTGGCGGCGGGGGAGGCCCACTCGCTGGCGTTGGACAGCGAGGGCCAGGTGGTTGCCTGGGGATACAATTACTTCGGCCAACTGGGCAATGGATCGACGGGCGATTCGTCCACGCCGGTCGCGGTGAACACTGCGGCGCCCAGTGCGCTGGTGGGCAGAACCGTGTATGCCCTCGCCTCCGGTTGTTGGGCTGGCCATAGCCTCGCGCTGGCCTCGCCGGCGGCGATCACCACGGTGGCGACTCCTGCGGCCGGCGCCTACAAGGCGGGCGACACGCTCACCTTCACGCTTACCCTCGATGGCGCGGCGACGGTCGACACGACCGGCGGCACCCCGCGCCTGGCGCTCACGATCGGTGCGGCGACGCGCTACGCGACGTACGATGCGGCATCGAGCACCGGCACCAGTCTGGTCTTCACCTCCACGGTGCAGGCCGGCGACACCGATGCCGACGGCCTCGCGGTGGCTGGCGCCATCGATCTCAACGGCGGCACGCTGACCGATGTCGGAGGCTGGCCCGTGGCCCTCGCGCTCCCGGCCTACCCGTTGCCGACGATCCGGGTGGATACGACCGCGCCCGCGCTGAGCGTGGTCACGCTGCTCTCCGATAATGCGCACGACGCGGCGCTGGCGAAGGCCGGCGATACGATCGCGCTGAGTTTCCGCGCGAACGAAACGCTCCAGACGCCGACTGTGACGTTGGCGGGCGAGTCTGCCACGGCGAACTTCGACAGTGGCACGAACACGTGGACGGCGACGCGCACCGTCGCCGCCGGCGATGCGGAAGGCGCAGTGACCTTCGCGATCGTGTTTAGCGACGTAGCCGGCAACGCCGGCACGGCCGTCGCCGCGACGACCGACTCGAGCGCGGTGACCATCGACTTGACCGCACCGGAGACGACGATCGACAGTGCGCCCGGCGCTTGGACAGGGCCCCTGGTCATGTTTGAGTTCGCGGGCGAGGATGGCGCGGGCTCCGGGGTGGCCTCGTACGAGGTGAGCGTCAACGGCGCAGCCTTCGCCCCGGCGACCTTCCGGGAATTCTTCAGCGATCTGCCCGATGGCCCGTACCTCTTGGCGGTGCGTGCGATCGATGCGGCGGGCAATGTGGACGCGACGCCGGCGGAGCACCGTTGGACGGTGGACACGCTCAAACCGACGCTGACTGCGGTGACACTGGTTTCGCGCAACGCAGCCCCGACGCTGGCGAAGGCCGGCGACACGGTGACGTTGAGCTTCCGCGCGAGCGAAATGCTCCAAACCCCCACGGTGACGCTGGCGGGCGAGTCCGTCACGGCGAGCTACGACAGTGGCACGAGCACGTGGACGGCGACGCACACGGTCGCCGCTGGCGACACGGAAGGCGCAGTGACCATCTCGATCGCGTACCGCGACGAGAGCGGCCTGGCCGGCACGACCGTGACGGCGACGACCGACGGGAGCGCAGTGACGATCGACCTGACGGCACCGGAGACGACAATCGCCGCACAGCCGGCGAACCCGAGTGGGAGCGCCTCCGCTACGTTCACCTTTGGCAGCACGGATGCGACCGCCTCGTTCGAGGCGAGCCTGGACGGCGCGGCCTACGCCGCAGCGACGAGCCCGGCGACCTTCACCGGCTTGGCCGACGGTCCGCACACCTTCGCGGTCCGTGCGATCGACTCCGCGGGCAATGTGGACGCGACGCCGGCGAGCTACGCCTGGACGGTCGCCACAGTCTTCACCGCACCCGTGCCCGACGGCTTTGGCGCTTCCGCCACCGGCGGTGCGGCCGGTCCCAGCGTTGTGGCCACCACGGCGGCCGAGTTCGCCACCTATGCGACTTCCGCCGACGCGCAGGTGATCACCGTCGTCGGCACGCTCGACATCGGCACGGTCGCCGTGGGCTCGAACAAGACCATCCAGGGCGCCGACGCCTCGGCCACGCTCGACGGCTGCCTGAGCCTCACGAATGTCTCCAACATCGTCATTCGCGGCCTGAACCTCGCCAACCCCGACGGCACTGCGCTGCGGCTCTCCGGCGCGCGGCGGGTGTACGTCACCCGTTGCAGCTTCCTCGACTCGGCGGCGCCGCAGTTCGTCGCCACCGGCTCCGACCAGCTCACGGTCTCCTGGTGCGAGTTCGCCGCGATCGTCGCGGGCCAGTCGGCCGTGCAACTGGGCGCCGCCGGCGAGGTGACGACCCCGCGCATCACCCTCCATCACAACTGGTGGTCGGCCAACCTCGCCTCGGCGCTGCCCGCCGCCGCCTCGGGTCAGGTGCACCAGTACAGCAACTACTTGGACGTCACCGGCAACACCACCGGCACGGCGGTTTCCGGCTCCGCGCAGCTGCTCTCCGAGGCCAATGTCTACGTGGGCACGGCGAACCCGTTGGCCAAGGCCGCCCCGGCCCGGATTCGTGTCCTCGACAACACGTACACCGACAGCCCCGGCACGACCGATGCCGGCACCGACCCGGTCTTCACGCCGAGCTACAGCTACACGCTGCTCGACCGCAGCGATCTCGCCACGCTCCTGCGCGCACAGGCCGGGAACGTTTCCGGCGCCCGCTACACCGAGGAGCCCGTCGCCACGGCTTCGATCACCGCCACGGCCACCACGGTCGTCCCCGGCGCCGGCGCGACCCTCACCGCCAGCATCACCGGGGCGACCGCTGCCGGCCACCAGTGGCGGTTGGACAACGCCCCGATCTCCGGCGCCACGGGCGCGACCTACACGGTCTCCGGCATGGCCGCGGCCCACGCCGGCACGTACACCGTGGCGGTGTCGCTGGCCAATGGCGACACGGTGGTCAGCACGCCGACCACGCTCATCCTCGGCACGCCGCCCCCGCCGCCGCCCACGCCCACCCCGAGCCCCGCGAAGGGCGGCGGCGGCGCCTGCGGCCCGCTCTTCGTCCTCGCGCTCGGTCTGCTCGCCGCCCTGCGCCGCCGGCGCGCCTGAGCCGGTGAGACTCGAACTCGTCGGCCGTGGCGCCGGCCGTAGCCGCGTGGCACGGTCTCCTGCCGCGTGGGCCGGCGTGCCTGTCCGGGGCGTTGCGACGCCCATGAGGGCGGAGGAGGCGGAACACGGGTCGGGGACCCGTAGTCACGGAGGGGCCGAGCCTCCGGTTGTGGCGCCGTTCGTGAGAACGGTGAAGGGCTGGAGGCCGGCGCCACGGCGAGCCGCATTAACCGCGCGCCGCACCGGGTGCCGGCGCGCAGTTTTGGTTGGCGGTGGCGCAGGGGGCGCGGAGTTTGCGCGTACCCCGCATGAACCATCTCCCCGCCGCCCTACTATCTCTGTGCTGTTGCGCCGCCGCCGTGTTCGCCGCCGACGAGCCCCGGCCGTGCTACCTCGATCCAGCGACGCCGCTCGACGAGCGCGTGGAGGACCTGCTGGGGCGGCTCACGCTTGAGGAGAAGCTCGGCCTGGTGCACGCCGACTCGAAGTTCAGCACCGCCGGCGTGCCGCGGCTTGGCATCCCCAAAATGTGGATGTCCGACGGCCCGCACGGCGTGCGCGAGGAGATCAGTCGCGACAGCTGGCGGCCGGCCGGCCGCACCGACGACTTCGCCACGTGGCTCCCGGTCTCGATCGCGCTCGCGGCGACGTGGAACCCCGAGCTCGGCGAGGCCTACGGCGGCGTGATCGCCGCGGAGGCGCGCGCCCGCGGCAAGCACCTCATGCTCGGGCCCGGCGTGAACCTCCAACGCACCCCGCTCAACGGCCGCACCTTCGAGTACCTCGGCGAGGACCCGTGGCTCGCGGCGCGGATGGGCGTGGGCGTGATCCGCGGGATGCAGGCGGGCGACGTGGCCGCGTGCGTGAAGCATTTCGCCCTCAACAACCAGGAGCACGCCCGCGGCACGATCAACGTGGAGGTCGACGAGCGCGCACTGCGCGAGCTCTACCTCGCGCCGTTCGAGGCGGCGGTGCGCGAGGCCGGCGTGTGGTCGGTGATGGGCGCGTACAACAAGTTCCGCGGGCAGCACTGCTGCCACAGCGGCTACCTGCTCAACACCGTGCTCAAGGGCGAGTGGGGCTTCCGGGGCCTCGTCGTCTCCGACTGGGGCGGCACGCACTCCACCGCCGAGGCGGCGCGCGACGGGCTCGACCTCGAGATGGGCACGCGCGGGCCTTACGAGGATTATTTCCTGGCGAAACCGTTCCGCGCCGGGATCGAGCGCGGCGAGTTCCCGCTCGCGCTGCTCGACGACAAGGTGCGGCGCAACCTGCGCGTGTTGCTCGCGACCAAGGCGCTCGACGGCCGCTCGCCGGGCGCGTTGAACACCCGCGCGCACCAGGCGCTCGCGCGCAAGGTGGCCGAGGAGAGCCTCGTGTTGCTCAAAAACTCCGGCGCGCTCCTGCCGCTCGATCTCGCGCAGATCAGGCGCATCGCCGTGATCGGTGACAACGCCGTGCGCCTCCAGGCCCACGGCGGCCAGAGCTCCGAGATCAAGGCGTTCCACGAGGTTTCGCCGCTCGCCGGCCTCGTCGCGTACACCGATGGCCGGGCCGATGTGAATTTCTCGCTCGGCGTGCTCGCGCCGAAGTACCGACGGATGGAGGCGTTCGACGTCACCGGCGCGGCCGAGCACGTCGCGTTGCCCGACCGGAAGCTCGACCCCGCCGAACTGCTCGAGCGCGCCGTCGCCGCGGCGCGGGTGGCGGATGTCGCGATCGTCTTCGCCGGGCTCAACCACGAGCGGCACAACGACACCGAGAGCACCGACCGGCTCTCGCTCGAGCTGCCGTACGGCCAGCCCGAACTCATCGCGCGGGTCGCCGCAGCGAATCCGCGCACGATCGTCGTGCTTGTCGCGGGCTCGCCGGTGGCGATGGATCCGTGGCTCGAGAAGGTGCCCGTGGTCGTGCAGGCGTGGTACGCCGGCATGGAGGGCGGGCATGCCATCGCGTCACTGCTCTTCGGCGACACGAATCCCTCGGGCCGGCTCCCGTGCACGTTCCCGCGCCGGCTGGAGGACACCGCGCCGCACGCCTCCGGGCTGGCGCGCCACTATCCCGGCGAGGCCGGCACCGTGCACTACGACGAGGGCCTGTTCATCGGCTACCGCTGGAACGATGCCAAGGCCGTCGAGCCGCTCTTCCCGTTCGGCTTCGGCCTAAGCTACACCACGTTCGATCTTGGCGGACTCAAGATCGTCGCCGGCGGCGAGGCGGGCGCGGTGGCGACAGTCGAGTGCGAGGTGACCAACACCGGCGCGCGCGCCGGTGCCGAGGTTGTGCAACTCTACGTCGAGCCCGTGGCGCCCGCGGTCGAGCGCCCGGTGCGCGAGCTCAAGGCTTTCGCGAAGGTCGCGCTCCAGCCCGGCGAGCGGCGCCCGGTGCGCCTCACGTTGGCGCCGCGCGCGTTCTCGTACTACTCGCCCGAGCGGAAGGCGTGGGTCGCCGACGCCGGCGAGTACCGGATCGTCGTCGGCCGCTCGTCGCGCGATCTGCCGCTGCGCGGCTCCTTCCACCTCATCAACGCCCTCGAAACCCGCTGAAGTGCCGCCGCCGAAAGTAGGAGCCTGCTTGCAGGCGATCAGCGCTCGGCGAAACCCGGACTCCGGAATCGCCTGCAAGCAGGCGCCTGCGCTCAGACAACTTTCCCTCCCCATGCACCGCCTCCTTTGCCTCGCCACTGTCATGCTCCTTGCCACGGCCTCCCTCTCCGCCGCCGAGCCGGCGCAACTCCGCCTCAACGACCTCGAATACCTGCAGATGCCCGGGCTCAACGTGATGCTTGCGCACGACTACTATCCCGAGGGGCACCAGGGCGGCGTGGGCTTCATCCTCAACGGCCGGCGCCTCGCCACCAACGGCGATCTCCGCCTCGACCGCACCCCCGGCCAGTGGCAGCCCACCCCGGTCGTGGGCAAACGCGTGGTCGACCGCGCCACGGGCGAGGTGAGCGTGCACTGCTCGTTCCCCGACGAAGCGAAGAACCGCCAGGGCTTCAACCCGATCGAGTACCCGGATCTGAAGTTCGGCTACACCGTGCGCATCCGTCCCGAGGGCGCGGCGTTCCGCATCGTGGTCGACCTCGATGCGCCGCTGCCGGCGGAGTGGATCGGCCGGGTGGGCTTCAACTTCGAGTTCTTCCCCGGCCTGCTCTTCGGCAAGTCGTTCACCGCCGACAGCGGCTCCGGGATCTTCCCCCTGCAGCCCAACGGCCCCGGCGTGCTCGACCCCGCGGGCGAGTACCAGCCGGCGCCGCTGGCCACCGGACGCACGCTCATCGTCGCCCCCGAGGACGATTCGTTGCGCACCACGATCCGCTGCGACGACGGCGGCACGCTCGAACTTGTCGACGGCCGCGCGCAGCACAGCAACGGCTGGTTCGTCGTCCGCTCCACCGTCGCCGCCGGGGCGACGACGAGCGCGATCAACTGGCTCGTCTCGCCGCACGCGTTGCCGGGCTTCCGGTCCGCTCCGGTCGTGCAGGTTTCGCAGGTCGGCTACCATCCGGCCCAGCCGAAGTGGGCCATCGTCGAGCTCGACCGCACGGATACGCGACGCTTCCCCGTCGTGGTCTCGCGCGTGGGGGCCGACGGTTTGCTCGAGCCGGTGCTGGAGGCGAAGGCCGAGGAGTGGGGACGTTTCCTGCGCTTCGACTATCTGCGGCTCGACTTCACCGCGATCACCGCGCCGGGGCTGTACGTGGTGAGCTACGGCGAAGTGCGCACCCACGCCTTCCGCATCGCCGCCGACGTCTACGCCCGCGGCGTGTGGCAGCCCACGCTCGAGTACTTCCTGCCGATCCAGATGTGCCACATGCGCATCAACGACCGCTACCGAGTCTGGCACGGCGCCTGCCACCTCGACGACGCCCGCATGGCGCCGGTTGGCTTCACCCATTTCGACGGCTACGCGCAGGGACCCTCGACGCTCTGCCGGTTCCAGCCCGGCGAACCCGTGCCAGGCCTCGACCGCGGCGGCTGGCACGATGCCGGCGACGACGACCTGCGCATCGAGTCGCAGATCGGCACCGTCCACGGGCTGGCGCTCGCGTATGAGGAGTTTCAAGTCGACTACGACGGCACGACGATCGATCCGCTGAACCGTGTGGTCGAGATCCAGCGGCCCGACGGGAAGCCGGATGTGCTCCAGCAGATCGAGCACGGGCTGGCCACGGTGCTCGGCGGGCGCCGCGCGCTGGGGCGGTTCTACCGCGGCATCATCGTGCCGACGAAGCGCCAGTACGTACACCTCGGCGAGTTCTCGATGCAGACGGACAACGCCGTCTTCGACCCGAAGGCCGCTCCGGAGCAACCGCCGGCGATCGACGGCGGCGTGGCCGGCTCGGCCGACGACCGCTGGGTCTTCACCGAGGACAACCCGTTCCGCGAGTTCCAGACCGGCGCGGGCCTGGCGGCGGCGGTGCGCGCGCTGCGCGGCTACAACGATCCGCTCGCGGCCGAGTGTCTGGCGTACGCGCAAGAGATCTGGCGCGACACCGACGAGACGAAGGTGCCGCCGGCGCCGTGGATGAAGGGTTTCCCGAGCCCGCGGATCCAGCTCGCGGTGGAGCTGCTGCTCACCACCGGCTTGCGCAGCTATGCCGAGTACCTCGTCGCCCAGCGTGAGGCGATCTGCACGAACATCCGCGGCGACAAGGAGCACCCGCGCCGGCCGCGGCTGGCCTGGCTGGTCGGGCGGGCGTTGCCGGCCATCGGCGATGCGGCGTTCACGCGAGCCGTGACCGAGGCGGTCCACGCCTTCCGCGCGCAGCAGGCGGAACTGGAGAAACGCACGCCGTACGGCGTGCCCTACGAGCCCGACATCTGGGGCGCGGGCTGGCAGATCCAGCATTTCGGCGTGGAGCAGTACTATCTGCATCGGGCGTGGCCGGAGATCTTCCCGCGCGAGGCGATGCTGCACGCGCTCAACTTCATCCTCGGCTGCCATCCCGGCGCGAACACCGCGTCGTTTGTCTCCGGCGTGGGCGCGAAGTCGGTGACCGAAGGATACGGGTTCAATCGCGCCGACCGCTCGCACCTGCCCGGCGGCATCGTCTCGGGCACGGCGCTGATCCGGCCCGATTTTCCGGAGTTGCTCGAATGGCCGTATCTCTGGCAGCAGACCGAGTATGTTCTCGGCGGCGGCACCACCGACTATCTGTTTCTGGTGCTCGCGGCCGACCGGCTGCTCAATTCCCCCCACCGATGAATCTGCCCCTGACCGTCCTTGGCGGCCTCGTGCTCGCCTCCTGCGTGGCGCACGTCGCCGTGAGAGCCGCCGCGCCTGAAGCCGGCACGGAGGCGTGGTCCCCCACCACCTGGCATGGCGAGCGCGCCTACGAACTGGTCACGGCCCAATGGCGGGCGATTGTCTCGGTCGAGCGTGGGCGTCTCGTGCATTTCGGCCCCGCCGCGGCGGGCGCCCGCAACCTCATGCTGGAGACGCCGACCCGCGAGGACCGGATGGGCTGGAGCGGCCATCGCGTCTGGCTGGGGCCGCAGGCGCTCTGGGGCTGGCCGCCGCCGGCGGCGTGGGAGTTCTCCGCCGCCGAGAGCGTGAAGCTTTCCGGCAACCGGCTCGAACTGCTCATGCCCGACGCCGGCGACGGCTACCCGCGCTTCACCCGCATCTACGAACCGGCTGGCGAGCGCCTGGCCTGCCGCGTCGCCGTGGTTGCGGGCGGCACGCGGGCCGTGCAGGTGATCCAGATCTTGCAGACGCCGCCCGACACGAAGGTCGAGTTGCGCACGGCGCCGAGCGCGAAGTGGCCGCGCGGGTATTTCCGCGTGGGCGGGGCGGTCGGGCCGAACATGCAGCCCGACCTGCCGTTGCCCGCCGGGGTCGAGGAGGTGGCGGGCGGGGTGGTGGTGTCGATCGCCGGCAAATCCGACAAGCTCGCCTTTCCGCCGCAGACGCTGGTGGCGCGAGTCGGCGGCTACCGGCTGGCGCTGGAGTGCGGGGAGAGCCGCGGGCCGGAGGAGGCCGCGCCTGACGACGGGTTCTACACCCAGGTCTACATCGGCGAGCCGCGGGCGCCGGTGGTGGAGATCGAGCAGTTCTCGCCGCAATGGCGGGCGGGGGCGGCGGGCGAGTTCTCGATGTACCTGTCGCTCACGGCCGCACCGTGAGCCGGTCCCGGGCGCGACCGTGCGGCGGGCCACGGCGTCCGTTGCATTGACTTTCCGGAGGCGGAGGGACGACGCTGGGCGTGTTCCCTGCCGCCCCGGCAGCCCCTTCCCCATCCTCCCATGAAACTTCGTTGTTGGCTTCTTCTGCCACTGTGGGTCCTTGCGTCGTGCCCGGTCTTTGCGGCCGATTCCCCGGCCCCGGCCGCAACCGAGGAGCCGACCCCGCACCAGAAGCTCTACTATTTCGAACATCGCCTGCTGCCGAAATGGGCGCACCGCACGCAGGGCGCCTTCTTCGAGGATCTGCGGGCGGGCAGGGTCGATCGGTTGCAGGAGGCGGCGCGGGCGATCGTCGGGCCGGAGTATGCGGGTGCGCTCGTGGTCGAGGCGGTGCCGGTGCCGACCGGGGTGCTGCTGACTTTCGCCGCGCCCGCGGAGCGCGGCGACTGCTACTTCGCGTTCGTCGCCAAGGTGGGCGAAGGCTATCGTTATTTCACCTACGAGAAGGCGATGAGCGTCACCGGAGAGGCGATCGAGGCCTGCATCGGCGAGTGGGGCGAGGACGGCGGACACCGAAACTTCGGGTTCCGCAACGACAAGGCGCGGGAGGAGTTCCTGAAGGCGGTCGCAGGTCTGCTGGTCGATACGACGATCGCACCCAACGCGGTGACCCGGCCCAGCGCCACTCTGGCGGAGTGACGGTCCGGCGCGGGATGATTCCGGAATTGCCGTGGGCGGGAACGTCGCCGTTGTAGTGGTGGCATGGCCAATATCGCCTACCCCGATGCCTCCCGCACCACCGCCCCGAAGGGGCCCGGGATCAAGCTTACCGCCCGGATTGTCGAGTGGGATCAGGCCCGGGGCCGCGGAACGCTCTGCTTCGAGAAGCATCGGATTCCGCTCCAGCGCGACGACTTCATGGTGCACCACAAGCGGCCCGAGGTGGGCGACGTGGTCGAGTTCCGGCTGGGGCGCGACGAGGCGGGGCGGATCACGGCGCAGGAGGTCGAGCACCACAACGACGGTGGGCGGATCCGGTTTTGGCACCTGCTGGAGTTGCTGGTGCTGATGGCGGCACCGGGCTACGCGCTCTTCCGGTTGGCCGACCGCAACGACTGGCGGCTGGTCGTTGGTTGCGTCCTGGGCCTTTCAACGATCGGGTTCCTGCTGTATTGGCTCGACAAACTGCGGGCACGCTATGGCCAGTGGCGAGTGGCGGAGAGTTCGTTGCACCTGGTATCGCTACTTGGTGGCTGGCCGGGCGCCTTCCTCGCGCAGCGACATTTCCGGCACAAGACGAGCAAGCTGCGTTTCCAGCTGGTGTTCTGGCTGATCATCACGCTGCACCAGTTTCTTGCGTTCGACTATCTGCAGGACTGGACGGCGCTGCGCGCCGCCAACACGGCGTTCAAGCAGGCCACGATGCCCGCGCCGAAGTGAGGGGCGGATCACTCGCGCCGGGGGGGGCGCACCCTGTCGGGTGCCGGGGAGCGGGATCGGATCCGGCGGCCCGGGCTGAAGCGCCGGGCCACGCGCAGGCGGAAAGCTGTCGCCGGTGGAGAAAAGAAAACGGCCGCGCTGGTGGCGCGGCCGTCGGAATGGCTCCGGCGGCGGGCCTTGCCCGCCGCCTCAGGAAACGGCGTTCGCGCCGTTTCCTCTTCAGTGCGCCTTCGGGCAGGCGGCGATCGACTTGAAGAAGTCGTTGCCCTTGTCGTCGACGAGGATGAAGGCGGGGAAGTCCTCGACCTCGATCTTGTAGACGGCCTCCATGCCAAGTTCCGGATACTCGATGAGCTCCATCTTCTTGATGTTCTCCTGGGCGAGGATGGCGGCGGGGCCGCCGATCGAACCGAGGTAGAAGCCGCCGTGCTTCTTGCACGCGTCGGTGACCTGCTGGGAGCGGTTGCCCTTGGCGAGCATGATGAGCGAGCCGCCGTTGCGCTGGAGGAGGTCGACGTAGCTGTCCATGCGGCCGGCGGTGGTGGGGCCGAAGGAGCCGGAGGGCAGGCCCTTGGGGGTCTTGGCCGGGCCGGCGTAGTACACCGGGTGATCCTTGAGGTACTGCGGGAGGCCGAGGCCCTTATCGAGGCGTTCCTTGAACTTCGCGTGGGCGATGTCGCGGGCGACGATGATGGTGCCGGTGAGCGCGAGCTCGGTGGTGATCGGGTACTTCGTGAGCTCGGCGAGGATGTCCTTCATCGGGCGGTTGAGGTCGATCTTCACGCCGCGCGACTTGTAGACACCGCGGTACTTCTCGGGGATGAGGCGGGTGGGGTTGGTCTCCATCTGCTCGACCCAGAGGCCGTCGCGGTCGATGCGGGCCTTGATGTTGCGGTCGGCCGAGCAGGACACGCCGATGCCGACGGGGCAGGAGGCGCCGTGGCGGGGGAGGCGGACGACGCGCACATCGAGGGCGAAGTACTTGCCGCCGAACTGGGCGCCGATGCCGGTCTGCTGGGCGAGCTGGAGGAACTTGGCCTCGAGCTCGAGGTCGCGGAAGGCGCGGCCGCCCTTGTTGCCGGAGGTGGGCAACGCGTCGTAGTATTTCGTGGACGCGAGCTTCACCGTCTTGAGGTTCATCTCGGCGGAGGTGCCGCCGATGACGATGGCGAGGTGGTAGGGCGGGCAGGCGGCGGTGCCGAGGTAGACCATCTTCTCGAGCACGAACTTCTCGAGGCTGGCGGGATTGAGGAGGGCCTTGGTCTCCTGGAAGAGGTAGGTCTTGTTGGCGGAGCCGCCGCCCTTGGCGACGAAGAGGAAGTCGTAGTGGTCGCCCTTGCCGGCGTAGAGGTCGATCTGGGCGGGGAGGTTGTTCCCGCTGTTGACCTCCTCGTACATGGTCAGCGGCACGGTCTGGGAGTAGCGGAGGTTCTCCTCGGTGTAGGTCTTCCAGATGCCCTTGGAGAGGTGGAGGGTGTCGTCGACGCCGGTCCAGACCTGCTGGCCCTTCTTGGCGACGACGGTGGCGGTGCCGGTGTCCTGGCAGAAGGGCAACAGGCCCTTGGCGGAGACCTCGGCGTTGCGCAGCATGGCGAGGGCGACGCCGCGGTCGTTGGGCGAGGCCTCGGGGTCGTCGAGGATGGCGGCGACCTGCTCGAGGTGCGCGGGGCGGAGCATGAAGGAGCAGTCCTTCATCGCCTGGTTGGCGAGGATCTCGAGGGCCTCGGGTTTGACGACCAGCATGTCCTGGTCGCCGAACTTCTCGACCTTCACGAGGTCGGCGGGCGCGTCGACTTTGCGGTACTGGGTCGTGTCGGGCCCGAGGGGGAACATTTCCTGGTATTCGAAGGAGGGTGTGCTCATGTGGAAAGGGAGTGCGGAGAAAGGACTGAGGAAGAAAGGGCGGAGAGAGTGAAGGGGGAAAACGGGAAAGCGGGAAGCCGGAAGAGGGCGGAGCTTAGGGGGAAAACGCGCGCCGGAAAGCCCGGGGGGCGGGAAAGTGGCGGCCGGCGGCGCGCCCGAAGGGGCGAATGAGGACATCCGCCCACAGCATACTTGCCTCCGCGGGGCGACCTCGCGACTGTTGGCACCCCTCACCCCCTACCACGTTCGATCCCGCGCATGCAGCTCCCGGCCTTCGATTGGATCTTTTTCGACTGCTTCAACACGCTGATCGACGACTTCGATGCGGCGGGCGAGGAGGGCAGCCTGCTGAGCGTGCCGCAGCTGGCGGTCGAATCGGGCTTCTTCCCGGGACTGGCGGAGTTCCGGGCGGCGTACGCGAAGGTGCGTTCGCAGACGCTGCGGCTGGGACGGGAGACGGTGCTGATGGACCGGTTACGCCAGACCCTGGAGGAGTCGCCGGTCAAGCGTTCCCGCGAGGAGTGCGCCGCCGAGGCGGCGCGGTTGCTGGCCATCTGGGAGGTCGAGTACGGGGCCCTCCTGCGGCCGACGCCCGGGGTGGAGGAGATGCTGCGGCATTGGTACGCCCGGCGGACGCTCGCCGTGGTGACGAACTCCCTGGTGCCGGGCATGCCGCAGCGGCAGCTGGAGCGGTTCGGGCTGAGCCGTTTTTTCCGCTTCGTGCTCGATAGCGCGACCCACGGTTTCAAGAAGCCCAACCCGCTGCTCGGCATGGAGGCGCTGTCGATGGCGGGGCTGGGCCCGTGCGACGGCCCCCAGGTGCTCGCCGTGGGCGACCGGCACGACGTCGACATCGTCTCCGCCCTCGATCTGGGGATGCATGTGCTGCATTTCAACCGGGGCCGCATCCGGCCGGGCGTGCCTCCCACCCCCGAGGGGACGCCGGCGATCCACGACTGGAGCGAGTTTCGGTGAGTCCGGTGCGCTCCCGCCGGGGTCGCGCGGCCGACTCCGCGGCGCCGCTCCGCACCGCGGAGTCGGTGCAGACCGCCCTCGGCGCGCTCGCCGAGCCGGCGCGGGTGCCGGACCTGCAACGTTTCTTCAAGACGGGGCGGGGTGAATACGCGGAGGGCGACCGTTTCCGCGGGTTGCGGGTGCCGCAGGTCCGGGCCGTCGTGCGGCGCGCCGCCGCCCTGTCGCTCCCCGAGAGCGAGGCGCTGCTCGCCTCGCCGTGGCATGAGGACCGGCTGGCGGCATTGCTCATCGTCGCCCGCCAGTGCGAGCGGGCCGCCGCGCCCGACCGCCGGCTCCGTTTCCGGCTCTACCTGCGTGCCGCGCGCGCCGGCCGGATCAACAACTGGGATCTGGTCGACGTGACGGCCGGCCGCGTAGTCGGAGCGTGGTTGCGAGGGCGCCCCGAATGCGGCCGCACGCTCGACCGGCTCGCGCGCTCGCGATCGTTGTGGGAGCGCCGTATCGCGATGCTGGCGGCCGGTCACCTCATCTGGCACGGCGAGTTTGCCGCCGCCCTGCGGCTGGCCGCCCGGCTGCGCGACGACCCGCACGACCTCATGCACAAGGCGGTGGGCTGGATGTTGCGCGAGATCGGGAAACGCGATCGCGCGGTGCTCGACGGTTTCCTTGCGGAGCACGCGGCGCGGATGCCGCGTACGATGCTGCGCTACGCGCTCGAGAAACATGCGCCGGTGGAACGGCGGCGGTGGTTGGCGGCGGGACGGTGAGCGGCGGCACGCTTTCGCAGGCACGGAGGCCTGCGAAAGCGGGGGCATGAAAAGCCCGCCGGAGCGGTGGCTCGCGGCGGGCGGGAGAGGCGTAGGCGGCGCGTCAGTTGCGCATGTGGAACGGCAGGTCGCTTTGGTCGTCGGCCGACTGGGCCTGGGGTTTGACGTCGATCCTGAAGGGGACGGAGATGCGCATGTTCACCGGCTGGCCGGACTTGCTGATCGCCGGGCCGAACTTCCACTGCTTGACGGCCTTCAGGCAGGGCTCGGTGAGCGCCGGGTTGTCGGACTTGTCGACCCGGACGTCGCGGATGGTGCCCTGCTTGGTGACCACGACCGAGATGACGACCTCGCCCTTGATCTCGCCCAAGTTGCCGGGGATGTTCGGGGCGGCGGTCTGGAGGATTTTCGGCGCGCTCTTCACCTCGCTCGGCTTGGCGATGCGGTCGACATGAAGCATCTCGGCGTGGAGGCGGAGGGTGTTGTTGTTGGTGATCTCGCCGGCGAGCTTGATCGGCTCGTGGTTGGGCAACGTGAACTCGAAGGAGGCCTGGCCGGGCTGGAGTTCGGCGCGGACGATCGGGGTGACGCCAAGGTACTCGCCGTTCATGCGGACGGCGGCCCCGGCGGGGTTGCTGGAGAGCGAGACGCCACCGAGGATGAAGGTGCTGTTCACATCGACGATGTCCTTGCCGGCGATGGACGCGTGTTCGGTGGTCGGCACCAGCCCTTGGCGGATGAACTTGATCACATAGTCGCCGGGCAGGAGTTGGTCGACCCTGCCGGGGGTGCGGCCGGTGCGGATGGGCTGGCCGTCGGTCTTGTCGGCGGGGAAGACCGCGAACTCGGCGTCGGCCGGCTCGGAGCGGAGCATGAGTGTGCCGTAGACCCGCTGGAGGGTGACGCTGCCGAGGTCGAGGGTTTGTGCGCCCTTGACCTCGACGAGTTGCTCGACGGTGTCGTAGCCCGGCAGGGAGAGGGACACCTTGCGCAGGCCGGGGGTGACGTTGGTGATGGTGGCCGGAGTGATCTGCGGCGTGTCGCCGTCGATGGTGACTTCGGCTCCGACCGGGTCGGAGGTGATGGAGATGACGCCGGGGGCGCGGGCGAGGGCATCCTGGGCGGCCTTGGCGGCGGCGAGGGCATCGGCCTGCTTGCGGGCGTTTTCGGCGGCGAGCTGAGCCTGCTTCTCGGCCTCGGCCTTGAGGCGGGCAGCCTCGGCTTGGGCCTTCTTGAGCTCCTCCTGGCGGGCGGCTTCGCGTTTCGCCGCCTCCTCGGCATCGGCCTTGGCTTTGGCTTCCATCGCGGCCCTTTCCTTGGCCGCGGCCTTGCTCTGCTGCATGAAGAGGAAGCCGCCAATCCCGACCACGGCGACGATTGCCGCAACGGCGATGAGCGCCACGGGGGACTTCTTCTTGGCGACGAACTCCGTGGTGGTCGGTTTCGGGGCGGCGGCCTTCGGGGCTGCCGCGGCGGGAGCCGGCTTGGGCGTATCCGCGGACTTGGTGGGTTGCGGGGCGGGGGTCTTGGCGGCCGGAGCGGGCGTGGGCTTGGGGGCCTCCGCGGGTTTCACCGGCTGCGGCGCCGGGGCCTTGGCGGCGGGAGCGGGAGCCGGAGCGGGGGCCGGGATCTTGGCGGCTGGCTGCGTGGGCTTGGCCGGGGTGGCGGGCTTGAGCGGCTGCGGGATCGGGGCCTTGGCGGGCTGCGGGGCCGGGATGGGCGCTTTGGCAGCGGGGGCCGGCTGTGCCGGCTTGGCGGGAACGGGGGTGGGGGCCGGTTGCGCCGGGCGCGGGACCGGAGTCGGGGCCTTGAGGGCGGGCTTGGACGCGGGAATCGGGGTGGGGATCGGCGCGGATTTGGGCGCGATCACCGGGGCGGGAATCACGGGCTTGGGCGCCGGGGCGGGGGCCGGTGCGGCGACCGCCTTGGGGCCGGCCGGGAGAGCGATCTTGAACTCGGCGGCGCTGGCGGCATGCCAGACGGGCCTCCAGGCGTTGCCGCCCTTGGCGTTGACCGCTGCGCGGTGCAGCAAACCGAACGTTGCCGGGGCAAGCTGGCCGGGGACGATGTCGCCGCTGACGTGGAGCCCGAGTTCGCTGAGGGCGGTCTCGGGGTCGGGCTGCCAATTGGTGGTGCCGATCGCGGCGGCGAGGTGATTGACGAGCCAGTTCTGCGTGCCGGTGAGACCGGCGCAGGCCAACGCGGGCTTCTCTCCATGGGAGGGCAGCGCGGCGAGCGCGCTGGTGAGCATCGGGGCGAGGGCGCCGGCGACCCGCGGGGCGGCGTCGGTGAAGTCGAAGAGGTCGCCGTAGAACAGGCGGGCGGCGGCGAGCTGATACTTGAGGTTGAGCTCGGCGCGGATGGTCTCCCAGACGTCGGTCAGCTTGATCTCGCAGGGCACGACGGCTTCGACGCCGTTGGCGGTGACGAGGAAAAGGTGGGAGCGATCAAGGCCGAGCTCCCAGAGGGCGACGGCGTTCTGGCCGGTGACGCGCAGCAGACGGGTGATCGCGCCGATGTGATCGAGCACGCCGGGGCCGACCGGGCTCGCGGTGAGTTTGCAGCGCTCGGTGCCGGTCAGGAGCTTGTCCAGCCCCTCCTTCGGGGCGACGGCGAGCAGCCAGCGGTTCTCGCCCGCGGCCTCGACCGGGGCGCCCTTGCCGGCGGAGCAGCCGGCGACGACGAGATCGCCCGAGAAACCATGCGGGAGGCTGCCGGCGACCGCGCCGAGGGTGGCGTTGGCGCCGACCGCGCGTACTTGTTCTTCGGAAACGAGGTGCCAGGAGGAGGCGGGCACGAAGCCGCCGACCCCGGCGGTCCAGCCGGCGGTCTGCCAATCCGCGGAGGCCTCGTTGAGCAGCAGTTCGAGGATCGCCTTGTTGTCCAGCGCGGCGTTGCGCGACAGGCCGATCGCTCCGGCTTCGACACGGACCACCTGGAGCGTGTTCGACGTCAGCTCGACGAGATGGTTGGTGGGAGAATCACCTCCGGCGGAGGATGCGGAAGAACTTGGATTCATGACGTTTGAAGTCGGAAAAACAGGGGGGCTTGAAGGGGTAGGCGGGCGGTCCGCGCGCGACAACCTTATACAGCACACGGTTTTAAATTCTAGGTCAATGACCTGTTAAAATTTCGTCACGGTCGAGCGAAAGGACGGGGCGGCCAGGGCCGGTTTGGCGGGTGGTTTTCCTGTGGGTGTCAGCCGCGTGGAGACGGGCTGAGGGGCTTCACCGCCTTCACCGGCCATTTGGAGACGGTGAGGCCCTTGGCGCCGCGGCTGGAGATGGCGAGGGCGGCGGCGTCGAACTCGAAGTCGCGCACCCGGGCGTGGCTGCGGCCGTCGAGCGAGATCTGGAGCTTGGTCGGCATCTCGGCGGGCGAGCGGGCGACGTGGAGCCAGACGATCTTGGAACCCTCGGAGGCGGTGAGCGGGTAGAGCTTGTCGCGGGTGAAACCGCCGAGCTGGAAGCGCTTGATGAAGGCCTTGCCGCTGTCCTTGTCCTGGTAGACGAGGGTGTAGACGGTGGTGTCGGCTTCCTTCGGGACGAGGGCGACGTGGATGATGTCGCGGCCCATGAAGAGCTTCTCGGCCACGCGGGAGACCTTGAGCGTGCCGTCGGCCATGATGCAGAGCACATCGTCGAGCACGGAGCAGTCGGCGACATAGTCGTGCTGCCGCCAGTTCAGGCCGATGAAGCCGTGCTCGCGATCGACGTAGAGGCGCTGGTTGGCGGAGACGACGGCGTGGACGCTGATCTGCTCGATCTCGTCGTAGGTGGTGCGGCGCTTGACGCCCTTGCCGTACTTGTCGGCGAGGCGCTCGAACCAGGCGATGGCGTAGTCGACGAGATGGGCGAGGTGGTGCCGGGCCTGCTTGAGATCGGCCTCGATCTTCTTGATCTGCTCGTCGGCCTGGAAGCGGTTGTACTTCGAGATGCGCTTGATGCGGATCTCGGTGAGGCGGGCGAGATCGTCGTCGGTGACCTCGCGGCGGAGCTGCTTGACGAAGGGTTTCAACCCCTCGCGGATCTCGCTGAGCACGTTCTCCCAGGTCTCCGATTTCTCGATCCGGCGGTAGATGCGCTCCTCGATGAAGATGCGCTCGAGCGAGTCCCAGTGCCACTGCTGCTCGAGCTCGCCGAGCTGGATCTCCAGCTCGAGGCGGAGGAGGGCGAGGGTCTTGTCGACGGAGCGACGGAGGATCTCGGAGACGCCGAGGAAGGCGGGGCGGTCCTGCGTGCCCCGGCCGGCGGCGGCGGGCAGGGTGTCGATCACGCAGGCGGCGGGGGAGAGCGAGACCTGGCAGTCGGTGAAGACGTAGAGCTGCTGGATGAGCTGCTCGGCGTCGGCGCCCTGCGGGAGGTGGACGAGAATCTCGACCTTCTCGGCGGTGTTGTCGTCGATGTGGCGGATCTTGATCTTGCCCTTGGCGTTGGCGGCGAGGATGGAGTCGATGAGCGACTCGGTGGTGGTGCCGAAGGGCAGCTCGGTGATGGCGAGCAGGTACTTCGAGCGCGTCTCGATCTTGGCGCGGATCTTCACCTTCCCGCCGCGCTCGCCGTCGTTGTATTCGGAGAAGTCGGCGATGCCGCCGGTGGGGAAGTCGGGGAAGATGCGGAAACGTTTCCCCTGCAAATGGTTCACCGCGGCGCGGCAGAGATCGTTGAAATTGTGCGGGAGGATCCGGGTCGAGAGACCGACGGCGATGCCCTCCGCGCCCTCGAGCAGCACGATGGGGAACTTGGCCGGGAGTGTCACCGGCTCTTTGGTACGGCCGTCGTAGCTGAGCTGCCAGGTGGTGGTCTTCGGATTGAAGAGCACCTCCTTCGCGAAGGGGGTGAGGCGGGCCTCGATGTAGCGGGCGGCGGCAGCACCGTCGCCGGTGAGGGTGTTGCCATAGTTGCCCTGCGGCTCGACGAGCCAGCGGCGCTGGCCGAGGTGCACGAGCGCGGCCTCGATGGAGGCGTCGCCGTGCGGGTGCAGGCGCATGCAGGCGCCGACGACGTTGGCGACCTTGTGGAAGCGGCCGTCGTCCATTTCCCACAGCGTGTGGAGAATGCGGCGCTGGACGGGCTTGAGGCCGTCGTCGATATGGGGGACGGCGCGGTCGAGGATGACGTAGCTGGCGTAGTCGAGGAACCAGCCCTTGTAGGACTGGGCCAGCGGCGCGGGATCGGCGGTGGCGGGGACGGCGGGCGGCACAGGCGACTGCGGATCGCGGGTGGCGGCGGTGGCGGCCGCCGGGGCGGCTGGCTGTGCGGGGGCCGCTGTTTGTGCGGCGGCGGCTTCGGCTGCGGCCTTGGCGGCGTTGAAGTCGAAGCTCTCCTGCTGGTCGTCGGGATTCTTGCGTTTGGGCATGGCGGACGGAGCTGGCGCGGGGCGCCGCGAAAAGGGAAAGGGGAGAGCAAGAGGAACCCGGCGGCGGCGTTCAAGCCCGAGAATCGCCACCCCTGCTGCGGGCGGCCGTGGCGCGCTCGGGCTTGTGCCGCAGCTCGCGCGGCGGACAGCCGAAGTGGGCGCGCATGGTGCGGTTGAATTGCGAGAGCGACTGGAACCCGCAGGCGAACGCCACGTCGGTCACGGGCTTGTCGGTCTCGACGAGCAACGCCTTGGCCCGCTCGGCCCGTACGCGGGCGACGTACTCCACGAAACGCAGGCCGGTGTTGTGGTGGAAGACGCGGCTGAGGTGGCCGGCGCTCACGCCGAGGCGCTGCGCAAATTCCGGCAACGACAAAGGCCGGGCGTGTTCCGCGCGCACGAGTTTGCAGGCCTGCTCGACCAGCGGCGGCATCGTCGCCGGCGGGTGCACGATGTGCTGGGTGATGCTGAGCACGAGCCGCTCGGCGGCGGCTTCGACCAAGCGGGCCATCGCGGCGAGACGTCGCGCCTCGGCGACGGGCGTGTCGGCGGAGAGTACCTCGAGCTGCTCGGCGGGGAGCGTCACGCCCACGCGGCCCAGGAGGTGGCGCGCGCGGTTGAGCGCGGCGCGGTCGGGAGGTTGCAGACGGTTGTGGCCGAAGACGAGGAACCCGAAGGTCTGGCCGCCGGTGCGCAGCGGCACCGCCGTCTCGCTCAGGCCGGCGTCGCAGCCGGCGGTGGCCGGTTTCTCGAGCGCCTCCTCGAGCAGCTTCTGCAGGAAGCCCGCGCAGAGCTTTGCTCCCGCCGGGTGGGCGTGCAGGAAACGGCAAAGTGTGCACACCTCGGCGCCGAGCGTGCGGTGCCCGAGCGCGGTGACGAAGTGCAGCGGCAGCCCCGTCGCCTGCGTGAAGTCGTCGAGGAACTGCTGGAGCTCCGGCAGGGCGCGGATGCGTTCGCTGAGGGTCTCGCGGATCGTACTGGGCATTTTCTGCGCGGAGCATCGCACTGGTTGCGCGGTTCTGCACGTCATAAAATGCACACTCCGTCCGGCCTGCTGCGGAGCGATCGGGCCGCGTTTCGGCTAAGGTGACGGCATCCAAACGACACTTCTGCCATGAATCCCGCGCCCGTCGTCTTCAACAACACCGTCCTGCGCGACGGCCATCAGTCGCTCGCCGCGACCCGCATGAGCACCGCCCAGATGCTGCCCGCCGCGCCGCTGCTCGACAGCCTCGGCTTCGGCGGTCTCGAGACCTGGGGCGGCGCCACCATCGACGCGAGCCTGCGCTACCTCGGCGAGAATCCGTTCGACCGCCTCCGCGCGCTCAAGGCCGCCGCGCCGCGCACCCCGCACATCATGCTCCTGCGCGGCCAGAACATCGTGCAGTACGCAAGTTTCCCCGACGACATCGTCGAGGCCTTCGTGCGCTGCTCGGCCGCGGCCGGGTGCGACGTCTTCCGCGTCTTCGACGCCCTCAACGACGCGCGCAACCTCGCCACCGCGATCCGCGCGGTGCGCGCCGCCGGCCGCACCGCCCGCGGCGAGATCTGCTACACCGCCAGCCCGGTGCACACGCTCGACCGTTTCGTGGCCTTCGGCGAGGAGCTCGCCGCGCTCGGCTGCCACACGCTCGGCATCAAGGACATGTCGGGCATCCTCGCCCCCGCCGTCGCCGCCGAGCTGGTCCGCCGGCTCAAGGCCCGCACCGGCCTGCCGATCGTCGTGCACAGCCACGACACCGCCGGTTTCGCCGCCGCCGCCTACTACGCCGCCATCGAGGCCGGGGCCGACGCCGTGGAGACCTCGATCCAACCCTTCGCCGACGGCACCGCGCAGCCCGACACCCAGCGCATGCTCGCCCTGCTCGAGCACCACCCGCGCTGCCCGCACTTCGACCGCGAGCGCCTGCTCGAGCTGCGCCGGCACTTCGAGAAGGTCTACGCCGAGCTCGGCTCGTTCACCAGCCACGCCAACGAGCGCACCGATCCGGATGTGCCCGTCTTCCAGATACCCGGCGGCATGATCTCGAACTTCCGCACCCAGCTGCGCGAGCTCGGCATGGCCAACCGCCTCGACGAGGTGCTCGCCGAGATCCCGCACGTGCGCCGCTGCCTGGGCTGGATCCCGCTGGTCACGCCCACCTCGCAGATCGTCGGCACGCAGGCCATGCTCAACGTGAAGTTCGGCCGCTGGAAGAACTTCGCCCCCGCCGCGATGGACATCGCGCTGGGCAAGTACGGCCGCACNNGCCAAGGGCCTGCCGGCCGACGACGAGACGGCCGTGCTCTACGCCATGTTCCCGCAGCAGGTCCTCGACCTCCACGCCGGTCGCAAGCCCGCCGCCGCACCCGCGCCGGCGCCCGCCGGGGCCGCCGCCAAACCCGCCACGCCCGCCAAACGCTTCCGCATCACCCTCGGGGCGCACCGGCGCGACGCCATCGTCGAGGAGGTCGACTGACATGCCCGCCACCACCGAAACCGCCCGTCTCCTCGACCGCATCGCCGCGCTCGAGGCCCGCCTTGCCGAGGTCGAGCGCCGCGCCGGCATCGAGCCGCCCCTCGACGAGAGCATCCCGTGGACCGTGATCGTCGCCGCCGTGGCCGCGGTCGTGCGCGAGCCCTTCGCCATCCGCATGGTCGAGCTCGCGCCCGCCCCCGAGGTCAACTGGTGGGGCCTCGAGGGCCGCGTGCGCCAGTTCGCCAATCGCCCGCGGCATTGAGCCGCTCTGTCTCCGAAACCCAAATTCAACCGCAACATCGACCCGCTTCATCTACCCATGAAATCCGCCGTCGTTTCCTCCTCCGCAGCCGCTACCTCCGCTGGCCCGCTGCCGTTCGCCCTGCCTGCCGAAGCCGCCGAGCTCCTGCGCGCCTGTCCGGGCTTCACCGTCCCCAACTCAATCGACGACCTCGTGGCGCTCGCCGTGCGCGACGCCCGCGAAGGCTGGCACGAGGTCGCCTACGAGACACCCGGCAAGGGGCGGGTGGTCGAGGCCCTCGTGTGCCGCACCCGCAACGGCATCGCCGCCAACTACACCGAGCCCTACATGCGTCGCCGCGATCCCGACTGCATGGTTATCGGCGATGCGTTGCCCACCGACAAGCCGACCTACCGCGAGCGTTTCGGCGGCGACTTTGCCGAGTTGCGCGAGGCCACCTTCGCGTGGCTGCGCACGCAGCGACTGGCGGTGTTCCCGTTTGTCGCCGGCGTGGCCGGCAAGGGCCCCGACGCCGTCGTGATTGCGCCCGACAATGCCGGTTTCTTCGCCCTCGGCCTGGCCCTGCTTCAGGGCATGCTCGCTCCCACGGAGGTGCCCGCCGGCTTCGCGCCGAAGGCGGTGATCTACGTGGCGCCGCCGTTCCGCCATACCCACTTCGGTGGCAAGCAGATCGTCGTGCACAACCGCCGCGAGGGCCTGCATGAACTTTTCAGCTACAATCTCTACCCCGGCCCGAGCGCGAAGAAGGGCATCTACGGTGTGCTGCTCAACCTCGGCGAGGCGGAGCGCTGGGTCACCATGCATTGCTCGACCGTGCAGGTCGTCACCCCGTACGACAACCGCCTCGTCATCTCCCACGAGGGCGCCAGCGGCGGCGGCAAGAGCGAGATGCTCGAGCACGCCCACCGCGAGAAGGACGGCAGCCTCCTGCTCGGTCGGAATGTCGTCAACGGCGAGGAGCGCCTCCTCACCCTCCCGCGCACCTGCGAGCTCCGGCCCGTGACCGACGACATGGCGCTCTGCCATCCCTCGCTCGACAAGGGCCGCGGCAAGCTCTCGCTCATGGACGCCGAGGACGCGTGGTTCGTGCGTGTGAATCACATCGGTCGCTACGGCGTCGATCCGCACCTCGAGCGCCTCACCATCCATCCGCCCGCGCCGCTGCTCTTCCTTAACATCGAGGCCAAACCCGACGCCACCACGCTGATCTGGGAGCACACGCAGGACGCCCCCGGCAAGCCCTGCCCGAACCCGCGCGTGATCATCCCGCGCAAGATCGTGCCCGGCATCGTCTCGGGTGCGGTTGATGTCGACATCCGCAGCTTCGGCGTGCGCTGCCCGCCGTGCACCCGCGAGAATCCCAGCTACGGCATCATCGGCCTCTTCCACCTGCTGCCGCCGGCGCTGGCCTGGCTGTGGCGGCTGGTCGCCCCGCGCGGCCACGCCAACCCGAGCATCGTGCAGACCGAGGGCATGTCCTCCGAGGGCGTGGGCTCGTACTGGCCCTTCGCCACCGGCCGCATGGTCGACCACGCCAATCTGCTCCTCAATCAGATCGTGGCGACGCCGGGCGTGCGCTACATCCTCGTGCCCAATCAGCACGTGGGGGCGTGGGAGACCGGCTTCATGCCGCAGTGGATCGCCCGCGAGTACCTCGCCCGCCGCGGCAACGCCCAGTTCACGAAGAAGCAGGTGCGCGCCTCGCGCTGCCCGCTGCTCGGCTGCACGCCCACGCAGGTCATCGTCGAGGGCCGCTACCTGCCGCCCTTCTTCTTCGAAGTGGAGCGGCAACCCGAGGTGGGCGAGGTCGCCTACGACCGCGGCGCCGAGATCTTGTCGGAGTTCTTCGCCCGCGAGCTGCGGCAGTACCTCAAGCCCGAGCTGCTCGGCCTCGGCCGGCAGATCATCGAGTGCTGCCTCGATGGCGGCGCGCTCGAGGACTACGCGCGCCTCATCGACCACGAGACCTTCGCCAACGAGGACTGAGCCGCCGCCATGGCCGCGGAGTTCTACGACCTCACCCTGCAGCGCGGCCGCCGGCCGGCGTTCGACGCCGCGCCGGCCCGCCACCAGCGCCGCGTGCACGACGTCGACTACATCGCCGTGCGCGGCATGCAGGGCGGCGACCTCTACTGCACCCGCGAGGGCTGGGCTGTGGCCGAGTCGCTCCTGCCCGCTGTGTGGTACGACGATCAGCGTTTCCGCACCGTGGGCCGCGCCCTGCCCGGCGCGACCGGGTCGGTCTATCGCGTGCCCGCGCCGCATCCGGTCCGTCGCGACATGGGGCTGGTCGTGAAGTTCTGCCGCTTCGGGCAGGACGTGGGGCTCACGGTGCTCGGCGACGCCGCCGGTTTCCCCTGGCCCGCCAAGCTGCTCGACGACGCACAGTTTCTCGGACCCTTCGAGGAGTTCGCCGCGATCGGGCGGCTGCGCGCGCAGGTCGCCGCGGGCCGCGGCCCGGTGGTGCGCACCAAACGCCCGCTCGCCATCTACAGTCCGCCGGCGCGGCACCCGCTCTGGGAGCTCGGCCGGGCCCATCATCTCTACGCGCGGCAGGCCGCCGCGCTCGACGCGGACCAGCGACGCCGTCCCGAGCAATCGCCCGTCGCCTACGATCCCGAACGCCTTTATGTGCTCCTCTACCAGTGGGTGCATGGCATCGACGCCGAGGAGGCCGCACGCCACGGAGCGATCTCCAACGCCGCGATGATCGAGCTCAGCCACGCTGTGGCGCGCGATGTGGCGGCGCACGGGTTTGCCGTGCTCGACCACAAGCCGCGCCACGTGATCGTGCGCCCCGGGCGCGATGGCGGCCTCGTCTCGCGCCGTGGCCGCACCGCCTACGCCGTGATCGACTACGAACTGCTCGTGCCGCTCCCCGGCGCGGACGCGCTCACCCCTTCTCCCGTATGAACAAAGAAACCACCGCTCCCTTCACTCCCTCCGCCACCGGCAAGCCGCTCGTCGGCATTGTCATGGGCAGCACCTCCGACTGGCCTGTCATGGAGGCCGCCGCCCGCCTCCTGGATGAGTTCGGCATCGCCACCGAACGCCGCGCGCTGAGCGCGCACCGCACGCCTGACGCCGCCCTCGACTGGGGTCGCGGCGCCAGCGGTCGCGGGCTCAAGGTCATCATCGCCGCCGCCGGAGGGGCCGCCCACCTCGCCGGCGTGATGGCCGCCGTCACGCCACTGCCCGTGCTCGGCGTGCCGATGGAGTCGGCGTCACTCAAGGGCCTCGATTCGTTGCTCTCGATGGTGCAGATGCCCGGCGGCATCCCCGTCGCCACCTTCGCCATCGGCAAACCCGGCGCCGTCAACGCCGCGCTGTTTGCCGTCGCGATCCTCGCCCAAGGCGACGAACGCGTCCGGAAGGCGCTCGACGCCTACCGCGCCAACCAGACCAGAAAGGTCCTCGAAGCCACGCTGCCCTGAGCCCAGCCTGCCTCTACCCAGGGACCGGCGTGCACTCACCCGCGCAGGTCCTGGACCACTTCCGTCCGCTACCCGCCATGTCCGACATCCAACGTCTGCTCGCCAACAACCGCGCCTGGTCCGCCTCGATCCGCGAGCGCGACCCGGAGTTCTTCCCGAAGCTGGCGCGCCAGCAGAGACCGTCGTTCCTCTGGATCGGTTGCGCCGACAGTCGCGTGCCGGCCAACGAGATCGTGGGCCTGCTGCCCGGCGAGATGTTCGTGCACCGCAACATCGCCAACGTGGTCGCGCACTCCGATCTCAACTGTCTCTCGGTCCTCCAGTACGCGATCGATGTGCTGCAGGTGCGCCACGTGATCGTGTGCGGCCACTATGGCTGCAGTGGCGTGCGCGCGGTCGTGGAAGGTCGTCGCGTGGGCCTGGCCGACAACTGGCTGCGCCACGTCGAGGATGTGTGGGAGCGGCACGACGCGGCGGTCTCCGCCGCGCCCACGCTCGACGCGAAGGTCGACCGGCTCTGCGAGTGCAACGTGGTCGCGCAGGCCGCCAACGTGGCCCGGACCACCGTGGCGCGCGACGCGTGGGCGCGCGGCCAGCCGCTCGCCGTGCACGGCTGGATCTACGGCCTCGGCGACGGTCTGGTGCGCGACCTGGGCGTTACAGTCGACCAGGCGGCAGGGACGTGATTCGCCCCTCCGCGCGGCGACCGCACAAAACCGTGTTCTGATCGGAACACGTTTTTGTGCGGTCCGCCCGGTCGCCGGGGCCGCGGCAGCAACACCTGCGGCTGCAAAACGGCGTGAATCCGCGTCGCGGTTGCCGCGCCGGGCACCCGCGCGCGCCGGGGCGCCATTGGGGTTCCTTTCCCCTCGCTGCGCCCCAGCCTTGACGCCGCCTGCCCCGCTCCGGTTTGTTGGTCAGCTTCGATGCTCACGATCGCCGACATCTCCAAGTCCTACGGTACCCGCGAACTGTTCTCCGACGTCTCGCTCTTCGTCGCGCGCACCGACCGCTTCGGCTTGGTCGGCGCCAACGGCGCGGGCAAATCCACGCTCTTCAACCTCATCCTCGGCGAGGAGTCGCCCGACACCGGCACGATCACCTGGGAGCGCGGCGCCGACTTCGGCTTCCTGCCGCAGGAGAGCGCGCCGGCCGGCGACGAGACGATCCTGCACCTGGCCACCAGCGGCAAGAAACTCGTCCCGGAGAACGACGACGACTACGACATCGATTGGACGCTCGAGCCGCGCGCCAAGAAGATCCTCGCCGGCCTCGGCTTCCGCGAGACCGACCACGAGAAACCGGCCAACACGTTTTCCGGCGGCTGGGTGATGCGCGCGCACCTCGCCCGCCTGCTCGTGAGCGAGCCGGCGCTGCTCCTGCTCGACGAGCCGACCAACCACCTCGATCTCGAGGCGCTGCTGTGGTTCCAGGATTACCTGACTCGCTACCCGGGCGGCCTGCTCATCATCTCGCACGACCGCGCGTTCCTCAACGCCCTGTGCAACGGCATGCTCGAACTGCGCGGCGGCACGCTCCATCGCTACACCGGCAACTACGACGACTTCCTCAACGAGAAGGATGCGCGCAAGGCCCAGCAGCTCGCGCAGTACAAGAACCAGCAGCGCGAGATCGCCCACCTCCAGAAGTTCGTCGACCGCTTCGGCGCCAAGGCCTCGATGGCCTCGCGCGCCAAGTCGAAGGAGAAGCAGATCGAGCGGCTCCAGGAGGAGGCCGTCGAGGCGCCGGTCGAGGAGCTCAAGCGCGTCAATTTCCGCTTCCCGCAGCCGCCGCGCTCCGGGCTCAAGGTCATCAACCTATCGCACGTGCAGCAGGCGTACGGCGACCACGTCGTGTACCGGGACCTCAACTTCGAGGCCGAGCGCGGCCAGCGCATCGTGCTCGTCGGCCCCAACGGCGCGGGCAAGTCCACACTGCTGAAGATCCTCGCCGGCGTGATCCCGATCCAGGGCGGCGAGCGCGAGCTGGGCAGCAACGTCGTCGCCGGCTACTTCGCGCAGAACCGCGGCGACAACCTCAACACCAAGGCCACGGTATTGGAAAACGTGATGGAGCTGCGCACCGAGGCCAACCAGCTCACTGAGCAGCGTGCGCGCACCATCCTGGCCGCCTTCCTCTTCCGCAAGGACGACGTCTTCAAGCCCGTGGGTGTGCTCTCCGGCGGCGAGAAATCCCGCCTCGCGCTCGCCCGCCTGCTCGTCGATCCGCCCAACTTCCTGCTCATGGACGAGCCGACGACGCACCTCGACATCGCGTCGATCGATGCGCTCGTCCTCGCGCTCAAGCAGTACGAGGGCACGCTCGTGTTCATCAGCCACGACGTCTACTTTATCCGCGCGCTCGCGCAGAACGTCCTCCATGTTCATTCCGGCCGGCTCACGCCCTACGCCGGCGACTACGACTACTACCTCGACAAGTCGAAGGCCACCAACGAGCGCGCCGCGCTCACCGCCGGCTTCACCGACGCGCGCCCCGTGCAGCAGGCCGCCGCCGCGGCGCCCGCGCCCGCCCCGAAGGCCGAGAAAGCGAAGAAGATCAGCCCGAACGAGGTCCGCAAACTGCGCACCGAGGTGAGCAGGCTCGAGGAGACGGTCGCGCAGCTCGAGGCCAAGCAGGCCGAGCTCGCCGCGGAGTTGGAGAGTCCCGACACCTACGCGGTCGCCGGCCGCGCCCAGCACCTCAACCGCGAGCTTACGGCGATCACCGACCAGATCACCACCGCCACGCAGGAGTGGGAAGCCGCCGCTCTGCGGCTGGAGCAGGCTGGCGGCGAGACGGCGAACGGGTAGGCGCGGGGCGCCTCTGTGGCGGGATTTTTCCCCGTGGCAGGCGGAGCTGCGAACCCGCGGCGCCTCGTCACTCCCCGGCGCTGCGCAACTGCGTCAGGCCGGCTCGGGCCTCGGCGTGGGCAGGATCCAGCGCGAGCGCCTTCTCGTATTCGGCGATCGCGGCCGCGCGGCGCTGCGGATCCCGCGCGAGCGCGGCGGCCAGGGCCGCGTGCGTTTCGGCGGTCTCGGGCAGGGTGAACAGGGCCAGCCGCAGCTGCGCGATGGCTTCGTCGAGCCGTCCCGGCAAGGTTGCGAGCGTGCGGCCGAGTTCCATCAGCGCGTCGCCGTTTTCCGGGTCGAAGCGCAGCACCGCACGGAACTGCGCGACCGCCGCCTCCTCCCGTCCCGGCAGCCGGCGCAGCGCGCGGCCGAGGTTGAGGCGCGGCGCGGGCTCGTCGCCCTTGATCCGGATCGCCTTTTCGAAGGCGGCGAGCGCCTCTGCGGTGCGGCCGGGCTCGCGTAGCAGCACCAGACCGCGGCGGTTGTGGCGCTCGGCGATGGCGGCGATGATCGCGGCCATCCGCTGGAACTCCTCGCGGGCTTCCGGCGCGGTCGCCGGTGACTTCCGATAGGCGATGTGCAGGTTGTAGTGCGCCATCCAGTTGTTCTCCGTCACGGCGACGGCGTGCTGGAAGAGCGCGACGCTGTTTCGCCAGTGCTGCAGCTGCAACGAGGTTGCCACGACGCACGCGGCGATGGCGGCACCGGCGGCGACGCCGAGCACGAGCGCGCGGCGCGGCAGTCGGGCGGAGATCTCGGCCGCGAGCCAGACGAGCACGAGCGTTGCGCCGATCGAGGGCAGGTAGGAGTAGCGGTCTGCCATTGTCTGCCCGCCGACCTGCACGAAGCCGATCACAGGTACCAGTGTGCCCAGAAACCACAGCCAGCCCACGAGCGCCCACGGCCGGTCGCGTCGCAGAGCGAGCGCGGCAGCGCCGGTGAGCGCGAGCAGCAGCGCACCGCAAAGCAGCGTGGCGCCGAGCGGCGGCTGTTCGCCGAAGTTCGGGTAGAGCACGGCGAGGTCGGTCGGCCAGAGCAGTTTCCCGAGGTACTGGGCGTAGGCGAGGAGCGCGTTGGCGATGCGCGCGGCGGGGGTGAAGTCCTCCAGCGCCTTCACCGCGCCGCCGGCGGCCTGTGCCGTGGCGGTGAGCACACACGAGACCGCGGCGAGGGCGAAGAACGGCAGCTTCTCGGCGAGCAGCCGCAGCCAGGCGCGCGG
>JAGVUB010000197.1 GCA_019136515.1 Verrucomicrobiota bacterium
GGCCGCCAGCGCCCGCACCTCCGGCGCCACCATCTTCGGTTACCACGTCTCCGACCCCACCGCCTACGGCGTCGTCGAATTCGACCCGCAGGGCCGCGCGGTCTCCCTCGAGGAGAAGCCCAAGCATCCGAAATCCAACTACGCTGTCCCCGGGCTCTACTTCTACGACGAGAAAGTGTGTCGCCTCGCCCGAGACCTGAAGCCCTCCCCTCGCGGCGAACTCGAGATCACCGACCTCAACCGCCTCTACCTCGAGGCCGGCCAACTCCACGTCGAGATCCTCGGTCGCGGCACCGCCTGGCTCGACACCGGCACCCATGCTTCGCTGCTCGACGCCGGCGACTTCGTCCGCGTCATCGAAGACCGTCAGGGCCTCAAGATCGCCTGCCTCGAGGAAATCGCCTTCCGCCAAGGCTGGATCGACCGCGCCGGCCTCCAACGCCAGATCGCCGCCCTCGGCAAGTCCGCCTACGGCGCCTACCTCAAGCGCCTGCTGGACGCCCATCCCTGAACCCGGGACCCGCCCGCGCCGCGCAGGCGTCCGCCCGCCGCCAAAGACGCAAACCGTTGGTGCGATCGCACAAGTTTCTGCGTTCTCCTGCAGTCGGCCGTCGCGCGGTCGCGCCTCCGCAAAGACGCAAATTCCTGTCACGATCGGACAGATTTTTGCGTCTTTGCCTCGGAGGGGGAGAGATCCTGCGAGCACGTGGACATTGCCGTTCCGCCTACCTCCGGGCTCGCCCTGCGCCCGACTCCGCCGTTTCCTTCAACCGCACACCCTCCGCTGCGTGAAGGTCTCGTTCATCATCCCGCTCTACAACCGGCTCGACCTCACACAGCCGTGCCTCGCCTCGTTGCAGGCGACCCTCCCGCGCGGGCTCGACCACGAGATCCTCCTTGTCGACGACGGCAGCACCGACGGCACCCGCGTGTGGATCCAGACTCTCGGCACGCCGTACCGCGTCCTCCTCAACGACCGCAACCTCGGCTACGCCGCCACCAACAACCGCGGCGCCGCGGCCGCCACCGGCGACCTCCTCGTCCTGCTCAACAGCGACCTCGTCCTCACACCGCGCTGGCTCGAGCCGATGCTCGCCGTGCTCCGGCGCCACCGCCGCACGGGCATCGTCGGCAACGTCCAGTTTCGCGCCGCCACCGGCGAGCTCGACCACATCGGTTTCGACGTCGGTCTCACCGGCAAACCCCACCACGACGAGTCCCTCCACTGGCTCTGGGCTCCTTGGTCCAGCCGCCAGACCGCCGCCGTCACCGCCGCCTGCCTGCTCGTGCCCCGCGACCTCTTCCTGCGCCTGCGCGGCTTCGACGAAGGTTTCCACAACGGCGGCGAGGACGTCGACCTCTGCTTCCGCGCCCGCGCGCTCGGCCGCACCTGCCGCGTCGCGCTGCACAGCCGCATCCTGCACCACGTCAGCGCCTCGCCGGGCCGCAAGCTGCGCGACGAGGAGAACTCCCGTCGCCTCGCCCACCGCTGGCGCGAGGAGTTCCTCCGCCTCAACCGCCGCCTCAGCGGCCTCCCTTGGTGTCATGAGTATCTTGAGCACCATTGGGACGACCCGCGCAACTTCGACCGGCTCCAGATTCTTGCCATCGCCCTATTCCGGCTCGGCCTGCGCCCCACGCCGCATCCCGAGGTCGCAGAACAACAGGCCGAAGCCTTCCAGCGCCAGATCGACCACTGGGACCACACACTCGGCCCGCTGCCGCCGCTGGAGTTCGTCTCCTCGCTGCCGGCGGTGGCCGATTAGGTCTCGCGTAGGGCCCTACCACATCGCGGTAGGGCGCTCCGGCATTCGGCAGAGTGGGACTGCCGAGTCAACGGACCGCCCGGCAGTCCGGGGCCACCGCGATCACTCGACCGTGTGGATCGAAAGATCAGGTCCCCCGCACAGCCCGCTTTTCTCTGGCCGCGTCCCGCGCCGCCGCTACGGTCCGCCGCATGAAGGTCATCGTGCTTTGCAGCGGCGGCATGGACTCCGTCGCCGCCCTCCACTGGGCCGCGCACCACCACAACGTCGCGGCGGCGGTGAGTTTCGACTACGGCTCGAAGCACAACGCCCGCGAGCTTCCCTTCGCCGCCGAGCACGCCCGCGCCCTCGGCGTCCCGCACACCATCATCCCCCTCGATTTCATCGCCCGCCACTTCACCTCCGACCTCCTGAAAACCGGCGGCGCTGTGCCCGAGGGCCATTACGAGGACAGGACGATGCGGCAGACCGTCGTTCCCTTCCGCAACGGCATCATGCTCGCCGCCGCCGGCGGGCTGGCCGAGAGCGTCGGCGCCGAGGGACTCGTCATCGCCGCGCACTCCGGCGACCACGCGATCTACCCCGACTGCCGCGAGGACTTCATGCGCGCGATGGGCGACGCCCTCCGCCTCGGCACCTACGCCGAGGTGAAACTCCTGCGGCCGTTCATCTCGCTGACGAAGGGCCAGATCGTGACCGAGGGCGCGAAACTCGGCATCGACTTCGCCCGCACCTGGTCGTGCTACGTCGGCGGCGACATGCACTGCGGCAAATGCGGCACCTGTGTCGAGCGCCGCGAGGCCTTCCTCGTCGCCGGCCTCCCCGACCCGACCGAGTACGCGGACCGCGGTCCGCTCCCGCCCAAGCCGGGAACACGGTGAGTCGAGCCGAGGTCCTCCTCTGCGCCATGCGCTTTCGCCGCCTTTTCGCTCTCGCGCTTCTGCTCCCCGGTTTGGCGACCGCCAATATCCCGGCCGTGCGGATCATCATGCCGGAGAGGATGCAATTGTCCCAGGTGAGCTTCCGGCTTGAGCCCGAGATCGAGTTGACCAACTCCGGCCAAGTAGCACTCCCCTACAGAGTCTACGGGAGTGGTTATCGCCCGATTTGGGCCGGCAGAATCTCGTTCGAACTGGTCGATGAAACAGGCAAAGAGGTTTCCACGGTCTACATCCCGCTGCATGACTATTTCTGTCCAAGAAAAGCCACCCTTGGTACGGATGCGCCCGTGCGTCTTCGGTACGCGTGGCCATTGAGGACAAAGCTCGGCCCCGGGCGCTACACCCTCAAAGGCACCACGGTTGTCGAGGACGAGCATGGGAAGCGTCACAAAGTTCAATGCACCCCTGCGACCTTCGTCGTTACGACAGAATGTGCCGCCACACTGCCGGGGACCACTAATTCACACTAATGGCCACTAGTCCGAAACGATCCCGTCGCCAGAGTACCGCCTCCGTCATTAGTGCCAATTAGTGTGGATTAGTGGTTTCACTCTTCCTCCTCTCCTCCTTTCGCAGCCCCATGCTGATCTCCGAAATCTTCCACTCCCTGCAGGGCGAGGGCGAGCTGGCGGGCGTGCCTTCGGTCTTTGTTCGCACAGCCGGCTGCAACCTCCGCTGCACCTGGTGCGACACACCCTACGCCTCGTGGTCGCCCGAGGCGGATGCCGCCGAGGTCGCACTACGTCGGCAACGACAATCACTGCAGCAAATGCGACACCCGCGTCGAGCGCCGCGAAGCCGTCCTCTTCGCCGGTCTCCCCACCCAACCCGCTACGCCGACACCAGCTCGCCCCTGCCGAAACCAGTTGCCGATTGATCCTTTTCTCCTTCGTCTCGCTCATCACCATGCGATCACTACTAATCCTCGCGCTCGCGGTGGCGATTGGGCCTGTCATTTCCGCCGCCGAACCACTCGTTCGAATCGTCATGCCGGAGGACGTCACAAGCGCGCTGACTGGCCGCACTGGATTGGCGCCAGAGATCGAAATCGTAAATCAAGGCGACGTTACGCTCGTCTATCCGGCCACCAAACAACAGGTCTGGCTTACCGATATCCACTTCGAGTTGTACTATGGTTTGGGCGTGAAGCTACAGGAGAAGTATGCTCCCCACCAGAGTTACTCCTTTTTCCTTTCAAAAAGCGCACTACCAGTCGGCGAGACTCTACGGCTGCCTTATTGGCGAAAGCTGAGTTACTCTATCCGGTTTCCCGGCACCTACACACTCAAGGCCTCAGTGCGGATCGAGGATGAGAAGGGGGAATGGCACAGCTACCTCGCAAAGCCTGCGGTTTTCCTCGTGAAAGCCCACCTCAAGTCCTCCAAGTCCGGAGAAGAGCAAACCACTAGTGCACACTGATAGGCTCTAGCTCGGAGAACGCCGCCGCAATGAAGGCTATCCTTCTGCTCTTCCACACCCATAAGCTCGCAAGTGGCGAAGAGGACTCGAAGCTAATCGGCGTTTATGCAACGCCCGCAGATGCCACAGCCGCCCAGCAACGAGCTTCTGCAAAGCCGGGGTTCAAGGAGCACACCAATGGCTTCACGATCGACGCGTACGAGATCGGCAAGGGCCACTGGGCAAAAGGCTTTCAAACCATTAGCGCCGATTAGCGTTCATTAGCGGTTACCCGTTCCGAAATCTTCCACCTCATGCGCCTCCGATGCTGATCTCCGAAATCTTCCATTCCCTGCAGGGCGAGGGCGAGCTGGCGGGCGTGCCGTCGGTCTTCGTCCGCACCGCGGGCTGCAACCTCCGCTGCACCTGGTGCGACACGCCGTACGCCTCGTGGGCTCCGGAGGGGAAGCAGATGTCGGTCGCCGAGACCGTCGCCGAAGTTTCACGCCACACCTCGCGCCATGTCGTGCTCACCGGCGGCGAGCCGATGCTCGCGGCGGAGTTGCCCGCACTCGCCGCCGCGCTCCGCGCCGCCGGGAAACACATCACCATCGAGACCGCCGGCACCGTCGCGCCCGACAGCATCGCCTGCGATCTCGCCTCACTCAGCCCCAAGCTGCGCAACTCCACCCCGCCCGCCGAACAGTTCGGCGCCGCATGGAGCGAGCGCCATGAGGCGACGCGCTGGCAACCCGCCGTGGTCGCCGCATGGCTTGCCGCCTACGAGTTCCAGCTGAAGTTCGTCATCGCGACCGAGGCCGACCTCGCCGAAGTCGAAGCACTGCTTGCGCAGCTGCCCACCCCGCCGCCGCGCCACAAGGTCCTGCTGATGCCCGAGGGCATCACGCGCGAGGCGCTCGCCGCGCGCACCCCGTGGCTCACCGCTCTCTGCCGCGACCGCGGCTATCGCTTCGCCCCGCGCCTGCACATCGATTGGTTCGGCAACAAACGCGGCGTGTAAACACAGGCGGGGCGCTGAAACGCCCGTTCGACCAGCCCGCGTGGGTTTCGGCGAAACCGCCCGCACCGCGCTCGACCACTGGCACCGAACCCACCACCCTTATCACGGTCCCACTCGGTTCTATGTCCGACTCCGCCCGCCGCGCCACACCCGCCCAGGCCGCCGCCGCCCCGCGCGATCGCTGGCTCGCCGTCGGCGTGCTCGTCTTCACCGCCCTGGCCTTCTGGCCCGCGGCGCGCTGGGTGACCTCGCAGGCCTTCGCCCACGAGCAGCTCAAGCAGTCGTTCTTCATCATGGTGCTGGCCGGGCTGTGGATCGCCTGGGAACGGCGCGCCTCGCTGCGGCTCTCGCTCCAACTGGACAATACCGGGCTGTTCTGGCTGCTCGCCTCCTACGGCTGCATCGTCGGCGCGCTCCTGCTGAAGACACCGCTGCTGGTGCTCACCGGGCTGGTCGCCGCCGCCGGCGGCGCGGTGCAGGTCGTGTTCGGCCCGCGAGCCCTGCGGCGCACGGTGCCGCTGCTGGCGGCGTTCGCATTGCTGATCCTGTTTGTGCTGCTCTTCCCCGTGCTCGACTGGCCGCTGCGCAAGATGGCAGGAGTCGAGTCGGTGCGCCTGCTGCAGTCGTTCGGGCTGGCGTCGCATCTGCAGGTCGTGGCCAACCCGGGCGTGCAGCTGCAGTTGGTGAACGAGCATGGCACCTTCATCGTCGCAACCGAGTGCAACGGTTTCGGTCTGATCAGCTCAGCCCTCCTGCTCGGCACCGTCGGCCTGCTCTACCGGCGCGCGCGCTGGTGGGCCTTCCCCGGCCTGCTCGCCCTGGGTCTGCTGCTCGCCTTCACGGTAAACCTGCTGCGCATCGCGACCATCGTCCTCCTCGCCCCCAAGTTCCCGGGACACTACACAGCCTTGCACGAGACCGCCGGGATCGTCGCGCTCTACACCGGTCTCGGCGCCGTGTGGCTGCTCACCGGCTGGCAACCGAAACAAACACCGAGTCCGAACACAAAGAAGCCGGCGTCCGCAGACTCCGGCTCGTGACACGAAACAGTTCGCGCGGCTGCGCCTACTTCGTCTCCAGCGCCTGCTGGAGGTCGGCGATGATGTCCTCGGCGTCCTCGATGCCGATGGAGAGGCGGATAAAGTCGGGCGACACGCCGGCCGACTTCTGCTCCTCGGGCGTAAGCTGCGAGTGAGTCGTACTGGCGGGATGGATCGCCAGGCAGCGCGCGTCGCCGATGTTGGCGAGGTGGGTGAAGAGCTTGAGCCGGCCGATGAAGTCGCGCCCGGCCTCGAAGCCGCCCTTCACGCCGAAGCCGACGAGACCGCCACAGCCGTTGGGCAGGTACTTCTGCGCGAGCGCGTGGAAGCGGCTGCTCTTCAGCCCGGGATAGTTCACCCAGGCGACGCGGTCGTGCGCCTCGAGGAACTGGGCGACCTTCAGCGCGTTGGCGCAGGTGCGTTCCATGCGCAGGTGCAGCGTCTCCAATCCCTGAAGCATCATGAAGGAGTTGAACGGGCTGATGCAGGCGCCCATGTCGCGCAGGAGCTGGAGGCGCATCTTCATCGCGTAGGCGATGTTGGCGCCGCCGGCCGGGGCGAAGGCCTTGAATGCCTCCCAGTGGCGCAGGCCGTGGTAACTCGGATCGGGCTCGGTGAAGCCGGGAAAGCGCCCGCGGCTCCAATCGAAGTTGCCGCCGTCGACGACGATACCGCCGATGGAAGTGCCGTGGCCGCCGATGTACTTGGTGGCCGAGTGGACGACGACGTTGACGCCCCACTCGAAGGGTCGGCTGAGGATCGGGGTCAGGCAGGTGTTGTCGACGATCGTCGGCACGCCGGCTTCGCGGCCGATGGCGGCGACCTCGGCGAACGGGAAGATGTTGAGCAGCGGATTGCCGAGGCCCTCGCCGTAGAATGCCTTGGTATTCGGCCGCAGCGCGCGGCGGAAGTTCTCCGGATCGGCGCCGTCGATGAACGTCACCTCGATTCCGAGACGCTTCAGGACGTGGTGGAAGAGGTTGTAGGTGCCGCCGTAGAGCTGGGCGACGGAGACGATATGGTCGCCCGCGCCGGCAATGTTGAGGATGGCGTTGGTGATCGCCGCCTGGCCGGAGCTGTGAGCGAGCGCGGTGGTGCCGCCTTCGAGCGCGGCGACGCGTTTCTCGAACACGTCGGTCGTCGGGTTCATCATCCGCGTGTAGATGTTCCCGAGCTCCTTCAGCGCGAAAAGGTTCGCGGCATGCTCGGCGTCGCGGAAGGCGTAGCTCGAGGTCTGGTAGAGCGGCACGGCGCAGGCGCCGGTCGTGGGATCGGACTGCTGGCCGGCGTGGAGCGCGCGGGTGCCGAGTCCGGGGTGGCGGGAAGTGCTCATGGTATGGTGATGTCGCGGGTAGCGGAGGCGGTTACGGTGAGAGGAAGATTGGGAGGGAAAGCGAAACGGATTTCGGAGGGACGACAGAAGGTAACGAAGGGAAGGAAGAGAACGGATGACGCGGAGCCAAGGAACGCGATTCAGAGGGAGGACGTCTAGTTAGCCCATTCGCTGGCTGGATGCCTGAATCTTGAGAAGGGTTCGGGCGTTCTCGACTATCGTTTCCTCCAACTCGCGTCGGTACTCTGCTCGGTCGAGTCCGTCTTCAGCAGAACGTTCGGGCAGGTCATCGAGTTCACTTGCGGCACCAACAAAGGAAAGAAGCGATTCGGTTGGTCGATCCATCGCATTCGCAACCTGCCACCAGATATTGCGCGCGCCTTCATGCGGAGAGATCACTCGGTCGACGATTTGCTGCGCATAATGCCGGCCAAGCAGACCTAGCGCTTCGTTTCTGGATGGAGTGATGAGTTTCAACTCGGACAGCGCGCGAGAGAACAGCGGCCCAACCTCGGACATCGCAGGATTCTGGATCCCAGCCAGCTCTCGTAGCGCCGGAGCATCGCGACCCTCCGACAGCCAATCAGCCGCAACCAGTGGAAGCTGATCGCTGCTCAAACGATCGAGAGCCCATAGTGCTAGCGTTAGTGACAGTTCCATTTGTGCCGAAAGCCAGATCTCTCGAGGCGCCTTCGTTCTCTTCGTTACCTTCTGTGGAATTTCGACGGTTCGTTCCGAGTACGGCACATGGCCGTGGGAGTGTAGGAGCCTGCTTGCAGACGACTGCCGCGCGGCCGACCCGCGAACTCGGAATCGCCTGCAAGCAGGCTCCTACCTCGGAGGACTGGCCCGCTCAGGGCAGCTTCGCCTCGAGAACCTTCTTGGTCTGGGCGGCGCGGTAGTCGTCGAGCGCCTGGCGGATGCGCTCGTCGCCCTGCGCGAGGATCGCGACGGCGAAGAGCGCGGCGTTGAGCGCGCCGGGCTTGCCGATCGCGAACGTCGCGACGGGGATGCCGCCGGGCATCTGCACCATCGAGAGCAGCGAATCGAGACCCTTGAGCGACGCCGATTCCATCGGCACGCCGAGGACCGGCAACGGGGTGACGGCGGCCATCACGCCCGCGAGGTGGGCTGCCCCACCTGCGGCGGCGATGATGACCTTGAGTCCGCGCGAGCCGGCACCGCGGCCCCAGTCGAGGGCGGCGTCGGGCGTGCGGTGCGCGCTCAGCGCGCGGCGTTCGGTGGCGATGCCGAACTCATCCAGCAGGCGCGCGGCGGCCTCCATGACGGGCCAATCGGAAGTGCTGCCCATGACAATGCCGACGAGCGGCTTGCCGGTGGCGGTGGGAGTGAAGGGAGCGGGAGATTTTTCGGACACGGCGTCCAAGCAGTACGAGGTCGCCGGCCGGCTTCAACCCGAAGTTTCCACGCCAAGCGGCACTGCTGAGGCGTGATCATGCGATTGCCGCAAATCCACGAGCGAACCTCCGGCCACCGTTGGTGAAACCACCGGCCGGCATGCTCGCTCCGTGGGTCCGGTCTCCGACCGGACACCTCCGACTCCAGCCGTGACCGCCGGCTCACGTACTCCGGCGTCCAGTCAGAGACTGGACCTGCTCGCTGACTGCATGACCACTGTTGAGACGCAGGGGCTGTCCTCGCCGCCCGTTTCGTTGGCGCACCCGGTGAGAACGGCGATCCCGCCGGGGGACCGCGCGGCGGACTGTCGGGCCGATCATCCGGCAGCGAAACCGGCCGGTTCTTCCAGTTTGCCTCACCTACCCGAAACCCCACGATCGCCGCCATGCTTACCCTCCGCACGCTCCTCGCCTCGATCACCCTCGTCGCCGGCCTGCTGGTCGTCGGTTGCAGCCATGCCCCCAAGGCCCAGAAGCCGACCGGTCCCGGTATCGGCGGTACGGTGATCTACATCACCAACGCCAAGCTGCCCGACGATGCCACGATCGAGGTCCGCCTGAGCAGCCTCGACCGCGAGGGCCGGAGCGACCGCGAGGTCGCCAACGCCACCTTCCCCAAGCCCGTGTCCATGCCGCTGGAGTTCTGGCTGCCCTACCAGCCCGGGCTGATCAGCCAGCGCGAAGCCTACGGCGTCGAGGCGACGATCGTCTCCAAAGGGCGGGCTCTGTTCGTTTCCAAGCGGCCGATTCCGGTCCTGACCCGCGGCAACCCCAAGCAGGTCGAGATCGTGGTCGCGCCGGTGCGCTAGGCCCGGCACCGGTCGCCGATTCTTCGCGACAACGGCGCCGCTGGCTCGCCGGGCGAACCGCCGCCCGCGCGGCGCCCCGGCGGCCGTCGTCTATTTCAGGAACGACGGCACCTTCTCGTTGGCGATCGTCTGCTCGAAGCTCTCGCGGGCGTTGACCAGCTCGAAGCTGGAGCCCTGCACCATCACCTCGGCGGCGAGCGGGCGCGAGTTGTAGCGGCTCGCCATCGCGAAGCCGTAGGCCCCCGCGCTCATGAACGCCAGCAGCTCGCCCTCGCCCACCTGCTGGAGCGTGCGGTCCTTGGCGAAGGTGTCGCCGCTCTCGCAGATCGGCCCGACGATGTCGGCGGTGAGCGCGGGCCGCGCGGCGTCGCGCGCGAGCGGCACGATCTCGTGGTACGCCTCGTACATCGCCGGGCGCACGAGGTCGTTGAAGCCGGCGTCGACGACGAGGAAGTTCCGCCCGTGCCCACGTTTCAGGTACTCGACGCGGGTGAGCAGCACGCCGGCGTTGCCCACGAGGAAGCGGCCGGGCTCGAGCAGGATCTTCAGGCCGAGGCCGCGCAGGGCCGGCGCGAGGGTGGCGCCGTAGAGCTCCGGCGTGAGCGGGCGCTCGGCGGCCGGCCGCGCCTCCCACCAGGGCTGCGCCCCGCTGGCGAGCGCGTCGTGGTAGACCACGCCGATGCCGCCCCCGAGGCTGAAATACTGGATGCCGTAGCGGTCGCGCAGCTGCGCCGCGAACGGCACGAGCCGCTCCACCGCGGCGGCGAACGGCCCCACGCTGGTGATCTGCGAACCGATGTGGATCTGCACGCCGCGGAGCTCGACGTTCTTGAAACGCGCGGCGGCCTCGTAGACCTGCGCGGCCGCTTGCAGGGGCACGCCGAACTTGTTCTCGCTGCGGCCAGTGGTGATCTTCGCGTGCGTGCCGGCGTCGACGTCCGGGTTCACGCGGATCGCGATGGGGGCCTTGCGGCCCAACTGGCCGGCGATGTGGTTGATGCGCGCCAGCTCGGGCTCGCTCTCGACGTGGAAGCCGTAGACGCCCGCCTCAAGCGCAAGGCGGATCTCGGCCTCGGTCTTGCCCACGCCGGCGAAGACGCTGCGGCCCGCCTCGCCACCGGCCGCGAGCACCCGGCGCAGCTCGCCACCGCTCACCAGATCGAAGCCCGCGCCGAGCCGCGCGAACTGCCGCAACACCGCGAGGCTCGAGTTGGCCTTCATCGCGTAGCACAGGCGCACGTCGAGCCCGGGCAACGCGGCGAGCAGACGGCGGTAATTGGCCTCCATCGTCCCGGCGCTGTAGACGTACGTCGGCGTGCCGTGGAGCCGAGCGACCGCCGCGAGATCGACGGACTCGCAGTGGAGGGCGTTGCCGACGTAGTGGAACAGATGCATCGCGATTAACAAAAGCAGGTTAAAGCGGGTTTCATTCCCAAGTTTTCCCTTGAGAAACGGCCCAAAAGGACGAAAGCAGAAGGGCAATGATTCATTGGCTGTCAACCGTGCTGCGTCGCCCCGCCTTCCGGGCGGACCCGCGTCTGCACGGTCGTCGTGGCGTCACCCGCACGCAGAACAGCCAGTTTCTGAGCTTCCTCCACGACAGCGGATTCCGCCGGGTCAACCCCGACCACTACGAGCGGGCGCTGCGGCGCCGGCGCACGGCGATGGCCGTGTTCACGTGGGCGGCGGTGGCTGGGTTCGCCTGGGTCGTGATCGAGAGCGCGCAGGCGCTGTCGATGTTCTGAGCGACCGGCCAGCCCGGCCCTCCACACCGCGCGCAAGAGCGCTCGTCGGGTCTCCACCCGCACGGCGGCTCGCCCAATGGAACCGTCTGACCCGCGCTCGGTCGCATCCACGTGCCACACCCCGCCGCTCGGCATGCCTTGGTTGCGCCGACCGGCACCCCCGCCCAAGATCCACCCTCGATGAAGCGTCTCCTCCTGCTCCCGATCCTGCTCGGCGCCGAGCTCACCGCCTTCGCCGACCCTTCGCCCAGCGAAGTGGTGCGGGAGAAACTTCCCGCCTACTCGCCCGAGGAGCACGCCCGGATCGTCGCCGAAGAGGAGGCGAGAGAGAAAGCGCGGGCCGCCGCCCGCGCCGCGGCCGAGGCCGACCCCGACCTCGTCGTGCTGCCCGACATGACCGTGCTCGAGAAGACGGAACGCCGCATGGCGGAGGAGTCCCTCTATCGCAAGGGCGCCTACGACAAGGAGCTCGTGAAACGCGAGCTCTCGGCGTTCGACCGTTATTTCCTCAACCGTTTCACCATCCCCTTCCTCGGCGTCAGCAAGGAAGCCCGCGCCCGCCAAGCCTACCTCGACCGCAAGAACGCCGAGCTGCAGGACCGCATGGCGCGACTCAACCGCCTCGTCTCCCGGCTCGATTCCGCCGAGGCCCGCGAGTTCCGCGAGGTCCTGCGCGACGCCAACCTCGACAACTCCAACTCCACCAAGGAAGCCGCCCGCGCCACCAGCGCCCGCGGCGGCTCCGGCGGCAAGAACGGGCAGTAGCCGCCGCGATGCGCGAGCCGGAGCGTGCGAGCAGGCACCGTCCGCTGCCGGAGCTGATCGCTTCCGCTCCGCTCGCAAGAGGCGCCGACCCGCAACGGGCTTGACCCTCCCGGCAAACGCCGCTGCCCTTCCCTCGCCTTCACTGGCCCCCGCGGGCGTAGTTCAGTGGTAGAACGCCAGCCTTCCAAGCTGGCTGCGAGGGTTCGATTCCCTCCGCCCGCACCATTTTCTCCGGCGTCCGAGGGACGGGATAGGGGGTTTAACCTGCTGGCGACAGGAGCCGGTCTGGCGTACCATTCGGGCTGTCGCCATGATCTCCTCGGTTCCCACCGCCAGCTCCGCCAACGCCACCGCCATCGCCCAGGAGGGCATGCGCCGCGGCTTGGCCCAGTTCGGCACCGCCGCCGCCGCGATCGCCCAGGGCAACCTCGATCCGAGCAACGTCGTCGGGCAGATCGAAGGCCAGCGCACCTACGAGATGAATGCCGCCGTGGTCCGCACCGCCGACGAGATGCTCGGCACGCTGCTCGACACCAAGGTCTGAACACACAGGCCCGGCCCGCGCCTTCGACTCCGCGCCTACCGCGTGGCCGCTTCCGGCCGGCGTCCCCACCGCGCCGCCAGCGCGCCGCAGATCAGCAGCTGCATCGGGTGGTAGAGCAGGATCGGCAGCAGGATGAAGCTCAGCCCCGGGTTCCCCGCGAAGATCAGCTGCGCCATCGGCACGCCCGACGCCAACGTCTTCTTCGACCCGCAGAACACCGCCGTGATCCGGTCCTCGAGCGGGAAGCCGCACGCGCGCCCGAGCACGCTCGTCACCAGGAACAGGAGCCAGAACAGCACCAGGCAGCCGGCCAGCGTCGCCGCCACCAGCGCCGCCCCGCGCCCGGCCCACACGCCCCACTGCACCGAGTCGCAGAACGACGTGTAGACCAGCAGCAGGATCGTGCTGCGGTCGACGCGGCTCACGAGCTTGCGGTGCCGCGTCACCCGCTCCGCCAGCCATGGCCGCGACAACTGCCCGAGCGCCAGCGGCACCAGCAGCCAGCACACGAGATCGAGCACGACTGCGCCGACCGGGAACGCCTGCCCCGCCGTCTGCAACCGCCAGCTCACCCACAGCGGCGTGAGGAACACCCCGAGCAGTCCCGACAACGTCGCGTTGAACACCGCCGCCGACACGTTGCCGCGCGCCAGCACCGTCATCGCCACCGACGACGACACCGTCGACGGCAGCACGCACAGGTAGAAGAACCCGAGCTGCAGGTCCGCCGGAATCCAGCGACCGGCGACAGCCAACAGCGCCAACCCCAGCAGCGGGAAGATCACATACGTGCTCGCCTGCACCACCAGGTGCAGCGGCCAGCGCAGCGTGCCCGCCTTGAGCGCCGCGAACGGCAGCCCCGCGCCGTGCAGGAAGAAGATCACCGCCACGCCCAGCTTGTTGAGCAGCTCCGGCTGCAGCCAGCCGCCCTTCGCGCCCGGCGACGGAAAGGCGAAGGCCAGGCCGACCGCGGTCGCCATTCCGAGCAAGAACCAGTCGATCTTCGGGCGCATGAAACCCTCCACTGTGCCGCGCGCCCCGGCTCCGGCAAGAGTCCGCGTTTCTCCGGCCATGGCTGGACCGCGCAGCGGTTCAGCCAACCTTTGTCCGGCCGGAGCCGCGCCTACTTCCGCCTTCCGCCTTCAGCCTTCCGCCTTCAGCTTTCCGCCTTCCCGATGAACCTTCTCCTCTTCACCCGCGACGAACTCGGCCGGCCGCTTCCCGCCGCCGATTCGCGCGCGCGCCATCTGCGCACCGTCCTGCACCGCGCCGTGGGTGAAGAGTTCGACCTCGGCGTGATCGATGGCCCGCGCGGCAAGGGCCGCGTCACGGCCCTGGCGGCCGATGGCGCGGTGGAGTTCGCCGCCACGCTCGGCGCCGAGCCGCCGCCGCTGCCGCCGCTGCACCTCGTGCTCGGACTTCCGCGACCACAGACCGCGCGCAAGATCCTCCAGGAGGCCACGGCGCTCGGCGTCGGCGGGCTGCACTTCGTCGCCACCGGCCGCACCGACCCGAACTACGCGCAGAGCACGCTCTGGTCCTCGGGCGAGTGGCGCGAGCACCTCGTCGAGGGCGCGCAGCAGGCGTTCTGCACGCGGCTGCCCGTCGTCACCTCCGGCCGGCCACTCGCCGCCGCGCTCGCCGACCTTCCCGCCGGCGCCCTCCGCCTCGCCCTCGACAACTACGAGGCCGCCGCCGGCCTGGCCGACATCGCCCTGCCCGCCGCGCCCACAGCCGCCGTGCTCGCCCTCGGCCCCGAACGCGGCTGGGACGGCGCCGACCGCGCCACACTGCGCGCCGCCGGCTTCACGCTCGTGCACCTCGGGCCGCGTGTCCTCCGCGCGGAGACCGCCACCGTCGCCGCGGTCGCCATCCTTAAGGCCCGGCTCGGCTGGTTGTAGGGCCGTCGTCTGTCCATGCTGCGTATCCTCTCCGATCTGCACTTCCGCGACGCCGCCACGCGCCTCCGCCGGCTCGAGGACTTGGAGCCGCTGCTGGCGGGCGTGGACGAACTCTGGCTCAACGGCGACACCTGCGACAACCAGACCGGCATGTGCGCCGCGGACGTCGAGTCCATCCGCCGCTTCTTCCGCTCGCGGGTGCCCGTCGTTCGTTTCCTCACCGGCAACCACGACCCCGACATCTCCACCGACCACTGGTGCGCCACTCCGGACGGACGGGTCTGCGCGACCCACGGCGACGCCTTCTTCGAAAGCGCCATCCCGTGGAGCCGCCAACGCGCCATCCTCGACGCGCGCATCCGCACGGCCATGTCCGCCCACCCCGAACTCGACGCCAACACCCTCGACGGCCGGCTCGCCCTGCACCGGATCGCCTGCACCGGGTTGCCGCGCGAGTGTGATCCGGAAAACCCGAGCCGCCTGCATCGCCTGCGCCGCCTGGTCACGGAGTTCTGGCCGCCGCGCCAACCCCTCGCGATGCTCCACGCGTGGCGCTCGCTGCCCGACCGCATCGCCGCCGTCGCGCCGCGATGGTTTCCCCGCGCCCAGGTCGTCGTGACCGGCCATGTGCATTTTCCCAAGGTCTGGCAGCGCGGCGCGCTGACTGTCATCAACACCGGTGCGTTCACCGGCCCGCTCGGCGCCTACGTCGTCGATGTGGCCGGCGATCGTGTCGCCGTGCATCGTCTCAAGCTGCGCCGCGGCCGCTGGCAACTCGGCCATCTGGTCAGCGAAACGCAATTGCGGCCGGCCTGAACCCGGGCGGGCCAGGCCGCCGCGGTATCACCCAGCCGCAAGGCGCCGGTAGAAGCAGGCCGTCGCCGCGCGGGCATCGCCGCCGCCGAGGCGCTTCACGCATTCCCAGCCCGGCTCGGTCAACTGCAGCTCACCCGGCATCTCGAACACCGCCAGGCCCTCCCGGCCGGGCAGGAGCAACCGGTCGAACTGCGCGAAGATCCGCGGCGCGCTCTCCGCGATCATCGCGTATGGCGGATCGCAAAACACGAGCCCGGCGCGCACGCCATCGGGCGGCGTCCAGGTGAGCGCATCGGCCTTACTCACGGTGCAGACACGGGCGTCGGCCTGCAGGCTCTTCGCGACCGCCGCGAGATTCGTGCGCAGACATTCCAGCGCCTCGCGGCCCTGCTCGACAAAGCACCCGCCGCAGGCACCGCGGCTCCACGCCTCCAGCCCGTAGGAACCGCTGCCGGCGAAGAGATCGACGAAGCGCACGTCGACGATCAGCGCCCCGAGGCTGGAGAAGACCGATTGCCGCAGCCGGTCCATGGCCGGACGGGTCGCGTCGCCTTTCGGGACGCGCAACGGGATGCCGCGGGCATTGCCACCGGTGATGCGCATGCCCGAGCCAAACCCGGCCAGCCCCCGCCGCGCAAGCTCCCGCAACACCCGCGCCCGCGGGCACGGGCCGGCGCCCGCCGCTCAGCCCGCGAAGAACTTGATCGCCGCCTCGACCGCGTCGACGAGGCACTCGACCTCGGCGTGCGTATTGTAGAGATGGAAACTCGCTCGGGCCGAGGAGCTCAGCCCGAGCTTCTTGTGCAGCGGCATCGTGCAATGGTGGCCGCCGCGGATCGCGATGCCGCGCTCGTCCAGGAAGGTGGAGAGGTCGTGCGCGTGCACCCCGTCGATCACGAACGTGACCAGGCCGGTGCCGCCCTCCGCCGGGCCGAGCAGCCGCACGCCGGGCAGCGCGCCCAGCCCGCGCCGGGCGAGCGCGACCAGCTCGGCGTCATGTTGATGGATACGTTCGCGGCCGACGGCGCAGAGGTAGTCCATCGCGGTGTGCAGGCCGATCGCCTCGGCGATCGACGGCGTGCCGGCCTCGAAACGCATCGGCGGCGCCTTGTAGGTGCTGCGGTCCCAGCGGACGATCTCGATCATCTCGCCGCCGCCGTGGAATGGCGGCATCGCCGCGAGCAGATCGTAACGGCCGTAGAGCACACCGCTGCCCGTCGGCCCGAGCATCTTGTGGCCGGAGCAGACGAGGAAGTCGCACCCGATCGCCTGCACGTCGACCGGCAGGTGGCCGGCGCTCTGCGCGGCGTCGATGATCGTGGTGATGCCCTTGGCCCGCGCCCGACGGCAGAGATCGGTGACGGGGTTGACGCAGCCGAAGACGTTCGAGACGTGGGTGAACGAGAAGAGCTTCACGTCGGGCGTGAGCAGGCGGTCGAGCGCGTCGGCATCGAGCTTGCCCTCGAGGCCGATGACGGGGACGAAGGCGAGTTTGGCCTTCTTGCGCTCGGCGAGCATCTGCCACGGCACCAGGTTGCTGTGGTGCTCCATCTCGGTGAGCAGGATCGTGTCGCCCTCGCGCACGTTGGCGTCGCCCCAGGCGCGGGCGAGGAGGTTGAACCCCTCGGTGGCGCCGCGGGTGAAGACGATCTCCTCGCGGCGCGTGGCGTTGAAGAACTCGGCGGCGCGGTCGCGCGCGGCCTCGTACGCGGTGGTCGAGCGGTGGCTGAGCTCGTGGATGCCGCGGTGAACGTTGGCGTGGTCGCGTTCGTAGTAGCGGGTGATCGCCTCGATGACCTGCACCGGCCGCTGGGAGGAGGCGCCGCTGTCGAGGTAGACGAGCGGGTGACCCTTCACCTGTTGGTTCAGGATCGGGAAATCGTCGCGGAGCGACGACAAGTCGCGCTTGGTGAGATCGGGCAGCGGGCGAGTGTACGAAGTCATGAGCCGGAAAGGTGCTGGGAGCAGCGGGGCGGGAAGATGGGCAGGCGTCCGCCCGGGCGCAAGCGCCGGGCCGGATTGGCAGAAGCAAGCCCGCCTCATGCCAGCGAAACGCGATCTTCCGGGGGACGCGGGCCTCCGGGCCGGCGTCGGCGCACCTGCGCCACAAGAGCGCTCAGCGTGGTTATGCAGTCGTCGATAGGGTGCGAACTCGCTCGCACCGCCCGGCAAGAGCGACCGCCACCGGGCTGAGCAAGCTCAGCCCCTACAACCGGAGGAAGGGGCCCGGCCGAGTGAAATCCGCCAATTGCATCGTGACGCTCAGCCGGCGTTCGGCACGCGCCGGATCACCTCGAGGCAGGCGCGGGCGTTGTGGTACGGACACTTCCACGGGCCGATCTTCTGGCTGTCCGCGTACGCGGGATAGTCCGGGTAGACCTTGCCGTCGCGATCGAGGATGGCGAACCACTCGCCATGCTGCGCGTCGACGACGTGCTTCTCGGTGAAGTCCCAGGCGCGGACCGCCGCGGCGAGGTGGGCCTCGTTGCCGCCGAGTTGGTAGGCGTTGAGGAACCCGACGATCGCCTCGGCCTGCGGCCACCAGTGTTTGTCGGTGCTGAGGGGCCCGGAGGCGTCGCCGTCGTAGAGCACCGCGCCGTCGGCATCGAGCCCGTGGGCAAGCACGCCGTCGGCGAGCGCGAGGGCGACGGTCTTCGTGCGCGCGAGCAGCGCCGCATCACCCACCGCCACCGCCGCCTCCCAGAACAGCCAGCTGGCCTCGATGTCGTGCCCGTAGGAGAACTTTGGCAACAGCGAGCGCCACTCCAGATCGAAGAACAAAGCGCAGTGCGGGTACGGCTCGGTGGTCACGACGCGGTCGAGGATGATCGTGAGCAGGTCGCGCAACGCGGCGCGCACCCGCGCGTCGGGCCAGACCCGCAGCAGCGCGGTGTAGGCCTCGAGGATGTGCAGCAGCGTGTTGTTGGACTTCGGGGAGTTGAGGTCCTTGTCGCTCAGGCGCATGTCGGCGAGCGGGCCCCAGTCGGCGTCGAGCGCCTCGATGTAGCCGCCGAACCGCGGCTCGCGGGCGTGCCGTTCGATGAGTTCGAAGATCTCCTGGGCCCGCGCGAGCGCCGCGGCGTCGCCGGTCGCTTGGTACCATTCGGTGAGCCCGTAGATCGTGAACGCCTCGGCGTACACCTGCTTGCGCGGCGAGTGCGGCCGCAGGTCCCGCGTCAGGCTCCAGAAAAACCCGCCGTGGCGGGTGTCGCGGAAGGGCCCGTCGAGCAGGGCGAGCGCCTTGCGGCCGACCGCGAGCCACTCGGGCCGCGGATCGCGCCGGGCGGCGGCGGCGAACGTCCACAGGATTCGCGCACAGAGCACGACATGGCGCGGCACGTCGTCGAACTCGCGCAGGTCGTGGGTGATCACGCCGACGAGGTTGCCGTCGGGCTTGAACGCCCGTTGCGCCCAGAAGGGCAGGATGTTGTTGTCGAGGTCCGCCTGCATGCGGCGGCGGAGTTCGGAGAGGAAGACCGGGGGAGTGGCCATGAGGGCGGCCACGATAGCAGTCGCCCCCCGGGTGCCAAGGCTGCACCCCGGCCCGCGCGGCCGCCCGCGTTTGCCGGTTGAAAACCCGCGGCGCCGGTCCGTATCAAGCCGCATGGAGCGCTCCGCCGTCGCCACCGCCGAACCGAATTCCCGCCGCACCGCCGCCGAGGCGGCCGTGCTGCCGGTGCTGCTCGGGCTGAGCCTCTCGCACCTGCTCAACGACATGATCCAGGCGGTGCTGCCGGCGATCTACCCGCTCCTGAAGGAAACCTACGCGCTCTCCTTCACCCAGATCGGGCTCATCACGCTCGCCTTCCAGGCCACCGGTTCGATCCTGCAACCCGCGGTCGGCTTCACCACCGATCGCCACCCGCGGCCGTATTCGCTCGCCGTTGGCATGGGCGTGACGCTCGTCGGTCTCGTGCTGCTGGCCCACGCGGCGACCTTCCCGCTGCTGCTCGCCGCCGCCGCCCTGGTCGGCACCGGCTCGGCCGTCTTCCACCCGGAGGCGTCGCGCTTGGCCCGGCTCGCCTCGGGCGGGCGCCACGGTTTCGCGCAGTCGGTCTTCCAGGTCGGCGGCAACCTCGGCACCGCGCTCGGCCCGCTGCTGGCGGCGGCGGTCATCGTGCCGACCGGCCAACGCGGCGCGCTCTGGTTCACGCTGCTCGCCCTGGGCGGCATCGTGGTGCTCGCACGCCTCGGCGGCTGGTACCGCGCGCACCTCGACGCCCGGCGCGCCCGCCGGACCGCCGCCCCGCCGGCCGCGCCGCTGCCGCGTCGCCAGGTCGTCACCACGCTGGCGCTGCTCGGCACGCTGATCTTCTCGAAGCACTTCTACCTCGCGAGCCTCACCAGCTACTACACGTTTTTCCTGATCGAGAAGTTCGGCTTCTCCGTGCGCGCGGCGCAGCTGCGGCTCTTCGTGTTCCTCTTCGCGGTGGCCGCCGGCACCATCCTCGGCGGGCCGCTGGGCGACCGCTTCGGCCGCAAGCGCGTGATCTGGTTCTCCATCCTCGGGGTGGCGCCGTTCACGCTCGCCCTGCCCCACGCCAACGCCTTCTGGACGGTCGCGCTCACGATCCCCATCGGCCTGATCCTCGCGTCGGCCTTCCCGGCGATCCTCGTGTACGGGCAGGAGCTGCTGCCGGGCAAGGTGGGGCTGGTCGCCGGGCTGTTCTTCGGCTTCGCCTTCGGCATCGCCGCCGTGGGCGCAGCCCTGCTCGGCCGCCTCGCCGACCACGCCGGCATCTTCGCCGTGTATCGGATCTGCGGTTTCCTGCCGTTGATCGGCCTCGTCGCCGCCTTCCTGCCCGACCTGCGCCGCCCCCGCGCGGGTTGAACCGGCGCCGCGGGGCGCGGCCAGTCAGTCGAGCGTCGAGGGTCGACGGTCGAAGGCCCGACTCGCGTAGGCGCATCCAAACGCCCCGCCGCCCTCGGCCGATTCTCCGTCAGTCTGGCGCTCGTCCCTCGACGCTCGCCGCTCGTCCGCATCGCCGCGCTTCAGCCGACCGGGATCAGCTCCGCGCCGGGGCCGGTCTTGAGGTGCAGGATGTCCGGCTTCGCGCCGAACTTCGCCGTGTACGCGGCGGCGACCTGCTCGGCGTCGGCCTGCGCAAACGTCCCGTTGGTCAGCGCCATGACCGCGCCGCCGAAACCGCCGCCGGTGAGCCGGGCGCCGTGGACGTGCCGGGCCTGCGCAAGATGATCGACGAGGAAATCGAGCTCGGCGGTGCTGTTCTCGAAGAGGTTCTGCGAACTGCGGTGGGAGGCGGTAAGCAGGCGGCCCACGGCGGCGAGGTCGCCGGTCGCCAGCGCGGCCTGCACGGCGGCCACGCGGCCGATCTCCTCGATCACGTGCTTGGCGCGCTTGTAGTTGGCCTCCGGAAGCGTCGCCTTCTTCGCCTCGAGCAGCGCCGGCGTGGCATCGGCGAGCAGCCCCACCCCGAGCGCCTGCGCGGCCTCCATGCACTCGCGATGCCGCGCGGCGTAGAGCCCGTCGACCAGCGCGTGCTTGGTGTGCGTGTTGAAGACCCAGAAATGCGCGTCGGCCGGCAGTGGCACGGTGGCGAAGGCGGGGCCGCGGCAGTCGATGAAGACGAGGTGGTCGCGTTTCCCGAAACCGGAGACACCCTGGTCGAGGATCCCGCAGGGTACGCCGACGAACTCGTTCTCCGCCTTCCGGCCGAGCTTCACGAGGGTCGCCCGCTCGGGCGCCTCCCCGGCGAGCGCCGTGAGCGCCAGGCCCGTGGCCAGCTCGATCGCGGCGCTGCTGCTCAGGCCCGCGCCGGGCGGCAGGTCGGAAACGTCCACGCACTGGAAACCAGCGGGCTGTTTCAGGCCGAAGTCGGGCAGCTTCGCCCAGACCCCGAGCTGGTAGTTGACCCAGGCGCGCTCGCCACTCTGCTTCGCGAGCGAGGCATCCAGCGCCACGGTGATCGGCGCCGCGCCGTGGTTGCCGCCAAAGACAGCATGGCCGGCCTCCGCCGCCCGCACCGCCACCCAGATGCCGCGGTCGATCGCCGCGCCGAGCACGGTACCACCGTTGTAGTCGGTGTGGTTGCCGATGAACTCGATGCGGCCGGGGGCGCGCGCGATGACGGTGGGCTCGCCACCGAAGGCGGCGCGGAACTTGCGAAGGAGGGTTTCTTTCATCGGGGAGTAGGCGCGGAGCGTTGCGGGCAACGTCCCGTTGGCAACGCCGGACTGCGGGCGAGGCCGGGCCGCCGGTTCAGCCCTGCCGGATGAACTCCACCATCGTCTTCATGCGCTCGGTCTCGAGCGAGGTCTCCATCCGCAGGATCTCGAGACGCGCCGGGTCGAGGCCGGCCTGCGCCGCGCGTCCGTCCGCGTCGCCCCAGAGGCTCTCTTCGCCGGGCAGACCACAGCCGAGGCCCACCGCGATGCCGCCCGCGAGGTTGAGCAGCCGCGCGAGCGTGTCGTCGCCCGGATGGGCGGAGGGGCGCAGCTGGTCGCGGATCGCGCCGACGATCGGCTTGGGGAAGCGCCACAACTCGCACAGCGCCGCACCGATCTGCGCGTGGTTGTAGCCGAAGGTCCGCGTCTCCCAGTCGGGCAACGGCGTGCCATCCGCCGGATACGGGGCCACCGCGCCCGCGGCATGGCGGGCGAGCGCCATCTTTCCGATACAGCGCAGCAACCCGGCCGTATAGCCGAGGGCGGCGTCTCCGCCGGTGGCCGCGCACAGCCGCTCCATCGCCACCGCGGTGGCCACGGCATTGGCCCACACCCGGTCGGCCGGCGCGGCGTAGACGGCCATGTCGGCCTGGTACACCGCCGAGGCGGCGCAAAGACCGACGACGCGGTGCAACTCCTTGAAACCGATACGGAGCACGGCCTCCTCCACGCTGCCCGCCGGCGAACGGAAACCGGACAGCGCCCCGTTGGCCACCCGCAGCACCTGCACGGTGAGCGCGGCGTCGAGCCGGATCAGCTCGGCCAGGCGGGCCAGGCTGCACTCGCCGTCCTTGATGGCGGCGATGATGCGGCCGAAGACCTGCGGCGCCGGCGGAAGCTTGGTGGCATACACCACCAGCGACACCATCTCGAAGCGTTTGTGGGGCAGCGGGGCGGCCATGGGCGGGGAGGGGTCGATCGGCCGCCTCCAGCAAGAGGAGAAGCGCGATCCGCCGTTCCCGGGCCCCGGCCATCGACCGGAGGCGGGCAGGGACGGCGGCGGGCTCAGGCGGGCGCGATGGCGGACTTCAACACATCGAGCTCGGCGTTGACCTCCTCGACCACCGCATCGAGCACCTCGGCCAGGATGCTGGCCCGCTCGAGTTTCGCCGGCTCGCGCCGCCAATAGGCGGCCTCGCCGGGCAGACTTTTGCCGAGCTGGTGCACCACCCACCCGGCGCAATTGAGCATCGCCGCCTCGCGCGGCGCATCGGCGGCCAGCAACGGATCGTAATGGTGTCGGATCGCCTGCCGGATGGTCGGATCAAATTTCCAATGTTCCATCAGCTCGGCGGCCGCCTCCGGGTTGTCCATGCCGAACAGCCCGCGCTCCCAGTCCCCGAGATGCGGCTCGACTTCGGCCCCCGGATACGGCGCGATGCGCTGCCCGGGCTGGGCGGCCAGACGGGTGAAAAGCACTTTGCCGGCGGAACGCAGCAGCCCGATGGTGTACGCGGCCTGTTCGTCCTCCGCGCCCTGCTTGCGGGCGATCCGCTCCATCGCGAGCGCCGAGGCGAGCGAGTTCTCCCACACCAGATCGCCGCGCACGGCGTAGAGCGCGAGCTCCTTGGGGAAAAGCTGGTTGGTCGCCGCCAGACCGACAAGCCGGTACACCTCGCGGAACCCCACGCGGTTGATCGACTCCTCCAGCGAGGTACTGGGCTCGGCGAAGCCGAACAGCACGCTGTTGCTCAACCGGATCACCTGCGCGCTCAAGCCCGGGTCCATCTTCACCAAGCCGACCACCTGATCGACCCCGGTGTTGAGGTCTTTCAAAACCGCGGCCAGGCGGGAGAAAATGCGGGGCGAGGCGGGCAGTTGTTGCCCAACGCGGATGATGTCTGGTTTGCCAACTTTCACACGAGGAGTCGCAGGGCTGGAGACGGAGGGGATCACGGTATCTGCCCCTCTATCGGCCACTTGTCGAGGTTCCTGAGGACAAGCCGCATTTTCGAGCCAATCAACCCCGCGCGCCCCGACCAGGGTCACGTCGCCAGCCCCGCATAACGGCTTGCAGCCCCCGGCTCGCCACGATTCCTTGGCGCCCCCCACGACAACGGCCACCGAACCCATCACACTATGAAACAGTTCAGCAAATTGCTCGTCAGCGCAGCGTTCATCGCCGGCGCAGCTGCCGCTCCCGTGCTTAACGCCGACACCGTCGGCACCAAGGACGGTTCCACCATCCAGGGCAAAGTCCTCCGCGTTGGCGGCGGGGTCGTCGAGATCGAGACCGCCTTTGCCGGGGTGCTGAAGATCCAGCAGGCCAATGTCGCCACCCTCAGCACCGATGCCCCGGTCTTCCTCCGGTACACTGGCGGCAACACAATCCAGGGCGCCGTCTCCACCGCCGCGAGCGGTGAGGTCCGCGTCGCCGGGCCCGGCGCCTGGGGCACCGGCAGCGTCGACACCGTCGAGGCCGTCTGGACCGACCCGGCCGACAGCCCCGAGGCCAAGGCCGCCGCGGCAGCCAAACGCGCGTGGGCGTTCGAGGCCTCCGTCGATGTCGTCGGCAACAGTGGCAACACCAACAGCCTCGCCACCTCCGTCGGTTTCGCCGCCACTCTGGCCGGCCCGAACGACAAGCTCGCCTTCTACGCCGCCTACACCCGCGCGACGCAGGAAGTCACCACCGGCACTCCGCCCGTCAAGGAAGACGAGACTTCCGCCGACAACGCCAAGGCCGGTATCGACTACTCCGCCTTCTTCTCGCCCCGCGCCTCCTAGTACGTGCGCGAGGAAATCGGCACCGACAAGATCAAGGACCTCGACTTCTACTCCAACACCGCCGCCGGCCTCGGCTACGCCGTCATCCGCGAACCAAATCAGGAACTCACCTTCCGCGCCGGTCTCGCCTACCGCTACGAATCCTACGAATACGGCGATGACATCAGCACCCCCGCCCTCGATCTCGGCCTGATCCACGCGTACACGGCCAAGACCTGGAAGATCGGCAACAAGATCACCTTCCTACCCTCCCTCGAGGACTTCGCCAACTACCGCATCCAGCACGACTCCCACCTCGAGCTCCCCCTGGCCTCCACGCAGTGGAAGATCCGCATCGGCGTGGCCAACGACTACGTCAGCGAGCCCCAAGCCGGCAAGAAGAAGCTCGATACGACCTACTACACCAAGTTCCTCCTGAGCTGGAAGTGACCGACCCGCGGCCACGCCGCGCCCCGACCGTCTCCCCCGTTCCCTCAACGGCGGGCTCCACCGAGCCCGCCGTTTTTCGTCCCCGGACCGGCCGCGCCGCCCGTTCGCAATCCGTAAATACTCCAGCCGCACCCCGGCCCGGGGCCGAACCGGTTGGACTCCGTCCCCGCCCTGGCCATCGTTGACCCCTGCCGCGATCGCGTCGCCCCGGCACCGCCCCCGCGGCCCCAGCCCCGAACACAGCCATCCTTCGTGCGATGAAATACTACTACACCGACGCCCAGAACAAGCCCACCGGCCCCGTCGAACTCGAGCAGCTCAAGCAGCTCTCCGCCCAAGGCACGATCTCCCCGCAGTCCTTCGTCATCCCCGAGGGCGCCACCCAGTGGGTGACCTACTCCGCGCTCCTCGCCTCGCTCGCCCCCGCGCCAGTCGCACCCGCAACTCCACCGCCCGCGCCCGCCGCCGCGCCGGTGAAACCGGCCGCCCAAACCGCCGCCGGCGCTCCCGCAAAACAGGCCGCTGAACCGGCCGCACCGGCTCCAGCGAAACCCGCCGCCGCGCCCCAACCCGCCGCTCCCGCCGCCGCCGCCCCGGCAGCCGCGCCTACCCCAAGTCAAGCCGCCGCGGCGCCGAAACCAGCACCAGCACCGGCCGCACCTTCCGCGCCTGCTCAAGCTGCGCCCGCGCCCACCGCCGCGGCGCCAACGCCCCAACCGACTCCCGCTGCCGCCCCCGCCCCGAAGCCCACTCCCGTCCCTTCTCCTGCCCCAGCGCCCACACCAGCTCCCGCCACTGCGCCCCAGCCCGCCGCGCCCGCCGGCCCCAAGGTCGGTATCATCGAACAGGTGAGCACCCTGCTCGCGACCCTAGTCGACGTGTTGCTGCGCCTCATGCGCTCGCTCCTCACCGAGAAATTACTGCGCGGCCTCCTCTCCTTCTTCGCCTCCGTCGGCTTCATCGTTGTCGTCGTCGGCGCGGCGCTCGGACTCGTGCAGTCCCTCGTCGGCGGCATCCGCAGCGGCACGTTCAACTCCGTCGTCACCTCGCTCGGCAGCGGCATCGTCGTGGTCGGTGCCGTCGCCGTTCTCCAATACGTCGCGGCCCGGTTCTTCACCGCCAACGCAGCGCTGGTGAAGAACAACCCGAGCCGCATCGGCTCCGCTGCCTTCCTCGATTGCCTCGCGCTCATCCTGCTCGTCGGCGCCTTCAGCGCGGTGGTGGGCGGCGTCTTCGGCAGCATCGCGCTCGTCAGCCTCACGCCCCTCATCCCCGGTGTGATCAGCGCCGCCGTATTGCTCTTCGGCGCCGGCATCGCCCTCAATCCGGCGTTGTGCAACCTCCACATCGAGGAGGCCAGCGCGGGCGAGGAGGCGATCGGCCTGGCCTCGTTTTTCGGCAAGGCCTCGTTGGTGGTGCAACCCGCACTCTTCGCCCTGCTCGCCCTCGGCGGCACGCTCGCGATCGGCGTCTCGTTCTTCAACGCCGACGCCGCCGCCATGATCACCGCGACGCTGCGCCAGCTCCCGGTGGCCGGGATCTTCGCCGGGGCCGGTGGCGCAGCGCTGCTCGTGATCGCCTGCTTGCTCCCCGTCTTCGCGTACCTCGGCTTCCTCGTACTCTACCTGCACCTCGATCTCCTTCGCGCCGTCCTCGGCCTCCCGCGCAAGCTCGACCGCCTCGCGCGTTGAGAAGTCCCGCCTGCCCCTCCGCGGCCGCCGCCCCGGAGGGGTTTCCCGTCTCCATCCTCCCACTCGGAACGCAACGCCGGCATGAGCCAACCGCCTCCTCCCCCCCCGCCCCCGCCACACCCCAAGTCCGGCGCCACCACCCCGCCACCACCACCGCCGGCGTGGGCCCCTCCGCCGCCACCGCCGGCCTCGGCGGCAAAGCCCACGGCGCCCACCGTATCCGCACCGCCTCCTCCACCGCCCGCGCCCAAACCCGCCGCGTCCGTCCCGCCGCCTCCGCCGCCACCAGTGCCGGCTCCTCCGGGAACAACCGCCCCCTCTGCCGCCAAGCGGCCGGCGCCTCCGCCTTTCCCCTCCGCCCCGGCGGTGCCGCCGCCCCCTCCGCCACGCACAACCCCGACGGCCACCGCGGTGCCCCCGCCGCCCCATCCACCAACCGTCTCACCGGCGCCGGCCCGCACGCCCCCGCCGCCGCCCCACGGCGCTCCGGTTCCACCGCCGCCTCCGCCGAAGCCGGCCACACCTCCCGCGCCGCGCCCGCCGCGCCGGCCCTTCGGCCGCGGCGCCAAACTCGCGATCATCGGCGCCCTCGCGCTCGTGGTCCTCGCCGGCGCCGGTCTCTGGACTTGGCAATATCTCCGCGACCGCCTCGGCGAGGACACCGTCCTCGCGGCGCTCGACGCGCAGCTCGGCGCCGGCCGGATCCGCTTCACCGCAGTCGCCCTCGAGCCGGTCTCCTCGACCGAGCAGGAGCGCACCCTCCGGTTCTCCGCCCAGGGCGCGCTCACCGGCGACCTCTTCGTCCGTCGTGACACGGAGGCGACACTGCGCGAACGCTTCGCCGACAGCTTCGAGCGGCTCACGGCGTTGACGGGAGAGCTCGCCACCCCCGGCGGAGCCCGCCTCGTCGAGCTTGCCGAGCTCGGTGCACCGCCCGCCGACCCGCTCACCATCGTCCTCCTCGAGCGCACCGCCGCCGGCGGCGCCACCCTCACCGCCACCGGCCAGCTCACCGCCACCCGTGGCACCGATGGCTGGATGCTCGAGGTCTCCCCGGGCGAGTACCTGCCCGCCCTCCCGCTCGGTAAGCTCCGCTCCGGCCAGCCCGAAAAGGCGCTCGTCACCAACGACCCGACCTTCCCGACCGCGCTCGAGCAGCTCGTCGCCGCCCGCCTCGCCTTCGCCGAGAAGCTCGCTGCCGCCCGCGCCCAGGTCGCCGAACAGCTTCGCCAGGAGCGCGACGCCCGACAGACCGCGTTCCTCGTCGCCCTCCAGCCCGGCAACCTCTTCCTCGGCCACGCCGAGCCGCTCGCCGGCGGCGAACCGATCCCCGGCCTCGTCCTCGAGATCGCCACCGTGAAGACCGCCGCCCGGCAGGTCACCATCCTCCTGCGCAACGAGGGCAACTGGACCGACACCCGCATGTTCTCCGGTACTTGGGAGACCGACGACGACTTCGCCGTCCTCCGTCTCCCGCTCGCCACCCGCAGCAGCCAGGCCGTCCCCGAGGCCGGCCCCCTGCTCTCCCTCCGCGAGGCGTGGACCATCGAGCTCCGCCTCGACCCCGCCGGCCGTCTCGCCGGTGAATCACCAACTCATAACTACACCTTCACCCGCGTCGCCTCCGGCGAGCTCGAACGCACGCGCGCCGAGCTCGCGGCCACGCACGAGGCCGTCCTCGCCGCCACCCGTCCCGGCACCGCGTACCGCGGCACCGTCGCCGCCGGGGCTGGCGGTGATCCCATGCCCGCCCTCCTGCGTTTCACCCGTCAGGACAACGGCGGCGCCCGGCTCGAGGCCGAACTCGAGCTCGCCGCCCAGCCGGGTCGCGTCCGCCTCTTCCGCGGTTTCGCGGCCGCCAACCCGCACCGCACCGGCGATCGCCCGATCCGCCTCGCCTCCGAGGGCCGGCGTCGCGTCACCAAGGCCGATCCGGCGTCCGTCACCGGTTTCGCCATGGATCTCGCCCCCGCCTTCGCCCTCCGCGGCGAGACGCTCACCGGCGCAGACGACTCCTTCACCTACTCGTTCACCCGCATCACCGACGCTGAGTTCGGCCAACTCGTCGCCGCCCGCCAGTCCGCCGAGGCCGGCGTCCTCGCCATCGTCAAACGCGGCGCCGCCTACGACGGCACCGCCCGGCACCGCGACGGTTTCACCACCCCCGTCCGCCTCCGCTTCACCGGCGTCGACGACGACGGCACCGTCGCCGCGCTCGTCGAATCGCGCCAGCGCCAAGGCGTGCACCTCCGGCTCTCCGGCCCAGTCGACACCACCACCCGGAAGCTTCAGCTCGCCAGCACCGGCGGCAAACCCGACACCGACGACGACCTCCGGGTCCCGTTCCTTGTCCGGAACGCCAAATACACGCTGACCCTCGGCGTGGGTGAGCGCACCATCGAGGGCACGATCGAACACGACCCTGATTGGGCCCTCTCCTTCAACCTCGGTCCCACCGCGCCGACCGAACTGCCCGCGTGGCCGACCACCGGCGGCGCCTACGCCCTCGTCGGCGACGCGTGGCGTCTCCTTCCCGCCAACAACGGCCACCCCGTCAACTCCGCCAACGCCCGCCTCGCCAAAGTCACCGGCAGCAAGGCCGGCCCCACCAAGGTTGCCGAGCTCATCTTCGACGGGAAGGACCCCGTGCCGGTGATCCCGCAGGGCACGCCGTTCGTGGTCGTCTACGTCGGACCCGTGACTCCGCCCTCCGCCGAGTTGCTCGAGAAATACGCGGACACGCTGCGCGACTACCCGGCCGTGGAGCTGGCGCCCACGCGCAAGGCGCTCATCGGCAGCAAGCGCATCGCCGACCTCTTCCGCGTCACCCCCGAGATCGCCGGTTTCCTCGCCACTCGGGTCGCCGCCACGCTCACCGAGCCCGAACGCGAGGTCACCCTTCTCGTCGCCAACGTCGCGCTGCAGCCCGGCGCCTACGCCCTCTTGGCCAACGGCAACGCCTACGAGGTGCAGGTGAAATAGTCGGCCCCCGCTTCCCCGCCCAGCGTGCGGGGAAGCACCGCAGCACTCCCGCAACGACGCCAGCCCCGGCGCCCCGCCGGCATTGACCCGGCCCGCTTCCTGCGCATCGCTATCAGCCTCCGACCCGCCGTCGCCCATGTCCTCGCCCGCGAACACCAGCACCCCAAACACCGGCGACCCCGTCCGCCAGTTCACCCTCTACGTCGAGAACAAGTGCGGCGCCCTCCACGACCTCGTCGTCCTCCTCGCCGGGCAGAACATCCACGTGCTCGCCATGGCCGTCGTCGACGTCACCGAGTCGTCCATCGTGCGCCTGGTCGTCGACGATCCCGACCGCACCTACGACCTCCTTCGCCGGCTCGGCTACTACGCCAACGAAAACGAGGTGCTCGGCCTAGAGCTCGACAGCGAAGCCGGCCTCGCCAAGGTCCTCGCCGCGTTGCTCGAGGCCGAGGTGAACATCCACTACCTCTATCCGTTCCTCGTGCGCCCAAACGGCAAATACGGGCTGGTGTTGCACGTCGAGGATCGCGAGCTCGCCGCCCAGTCGCTCTCGATCAGCGGCCACCGCGTCCTCAGCCAGCGCGAGCTTTCCCGCTAGCGCCGAAACTTCGCACGTGGCGAAAGCCGCCGAGGCTTTCGACAGGGCGTGGCGGAACGAAACCCTGGCGGATTTCGCCGCGACACTCGTTCCGCCACCGCAGGGAGCGCGAAACATCCCGCTGGTGCGCCTCCGCCCGGGCCGCACACGGCCGCCTACAGGCCCAGCGCGCCGCCGTGGTTCTTGAGCCAGCGCTCCGCCTCCTGCCAGCGCGGGCACACCGCCTCCACCAGCGCCCAGAAGCGCTCGGAGTGGTTCATCTCCCTCAGGTGCATCAGCTCGTGCAGCACGATGTAGTCGGCCGCGAAGGCCGGCGCCTGCACCAGCCGCCAGTTCAGCGAGATCGTGCCCGACGAGGAACACGAGCCCCAGCGCGTGCGCTGGTCGCGCACCACCACCTCGCGCACCTCCACGCCCGTCACCGCCGCCAGCTCCCAGGTGCGGGGCGGCAGCTCGATGCGCGCGACCCGCCGGAAATGCGCCTCGAGCGTGGGCCGCAGGTCGCCGGCGTGCCCGCGCACCCGGAACCGTTCGCCGCCCAGGACCACGTGCGGCGTGGCCTCCGGCGCCCGGTCGATCGTGCGCCATTCCCCGCGCCAGAGCACGCTCGTGCCGATCGTCCACACCGCGGCGCTGCGCGGCAGCGCCGCCAGCCGATGGCGCGTGCGCGCAAGCCAGTCGCTCTGGCTCTCGAGAAACTGCCGGGCCTGCCGCTCCGATCCATGCATCGGGATCGTCAGCACAGCGGCGCCGTCGCGGCCGACGCTCAGCCGGTAGCGGGTGGCCTTCGCGCTGCGCCGAACCGCCACCTCGCCGGCCTCGTCGAGCGCGAGACGGTCGCCGGCCGGCGCCGGTCGCGGCGCCACCAGCAGCGGCGCCGGGGCGGGCTCCGCCGCCGCGGGCGCGGCCGGGGCGAAATCGAACCACTGTTGTTCGGTCGTGGGCACGCGCCATCGTCTTGGCGGCGCACGGCGCGCACGAAAAGCCGAAAACGCGTCCGGCGGCGACCCGCGCCGGGCCGGTCAGAGCAGCTCCAGCCGCCAAGTCCAGCCGCCGTTGTCGCCAAATTCCAGCCACGCGAAGCTCGCCGGCGCGCCGCGGTGGGCATGGGCGAGACAGCCGGGGTTGAGCCAGCGCACCCCGCGCGGGTCGACCTCGTCGCGCGGCACATGGGTGTGCCCGTGCAGGATCGCCGTCGCCCCCGGTGGGGACCGCAGCGGCGGGATGTGGACCAGATGAAACCGGGCGCCGCCGCGGTCGAGCGTCAAGACCTCGGGCCAATGGCTCGCCCAGTCGCAATTGCCCCGCACGATCCGCAGCGGCACCGCCAAATCCTCGAGCGGGGCGAGGGTGGCCGGCAGGCAGACATCCCCCAGGTGCCAGATCTCGGTCGCTCCACGCAGCCGCGCCGCCAGCCCGGCGGGCAGGCGGTCGTGGGAATCGGAGATCACGGCGATGCGCATGGCGGGGCGGACCGGGGCAGGTTGGCCAGGGTTCCCCGGCCGCGCAGCACTTTTCACGTTTGCGGCGCAACCGCATCGGTCCAGCCTGCAGTCGATGCGCTTCTCACGCCTGCGTCTCGTCGCCATCGCAGCCGTCGTGGCCGCCATGGGGCTGGCCGGTTGCCTCCAACCCAACGGCTATCTGACCACCGCCGAAGCGACGCTCGGGGCCAACCTCCCGCTCCTGCAGGAACGCACCGCGCACACCCAACTGCTCTACATCTACGTCGGTGGCGACAATGCCCCGGCCGCGGTCGGCACCGCCCACGTCGGCGCACTCGCCCTCTCGCTGCGCGATCTCCTGCGCCAGAAAAAGTACGATGTCCGCGGCGCCGAATCCGTCCCCCCCACCAGCGAAGGCGGGCTGCTGGCGGGACGGATCGCTCAAACCATCGCCACGGGCGGTGCCGTGCCCGCCGCCGCACGCCCCATCTCCTACCTCCACCCGAACGCACCTCGGCTCCTGTTGTTCGTCCATTTGCAGGAGAACCTTCCCAGCAAAAAGTCCAGCCGGGGACCCGTTACCTCCGTGGGGGCCTTCCTCGCCGATTCGACCGATGGCGCCATCCTCTGGTCCGGGCGCACCACCACCCGCGATCCGCTCACCGACACAGCACTCCGACAGCTCGCCAACCGGCTGCTTAAAACCCTGCCGAGCGTGACTCGTACCGCTGCCGCCGTTGGCGCACCCGAAGGCCCCGCCAAAGCTGAGTCAGCAGACCACCCGCGGTCGTAGCCGCCCGCTCAGGCTGCCACGGCCAAAGCCGGTTCCACCGCCGGAGGCGCCACACGGGGCAGCGGCAGCTCCGGCAACTCGCCATCGAGCAAGAGGCGTTCGTGGATCGGCCGCCCGCAGGCATCGTGGCCCACCCGAGGCAGCTTGATCCGCTCGAAGAACTTCGCCCCGCAGGGCGACCAGACAACGCTCAGCAGCGAGCTCGCCCGGTGACCCCGCAGCGCCAACTCGTGCTGGAATGCGACCTCCTCGCGATAGAGCCGGCTCGCCACGCCGCGCCGATGCCACTCGGGCCGCACGGCCATCGAGCACAGGTAAAGGTGGTACGGCTGCGCCGGCTCCCGGTAGGGCACGATCGCCTCGAGCGGAATCAGTCCATCATGCGCCCGACCCGCGAGCACCTCGTCCCGGAACGCCGCCGTGATCGGCAAAAACTGGTAGTACCCCGCCAGCCGCCCATCGCGCTGTCGGGCCAGGCTGAGCGACTCCGGGCAACGTTCGAAACGCTCGCGCCAGTAGTCCTGCCCCCCCAGATCCTCCTCGGTCGCGGTGAGGTAGAGCTCGCGATCGAGCGCCAACATTTCACGAATCAACACCGCATGGTCGGTCTCGTCCGAGGAGCGGTGGAACTGCAGGGAGGTGCACATGGCGGCGGCAAGACTAGGGTCCCCGCAAGCCCAGGCACGTGGCCCTTTTGTATCCGCTCGCTAGTGATCCGGCATCAGGCAGTTGCGCATTTTATTGTAATCGCCCCACCCCGGCCCCCGAGGGAAACACCCGGAACCCACCGAGGTCGAGAACGTTAGCCATTATTTATCAATGACTTGAAAATCCTTGATCCCAACCGCCGCGGTTGACCAACCGCGTTTGGAGCCCCATCCTCCGCCCAAAACGGCCGCTCGCCGCGCCGTCTCCGTCCCTCCCCCGTCTCACCATGTTTCCCCGCTGGTTGCGCCTGACCGTCTCCCTCCTCGCCTTCGGCCTGCTGGTCGTCGGTCTCTTCGTGTTCGTACCCCTCTTCCGCAGCCTGCCCGACCGCGGCGGACGGCTCACGTTTCCCGGCCTCGCGGGCATCTCCGCGATCCAGCGCGATCGCGATGGTGCCGTCCGCATCAGTGCCAACAGCCGCCGCGATGCCGCCAAGCTCCTCGGCTTCGCCCACGCCCAAGATCGCTTCTTCCAGATGGATTGCCTGCGCCGCACCGCGGCGGGCGAACTCGCCGAGCTCTTCGGCCCGGCGGCGCTTCCGACCGATCGCACCCATCGCCGGCACCGCCTCCGCGCCGTGGCCCACGCCGCGGTCGAGCGCTTGCCCGAGCCCCAGCGCGAGATCGTCGAAGACTACACGATCGGGGTGAACGCGGGCCTCGCCGAACTCGCCACCGCACCATTCGAATACGCGCTGCTCCGCACCAAGCCCGTGCGCTGGCAGGCGGAGGACTCCCTGCTCGTGCTCGCCGCCATGGCGTTGGCCACCCAACGCACCGACGGCGCGCCCGAACTCTCCCGCGCGGTCGTGCGCGACCTCTTCGCGCCCGCCACCGCCGAGTTCCTGCTCTCCGCAGCCGACGATTTCGACGCCGCCCTCGACGGCTCCCAACTCGCCGCCCCCGCGCTGCCCGCCGCCCCGGAACTCCTCGCGGCAGAGCTCCCAGCCCGGCCCACCGCCAAACCGCCCAGCCCCGCGGCCACGCGATCAGTACCCGCACCCGCCTCCGAACACACCGGCAACGACGATTTCGCGTCCCGTTTCTTCGCCGCGTGGAGTGCGCCGCTTCGCCACAGCCCAGACGAAGCCCCCGGTGGCAACGCTTTCGCCATCCACGGGATGCGCGGCGTGCGCCCGCTCGCCCTCCTCGCCAACACGATCAACCTCCCCCTCGCGGTGCCCAACCTCTGGTACCGCACCGAGATGGTCTGGCGCACCGACCCGCGCCACATCCGCAATCTCGACGGCATCACCCTCCCCGGCCTGCCCCTCCTCGTCGCCGGCAGCAACGGCGCCCTCGCCTGGGGC
>JAGVUB010000084.1 GCA_019136515.1 Verrucomicrobiota bacterium
CGGCGCGCTCTTCAGCGAGGACACCGAGATCATGTCGGCCGCGTTGCGCGAGCTCGGCATCCCGGTCGAGGCCGACGCGGCCGCGCACACCTTCCGCATCTCCGGCTGCTCCGGTCGCCTGCCCGACTCCGAGGCCACAATCCACGTGGGCAACGCAGGCACCGCCGCGCGGTTCCTCACCGCGCTCTGCGCCGCCGCCGGCCGCGGCACGTACTTTTTCGACGGAGTCGAAGCGATGCGCCGCCGGCCCATGGGCGGCCTGATCGATGCCCTCACCCGGCTCGGCGCGAAGTTCGTTTTCCTCGGCCAACCCGGCTGCTTTCCCTTCGAGCTGCACGCCTCCGGCCTGCGCGGCGGCACCGTCGAGATCGACGCCCGCGAGAGCAGCCAGATGCTCTCCGCCCTGCTCATGGTCGCGCCGCTGTGCGCCGCGCCGCCAGATGGCGCAGTTCGGCCAGCCCACCGCGGAGCTCGCCGCCCAGCCCGCCGCCGAGTTCGACCTGCCATGGGGCCGCGCCTTCGCCGCGCCCGCCGTGTACCAGATCGAGCCCGACGCCACCGCCGCCTCCTACTTCCTCGCGCTCCCGCTGGCCACCGGCGGCAGCGTGCGCGTGGCCGGGTTGCCCGAGGCGGGCGCAAGCCTGCAGGGCGATCTCGCCTTCGCCGAGGTGATCGTCCGCGTCGGCCTCGAGCTCCGTCGCGAAGGCGGTGCGCTCGTGAGTACGTTGCCCGCCGGCGCGAAGCCGCGCGGCGTCGACGCCGACTTCAACACCTTCTCCGACACCTTCCTCACGCTCGCCGCGCTGGCGCCGTTGCTCGAAGGCCCGACGACCATCCGCGGCCTCGCGCATACCCGCAAACAGGAGACCGACCGCGTCGCCGGCATGGCCAAGGAGCTTCAGCGCCTCGGCCAGGAGGTCGTCGAGACCGAGGATACGCTCGTGATCACGCCGCGCCCGTTGCGCGCCGCCGAGATCGAGACCTACCGCGACCACCGCTTCGCGATGAGTTTCGGCGTGCTCGGCTGCCGCGACCTCCGCAGCGACGGCCAGCCGTGGATCACCGTGCGCGACCCGGCGTGCTGCGCGAAAACGTTCCCGAACTTCTTCGACGTGCTCGCCGGCCTGCGGGCCGCCTCCCATCCCTCGCCATGACCACCGCCGCGCCCTTCCTCATCGTCGCCATCGACGGCGGCGCCGCCTCCGGCAAGTCGTCCACGTCGCGCGCGCTCAGCGAGCAGTTCCACCTGCTGCACGTCGACACCGGCTCGCACTATCGTTTCGTCACGCACCAGCTGCTCGAGCGAGGTGTGTCGCCGGAAGATGAAGCCGCCGTGGCCGCCGCGCTCGCGGCGTTGCCGCTCGGCCAGCGCATCGTCGGCCGCAGCTCGGTGATCGAGATCGCCGGACAGATCCCCGGCGACGAGATCCGCGGCCCGCGCGTGAATGAGAACGTCTCCCGTTTCGCCGCCGTGCCGGCGGTGCGCCGCTTCCTGCTCGCGTACCAACGCAGCCAGGCGCAGGTCGCCCGCACCGGCGGTTTCCGCGGGCTCGTCATGGAGGGGCGCGACATCGGCTCCGTCATCTTCCCCGAGGCCGACTTCCGCTTCTTCCTCCACGCCGATCCGGTCGAGCGCGCCCGCCGCCGCGCCGCCGAGGGCCAGACCGACTCGATCGCCGAACGCGACCGGCTCGACGCCGCGCGCAAGACCGCGCCGTTCGTCTGCCCGGCCGGCGCCACGCCGATCGACTCCACCCACATGACCCTGCCGCAGGTCGTCGACCATCTCGCGGCGCTCATCGCCCCGCGCCTCGGCGGGTCGCAACCATGAAGCGCAATCTGCTCTACTGGCTCTGCCGCCAGCTCATCTGCGTGGCCTCCGACACGGTGTTCCGCGGCGAGGTCGTCGGCGTGCACAACGTCCCGCGCACCGGCCCGCTCCTGATCGCCTCCAATCATTGCAGCCACCTCGACCCACCGCTGCTCGGCTGCCAGATCCCGCACCAGATCCGTTTCTTCGCGCGCAAGACCCTCTGGAAGCCCGGCATCCCCAACTGGTGGATGAATCACATCGAGTGCATTCCCGTCGACCGCGACGGTGCCGACGTGGGCGCGCTGAAGAAGACCATCGCCGCGCTCGAGGCGGGCGGCGTCGTCATCCTGTTTCCCGAAGGCACGCGCTCGATGGACGGTCAGCTCCAGCCCGCCAAGTCCGGCGTGGGCATGATCGCGTGCAAGACCGGCGTGCCGGTGGTGCCCGCGCGCATCTTCGGCTCGTTCGAGGCCTTCGGCCGCAACGCCAAGATTCCCACGCCCCACCCCGTCTCCTACGTGCTCGGCCGGCCGCTGCTCCCCGCCGACTACGACGATCCGGCCTCCGGCAAACAACGCTACCAGCTCGCCTCCGAGCGCATCATGGCCGCCATCGCCGCGCTTGAGCTGCCCGCCCGTCCTCTGATCTGATCCCGCCTCCAGCACCGTCCCTTCCATGACACCGCCACTTCCCCGTTCCATCCTCGTCGTCGGCTCCGGCGGCCGCGAACACACCATCGTGACCGCCTGTCTCAACAGCCCCGCGCGCCCGCGCGTGCTGGCGGCTCCCGGCAACGGCGGCATCGCGCGCGACGTGAAGTGTTTCCCCGTGCCGGTCGAGGACATCCCCGGCCTCGTGGCGCTGGCCAAGAAGGAGCGCATCGAGTTCGTCATCGTCGGCCCCGAGGTCCCGCTGAGCCTCGGCCTGGTCGATGCGCTCATCGCCGCCGGCATCCCCGCCTACGGCCCGAAGGCCGACGGCGCCCGCCTCGAGGCGAGCAAGATCTTTACCAAGGAGTTGCTCCTCAAATACAAGATCCCGACCGCCCCCGCCAAGTTCTTCACCGCGGTCGCCCCCGCCGTGGCGTACCTGAAGACCCGCAAGGCCCCCTACGTCATCAAGGCCGACGGCCTCGCCGCCGGCAAAGGCGTGGTCGTCACGCCCGAGCTCAAGGAGGCCGAGGCCGCCGTGAAGATGATGCTCGAGGGCGGCGCGTTCGGCGCGAGCGGCCAGCGTATCCTGATCGAGGACTGCCTCCACGGCGAGGAGACCTCCATCCACCTCGTCGTCTCCGGGCGCGAGTTCGTCGTGCTGCCGACCAGCCAGGACCACAAGCGCGTGGGCGACGGCGACACCGGCCCCAACACCGGCGGCATGGGCGCCTACTCGCCCGCAGAGGTCGTCACCGACGAACTGCTCGCCGAGATCGAGCGGACGATCTGCCGGCCCAGCGTCGACGCCATCGCCGCCGAGGGCATCGACTACCGCGGCACCCTCTACATCGGCCTCATGCTCACGCCGAAGGGCCCGCAGGTCATCGAGTTCAACGCCCGCTTCGGTGATCCCGAGACGCAGGTCCTGCTCCCCCGCCTCGCCACCGACACCGTCGAGCTGCTCTGGGCTGCCGCCAACAACCGTCTCCACGAGGTGAAGCTCGCGATCAAGCCGGACTACGCCCTCTGCGTCGTGCTCGCCGCTCAGGGCTACCCCGACAAGTATCCGAAGGGCGATGCCATCACGCTGCCGCGCGTCTCCGGCTCGGGCGAGTTCATCTTCCACGCCGGCACCGCCGTTTCCAGCAACCGCCAGATCGTGACCAACGGCGGCCGCGTCCTCGGCGTGACGGCGCTCGCGCCCACGCTGCGGCAGGCCGCCCGCCAGGCCTATGCGCTCTGCGACCGGATCGGCTTCGTCTCCAAATACTGCCGCCGCGACATCGGCGCCAAGCAGCTCAACCGGAAGTGATGCCCGCCCGCGCCCTCCGCACCGTCGCGCCGCGCACCCTGTCGCTGCTCCTCGCAGCCGGGCTGGCCGCCGCCGCCTGGGCGGCGGATGCGGCACCCACGCTCGAAGCCGCTGCACCCGCGCCGAGCGCGGAGCAAGCCGCGACCACCGCCCCCTCCGACCTCGGCCGCGGGCTGCGTTACCTGCACCTCGGCACCGCGCCCATCGACGAACCGACCAGCACCGCCGCGCTCGCCGCGCCAGCACTCGTGCTCGACCTGCGGCTCGCCGCGGGCGACGCCACAAACGAGGCGCTCGTCCGGAGTCGGGCGTCCCGGCCAAGCTGCTCATCGCCACCCCGGCTGCTTCCGACCGCGCCGCCGCCGAGGCGCTGGCGACGGGGCGCCCGCCGCGTGCGCTCATCGAAGCGAAAATCGAGAAGCCCCGTTTCGACGAAGCCCAGCTCACCAGGGACCACGCCAACGGCCGGCGCGAGACCACCGAGCCCACGCCGCTTCCCGCCCCCACCGGCAAATCCGCCGAGCCGGTGCAGGACACCCCGGCGCCCCTACAGGACACGCTGCTCCAACGCGCCGTCTTCATCCACCGCGCGCTGCTTGCGCTCGGCCGAGTTCCTGACCACATCTGACCCATGCCAGCCCCCGGCCTCGTCATCGTCGTCTGCACAGGCAACATCTGCCGCAGCCCCATGGGCGAGAAGCTGCTCCAGCACGCGCTCGCCGCCGAACCCGAGCCGCTGCGTTCGCTGAAGGTTGTTTCGGCCGGCGTCGCCGCCCCGCGCGGGCAACCCGCCACCGACAACTCCGTCGCCGCGCTGAAGAAGGTCGGCCTGAATCTCTCCGGCCACACCAGCCAACCGCTCACCCAGTCCCTGCTCGACCAAGCCGTGGCGGTGTTCTGCATGACCGAGTCCCACCGCGCGACGATCGAACGGGGATTCGACCGGGTTCCCAGGAACCTGCACCTCTTCCGCGAGTTCCTTGGCCGCGATGGTGACACCGAGATTCCCGATCCGTACGGCGGCGATTTTCGGGAATACGAATCCTGCCGCGACAGCCTGGTCGAGGCCGTACCGTCGCTGGTGAAGTATCTCCGCGAGCTCGTGGCGGGAAGCCAAAGCTAAGGTGCGGCCACGCCGCGTGTCGCGGATGGACGGTTTTTTGCCGCGGAGTTTTGTCCGCGGAAAGATTCCGTTTATCGTGCGTCTCCCACCCCACACGCCATCATGCAGATTCGCCCGACCTCGTTGCGGTTTGGCATCCTGCTCGCGGTGCTGATCACCGTGATCCCGGTGTTGGGGCTGAGTGCGTACCACGCGGCCAGCGTTCGGCGAAAGTTGCAGGATGATCGCCGCGCCGGGCTCGTCCGAGTGGCGGAGCAAGCGTCGACCACGATCAGTTCCTATTTGGAGGGGACGCGCCAACTGCTCGTCGCCCTCACCCACCTCCAGCCGATCCGGGAGCGGCGCGCGGCCGAATCCGCCGAGTTACTGGGCAACTTGCGGGCACTGGCGCCGCTCTACGTGAACTTCGCGCTGGTGCGCGGCGACGGCAGCATCGTCGCCAGCACCATTCCACTTTCGTCCGGACTTACGTTTCGCGACCGGGTCTGGTTCCAGCGGCTGCAGACCAACCGCACCTTCGGATTGGGCGAGTTCCTAGTCAGCGCCGGAAGCGGCAGGCCCGCGATCAGCATGGCTTGCGCGCTGCCCGACCAACCCGCCACCGGTCCGCTCGACAGCGTGAATGCACTGCTCGACCTCCAGGCAATCCAGCAGGTGCTCGAGCGGTTCCCCCTCCGGCCCCATACCGACCTGCTGCTGCTCGACCGCCGCGGCACAATCCTGTGCCAACGGGGCCACGCGATCACGCCGACGCCGCAGCAGCTGCCCGCCTGGAGCGCCTTCGCGCACCAGCACGTTACCTTCACCACCAACGACGAGCACGGCCAAACGCGCATCTACCGCGTCACGCCCGTGCCCAGCATGGATGAAGGCCTGTGGGTGGCCGCGGGAGTGGTCGAATCCGCGGTCGCCGCCGAGGCACGCAGCGCCTTCTTCTCAAGCTTCAGTCTGACCTCGCTGCTCGCCATCACGCTCGTACTGCTGGGTTGGTGGATCGGCGAGCGCTTGGTGCTGCGCCCCATCCAGCGCCTGAGTGTCGCCGCGGCCGCGCTCACCCGCGGCGAGTGGAATGCCCGCGCCCGCATCGCCAGCGGCGCCGCCGAGCTGCGCGCCCTCGGCGAGACCTTCGACACCATGGCCGGGCATCTGCACCGCGAGATGGAGCAACTCAAGGCCGACACCTCCAGCACCGCCCTCCGTTACAACCACCGCTCCGCCGAACTCGCCACAGCCCAGCAGCAGCTGCAGCAGGCGGTCGCGGCCTGCCAGATCACCGACACTGCGCGTCGCCAAAGCGAAGCCACCGCGCGCGCTTTCATCGAATCGATCAACGAAACCGCCCTGTTGGTGGGGCCCGAGGGCAAGGTGCTCATGGCCAACCAACCGTGCGCCGCGCGCCTGGGCTGCTCGTTGCAGGAGCTCATTGGCTCGAACGTTTTCAACCACATGCCACCGGATGAGGTGGCTCGCCGTAAGGACGCTTTGGCCACAGTGATGAAGACCCGCCGGCCGATCGCCCTCGAGGAGCGGAGCCACGACCGGCAGGCGTACATCCAGGCCACCCCGGTGCTCGACACCGCCGGCAACGTGTCCGCCATCGCCGTGCTCAGCTTCGACATCACGGAGCGCAAACGCATGGAGGAGCAGTTGCGCCACTCCATCACGGCCCTCGAACGAGCGCTCCACGAGGTGAAGACACTCAGCGGGCTGCTGCCGATCTGTGCCGGCTGCAAAAAGATCCGCGACGATCAGGGCTATTGGCGCGAGGTCGAGCAGTACCTCCAGCAGCACACCCACGCCGAGTTCTTCCACGGCCTCTGCCCCGACTGCATGCGGCGGCTCTACCCGGAGTACGCCGGTCCGGCCGCCACACGCACGCCGGCGCCGGCCGAGACGGAAAAACCCGCCGGCTCGGCGCCGTAGCGGCCACCGTCCTTCACGCCCGCCGCCGCAGCCGGAACGCGCCGGCGCCATCGTGGCCGTGCTCCCAGGGTCGGCCGACGGCCGACTCCTCGAGCACAAATCCGCGCCCGGTCTCGGTCTCGAGAAACGCCTCGATCACCTCCGCGTTCTCCTCCGGCTCCAGACTGCACGTCGAATACACAAGCTTGCCGCCGAGGCGCACGAACCGCGCCGCCGCCGCCAGCATGCGCCCCTGCACTTCCGCCAATTGCGCAAACTCCTCGGGCTTGAGCCGCCACTTCGCATCGATCCGGTGTCGGATCACGCCGGTGTTCGAGCACGGCACGTCGATGAACACTCCGTCGTACTGCGAGGGCAGCCCGCGCGCACCGAGGTGCTCCGGCGCGAGCTCCAACACGTCGGTCCCCTGCGGCACGATCTCCGTCGCAAGTCCGGCCTCACGCCAACGGGCGATGTTCTCCTCGAAACGTTTCATCCGCCCGCCCGCGCGGTCGACGGCCACGATCCGCCCCGGCCCCATCAGGTCCGCGAGCTGCAGCGTCTTGCCGCCGGGCGCGGCGCACAATTCCAGCCAGCTCTCGCCGGCGGCCGGCTGCGCCAGCGTCGGGGCGAGGCGCGTAGCCGGATCTTGGAGGTAACAATGGCCCGCGGCGAGCGCCGGCTGGATGTCGCCCCAATGCCCGTGCGCGAGCCGGAAGAAGCCGGGCCACGGAGTCGGCTCCAGCCCGGCCGTGGGCGCCGCCGCGGCGCGCCACCGCACGTGCACGTGCGCCGTGGACTGGTTCCACTCCAGCAACGCCCGGGTCGCCTCGCGGCCAAACTCCTCCAGCCAGCGCTTCACCAGCCACGTCGGATGACTGAAGTACCCCGCCAACTCCTCCGGCCCCACGTCGGCCGCCGGCACGGGCGTCTCCCGCAGGCCGGGCGCGGCGCGGCGCAGCACGGCATTGACCAGCCCCGCCTCAGCCGCGCTGAGCTGGCGTTTGGCCTGCTCAACGGCGTTGTCGACGATCGCGGCCGACGCCGCATCCGGATTCTCAATCAGTTCCGCCCCCGCGATCGCCAGCAACGCCTGCAGCCGCACCCGCGGCGCCCGCGCGATCAACGGACGAAACGCCTCGTCGGTGCGCCGCCAGTGGCGGAGCGCCGCATAGAAAAGGTTCTGCGCCGGCCCCCGGTCGCTCAAGCCGCCGGCCAGGTCGCTGAGCAAGTGGTCCGCCCGGCCCCGGCCTTCGCGCCAGCCGGTCACCAAGGCGATGGCCAACGCCCACGTTTCCGCCGCGGAAGGCCCGCCCGGGCGAGCCCCCCGTGGCCCGCCGCTCTGGCGGGGGCCCGAACGGTCGCCGGCGAAGCGGTGCTTTTGTGGCAAGGGACGTGAGGAAGACTCCATGGCCGCGGATGAGACACAGTTTGACATCGCCGCGCAATAGCCGCCAAATCGGTCCCTTCCGCAATTCGACCAAGAATTTATGAACGCTGAAGCTGTCCAAGATTTGATCTCCCAAAAGCCCGAGCTGAAAGCCTCCAAGGCCAAACTCGAGGCGATGAAGTCCGGTGCCTACTGTGTGCACCGCAGTTGGGGCTTCGGCCGCATCAAGTCCTACGACGCCGCCAGCCGCAAACTGCTCATCGATTTCGACGGCAAGCCCGGCCACCCGATGGACCCGGCGTTCTGCATCGGCACCCTCGAGATCCTGCCCGAGAAGCACCTGCTCGTGCGCAAGCAGACCGAGGCCGCCACCATCCAGGACCTCATCGAGAACAACCCCGCGCAGCTCGTCGTCGAGGCCCTCGCGACCTACCCCAACAACGCCGCCACCGGCGTGGAGTTGGAGAACCTTTTCAGCAGCGTGATCGGCGCCGACAAGTTCAAGCGCTGGTGGACCGCCGCCAAGAAGCAGCTCGCCGGCGACCCGCGCGTCGCCGTGCCGGCCAAACGCACCGAGGTGTTCGTCCTGCGCGACGAACCGGTGAACGTCGAGGACGAGCTCATCGAGCAGTTCAAGAACACCCGCTCGCCCCGCCGCCGCCTGTTGATCGCCGCCGAGCTTCTCACCACCGCGAAGAAGAAGGACCTCAAGCCCCTCGCCGCCGACCTGCTCACCGACGTCGCCGCAATCGTCAAGGACACCCAGCAACTCGAGCTCGCCGAGCGTCTCCAGGGCGCATGGGTCCGCAACGACCTCGCCGCTCTCGCCGGCCAGGACCTCTCCGCCCTCGAGCCCAAGGTCGAGGAGATCGTCGCCAATGAGCGCGACCTCCCGGTCATCGCCGAGAAGCTGCCCACCGGCTACCACGTCCGCCTGCTCGACCTCATCCACTCCGCCCACCCGACCGCCTGGAAGGAGATCGTCTTCACCCTGCTCAAGCTCAGCTCCGGCAAGTTCACCACCGAGTGCGTGAACTTCCTGCTCGACCACGAGTGCGGCGCCGAGATCACCAGCACCTTCCTGCGTTGGCAGGTCGAACAGAACCTGCGCGCGCCGGTGCTGCTGTGGATCGTCAAGAACCGCACCACCCGCAAGTTCTCCCGCCTGCTCAACGACCTCATCGGGCCCCGCCTCCTCACCGCGATCCTCTTCGCCATCGACTACGAGGCCCTCCAGACCGCCGGCGCCCGCCGCATGCCGCTGGCCGACATCCTCAGCGACGACACCGATCTCATCCCCGACCTGCTCTCCACCGCCGATCCGGAGACCGCGCGCGACCTCGCCAACACCCTCATGCTCAACCAGGGCTTCGAGGAGTTGACCAAGAAGTCCCTGCTCGCCCGCTTCATCAAGCTCTTCCCCGGTATCCAGTCCCTCGTCGCCAGCGACGAGAGCGAGAAGGGCGAGGCCCTCCTCGTCTCCAAGGACAGCTACGACCGCAAGCGCGAGGAGTACGACGCCATCGTCACCAAGAAGATCCCGGAGAACTCCAAGGCGATCGCCGCCGCCCGCGAGCACGGCGACCTCAAGGAAAACTCCGAGTACAAGATGGCCAAGCAGGACCAGTCGCTCCTGCTCGCGCAGAAGAGCCAGCTCGAACGCGAGCTGGGCAACGCCCGCGTCACCGACTTCAAGGACGTCACCACCGACTCCGTCGGCGTCGGCTCCGTCGTCGAACTGCGCGACCTCGGCGCCAAGAAGCTCGTTACCTACTCGATCCTCGGCGCCTGGGACAGCAACCCCGACGCGTTCATCATGTCGTACAAGACCCCGCTCGGTCAGGCCCTTCTGTCCAAGAAGGTCGGCGACGAGGTGCAGGTGAAGATCGCCGGCGAGGAGCACACCTACGCCATCCAGGCCATCCGCCGCCACGTCGACGCGAAGTAAGCCGCGCTCGATCGACCTCCGTTTCCACGGCCGCGCCCCTCCCGGGCGCGGCTCTTTTTTGGCCGGGTCGAGCGGCCGGTTCCCGCCGCCGCCAACCAACCACAGGGTCCGCACCCACGTTCAGCGAAGGCGCGACCTTGCTCCGCGGGGACCGGGCTCAGCCGGCGAGGCCGCTGCTGGCCAGCAGTTGCTGGGCGGCTGTCACCGCCGGCAGCCGGCCGTCCGCCACCGCCTGCTCGATGTGGCGCAGATCGGCCTTCACGCCCGGCGTCCGGTAGAACCGCGCCTTGAGCGCCTCGTGCACGAGCGCGTGCAGCCACTCCACCGCCTGCTCCTGCCGTCGCTCGCGCAGCAGCCCGGTGCCACGGCAGTGCGCGAAGAACGCCTCCACCTGTCGCCAGATCTCGTCGACACCCTCGCCGGTCACCGCCGAGCCGGCCAGGGCCGGCGTCGCCCAGCCCACCGTCGGGGGATTGAGGAAGTGCAGCACGCGCTGCATCTCGGCCCGCGCCGCCAAGGCGCGCTGCTTGTTGTCGCCGTCGGCCTTGTTGATCACGACCAGGTCGGCCAGCTCGATGATGCCCTTCTTGATGCCCTGCATCTCGTCGCCGGCACCGGCGATCAGGACCACGAAGAAACAGTCGACCATCGAGCGCACCGTCACCTCGTTCTGGCCCACGCCCACCGTCTCGATGAGCAGCGTGTCGAACCCGGCGGCCTCGCACACCAGCATCGCCTCGCGGCTCTTGCGCGCCACACCGCCGAGCGAGCCGCCCGAGGGCGAGGGCCGGATGAACGCCTGCGGGTGCCGGCTGAGCTTCTCCATCCGCACCTTGTCCCCCAGCACGCTGCCGCCGTGCACGCTGCTCGAGGGGTCGACCGCGAGCACCGCGACCTTGCGCCCCGCCTCGCACAACCGCGTGCCGAGACATTCGATGAACGTGCTCTTGCCCGCACCCGGGATGCCGGTGATGCCCACCCGCATCGCGCCGCCCGTGAACGGCAGCAGCCGGGTGAGCAGGGTCTGCGCGAGCTCCTGATGCGCCGGAGCGTTGCTCTCGATGAGCGTGATCGCTCGCGCCAGCACGCCCAAGTCGCCGCTGCGCACTCCGTGGAAATAGTCGTCGAGGGAGAGCTGCCGCCGCTTCACGCCGGGCTGGTGGCGCACGTCGCCGGCCGGCTGCACCCCGCGGGCGACCTTGGTGGCGAACTCCGCCCCCGCGTTCTCCGGCACCCAATCGGGCTTCGCCTCGAGCCCATGGCCGTGGTGGCCATGGAACTGATCGTCGTGCGGGTGGCGGGATGGTGCGGAGGACATGGTGGAGGAACGCTCGTTCGTCGAGCAGCGCGCGCACACGGGTGAGCAGTTCCCGCGGCGTGAACGGCTTGCGGAGCACCTGGACCTGCTCGACCAGACCGTTCTGCAAATGATGGTAGCTGTAGCCGGTGGCGAAGAGCACCGGCAGCTCCGGATCGCGCTGGCGCAGCGCATCGTGGGTGAGCCGGCCGTTGCGCCGCGGCATCACGACATCGAGGATCGCCAGGTGGATCGGCCCCACGTGCGACTCGTGCAGCGCCAGCGCCTCGTCGCCATGCCGGGCCAGCAGCACCCGGTAGCCGGACTGCACCAACACGCGATTGGCGATGGCGAGCACCTGCTCATCGTCCTCAGCGATCAGAATCGTCTCGCCGCGTCCGTGCAACGAGGTCAGGTCGGCCACCGGCTCCGCCGTCTCGGTCGGCGCCGTGGCCGGGGCGGCCGGGAGATGGAAGCGGAACGTGGTGCCGAGCCAGACTTCCGAGTGCAGATGGATGAAACCGCCGTGCTGGCGGACGATGGCGTACACCGTGGCCAGGCCCAGGCCCGTGCCACGGCCCACCTCCTTGGTCGAGAAGAACGGCTCGAAGATGCGATGCTGGAATTCCTTGGGAATGCCGCTGCCCTCGTCCGACACGGCGACCACCACCTGCGGGCCGGGATGGGCCTCGGGATGGGACCGGCAGAACTCCTCGTCGATGTCACGGAGCTCCATCGCGATGGTGATCCGCCCGCCGTCGGGCTGCGCGTCGCGCGCGTTCACGCACAGATTGAGCAGCACCTGTTCGATGCGGCCCGGGTCCGCCAGCACCGTGAGCGGCTCCGCGGCGGGCTTGATCTCGAGCACGATGTCCTCGCCGATGAGCCGCCGGAGCATGCGCGCGGTGTCCCCCACCAGCGCCCCGATCTCCACCGGCCGCAGCCGCAGCTCCTCGCGCCGGCTGAACGCAAGCAACTGCTGCACGAGGTTCACCGCGCGCTCGCCCGCCCGCGCGATCTCGTCGAGCGAGCCCTGCACCGGGTGGCCGGCGGGAGCATCCATCGCGGCCATCGCCACATTGCCGGTGATGACCTGGAGGATGTTGTTGAAGTCGTGCGCGATCCCCCCGGCGAGCCGGCCCACCGCCTCCATCTTGCGCGACTGGACCAATTGCTCCTCGAGCTCGAGCTCGTGGGAGATGTCGCGTTTGACCGCGACGTAGTGGGAAATGGCGCCGCGATCGTCGCGCAGGGGTGTGATGCAGGAGTTCTCGGTGTAGATCTGCCCGTCCTTGCGGCGGTTCTGGATCCGCCCGCGCCACGCCCGGCCCGAGGCGATGGTCGACCACAGCTCGGCGTAGAATGCGGCGTCGTGCCGGCCGCTCTTGAGCATGCTCGGTGTCCGCCCGTGCACCTCGTGCCGCGAGTAGCCCGTGATCGCCTCGAAGGCACGGTTGACGTAGACGAAGCGTCCGGCGGCGTCGGTGATCACGACCGCCTCGCCGGCGTGGTTGAGCGCGGTGGCCAGCAGCCGGTTCTCGCGCTCGATCAGGCGGTAGTCGGACAGGTCGCGCACGATCGCGATGTGGACGCGCCGCCCGCTCTCGAGCGAACTGCTGAGCGACACCTCCGCATCGAACAGCCGGCCGTCCTTGCGCCGATACATCCAACGGAAATGCTGCGGTTCGGCGAGCGCCGCCGCCGCCAGCAACCGTGTCTCCTCCGCGGAGGACTTGCCGTTGGCCTGCAGCTCCGGGCTCACGTCCGCCGCGGTGAGCCCGAGCAGCTCCTCCGCGCTGTAGCCGAACATCGCGCGGGCCTGGGCGTTGGCCTCGATCACCCGGCCGCCCTCGAGCAGCA
>JAGVUB010000120.1 GCA_019136515.1 Verrucomicrobiota bacterium
AGCCGGGGAGGTGGGCCGAGCCGGAGGGGTCCGGTCGGAGACCGGACCTACTGGGTAGGTGGTCGGGTGTGGCGGCGGAGCCGGCCGGTGCGGGCTGAAGCACCGCACCACGCGTAGGCGGGGTGGCGAGCAAGTAGGACCGGTCTGCGACCGGTCGCGGGGAGCGGGAGCCGGGGAGGTGGGCCGAGCCGGAGGGGTCCGGTCGGAGACCGGACCTACTGGGCGCGGTGGGCGGGAGGTGGGGCGAAGGGCGGCGGTTGGCCATGGCGGGATCAGGCGGCGCCGCCGTGGCGGCGGAAGTCGCGGGGCTTGGGTGTAACCGGAAACTCGTGCCAGTAGCTCCAGAGCAGCAGCAGGAGCGCGGGGGCGAGAAACCACTGGAAACGCTCGCCGAGCCGGACGCTCTTGCGCTCGAGCAGCGCGCCCTGACGGCCGCGCTCGACGGTCTGCTGGAGCAGTGCGGGCAGGTCGAGCCAGCCGGAGGCTTCGGCGTAGGCGCCGCCGGTGGCGGAGGCGAGCTGCTTGAGGGTGGTCGGATTGAGCTTCGACATGACGACGGCGCCGCGCTCGTCCTTCACGAAACCGCCGTCCTTGGCCGGGATGACGGAGCCGGCCTCGGTGCCGACGCCGAGCGTGATCACGCGGATCCCGCGTTGCTTGACGGTCTCGAGCTGGGCGCGCCAGTCGTCGGTGAGCGCCTCGCCGTCGCTCAGGACGATGAGGTAGCGGTCGGCGCCGGCCTCGTTGGAGAACGCCTCGAGCGCGGCCTTGAGCAAGCGCGCGTAGTCGGTGCCGCCCTCGGGCAGGTAGTCGGGATTCAAGGCCGGGAGGAACTCGCGCAGCACCTCGTAGTCGGGGCTGAGCGGGCACTGGAGAAACGCCGTGCCGGAGAACACGAGCAGGCCGACGCGTTCGCCCTTCAACCGGTCGAGCAGGCTCTCGACGAGGAGCCGGGCGCGCTCGAGGCGGGTGGGCTTCACGTCGCCGGCGAGCATGCTGCGCGAGAGGTCGAGGGCGAGGAGCACCTCGCGCGACTGGTCGAAGACACGCTCCTCGATCTTGCCCCACTGCGGGCGGGCCAAGGCGACGACGAGCAGCGCCAGCCCGAGCCAGAGGCGCCAGCGGCGCGGCTGGCGGGCGCCATGGCGGCTCGGGGCGAGACCGCGCGGGCCGGCCCAGAGGCGGCGGATGCTCGGCCACGACTGCGCCTCGACGGCGAGGCGTCGTGCTCGATCGGCGACGATCAGCACGGCCGGCAGCAGCAGCAGCCAAAGGAGGTGCGGGTGGGCGAAGGTCACGACGGAAAGAAGTACCAAGTGCCAAGTAGCATGTGGCAAGGAGCGGCGGCACCTCCGGTACAGGCGACAAGCGGGAAGATCATGAACAGGGAAGGCATCCGAACTTGTTACTTGGCGACCTGGAGCTTGTTACTTTCCGCAGGGAAGGGCCAGCGGACGATCAGCGCGGCGGCGGCGAGGAGGAGGGCGCCGGGGACGGTGAACCACGCGAAGAGCTCCTCGGTGAGCAGATACGACTTGGCTTGGAACTCGATCTTCTGCGAGCGATCGATCGCCTTGAAGGCGCTCTCGATCGTGCCCGTATCCATGGCGCGGAAGAACTCGGCGCCGGTCTCGCGGGCGATCGCCTGGAGCGTGCGCTCGTCGGTCTCGGTGTAGCCGGTGCGCATGCCGAGCTTGCGGCCGTCGCGGTCGAACACCGGGACCGGCACGTAGCCGGTACGGCCCGTGCCGATCGTGTAGACGGGGATGCCGCGACCCTTGGCGATCGCGGCGGACTGCAACGGCTCGAGCGCGCCCTTGTTGTTCACGCCGTCGGTGAGGAGCACGATGAAGGCGCCGAGGCGTTTGCCGGACTGCTCGCGTTTCGCCTGTTCGAGGCGCGTGAGCGCGACGCCGAGGCCGTCGCCGATGGCGGTGCCGTCCTCGATGAGGCCGACCTTGAGACGCTCGGTCTGGCGGCGGAGCCAGTCGTGGTCGAAGGTGAGCGGCGAGAGCGTGTAGGCGCGGCCGGCGAAGACAACGAGGCCGATGCGGTCGTTGGGGCGGCGCTGGATGAAGGCGTCGAGCACGGGGCGCAGCGCGTCGAGGCGGTTCAGGCGCGAGCCGCCGCGCTCGTAGTCCTCGGAGAGCATCGAACCGGAGACGTCGATCGCGAGCACGAGGTCGTAGCCCTCCTTGCGCTCCTCCTGGCGTTGCTGGACGAACTGCGGCCGGGCCAGCGCGACGACGAGCAGCACGAGGCCGACGGCGGCCAGTCCGAGCGGCCAACGGCTGACGACGAGGTGGCCGCCGTGTTGCCAGGCGCCGGCAAAGGGCACGACGAGCACATCGGCGCCGCGGCGCGAACGCAGCCACCACAACAGCGGGAGCAGGCCGAGCAGCCAGAGCCAGTGCGGGGAATGGAACGTGAAGTCCGACATCGGTCAGGCGGCGGCGGAGAAGTGCCACGTAACAAGGGGCAAGTGGCAAGGAAGAGCGGCGCCTGCGGAGCGGCCGGAAGGGGAGAGAAATGTGAGCGATGCCAGCATCCGTTGTCTTGTTACTTGGGATTTGATACTTGTTACTTCGGCTCCCAGCTCATGCGGCCATCCTCGCACGGAAATAGCGGACGACGGCGTCGAGCAGGTCGTCCTGCGTGCTCACGACGAGGCGGGAGAGCGGATCGGGCTGGAGCGTGCGCAGCGCCTCGTCGCGTTCCTGACGCCAGGCGGCGTGCCGGGCGCGCTCGGCGGCGTTGCGCGGATTGAGGACGACGACGCGGCCGGCGAGCGGATCGTAGGCGCCGAAGGGGGCGGAGTCGGGCAGGTCGCGGTCCCACGGATCGTCGACGCGGAAACACATGGGCTGGTAACGGCGGCGGATCACGGCCCAGCCGTCGGGCGCGGGGCGCGGCGGGAAGTCGCCGAGCCAGAGCAGGATGCTGTGGCGCGGGGCGGCGCGGGCGACGAACTCCCACGGGATCGGCGTCTCGTGGCGGGCGCCGAGCGCCGGCGCGGGGCGGCCGAGGAGGCCGGCGGCCATATTCATGATCTGGCCACGGCCGCGCACGGGCTGGGTGAGGTGGTGGCCCTCGGGCGTGACGTGCACGAGGCCGACGCGGTCGCGGTTGGCGGCGCCGAGCAGGGCGATGAGGCCGGCGAGTTCGAGCAGCGCCTCGCGCTTGGTGCGGCCGGCGGAGCCGAACTGGAGCGAGGGCGAATCCTCGAAGAGGATCAGGACGGTGACCTCGCGTTCCTCGACGAACTTCTTGCGGTAGGGCTCGCCGAGGCGCGCGGTGACGTTCCAGTCGATGTCGCGGACGTCGTCGCCGAACTCGTACCTCACGACCTGGTCGAACTCCATGCCGCGCCCGCGGAAGGTGGAGCGGTATTCGCCGCTGAGGACCGTCTCCACCGCATGCTTCACGCGCCACTCCAAGCGCCGCAGGGCCGCGAAGGATTGCGGATTGCGGAGGGCGGAGGGCGGAGATGGAGTGATGTTGGGCATGGATCCTTTGCCACTAAGTTTGCTCCCGGCTCGTCGAAGCAAAATCAAGTAGCGCCACGAATATTTCTGGATAGCGATCCATCTCCTCTGAGATTTTTACTGTTCCTAGGGGAGTCAGGACGCCGATAGCATCGATCCATCTTTCGATGCGAGTGTGATAGATCTGAATGATCTGGTCGGAGGTGAAGCGTGCCTCTTTGTACGCTTTACCGATTCCAAGTTCGTTCTTGAAAAACCGGAAGTTTCGGAAAACGAGCACCTGGTTTTCAGTGTCGACCGTGATCGATGAAATGCGCCTCCGTGCGCTTTCGTTCAGAAGGTATGCAGTCGGTATTCCGAGCATTGTCGCGATACCAAGGGACACTGCAGAGTCTCCCCACCGTCCATCGGCAGCAAAAGAGACAGCAATACCCAAGAGGAATAACGTACAGCTAACTCTAGAGGTGTTTCCCAGAAGCGTGGGAAATTTATGACCGTGAAATGTGTACTCTTCCGGTTTCATGGCCCCGTGCTCATTCCATTGCGGAGTTGCCTTCGGGGAGCTCCCTTCACGCCGCCGGGACCGGGACGGACTTGAGGAGGTCGCGGATGATGGCGTCGGAGGTGAGCTCCTCGGCTTCGGCTTCGTAGGTGAGGCCGACGCGGTGGCGGAGAATGTCGGGGGCGAGCTCCTGGACGAGGGCGGGCGTCACAAACTCCTGGCCACGCATCCACGCGAGGGCGCGGGCGGCCTGCAGAAGCGCCAATGACGCACGAGGAGACGCTCCAAATGTGAGGTGGCGCTTCTGTGTTTCGGGTTTCGAGTTTTGGGTTTCGGGTCGGTAGGTGCTGGGCAGTGCCGGAGGTATGCCGGCGTTTCCGGTTTCCGGTTTCAAGTTTCCGGTTTCGGAGTTCTGGCCGGCCAGCTCGCGCGTGCGGCGGACGAGGGCGAGAATGTAGCCTTGGACGGCGGGGGCGGCGTGGATGGCGTCGACTTGTTTGCGCAGCTCGAGGAGTTCGGCGCCGGATGAGACGGGTTGCAGCTCGGGCTGGACGGTCACGGAGCCCCAGCGGTCGAGCATCGTGCGCTCCTCGGCGATCTCGGGATAGTCGACGAGGAGCTTGAAGAGGAAGCGGTCGGTCTGCGCCTCGGGGAGCGGATACGTGCCTTCCTGCTCGATGGGGTTTTGCGTCGCCATGACGAAGAACGGCGAGGGGAGCTGGTGCGAGGTGCCGCCGATGGTGACCTGGCGTTCCTGCATGGCCTCGAGCAGGGCGCTCTGGACCTTGGCGGGGGCGCGGTTGATCTCGTCGGCGAGGAGCAGGTTGGCGAAGACCGGGCCCTTGTGGGTGGTGAACTGGCCGTCGCGCGGCTGGAAGACCATGGTGCCCACGACGTCGGAGGGGAGCAGGTCGGGGGTGAACTGGATGCGCTCGAACTGCACGCCCAGCGCGCGGCCGAGGCAACGGACGAGCAGGGTCTTGGCGAGGCCGGGCATGCCCTCGAGGAGGACGTGGCCGTTGGCGAGGAGGGCGACGAGCAGGCGTTCGACGACCTGGTCCTGGCCGATGACGGCCTTGCCGATTTCATTGCGCAGTTTCTGGGTCCAAGCTTGTCCGGAATTCATGCGTCTAGGGTGCGGGAGATTGAGGCAGAATTGACCACGAAGGGAATCTTTAGTTTCGCGCATTCGGCGGGAGGAAACGCGGTCGCGATGGCGCGCGGCCGGAGCGGTCTGCGTTACGTCGCAGCCGGGGGCGGCGCCCTCCCTGCCAGAGTGCCGGCTTCGAGCGGCCGGCTACGGAGACCAGCTTATTGAACCGAGCGTGATAGCCTGACGCTTGCGGGTGGACCCGCTTGCCCTCAAGCGGGTCGAGGACTCGGTCTGCGATGGAACTCCGATCATTCGTAGACGAGCGCTATCCGCGGCAGCTCACGCCCGCGACCGCGTTGGGGGCAACGCGGTCCACTTCGGTCAGCCCTATCGTGCGAGGATCAATAGGCGCGCGTTGAGGCACGGCTTTGCGGGGAGGCAACGAAGCGGCGCCATCGCCCGGAGATTAACCACGGATCACACGGATTGGCACGGATAGCCGCCGGTAGATCCGTGGTCATCCGTGAAATCTGTGGTTTCTGGTTCCTGTTGCGCAGGAAGATAGCGCCCTATTCGGCGCGGAGGACGACGGCCGGATCGGTCCGGGTGGCACGGCGCGCCGGCACGAAGCAGGCGACGGCGGCCACGCCGAGCAGCACGGCGACCCCGGCGCACAGCACGAGGGGATCGAGGGCGCTCATGCCGAAGAGAAACTTGGACAGCACGATGCCGAGCACGATGGAGAACAGCAGCCCGGCCACGGTGCCGACGAGGGTGAGGCGCAGGCCCTCGCGCAGGACCTCGCGCAGGACCGAGCCGGCGCTGGCGCCGAGGGCCATGCGGATGCCGATCTCGCGGGAACGTTGGGCGACGCCGAAGGCGACGACCGAATACAGGCCGAGCACGGCCAGGCCCAGGCCGAGCACGCCCTGGATGGACGAGAGCAGCGCGCCCATGCGCAGGGGCAGGAAGGCGAAGAGGCTGTTGGCCATCATCTCCTCCATGGTGCGGACGTTGTAGACGGGCAGGTTCGGGTCGAGGGCGGCGAGGGTCGAGCGCACGGGCGCGGCGAGGACGGCGGGATCGCCGGTGGTGCGGACGAGCAGGTTGACCGGTCCCTCGAGGCCCTGGGCGAGCGGTGTGTAGTAGAACGGCCGGGGCGCCTCGGAGAGCATCATGTACTTGGCGGTGGCGACGACGCCGACGACCTCGATCCACGGGCCGTCGCGCCAGGGCTGGAACCGCCGGCCGAGCGCGTCCTGGCCGGGCCAGCAGCGTTCGGCGAAGGCGGCGTTGATCACGGCGACGGGGCGGGTCGTGGCGGTGTCGGTCGCGTCGAGGGGGCGGCCGGCGAGCGCCTGCAGGCCGAGCATGTGCTCGAAACCTGGGGCCACGGCCGCGCAGCCGACATTGGTCGAGCCGTAGCGCAGCGACGGAGGCGGGTTTTCCGGGAAGACGTCGCGCATGCCGATGGAGTAGTCGAAGGGCGTGCTGCTCGTGAGCGAGGCGTCCTCGACACCGGGCAGCGCGCGGACGCGCTCGAGCAGTGCGGCGCAGAACTGGCGGGCCGGTTCGTCGCCGTAGCGCTGGAGGGTGAGGTCGAAGGAGGCGAGCAGGAGGCGCTCGGAGCGGAAGCCGATATCGACGGAGCGGGCCCGCTGGAGGCTGCGGGTGAAGAGGCCGGCGAAGACGAGCACGACCAGCGAGAACATGACCTGGTTGACCACGAACATGTCGCGGAGGCGGTGGCGGCTGCGGCCGATCCCGGCGCCGGGGCCCTCCTTGAGCTGGGACACGAGGTCGACCCGCGAGGCGCGCAGCGCGGGGAGCAGCCCGCTGCCGATCCCGGCGACGAGGGAGACGGCGGCGGTGAAGAGGTTGATCGGCCAAGCCGGGCCCGGGTCCTGATTGACGGGCAGATCGCCCTGCTGGACGAGCGCGGAGAGAAGCGGGGCGGTCCACGTGGAGAGGAGCCAGCCGACGACGCCGGCGACGGCCGCGAGGACGAGGCTCTCCACGAGCATCTGGCGGACGAGGCGGCCGCGGCTGGCGCCGAGCGCGGCGCGCACGGTGAACTCCTTCTGCCGCGCGGCCGCGCGGGCGATCATGAGGTTGGCGACGTTGGCGCAGGCGATGAGCAGCACGAGGGCGACCTGGCCGAGGAAGAAGAGCGCGAGGAGCGGCAGGAAGTCGGCGACCATCGGGTCGGGCCGGGCGCGGTGCTCGGGGATGATGGCGGCGGATACACCCTGGTGGGTGCTGGCGTGCTCGCGCACGAGTTGGGCGGTGGCGATGTCGGCCTCGGCGCGGGCGGCGGCGAGCGTGGTGCCGGGGCGGAGCTTGCCGAGCACGCGCCACATGGGGGCGTTGCGCCACTCCAGCATGCCGGAGCCGTTGGCCCGGAGGGTGTCGAGCGCCCCGGTGGGGACGAAGCCGTGCACGGCGAGGAACGGCGAGAACCCGGTGAACCGTTCGGGGGCGACGCCGACGACGGTGAAGGGGCGGTTGTTGACGCGGATCGTGCGGCCGACGATCGCCGGATCGCCGCCGAAGCGCTGCTGCCAGCCGCGATGGGAGAGGACGATCACCGGGGCGCCGCCGGCGGCCTCGCCGTCGGCGGGCACGAGGACGCGGCCCAGTTGCGGGGCGATGGCGAGGGCGGTGAAGGCGCCGGGGGTGGCGACCTCGATCCAGGCGCGCTGGGCGGCCCGGCCGTCGTCGGTGCCGAGGTGGGCGGGCATGGGCTGGTAGGCGAGCATCGACTCCATGCTGCGGAGACGCTCGCGGTAGTCCTGGAAGTCGGGGAAGGAGATCGCGTGGGGCGTGGGCCAGGACTCGCTGCGCTGGGTGACGAGCACGACGCGGTCGGCGTCGGGCACGGGCATGCGCTGGAGGAAGAACGTGCTGACGAAGCCGAAGATGTTCGTGTTGACTGCGATGCCGAAGGCCAGCGTGAGCACGACGACGGCGGCGTAGCCCGGGGAGCGGGCGAGCTGGCGGAGGGCGAGGCGGAGGTCGTGGAGCATGGGGCGGAGAAAAGTAACAAGTAACGAGTTACAAGTGGCAGGAGCGGAAGACCGAAGGGCGGAGTTTTGGGAGGGGACCTAGCGCGCCGACTTGGTACTTGGCCCTTGGGACTTGATCCCTCTGCTCGTGGCTACTCGGCGCGCAGGGCGACCATGGGGTCGGTGCGGGCGGCGCGGCGGGACGGAAGATAGAGGGCGAAGAAGACCACGGCCACGAGCACGCCGACGGTGGCGGCGAGCACGGCGAGGTTCATCGGTTCGATCCCGAAGAGCAGCCCGCGCATGGCGAGACCGGCGGCCCAGGTGCCGGCGAGGCCGAAGAGCAGACCGAAAAGGAGCAAGAGCGCACCTTGGCGGAGAAACTGGGCGAGCACTTGTCCCGGTTGGGCGCCGAGGGCGAGGCGCACGCCGATCTCGCGCTGGCGTTGGCCGACGGCGTAGGCGAGCACGCCGTACGTGCCGAGCGCGGCGAGCAGGAGGGCGGCGGAGGAGAAGAGGGCGGCGAGGACCGCGGGCGAGCGGTGGGCGACGAGACTGTCGTCGATGCGATCTTGCAGGGGCCGGAGGTCGTCGATCGGCTGGCCGGGGTCGATCGAGAGCACGGCGCGGCGCACGGCGGGGGCCAGGGCCTCGGGCGGGAGCGCGGTGCGCAGGATCACGGAGAAGCTGAAGGCGCCGCTCAGGGGGAAGTAGATCGCGCCGTGGCCGTTGTTCTCGGTGAGCGCCCCTTGTTTCACCTCGCCGACGACGCCGACGATGGTGAAGGCGTTCTCGTCGGTGACCTTGATGTCCTGGGCGATGCGGCGCCCGATCGGGTCACCGCCGGGCCAGTACTGGTTGGCGAAGGCCTGATCGACGACGCAGACGCGTTCCTTGCGGAGGTGGTCGTGGTCGTCGAGGAGGCGTCCGCGGAGGAGCGGGATCTTCATGGCGCGCCAATAGTCGCTGGAGACGGAGGACATGTAATGGGCGCGGAGCGGCCGGCCCGGTTCGATCGGCCGGTCCTCGACGGCGGTGGCGCTGTCGTTGGTGTTGGTGGTGAAGGGCAGACCGGTGCTGACGGCGGCGTCGGTGATCCCGGGAATGGCGCGCAGGGCGGGCAGGAGGCGTTCGGCGAAGTCGCGCCGGGCTTCGGGCGTCTGGTAGCTCTTCCACGGGAGCGTGATGCGACCGCTGAGGACGTGGTCGGACGAGAAGCCGGAGGAGGTATTGAGGATTTGTTGCAGGCTGCGGCCGAGCAGGCCGGCGCTGGCGAGCAAGACGAACGCGAGCGCGATCTGGGCGACGATGAAGGCGTGGCGCAGGCGGAGCGCGGCGCGGGTGGTGGTGCCCCCGCGGGTCTCGGTCTGAAGCGTGGAGGCGAGGTGGGCGCGGAGATTGTGCCAGATGATCGGAACCGCGAGCGCGACGCCGAGCAGCACCGAGGCGACGAGGCCGACGAGGGCGAGCCGGGGGTTGAATTCGATCTGGGCGCCCAAGGGCATCCGGGTCGTGCCGAGGAGGCGGAGGAGGTCGATGCCGAGCGAGCCGACCAAGGCACCCAGCAGCCCTCCGACCAGGGTGAGCAGGAGCGTCTCGCTCAGCACCTCCACGGCGACATGGCGGCGGCGCGCGCCGAGGGCCTGGCGCACGGCGAGATCCTTCAGGCGCCCACTGGCGCGGATGAGCAGCAGGTTGGAGAGGTTGACCGCGCCGATGACGAGCAGGAACAGGCCGCCGGTCTGGAGCAGGAGCAGGGTGGGGCGGATCGTGCGCACGTGGTCGGCGTGCAGCGAGGCGACGGTGGTCCGGAAGCCGACATCCTTGACGATCTGGGCGACGGGGTCGCCCTCGAGGAGGCGGACGTTGAAGGCGTCGATCTGCGTCTGGGCATCGGCAAGGGTGGCGCCAGGGGCGAGGCGGGCGATCATCTGCCAGCTGTTGTTGTGGCGGCGGTCGGGCTGGCGGTCCGCGAGCTCGTGACCGGCGGCGCGGAAGAACTGGGCGCGACTGGAGAGGAAGCGGAAACCGGGAGGCAGGACGCCGACGACGGTGATCGTGAGCCCGTCGTTGAGGAAGGTGCGACCGAGGACGGCGGGGTCGGCCTTGAAATGGCGGCGCCAGAACTCGTCGGTGAGGACGGCGACCTGATCGGTCTGGTAGGTGAGGTCGGCGTCGGTGAAGGTGTGGCCGAGGGCGAGGGGCACGCCGAGGGTGGCGAAGAACTCCGGCGAGACGCGCGCGGCCTCGACGCGGTCGGGCGAGGCGCCGTCGCCCACGATGGGGCTGGCGTCCTGGTAGATGGAGACCGAAGCGAGGGCGGGGAGGGCGGTGCGGCGGTCGAAGTAGTTGGCGACGGAGGCGGCGGAACGTTCGACGCCGGCACCCGGATACGCGTTGAAGAGGACCACGAGGCGATCGGGCTCCGGGAAGGGCAGCGCGCGCAGCAGCACGGCGTCGACGACGGCGAAGAGCGCGAGGTTGGCGCCGAGGCACAGGGCGATGGTGGCGATCGCGGTGGCGGTGAAGCCGGGGGTCTTGGCGAGCGCGCGGAAGGCGCGGCGGAAGGCAGTCATGGGAGTTTTCGATTTGAGATTGCCGATTTGCGATTGGTGGACTGCGGCCGGAGGAGGAAAATCTGGAACTCAGAAAACCAGGAAAGGGAAGCGCCGGGCGGCGAGGCGCGGGCGATTGTGCGAAGGGACGGTAGTTCGGCGGTGGAGCGGGTTGGAAATCGGCAATCGAAAATCCAAAATCGGAAATACCGTCAGTTGTTGACCAGCATGCCGTCGGCGAGGCGGACGATGCGGGAGCCGTAGTCGGCGTTCTCGATGGAGTGGGTGACCTGCACGATGGTGACGCCGTCCTCGCGGTTCAGCTTCCGGAAGAGTTCCATGATCTCGTGGCCCTGGTCCGAGTGGAGGTTGCCCGTGGGTTCGTCGGCGAGGAGGAGTGTGGGGTGGGCGACGAGCGCGCGGGCGACGCCGACGAGCTGCTGTTGGCCGCCGGAGAGCTGACTGGGGAAAAGGTCGCGTTTGCCGACGATGTGGAAGCGGTCGAGCGTGTCGCAGACGATCGCCTGGCGCTCCTTGCGGGGGACGTTGCGGTAGGAGAGCGGGACCTCGAGGTTCTCGGCGACGGTGAGGTCGTCGATGAGGTGGTAGGCCTGGAAGATGAAGCCGATGTTCTTCTTCTGGAGGTCGGCGCGGGCGGACTTGCCGAGTCGGTGGACGTCGGTGTCGGCGAACTGGTATTCGCCTTCCCACTCCGAGTCGTGGAGGCCGAGGATGTGGAGGAGCGTGGACTTGCCGGAGCCGGAGGGGCCCATGATGGAGACGAACTCGCCCTCCTTGATCTCGAGGTTGATGTTGCGCAGGGCGAAGTAGGGGCCGCTCTTGAGCGGGTAGACACGGGAGAGATGACGGAGGGTGAGCATGGGCGGTGGACGGTTGCCGGTAGCCGGTGGACGGTTAACGGTGGGCGGTGGACGGTTGCCGGTAGCCGGTGGACGGTTAACGGTGGGCGGTGGACGGAGGGCGGATCAGTCTTCGATTTCGAAGAGCCGGAAGAGGGCGTCGGCGGGGCGGTTGCGACGGTCGTTCCAGTATTGCGTGAACTGCGACTGGGTGAGGATGCCGATCGGGCCCTCGTAGATGCCGCCGAGGCCGTGGGTGTCGCAGACACGGACGGCGATGACGTTGGTCTCCTTGAGGAGCGAGGCGGGGAAGTTGTAGGCGCGGTTGAGCGAGTAGGTTCGGTCCTCGCCGCGCTGCACGGGGTCGTCGATGCGACCGCTGCGGCCGATGGAGACCCCGTTGAGGAACACCTCGTCGTAATCGTCGATCTTCCCGAGCACGAGGACCAGTGTCGCCTCGGCGTACGTTCGGTCGAGACGGAAGGTCTTGCGGTACCAGCCGTGGCCGTCGAGGTCGGGATGGCCGGCGTGCTCCCATGCCGAGGGCACCATGATCGGCTGGAACGCGGATTCGTCGCACGCGGGCTCCTTCCAGGCGGGATTGTCGCCGGGGGCGAACTTCCACTCGCCGTCGAGGGCGAGGCCGGCGGGCAGCGGGTGGCCGGTGTAGAGGCCGATCCGACCGCGGACGATGCCGCCGATTCCACCGCCGTCGAAGACGCGGATGGCGATCACATTGCCGCCGCCCGCCCGCAGGTACGCGGCCGGCACGGCGTACGCGCGGCGTTCGTTGTAGGCGGAGCGGTAGTCGGGCGGGAACTGGCCGAGTCCGCCGATGCGGTGGCCGTTGATGAAGACCTCGTCGGTGTCGTCGATGCGGCCGAGCAGGAGCACGAGGCTTTGCGTCTCGTAGCCGCGCGGCATCGTGAAGGTCTTCCGGTACCAGGCGAAACCGTTGTAGTCGCGGTAACCGTCTTCTTGCCACGCGGAGGGCACGTCGATCTTGGACCATTGGCGGTCGTCGAGGCCGGGCGCGGCGCGGGCGGGATCGTCGCCGACGGCGAAACGCCAGGTGCCGTCGAGGCGGACGACGCGTTTGGTGGTCTCGACGGAAGCGAACGGACTGTCGGCCCGGAGCACGGCGCCGAAGGCGAGCAGAGCCAGGCAGAGGACGAGGCGACGGGGATACACGAGGTTCATGGCAGGAGGGAGATGCGAGGTGCTGGGGAAATAGTTCACTCGGCGCGCAGCGCGACGATCGGGTCGACCCTGGTGGCGCGGCGGGCGGGGATCCAGGCGGCGAGGACCGCCGCGGTGGCCAGCAGGGCGGTGGCGCCGCCGAGCACGAACGGGTCGAACGGGCTCACCCGGTAGAGCAGCGCCGAGAGCGCGTGGCCCACGGCCACCGCGAGGAGGAGACCGACGCCGAGGGACAACGCCGTTTGCCGGATGCCCTGGCCGAGGAACAACCGCAGCACATCGGCGGGACGCGCTCCGATCGCCATGCGGATACCGATCTCCCGCTCGCGGCGGGCAACCGCGTAGGACTTCACTCCGTACACCCCGGCCACGGCCAGCACCAGTGCGATGCCACCGAAGACGCCGAAGAAGATGGCGCCGAGGCGCACGACCCAGAAGCCGACATTGGACTCGACGATGTCGGGGAGAGTCCGCAGCGCGAGCAGCGGCAGGTTGGGGTCGGCGCTCCGCAGCGCGACGCGCAGGGCCGGCACGGAGGACTCCAGGGCGCCGGCGTCCGAACGTTGCATACGCACATGGAGGAAGGCGCCGCCGGCGAAACCGCGGGCGAAGGGCACGAAAAGGCGTCTGGGCGGTTCGGCGGCGAGGATGTCGTGCCGATGGGCGGCGACGATGCCCACGACCTCGAGCTCAGGGCGCGAACCGTCGCTCTCCGGGGTCGACAACTGCACGTGCTCGCCGAGCGCGTCGCGGTCGGGGAAGAGGCGCCGGGCCATGGTTTCGTCGAGGATCACGACCCGGGCGGCGGGATCGTCCTCCTCGGCGGCGGTGAAGCCGCGCCCGCGCAGCAGAGGCACTCCGAGCGTGGCGAAGTAGTCGCCGGCGATGGCGGTGAAGAGGCCGTTGGCAAACTGGGGTTTGCCGTCCTGGCCGACGGCGCCGCCCACGGCGCTGAGCGCGCGGGTGTCGTTGAGTGCGCCGAACGGCAACAACGTGGCGAGCGCGACGCGCTGGGCGCCGGGCTGGCGCCCAGCCTGATCCAACGCCGCGCGGCTGCGCTGCCGCATGGCGGGGCGGTCGAGCGCGAGCAACGAGTAGTCGAGTTCGGCGACCAGGCCGCCGCGCGGATCGAAACCGGGCGAGACGGTCCTGGCCGCGAGTGCGCCGCGCAAGAACAGTCCGGCGCTGAAGACGAGCGTGAGCGCCAACGCGAGTTGGGCCATCACGAGCAGTTGCCGCGGCGCGAAGAAGCCGGAGAACGTGCGTCGTCCGTGCGCCTCGTCGCCTTGCGCCTTGAGGGCGACGGTCACGTCCGGTTTCGACACCCGCCATGCCGGCACGAGGGCGAAGAGGAGCGTGGCCAACGTGCAGAAACCGAAGGTTGCCCCGACGATCCGCAGATCCGGCTCGAGCGGCAGCACGATGGCGAAATGCAGGGTGCTGAGCAATTGCGCGACGGAGTCGATGAGCAGGGCGTTCGCCCAGGCGGAAACGAGGAGACCGAGCGCGCCGCCCGCCAGCGCCAGCACCAGGCCCTCGGTGAGCAGCTGCCGGATGAGAATCCAGCGGGTGGCGCCGACTGCCGAGCGGACGGCGAACTCACGGGCGCGGGCGGTGCCGCGGGCGAGCATGAGATTGGCGAGGTTGAGGCAGGCGATGAGCAGCACCACGCCGGCCAGGGCGAGCAGGAGCACGGCGAAGCGGCCCACGCCCGACTCGGGGCTCGGCTCGGTGTTGAGGCTGAACCGCGGCAACGGCTGAACCAGCAACGAGCGCGGTCCGGCGGCCGGGTCTGCGCGTACGGAGTCGAGCCGTGCCGCCAAGGCGGGAAGGTGCGCCGCCGCGGTCTCGGGCGTCAGCCCGGGGTGGAGGCGCCCGACGAGATTCAGCTCGAAACTGCGCGGGTCCTCCAGCCGTTGGCCGCTCGCCCGCGAGTCGGTGAACGCAGTAACCAGGTTGCGAACACCCAGCGGCAGCCACAGCTCCGGGCCGACGACGGCGTTGCCGCCGCTGAACGTGCGCGGCATCACCCCGACGACGGTGAAAAGGTGGCCGTTGAGGCGCAGCGGGCTGCCGATGATGTCGCTGCGGCGGCCGAGACGGCGCCAGAGCGCATCGCTGAGCACCGCCACCGGGATCGCCGCGCCGGCGCGGGACTCCTCGGCCGTGAAGAAGCGGCCCTGGGCCGGCATCGCTCCGTGGATGCGAAAGTAGCCGTCGTCGACCAGAAACGTGATGCTGCGCCGCACGGTCTCGCCGAGGCCCACGCCGACGGAGGTGTATTCGACCGCCCCGAGGTCGGCGAAGACGTCGTTCGCCTGTTGGAGCGCGCCGAACTCGGCGTACGAGAACTGGCGGAAGTCGCGTGCGGCGCCTTGGCGGGCGGTGAAGAGGTTGACGACCTCCTCGGGCCGGTGGGCGATGAAGGGACGCAGAAAGGCGGCGTCGACGATGGCGAAGATCCCGGAGTTGACGCCGATGGCGGCGGCGAGGCTGCACACCGCGAGCGCGGTGAACCCGGGGGCACGGGCGAGGAGACGCAGGGCGAAGCGGAGATCTTGGAGCATGGAGGGAAAGTTACTCGGCACGCAGGGCGACGATGGGGTCGACGCGGGTGGCGCGGCGTGTGGGCAGCCAGCAGGCGAGCAACGCGCTGAGCAGCAGGAGTCCGGTCGCGGCGGCGAAGGTGAGCGGATCGTGCGGGGCGATGCCGTAGAGCAGGCCGGCCATCAGCCGGGTGAGCAGCAGGGCGATCGCGAGTCCGAGGCCGAGACCGGGCAGGAGCAGCCGCAGGTTGCGGCTGAAGACGTGGGCGAGGATGGCGCCGCGGCTGGCGCCGAGCGCGGCGCGGATGCCAAACTCACGGGTGCGCTGCACGACGGAGTAGGCGACGACTCCGTACAGCCCGAGCGCGGCGACGAGCAGGGCGAGCCCGGCAAACAGACCGAGCAGCAGCGTCTGGAGCCGGCGCGGCGCAAGCTCGCGGTCGACGATGGCCGCGAGGGTCGTGGCTTCGACGACGGGCAGGCCGGGATTGACGGCGGCGAGCTCGCGTCGCAGTTGCGCGACGACGGTGCGCGGGTCGGCGGCGGTGCGCACGACGAGCTGGGCCGCCGGCTCCCAGAGCTGGTCGCACGAGAAGTAGACTTCGGGCGCGCCGGCGCGGTCGATGCCCTTCTGGCGCATGTCGCCGACGATGCCCACAACGGTCGCCCACGGACCGTCGCCGTTGCGCAGACGCTGGCCGACGGGATCTTCGAGGTCGGGCCAGAGAGTGCGCGCGAGCGCGGTGTTGACGACCACGACGGGGGGCTGGCCCTCGGTGTCGGTGGGCGCGAGCGTGCGGCCACGCAGCAGGGGCACGCCGAGGGTGGCGAAGTATCCGGGGGAGACGGAGCGGCGGTTGACGGTGACCGACTCGCCAGCGGGGGCGGAGGAGCGCGGGCGTTCGGGGACGAACTGCGCCATGTTGCCCTTGTTGAGCAGCGGGACGCCGTTGGTGAAGGCGGCGGAGGCGACGCCCGGGATGGCCTCGATGCGGCGGAGGGCCTCGCGGTAGAAGCCCGAGCGGGCGGCTCGCGAGTTGCCGTAGTGTTGCCAGAGGGCGTTGCCGGAGAGTCGGGCGACGACCACGCGTTCGGAACGGAAGCCGAGGTCGGCCGAGCGCAGCTGGTCGAAGGTTCGCACGAGCAGGCCGGCGCCGACGATCAGCGTGAGCGAGAGGGCGAGCTGCACGACGACGAGCGCAGCCTGGAAGCGGCCGGTGCGCAGGCCGAGGCTGGTGCGTGCGCCGCTTTGTTTGCTGGCGGCGAAGCCGGCGGCGCGAGTGACCTGCCAGAGGGGAGCACAACCGATGAGCAGGATGGTGGCGAGCGTGGCGGCCAGCGCGAAGCCGAGCACGCGCCAGTCGAGGGCGAGCGGCGCGAGCATGGCGAGCTCCGCGGGCACGAGCGGGCGGAGCAGCTCCATGCTCCAGAGTGCGACGTGCAGCCCGAGGGCACCGCCGAGCAGGCCGAGCACGCCGGCCTCCAGCAAGGCGTGGCGCATGAGGTGGCGCGGCGCAGCGCCGAGCGCCAGCCGTAGCGCGGTCTCGTGGCTGCGGCCGAGGAAGCGCGCCAGCATCAGGTTGGCGAGATTGGCACAGGCGGTGAAGAGCAGGAGGCCGACGGCGGCGGACAACACGAGGTAGAGCGGGCGGACCTTGCCGGTGACGTGTTCGGCGAGCGGTGTCGCAAAGGTGCCGAGGTCGGCGTTGGTATCCGGGTACTCGTGCTGGAGGCGGGCGGCGATGGCCTCGAGGTCGGCGTTGGCCTGCGCGAGGGTGACGCCGGGCTTGAGGCGGCCGGCGACGAAGAAGTTGTGGCGGTGGCGGTTTCTCAGGGCGTCGGCGTCGTAGAGGGCGCCGAGCGGAATCCAGAGCGCGTCGGTCTGGCCGGGGATGGCGAAGCCGGGCGGCATGATGCCGATGACGGTGTAGGGCTCGCCGCCGAGTTGCACCGTGCGGCCGACGAGCTGCGGGTCCTGTGCGAAGCGACGGTGCCAGAGTCCGTGGCTGAGCACGACGGTCTTGGCGGAGCCGGGGAGGTCTTCGCCTTCGGCCCAGAGGCGGCCGGCGACGGGCTTGGCCTGCAACGCGAGGAAGAGGCTGGCGGTGACGAGCCCGCAGGGAACCTCCTCGGCATCGCCGGTGCCGGTGAGAAGCATCGCGCCGCTTTCGTGGAGGCCCATTTCCTGAAATGTGCGGTTCTGGGCGCGCCAGTCGGCGTAGTTGGCCATCGCCGCCGGGCTGTAGTGCAGGCCGAAGAGGCTGGTCTTTTCCCAGACGGCGACGAGGCGGTCGGGCGCGGGAAAGGGCAGCGGGCGCAGCAGGGCGGCGTTGATCGCGCTGAAGATCGCGGTGTTGGTTCCGATCGCCAGGGCGAGCGTGGCGACGACCACGACGGTGAAGCCGGGAGCGCGGAGCAACGCACGGGCGATCAGGCGGAGATCGAGGAGCATTGGGAGCGGCGGGGGCGTGGGGGGCGATCGAGGAGGGCAGTCTATTCGGTCCTCAACGCGACGAGCGGGTCGACGCGGGTGGCGCGGCGAGCAGGGAGAAGACAGGCGGCGCCGGCCACAACGAGCAGCGGCAGGGCGGCGGCCAGGTAGGCGTAGGCGTCGATCCCCGACAGACCGAAGAGCTGGCTTTGGATCAGTTTGGCGCCGGCGAAGGCGCCGAGGCTGCCGAGGGCGGCGCCGACGGCGACGAGCAGCAGGCCGGAGCCGAGGATTTCGCGCAACACGTCGGCCGGGCGGGCGCCGAGAGCCATGCGGATGCCGATCTTGCGGGTGCGGCGGCCGACGTTGAAGGCGAGCACGCCGTAGATGCCGATGGCGGAGAGCAGCAGGCCGACGGCGCCGAAGAAGGCGAAGAGGCCGGTGTTGAAGCGGCGGCCGGCGCTGCGTTCGGCGATGCGTTCGCTCATGACCTTGATGTCGTAGACGGTCTCGTTGGGCGCGACGGTCTTGACCACTTGGCGGACCGAGCCGAGCAGGGCGGCCGGGTCCTGCCGCGAACGCACGACGAGGTGGTAGGTCATCGGCATCGGGAACTGGCGGATCGGGACGTAGAACTCGGGCGTGACTTCCTGGTCGAGACCGCGCTGGGCGGTGTTGCCGACGATGCCGACGATGCGGAACCGCGGCAGGTTCATCTGCGGCTGGCCCATCTGGAGGAGCCGGCCGAGCGCATCCTCGCCGGGCCAGAGCATCTCGGCCAAGCGCTGGCTGACGACGCACTGGATCTCGAAGTTGCGGTAGATCTCCACGAAGGCCTTCTCGGTGAGCTCGCCGTTGGGCGGCATGTCCGGCTGGGGCTCATGGCCGTCGAACCCGTGACCACTCCGTAGCGGGATACCCATGGCACGGAAATAGTCGGGGGTGACGACGTGCGAATAGGCGGACGGCTGGTTCTCCGGCGCCGGCGCGGGGCGGTCGGTGGCGAAGACGGTGCTGCTGGAGGTGTTCCAAGTGAAGGGCAGCGAGGAGCCGAAGGCGGCGGACTCGACCTCGGGCAGGGCCTGCACGGCGGCAACGAGCTCCTCGTGGTAGCGCGCGAAGCCGAGCGGGTCGCGCCGGTACTCCTCCATGGTGGGCGGGGAGACGCGCAGGGTGAGCACGCGCTCGGGCGACAGGCCGGAGGGCACGCGCGAGAGCAGCCAGAGACTGCGGATCATCAGGCCGGCGCCGACGAGGAGCATGAGCGCGAGGCCGACCTGGGCGACGACCAGCAGATCCGGGAGATGGAGACGGCCGAAGCGCGTGCGGACGAAGCGGCGGGTGTTCTTGAGGGCATCGTTGGGGTCGTGGCGAGCGAGGCGCCAAGCCGGGAAGACGCCGAAACCCAGGCCGGTGAGCAGAGCGAGGGCGGCGCTGAAGAGCACGACGCGGTGGTCGAGACCGACGTTGCCGCCGCCGATGGCCTGCAGTTCCCAGGGCATGAGACGGCGCGCGAGCTCGCAGCCCCAGGCGCCGAGGAGCAGGCCGAGGGCGCCGCCGCCGGCGGCGAGCACCAGGCTCTCGGTGAGGAGCTGGCGGAGAAGATGGCCGCGGGTTGCGCCGAGGGAGGTGCGGATGGCCATCTCGCGTTCGCGGGTGCCGGCGCGGGCGAGCAGCATGTTGGCGATGTTCACGCAGGCGATGAGCAGGACCATGCCGACGGCGCCAAAGAGCAGAAAGAGGGTGTTGCGCGAGCCGCTGGTGTACTGCTCCTGGAGCGGGAGCAGGCCGGCGGAGATGCCGGCGTTGTCCTTGGGGTAGTCCTGCGCGAGGCGCGCGGCGATCGCGGCGATCTGGGTGCGGGCAATCTCCGGTGTCACGCCTGGCTTGAGGCGGGCGACAACCTCGGTGCCGTTGTGGTTGCTGCGCATCTTGAGGAAGGTCTGCGCGGCGAAGGGGGCGACGGGCACGACCAGATCCATCTGCTGGTGGAACCGGAAGGAGGCCGGCAGGACGCCGGCGACCGAGACGGCGGTGCCTTCGAGGCGGAGCGTGCGGCCGACCACGTCGGCGGCGCCGCCGAACGAGCGTTGCCAGAGTTCGTGACCGAGCCAGACGGAGGGGGCGGCGCCCTCGGTGTCGTCGGCCGGGGCGAGGTCGCGGCCGAGGGCGGCGCGCACCCCGAGGATCGTGAAGAAGTCGGCGGAGACATAGCCGACGGTGGGGCGCTCGGCGCCCTGCGGCGTCTCGAGTTTGGCGGAGGCGGTGCGGTAGATGGCGAGGGCGGAGAAGACGTCTTGGGCCTGCTGCCAGTCGAGGAAGTTGGGATAGGAGACGGACTGTTTCGGCCACTGGCGGCTGCTCTCGTGGACGCGCACGAGTTGCGCGGGCTCCGGATACGGAAGCGGTCGCAGGAAGGTGGCGTTGACGATGCCGAAGATCGCGGTGTTGGCGCCGAGCCCGAGGGCGAGCGTGAGGATCACGACGGCGGTGAACCCCGGGGCTTTGCGGAACTGACGAAGGGCGTAGCGGAGATTCTGAAACATGGCGGGGAGAGCGCGTGGGCGGAGTGGCGACGCAGGGTCAACGCAAGGGCTGTGCCATCGGGAACGGTGATGCGTTAGGCGTTGTGATACAGCGGGAAACGGAGAACGGACCCGCGTGGCGCGGACCGGAGTGCCTTGGCGGTGGGAAAGCGGATTCCCGGATTCGGGACGGGGACGTCGCGGCGGGGCGAGCGCCTACTCGGTGCGCAGGGCGACCAGGGGGTCGACCCGGGTGGCCCGACGGGCGGGCAGACAGGTGGCGGCGACGACGATCAGCAGGAGCGCGGCGGACATCAGCAGGAAGACCACGGGGTCGAAGGCGCTCACGCCGTGGATGAAGCTGGTGAGGAGCCGGGAGACCGCGGCGGTGAGGCCGAGGCCCACGAGAATTCCGACGATGGCGAGCCCGAGGCCCTCGCGGCCGACGAGCCGGAGCACATCGGCGGGGCTGGCGCCGAGCGCCAAACGGATGCCGAACTCCTGGGTGCGCTGGCCGATGGCGTGGGCCATGACGGCGTAGACGCCCATCGCGGCGAGGAACAGGGCGACGGCGCCGAGGGCGGAGAGCAGATTGGTGGCGATGCGCTGCCCGAGCAATCCGTGCGCGGCGGCTTCGGTCATCGGGATGGTGCCGTAGAGTTCAACGCGGGGATCGACGGAGGCGACGGCCTGCCGGAGGACATTGGCGAAGGCGGCGGGATCGCCGGCGGTGCGCACGCAGATGTTGAGGTCGAGGTCGGGCAGGCGCTGCCGGTAGGGCAGGTAAAAGAAGCAGCGCGGCTCCTCGTGGATGGTTTCGTAGCGGCCGGTCTTCACCACGCCGACGATGGTCCGCCACTGGCCGGCGCTGCGGAAGCGCCGGCCCACGGCGCCGCGGCCGGGCCAGAAGCGTTGGGCGAAGGCCTCGTTGACGATGGCGACGGGCGGAGCCTCGGCGTCGTCGGTCTCGGTGAAGTCGCGACCGGCGAGCAACGGGATGCGCAGGGTGTCGAAGTAGCCGGGCGAGAGCGCGGCGTATTCGTAGGTCGGGTCCTGGCCGGCGGGGGGCACGTAGCCCTCGACCTCGGCGCCGAGGCCCTTGCAGCCGCCGAAACCGAGCGGGAACCAGGTGGCGAGCGCGGCCTGTTCGACGCCCGGCAGAGTCGCGAGGCGTTGCTCGAGCTGGCGGTAGAAGACCATGGCGGTCTCCGAGTTGTGGCCGTTCATGCCGACCTGGAGCTGGGCGACGAGCACGTGCTCGGGGTCGAACCCGAGGTCGAGGCGCGAGGCCTCACGCAGCCCTTTGAGGCAGAGGCCGGAGGCGATGAGCAGCGTGAGCGCGAGGGCCACCTCGGCGACGACGAGCGTGCGGGCAACGCGGTGACGGCTGGTGCCGCCGGTGGAGCGGCCGCTTTCCTTGAGCGTCTCGTACAGGCGCGGGCTGAGGGACTGGAGCGCGGGGAGGAGTCCGAAGAAGATCCCGGCGGCGAGCGCGAGCAGGAGGGTCAGGCCGATCGTGGGGGCGTCCAGACGGAAGCCGGAGAGGTCGATCGGCATGTTGCTGCGCGGGACGAACCAACCGAGGAGATCGACGCCCCAGGTGGCGACGACGAGGCCGAGGAGGCCGGCCGGGAGGGCGAGCGCGATGCTCTCGGTGAGGAGCTGGCGGACCAGGCGCCGGCGGCTGGCGCCGGTGGCGAGGCGGATGGCGATCTCGCGGCGGCGGCTCTCGGCGCGGGCGAGCATGAGATTGGCAACGTTGGCCGTGACGATCAGCAGCACGCCGAGGGTGACGGCGAGCAGGAGGTGGAGAACGGGGGCGATGCTCTGCGCGCCGTAGGGGCACTTCGTGTACGGCAGGAGGCGGTGGTGGACGCCGCGGTTGGTGCCGGGGAAGGCCGCCGCGAGGCGCGCATCGACGGTGGCGAAGGCGGCCTGTGCCTGGTCGATGGAGACGCCGGACCGGAGGCGGGCGATGGTGTGGAAACCACGGTAGTTGCGGCGCTCGAGGGAGAAGTCGCCGCGGGTGGTGATCTCCTTGAACATCGAGACGGGCGCCCAGAACTCGCAGCGCAGGCCGTTCATCGTGCCGCGAAAGACGGCCGGGGCGACGCCGACGACGGTGAAGCGGTGGCGGTTGAGGTCGATGGTGCGGCCGACGATCTGCGGGTCGGCGCCGAAGCGCTGGCGCCAGAGGCGTTCGCCGATGACGACGACGGGGTTGCCGCCGGGGACGGTGTCCTCGCCGGGCTGGAAGCCGCGGCCGAGCAGCGGGCGCACGCCGAGCAGGTCGAAGAAATTGGCGGAGACGATCTGGCCGTAGGTCCAGGAGAGCTCGTCGCCGACGGCGAGCGAGGCCGGGGTCGTCATCGAGACGGCGGAACCGGCGAGGACGGAGTCGAGAGCGCCGAGGTCGCGGACGTCGGGGAGCGAGGCGTTCCCGCCGCCCCAGTTGGAGAGGATGACGGCGAGGCTGGGCTGGTCGACCGCGCCGGGGACGGGGCGCTGAACGAGGTTGCGCAGCCAGCACAGGACGGTGGCGTTGGCGCCGATGCCCAGCGCGAGCGTGACGATCACGACGGCGGTGAAGCCGGGCGACCGGAGGAGCTGGCGCAGGGCGTAACGGAGATCCTGAAACATGGAAGATGGGCGAAGGGCCAAGTAACAAGGGCCAAGTGACAAGTGGCGGAGGGGACGGATTTCTGTGGCCGGTTTCCGGTGACCGGTAGCCGGTGGGCGGTAGGCGGCGGGCGGAGGACGGAAGGGACGGCGAGGTGGGTGCTTGAAAGCTGGGACTTCCGCGGGAGGGCTACTCGGCGCGCAGGGCGACCATGGGGTCGACGCGGGTGGCGCGCCGGGCGGGGATGAAACAGGCCAGGGTGGCGACGAGCAGGAGGGCCACGGCGACGACGAGGAACACGAGCCCCCCGGCAGCGAGGGCGGTGCCGTAGAGCTGGTTGGCGACCCCGATACGCGCGGCGATGCTGCCGAGGGCCCCGAGGAGGATGCCGGCCAGGACCAACCGCAGGCCGCCGCGGAGGATCTCCTGCAGGACGCGGTTGGCCCCGGCGCCGAGCGCGATGCGCACGCCGATCTCCCGGGTGCGTTGCGTGACCGAGTACGCCATCACGCCGTAGAGCCCGACGCAGGCGAGCAGGAGGGCGATGCCGGCGAAGAGGCCGACGAGGGTGAGCATGGTGCGGCGGGTGCGCAGCGAGGCGGAGTTCTCGATCGCCTGGCGGATCGTGCGGAGGTTGGCGATGGGCTGATCGGTATCCACGGCCCGGACCGCTTGGCGCACCGCCTCGGCGGAGGCGAGCGGCGAGCCGTGCGGCGGACCGACTCGGATACGGAGGCGGGCGGCACGGAGGTGCGCAGGATGATCGACTGGTAGCGCAGCGGGAAGCGGACGAGGGGGCGGTAGACCTGGAGGCGGGTGCCGGGGCTGCCGAGGTTGGCGGCCATCTCGACATCGCCGACGACGGCGACGACTTCGGCGAGCTCGTCGCGCTCCTTCATGCGCAGGCGTTTGCCGACGGCGTCCTGCCCGGGCCAGAAACGGCGGGCGAGGGTTTCGTTGACGATGACCATGGGGCGGGCATCGGCGCGGAGGTCGGAGGGGAAGACGGTGCCGGCGCGCACCGGGATGCCCAGGACGGCGAAGAAGTCGGCGGAGACGGGGATGGAGGTGACGAGCGGCTCTTGCCCCGGAGCGAAGGTCTGGCCCTCGGGGGTGGCGTTGTCGCTGCCGTAGTAGTTGTAGAGCGGGATGTTGCTGGCGATGGCGGCGTGGGTGACGCCGGGGATGGCGGCAAGGCGTTCGAGCAGATCACGCTGGAAGGTGCGCAGCTTCTCGTCGTCGCCGTAGCGGTTCCAGGGGGTGACGAGGGAGCCGGAGTAGAGGTTGTCGGGGTTCCAGCCGAGGTCGCGGGCGACGAAGCCGCGCGCGCCGAGGGCGAAGGCGCCGGCGGCGCCGACGAGCACGAGAGTGAAGGCGAGCTCGGCGGCGACGAGGGTGTATTTGAGGCGGTGGTGCGCACGGCCGGCGGTGGAGCCGCGGGCGCTGTCCTTGAGGCTGTCGGCGGCGGAGGTGCGGGAGGCGAGCCAGGCGGGGGCGAGGCCGAAGGCGAGGGCGCTGACGAGGGCGCTGACGCCGGCGAAGGCGAGGACGCGGGCGTCGAGCGGGATGGGGAAGCCGGCTTCGCCGTTGATGTTGAGGTTGCGGCCGAGCAGGGAGGAACCCCAGGCGGCGATGAGGATGCCGACGAGGCCGGCGGCGACGGCGAGCACGAAGCTCTCGGCCAGGAGCGGGCGCATGAGCTGGGAGCGGCTGGCGCCGAGGGCGGAGCGGATGGCGAACTCGCGGCTGCGCCCCAGCGAGCGGGCGAGGAGGAGGTTGGCGAGGTTGGCGCAGGCGATGACGAGCACCATGGTGGAGAGGACCGGCATCAACCAGAGGATCATGCGGCTGACCGAATCCATGTTGGAGTCGTGCAGGGCGGCGGCGCGGAGGCTGTCGCTGCCGTTCTCCTTGGGGTAGTCCTGGGCGAGACGGGCGCCGATGGTGCGCAGTTCGCTGTGGGCTTGTTCCAAGGATACGCCGGGCTTGAGGCGACCGACGATGTCCATCCAGGCGTTGGTGCGGTCCGCGGGGAAGGTGGACTGCTGGGTGAGGGGGCGGACGATGTCGCAGGGGCCCCAGACCAGCGGCGCCTCGAAGGAGGCGGGGAGGATGCCGATGACGGTGGCGTTCTCGCCGTTGATGCGGAGGGTGCGGCCGATGACCTGCGGGTCGGCGGCGAAACGGCGGGTCCACATCCGGTGAGTGAGGACAACGACGGCGCTCTTGCCGGGCTGGTCCTCGTCGGGGGCGAAGAGGCGGCCGTGGGCGGGGGCGACCCCGAGGAGGTTGAGGAAGTTGGCGCTGAAATTGACGGCGTTGACCTGGACGGCGGGCTGGTCGGGCTCGGCGAGGGAGAGAGAGTCGTAGGAGAAGAGGCCGACCTGGGAGAAGGAGGTGAGGGCGGCGCGGACATCGAGGGCGTTGCCGGGGGCGATGGAGCTGGTCTGCGACTGGGGCGTGGTGCGGAAGACGCGGACGAGGCGTTCGCTCTCCGGATACGGGAGGGAACGGAAGAGCAGGACGTTGGTGAGGCTGAAGGCGGCGGTGCTCAGGCCGATGCCCAGCGCGAGGGTGAGCACGGCGATGGCGGTGAACCCGGGCGACTTGGCGAGGGTGCGGAGGGCGAGGCGGAGGTCGGTGAGCATGGGAAAACGGCGCTGGCGAGCGGGAATGGACGGAGGGTGGTCGAAACCAAAACGCACTCGCTGTGCCAGCTTGCCGGACGTTGTGTAACAAGCGGGAGGATAGGTAGATGAAACATTCGTCCCCCGTCGGGGCGTCGGGAATTCCCTCGGGGGTGGGAAAGCAGTGTCCCGCATTTGGGACGGCCGGTGCGCGGCGGCTACCGGGCCGAGTTGGAGCGGCAGCCGTGGCAGGCGTTTACCCGGTGGGGCGATGCCGTGGAGCCGGTCGCGGCGGCCGCGAAGGACTCCACGGAGGCCTTGTCGAAGGCCGGCGAACTGGTGGCGCGGAGCCGTGAGCTCGCGGTGAGCGCCAACGTGGAGTTCGGCGAGGTGAAGGAGGACGCGCAGAAGATCGAGAAGCTGGTGACGGGGATCGCCGGCGCGTGCCGCGAGCAGGCGATCGCGCTCGAACAGGTCAGTCGCGCGCTCTCCGACATCGGGCACGGCGTGCAATCCGGCGCGGCGACGGCGGAGGAATCTTCCGGCGCCTCGGTGGAGATGCGTTCGCAGGCCGATCGTGTGCACAGCGAGATGCTGGTCCTGAAGGCGAACGTGCTTGGAAAACAGGATACTGGCGCGCCTGCGGCGGTGTCCGGTTCGGCGGCGAAGCGTCACGCGCCGAAGACCGGCGCAGCTATGGCGACCCCGCGTGGTGCTGGTGCGTCACCGGCCGAGAGAGGATAAACCGGCGCGGCGACTGCGTCGGCCGGCGGCTCAGCGCTTCCGGATCGCGATGGCGCCGTTGACCGTCTTGAGACGGATCCGGGCGGCGCCGTCGCCGATCGTGCCTTCGAGCGTGCGACCGACCCAGCCGCGGGTGGAGGCGGCGAGACCGAAGTCGTTCTCGATGGATCCATTGACGGTGCTGGCCTCGAGTTGGGCTCCGGCGGCGGCGGGCAACCGAAGCTCGAGGGGCCCGTTGACGCCACTGAGCACGATGTCTTGTTTGTCGGCGACGGCGTCGAACTCGGCGAGGACCGAGCCGTTGACGGCGGAGAGCTCGACCTCGTGGCGCAGGCCGCGGGCCTCGACGCGACCGTTGACGGTCTTGGCGGTGACGCGTCCGTGGGCGTTGGCGATGGTGATGGCGCCGTTGACCGTCTCCAGTTGGCGGAGCGTGGCGGCGTGGGGGACGGTGAGGGTGTAGCGCACCTCGCCGGTGTTGGTGAACTTCTTGAGCCAGCTGCCATCCTTGTCGAGGTAGACGGTCTTGACGGCGAAACGGCGTTCGGAGGAGTCGATACGGAGATCGAGCGCGTCGAGGTCGGCCTGGCTGCCGGCGGATTTCACGGCCTCGAGGCGGACCTCGGGCTTGTCCCAGGTCTCGACGGTGATGGGGCCGTTGACGTTTTCGACGAGGACCTCGCCGGTGGCGGCGAGGGGGCGGGTCTCGGTCACGGTGGCGGTGACGGCGGCGCGGCCGAAGAGGGGGAGGAACGGGAAGGCGAGGAGACCGAAAAGGAGGACGCGCATGGTTGGGAGACGGCGAGGGCGTTGGAGTGTGTGCGGAGGCCGAAAACCGCCGGGGCTGGTGGGATCAGCCCCGGCGGGGTAGAGGCCGCTCACGTAGGGTGGCGGAACAGGTCGGGTAATCAGTCCGACCTGAAGGCGGAAAACTCAGTTCTCGACGTGCTCCTCGACGATGCGGCCGTCGAAGAGGTGCACGGTGCGGTCGGCGCTGCGGGCGAAGCGGGCGTCGTGGGTGACCATGACGATGGTGGAGCCGGCGCGGTGGAGGTCGCGGAGGAGCTCCATGACGGCGTCGCCGTTCTTCGAATCCAAGTTGCCGGTGGGCTCGTCGGCGAGGAGGACGGAGGGGCTGCCGGCGAGGGCGCGGGCGACGGCGACGCGCTGCTGCTGGCCGCCGGAGAGCTGGGAGGGCAGGTGCTTGGCGCGGTGGCCCATGCCAACGCGCTCGAGGGCGGCGGTGGCGCGCTGCTTGCGCTCGGCGGCGGGCATGCCGCGGTAGGTGAGGGGCAGCTCGACGTTCTCGTAGACGGTGAGGTCGCCGATGAGATTGAACGACTGGAAGATGAAGCCGATCTCGCGGTTACGGATACGGGCGCGGTCGGCGAGCGAGAGGTTCTCCACCGGGGTGCCGTTGAGCAGGTACTTGCCGTCGCTGGGCGAGTCGAGCAGGCCGAGGATGGAGAGCAGGGTGGACTTGCCGCAGCCGGAGGGGCCGGCGATGGAGACGAACTCGCCCTTGAAGATGTCGAGCTGGATGCCGGAGAGGGCGTGGGTCTCGACCTCGTCGGTGAGGAAGACCTTCTTGATGCCTTCGAGCTTGATGAGGATCTGGCCGTCGGCGGCTTCGGTGGCGGCCGTGGCGGGGGCGGGTGTTGGAGCGGTGGACATGGGAGTGCGGATGGCGGAATGTGGATTGCGGAGTGAAGGAGGACGGGGGAGAAGGGCGATTGGCGATCTGCGATCGGGCGGAGACGGAGGACTGCGGGGCGCGATCAGTTGAGGCGGACGCGGTCGGTGCTGTCCCAGTTGGACATGTCGGAGAGGATGACGCGGTCGCCGGGCTGGAGGCCGGCGACGATCTCGATGGTGTTGACCGAGCTGCGACCGAACTGGACGGGGATGCGGGTGGCGATGCGGTCGTCGCCGTCGAGGCGGAAGACGCCGACGGTGCTGCGCTCCTGGCCGAAGGCGGGGCGGCCGACGTAGACGACGTTGTCGAGCCGTTCGAGCTCGACGGTGCCGTCGACGGAGAGATCGGGGCGGGCGCCCTTCGGGAGTTCGCCAGTGAGGGCGACATCGACGAGCACGGTGCCGTTGGCGACGGCGGGATCGATACGAGCGACACGACCGGTGACGACGCCGTTGCGCGTGTCGACCGAGGCGAGCAGGCCGATGACGATGTCCTTGGCCTGGGTCTCGGCGATGCGGATCTCGGCCTTGAGGTTGGTGGGATCGGCGACGCGGGCGAGGTTGCTGCCGGGGGCGACTTGTTGGCCGACCTCGAGCGGGAGGGCCTGGAGCACGCCGGCGACGCCGGCGCGGACGTGGAGGGCGTCGGCATCGCGGCGGGCGAGTTCGGCCTGGGCGCGCAGGCGGGCGACCTCGGCTTCCTTGGGGGCGATCTGGGCGTCGCGGGTGCGGCGGGCGAGTTCGAGGCGCTTCTGCTCGATCACCCAGCAGGCGTCGGCGGCCTCGGCGGAAACTTTCGACTGCTTGAGCACGACGGAGGCGACGAGACCGTCCTTGAAGAGTTCCTCGTTGACCTCGGCCTGGAGGCGGGCGCGCTCGTAGTCGGATTTCACGCCCGCGGCGCGGGCCTCCATCTCGAGGAGGTTGCGGTCGGTCTGGGCGATGAGGCTCTCGAGTTCGGCTTCGCCGGCCTTGAGGGAGAGGGTCGCGTTGAGGGCGGCCTGCTCGACGTCGGGATTGGAGAGTTCGAGGATGAGCGAGTCGGGCTGCACGACGGCGCCGGGGCGCAGGACGATGCGTTCGACGCGGCCGCTGGTGCGGGCGGCGAGCCAGCGGATGTCGACCGGGACGAGGGTGCCGAGCCCGCGGACTTGGCGGACCATCGGGCCCTGCTTGACGGTGTCGATCCACACGAGGCTGCGCTCGACGGTGGGCGCGGCGGGTTTGAGCTGGGCGAGGAAGATGGTGACGCCGGTGAGGACGATGGCGGCGCCGACTCCGATGAGGATCAGGCGGCGGCGCTTCTGTTTGGCGGCGTTGGGGCGGGGGATGTCCATGCGGGATGTGTTGGCCAACTATTGCAGGGGCTATGCCAGCGCGGTTTGAGTGATGTAAAACGCTGAAAATGAGAGGATAGAGAACAGATTGGTGCCGGAGTGTTTTTCGCTGGCGGAGCGTGACTGGGATGGGGGTGTCCCAAGAATGGGACGCGCTGGCGACGCGTTAACTGGGCCAGTTGGCTGTCGGTGGTCGAAGGCGGGATTTGCCCGGCGGGGCGGGGCAGGTAAAGAAGGGGCTCACCCTCCAACCGCCTATGTGGAAGAAACCTTACGGGAGAACCGGCGCCGCGATCTCCGTGATCGGGTTCGGCGGCATGCGCTTCGCCAACCCCGCCGACCTCGACGCTTCGGCCGCACTGGTGCACCACGCGCATGCGCGCGGCATCAACTATTTCGACACGGCGCCCTACTACTGCGACGACCACAGCGAGGACATCATGGGCCGGGCGTTCCGGACGATGCCGCGGGACTCGTTCTTCGTCTCGACCAAGTGCATCGAGAGCGACGGGGCGAAGCTGCGCGCCAGCCTCGAGCGCTCGCTCACGCGCCTCGGCGTGGAGGCGATCGACTTCTTCCACATCTGGTGCCTGCTGCGCCCCGAGCAGCTCGACGAGCGGCGCAAGGGCGGGGCGATCGCGGCGGCGCAGCGCGCGAAGGAGGAGGGGTTGATCCGGCATCTCGTCGTCTCCTCACACCTCGACGGCGAGGACAACGCCGCGGTGCTCGACTCGGGGCTCTTCGAGGGGATCACGATCGGCTACAACGCGATCAACTTTCCGTTCCGCGCGAAGACGCTCGAAGCGGCAGCGCGGCACAACCTCGGTGTGGCGACGATGAACCCGCTCGGTGGCGGCCTCATCCCGCGCAACGCCCAGCGCCTGGCCTTCCTCAAGGGACCGCAGGACCAGGACGTGGTGCAGGCGGCGCTGCGCTTCAACGTCTCGCAGCCGGCGATCACCTGCGCGCTGGTCGGCTTCTCCTGTGAGCGGGAGGTCGACGAGGCGGTGGCGGCGGTGGAGAACTTCACCCCGTATCCGGCCGATCACATCGAGCGGGTGAAGGCGGGCATCGGTGCGGGCTTCGCGGGCTTCTGCACCGGGTGCGAATACTGCCTGCCGTGCCCGACCGGGGTGCCGATCCCGAAGTTCATGGATACGTTCAACCAGAAGATTCTCGAGGGGACCGACCGCGCGATGACGGAGAGGTTGAAATGGCACTGGTCGCTGCCGGCCGCGGACGCGGCGGCGTGCACCGAGTGCGGCGCGTGCGAGGAGCTGTGCACGCAGCACCTGCCGATCCGCGAGCGACTCCGGGAGATCGCGGCGCTGGCGTAGCTGGCGCGAGAACGATCCGGACGAGAGTCGAGGTTCGAGTGACGAGAGCCGGACAGTGTGGTGCGGTGCCGCAGGTGGGGTTGCAACGTCGGTCGTCGAATCCGGCCGAGGGGCCGGTTCAGGTCGGAACGCTCGCGGGGATGCGTCCGAACTGTAGCCGGGGACGCTGGCCCCGGCCCGTCCTGCCGGCCTCACCGCGGCCGGCTACAACGTGGCTCAGCGTCTTGCGCCGGCTATCGGCTTCTTCGGCGAGGAGGCCGCAAGCGGTTCAGTCGACCCTAGGGCGGACGCAGTGTGGTTGCCGGCGACGGGCGCGGCGCTGCCGCCGACCAGATCGTGGAACGCCTTGATCAGGTCGTGGATGGAGTGGGCCTGCTGGTTGAGTTCTTCGGCGGCGGAGGCGCTCTCCTCGGCGGTGGCGGCGTTGGACTGGGTGACCTTGTCCATGTCCGCGATGGCGTTGCTCACCTGGCCGACGCCCTGCGACTGCTCGTGCGAGGCGGTGGCGATCTCGGCGACGAGGTCGTCCATCTGGCGGGCCTTGGCGGCGATGTCCTGGAAACTCTCGGCCACGGCGGTGGAGAGCTGCACGCCCTGTTCGCTCTTGTGGATCGAGTCCTCGATCTTCTCGGCGGTCTCGCGGGCGGCGTGGGCGGAGCGTTGGGCGAGGGCGCGGACCTCCTCGGCGACGACGGCGAACCCGGCACCGGCCTCGCCGGCGCGGGCGGCCTCCACGGCGGCGTTGAGCGCGAGGATGTTGGTCTGGAAGGCGATCTCGTCGATCGACTTCACGATCTTGGCGATGTTGTCGGAGGAGGTTTTGATCTCGTTCATCGCCTCCTGCATGCCGGCCATGCGCGAGGTGCCCTGCTCGGCGGCGTGGCGGGTCTGGGCGGAGAGGTTCTTGGCGTGCAGGGCGTGCTCGGAGTTGCGCTTGGTCATGCTCGAGATCTCCTCAAGCGTGGCGCTGGTCTCCTCGAGCGCGGCGGCCTGGCGGCTGGCGCCGTCGGCGAGTTCCTGCCCGGAGGCGGAGACCTCCGCGGCGGCGGCGGTGGTCTGCTCGGAGACGGCGTCGAGTTCGTCGATGCCGCGGGCGAGCGGGCGGATGATGTTGCGATCGCTGAAATACCAGAAGCCGCCGAGGGCGCAGGCGGTGACGAGCAGGCCGACCCAGGCCATGTTGCCGGCGGTGGCGAGCACGCGTTGGTCGCCGGTGAGGGGCGCCTTGAGAATGAAAGCTCCGGCGAGGTCACCGAGTTGCTGGTTCTCCATGGGCAGGCCGAGGATGTCCTTGCCATCCTGCGTCGGGCTGGTGGCGGGGCTGCCGTGGCAGGAGAGGCAGGTCTGGCGCTGGACGACCGGGCGGGCGAGGATGAGTTCGCCGGTGGCCTGGTCGCGGGAGAACCACTCCTTGGCGCCGTCGGCGAAGGCCGCATACATCGGCTCGTACTCGGCGCCGAGCCGGTTCTTGGCGTTGCGCGGCGCGTAGTTCTTCGGGCCGCCGATGGTGAACTTGAAACCGGCGCGTTCGGCGGCGGCGGCGGCGGAGTTCCACGAGGCGACGATCGGGATCGTGCGGTAGAGGTCGGTCTCGGCGTAGTCGCGGCTGAGCGGGCGGGTGCCGAGCTGCTGTGTGGCGCGCGCGATCAGGCCGGCCTGATCGAACGAGCGGGCCGCGTACATCTTGTCCATGTTGGCGGCCATGTCCTCGGACTGCGCGATGATGGTGCGCATCTGCTCGCGTAGTTCGGAGACGCGATTGCGTTTCGCGAGGACATAGACGGTGGCGACGCCGGCGATGGTGGCGGCCATGGTGGTGGCCGCGACGCCGAGCATGATCTTGGAGCCGATGTTCATGGGTGGGGGCCGGTCGCGAGGCGACATGCGGTGCACTTCCATCGGCATCCCCGGGCCGGAGTTGAGCAGTTCCCCCGGGGAGGGCGAAAACCCCGTGGGCGGGGCAGTCCGGTGGCGGAGGACAGAGTGCTCGGTTGTGGGGGTTCGGCCGGCGGCGTGGATTCTTCATTCCACGGGGCGGAAATGAAGAGACGCTCCAGCGTGAACCGGGGTGTTTTTACCAGGCATGCCGTCGCGCGAGGGGGCGTGCGCATTGGTGCGCCGTCCCAGCAACGACGACGCAGATCCGCCGCCAAATCCGTTCTGCGATCGTGAACTTGTTTGACGCGCTGGGCGGAGGGGGGCGCCCAGCGCGAAGGCGGGACGGGCGCGGGTGGGGCGTTCGATGGATAGAACGACGGGCGCTTAGGAACAGGCGAACTCCAACAACTCGGGCGGGAATCCGCCGGCGGGCTCGGCGAGCTTGGTCACGCGCAGACGCATGGCGTCGGGTTCGACCGGGTCGAGTTCCTCCCAGCGGAAACTGCCGGGAAAGTTTTGGTCGAGCATGCGGCGCAGCGGCACGGGATCGTGGCCGTTGACGAAGATGAAGCTGCGGCCGACGGGCAGGTTGCAGCAACGCGAGAGGAACGCGGGACGCTTGGTCTCGCAGGGCAGTTCGCGGCCGTCGAAGAGTTCTTCGGAGGCGCAGGAGGAGGCGGCTTGGTTGGTCATGATGAAAAGTGATTGGTGGGTTCAGCGGCGGTTGAGGGCTTCGCGGCCGCCGGGCGTGATGCGGTCGGGTGTCCACGGCGGTGAGTAGACGAAGCGCACGTCGACCGAAGTGACGCCGTGGAGATTGCCGACGATGGCACGGGCGCCGTCGGCGAGCACCTCGTGCATCGGGCAGCCGGGGGTGGTGGGCAGGATGACGACCACCGCGGCGCCGTCGGGCGCGACCTCGACATCGGCGATCATGCCGAGATCGACAACGTTCACGCCGACCTCGGGGTCGATCAGGTGGTGCAGGGCGCGCAGGACGAGCTCGGTCGTGGGGGCGGGTTGGGCGGTGTCGTTCATGGGCGGGCGGAGTCGGGCGGTGGCGATGCGACCAGAGGCTGCAGGCGGGGGCGGAGCAGGTGGGGGACGAGGCCGGCCACGTTGAGCGCGAAGAGCGCGGCCGCGGCGAACTGGCCCGCGAAGGCCGCGCGGAGGAGCACGGGCGAGTCGCTCCAGGCGCCGAGCGTGAGCACGAGGCTTGCGGCGACAGTCGCGTAGAACTGGAGACGGAGGAGCCCGTCCCGGAACAGGTCGGTGACGAGCGGCACTCGGGCGCGACCGATGTGGGCGGAGTAGCGCCATTGCCAGGCGAGGAATGGCACGATCTTGCCGGCCATGCCGAGGATGCAGGGGGTGAGCACGCCGAAGACCAGCAGCGCGAACAGCGCCGCGCCCGGGCGGGCGGGCAGCCAGCCGGCCTCGCCGCGCAGCAGGGCGGCCAGACCGGCCACGGTGGCCGGCCCGAGCATCGCGACGCCGACGAAGTAGGTGAGCAGCGGGTGGTCCGGGGTGCGGAAACGTCGGCGAATCATGGCGACGATCTCGTCGAGGAAGGCGGCGGCGGCCACGGCGAGCGCGGCGGCACCGAGCAGCCGCAGCGGGCGATGGTCGCCGAGCAGGCCGGGAGCCAGGAGGAACAGCCCGCCGTTGAGCGAGGCGAGCCCGAGCCATTGGCGGAAACGGCCGCCGGCCCGGCCGACGAGGAACATCGGGACGAGCTTGAACGACACCGAGACGAGCGTGCCGAGGAAGAAGCCGACCAGCCCGCAGGCGAGGT
>JAGVUB010000128.1 GCA_019136515.1 Verrucomicrobiota bacterium
TGCTCCTTTCGACGCACGGATCGGGCCGGTGTTCATTCTTCACCCACATTTTCTCCAACGGGCGCAGCCCGTTGGTTCAGCAGCCTGGTGGACGAAGTCCGACAGGCTGCTAGTGGGTTTGCGCCCATATCCTGCTAGTCTGGCGATGGTCGTCCCACCTCCGGCCGCACAAACGCAACCGCCAACACCATGACCATTCGACGCACCCTCCTCCCTGCGGCCCTCGCTCTCGCCCTCGGCACCCAAGCCTTCGCCGCCTTCTCGTATCTGACGACGGTCTACGACACCGACTGGACCTCCGCCGGCACCGGCGCCATGCGCGGCGTCGGCTCCGGGACACTCGCCCTCTCCGGCACCACCGGAACCGTCACCAGCGCCTACCTGTTCTGGCACGGACCGACCAACTCCTCCGATCCCCTCGCCAACGCCTCCGTGGTGTTCAACGGCAACGCCATCACCGGCGTGAACATCGGCATCTCCCAGGACAACAACTGGGGTTTCCTCAACAGCCAGGCCTACCGCGCCAACGTCACCGCGTGGGTCACCGGCGACGGGACCTACTCCCTCGCCAACTTCATCAAGCCGGACGCCGAGATCAACGGTGCCTCCCTCTACGTGACCTACGACAACGGCATCGACTCCGACAACCGGGACCTCGTGCTGTTCAACGGCAACGACTCCAACGTACAGAGCGCCTTCGACCCCTCCGGCTGGAGCGTAGCCCTCAACGGCGTGAACTACAGCGGCGGCCCGGCGAACCTCCGCCTGACTGTATCCGATGGTCAGGACTGGGGCCTCGACGAGGCGCTCTACCTCAACGGCTCGTTGATCATCCCGGAGGGCCCGACCTGGCAGGGCGCGCTCGGCACAGACACCGAACGCCGCGGCGCATTGTGGGACGAGAAGACTTTCGCCCTCGATTCCTACCTCTCGCTCGGGATCAATAATCTCCAGATCCAGACCCTTAACCCGCTGACGGATGCGCTCAGCCTCGTCGTCGGCGCCATCGACTTGCCCGCGGGGGCCGCACCGAACGCCGTGCCGGAGCCTTCGACCTACGGTCTGATCGGAGCCGGTGTGCTGCTCGGCGGCATCCTCCTGCGCCGCCGCCTCCGGCGTTGACGGTCACGACGTAGATCGCGCCGGTATTTTCTTCGCGGCCCGAGCGTGATCGCTCGGGCTGCTTCATTTCCCGATGAGCCGCGGACTGGTCACAACCGCGCCTGCACTTCCGCAAAGAAACGTTCGTGGACTCCGCTGCGCGGCAACACCCGCTCGCTCTGGCGCATGAGGCCGGCGCCGGTACGCTCCTCCATCTGCTCGCGGACTTCGATCTGCACGTCGGCCGCGCCGTCGGGCGTCGCCGTGATCGTGACACGACAGTTGTGCTGGCTGGACTCGCGGAAGCTATCGTCGATGCCGAGGCGGCCATAGGCCTCGATCACGCCGGCCGAGGCTTTGGCCGTGCGAATCGTGTAGCCCATCGCGCGAAGAGAGGCGACCGCCGCATCGAACACCTTCGGTGCCGCCGCCGCGAAGGTCTGGGTCACCGGCGGACGGTTGAAGCGTTCGCCGAGCGGCTCGCCGATGGTGTCGCAACCGGCCACGAGGAACGCCGCGCCGAGCGCGAGCGAGAGGGCGAGGAACTTGGATTTCATGAAGTGGTTTTCGTATGTCGGATGGTTCGCGGCGGGAGCCTGCTTGCAGGCGATCCGGACTCGGAGTCGCCTGCAAGCAGGCTCCGACAGCCGATCCGCGCGCCAACTGTCACCAGCGATCGCGCCGCTCATGCCGGTTGCTGCTGCGAGATGCAGTGCAGAGAGCCTCGGCCCCAGATCAGGTGATAGCAGTCGAGCGGCACGATCTCGCGGTCCGGGAAGCACGCAGCGAGAATCGTGCAGGCGCGGTCGTCAGCTTGCGCCTGGCGGAAGGTTGGCACGAGCACGGCGCCATTGAGCACTAGGAAGTTCGCGTAGCTCGCCGGCACACGAATGCCCTGAAACGCCACGCGCTTGGGCGCGGGCAGTTCGACGAGGTCGAATGGCCGTCCGGCCGGAGTACGCAGTTTCCGGAGGCGACGGAGGTTGTCGTCGAGCGCGGCGAAATTGGTGTCGCGCTTGTTCGACTCGACCAACGTGACGATGCCGTCGCGCTTGAAGAAACGCGTGAGGTCGTCGACATGGCCGTCGGTGTCGTCGCCCACGATGCCTTGGCCGAGCCAGTGGGTCGTGTGCACGCCGAGGTAGTCGCGCAGGTTCTGCTCGATCTGCTCGATGGTGAGCGTGGGGTTGCGGTTCGGGTTGAGCAGGCACTGCTCGGAAGTCAGCAGCAGGCCCTCGCCATTCACGTCGAGCGAGCCGCCCTCGAGCACCATCGGGCCGACGAAACGGCGCCGGCGCAGGCGTTTCGCAATGAGCGACGGGATGGCGTTGTCGCGATCGCAAGGCAGGTGTTTGCCGCCCCAGGCGTTGAACTCCCAGTCGACCAGCGCCACCTCGCCGGTGCGCCTGTGCTTCACGAAGATCGGGCCATGATCGCGGCACCACGTGTCATTGGTCGGGTGGTCGTAGAACTTCACCCGGGCCATCTTCGCACCGGCGCGTTCGCAGAGCTCACGGGCGCGCAGCTGAAGTTCGGCCGCCGCGTTGATCCGCACTTCCTCGAACCGGCTGATGGCCGCGACGATCTTCGCGAAGGCCGGCGGGATCGGGCGGAACTGCTTCGGCCACGTCTTGCGTTTGTGCGGCCACGACAGCCAGATCGCCGCCTGCGGCTCCCACTCGGCGGGCATGCGGAAACCGAGCGCAGCGGGCGTGGGGGCGGAAGCGGAGGCGGTGGAGCGGGAACTGGACTTGCGAAGGGGCACGCGGAGAAAAGGCAGTCGCGGAGGTTAGCGGAGGAAACGTTTCGTGAGGTCGCCGTAGGCATCGGTCCGGCGGTCGCGCAGGAACGGCCAATGGCAGCGCAGGTCGTCGAGCGCGCCGAGATCGACGGGCACCAGCAGCGTCTCGTCGGCCAAGACAGCGGCCTTGGCGAGAAGTTCACCCTGGGGGCCGGCCACGAAGCTTTGTCCCCAGAACTCGATGCCGTCGCCGCCGGCGGGCGCCTCATGGCCGCAGCGGTTGACGGCCGCGACGTAGCAGCCGTTGGCCACGGCGTGGCTGCGCTGGATCGTCTCCCACGCGCCGTGCTGCTTCGCGCCGAGCTGCGCCTTCTCCTGCGGGTGCCAGCCGATGGCGGTCGGATAGAACAGGATCTCGGCGCCGTCGAGCGCAGTGAGCCGCGCGGCCTCCGGGTACCACTGGTCCCAGCAGATCAACACGCCGATGCGGCCGAACTTCGTCTGCCACGAGCGGAATCCGGTGTCGCCGGGCGTGAAGTAGAACTTCTCGTAGAAGAGCGGATCGTCCGGGATGTGCATCTTCCGGTACGTACCGAGCAGCGAGCCGTCGGCGTCGATGATCGCTGCGGTGTTGTGGTAGAGGCCGGGCGCGCGGCGCTCGAAGAGCGAGGCGACGACGACCACGCCACGCCGTTTCGCGAGTTCCTGGAAGAGCTCGGTCGTGCGGCCGGGGATCGGCTCGGCGAGGCCGAAGTGCGCGTAGTCCTCGCTCTGGCAAAAATACTGGGAGCGAAACAGCTCCTGCGTGCAGATGATCTGCGCGCCGCGCGCCGCCGCGGCATCGGCCTGAGCGAGGGTGCACCGGAGGTTGGTCTCCGGGTCCGCGACACAGGTGTGCTGCAACAGTCCGAGAGTGACAATGCTCACGGGGAAAGCCCTCGCAGAACCGGCGCGGCGAGGCGAGGAAACTCGCGTGCGCCCCAGGAGCGGCTACCGAGCCCGGGGCGGCGCCACCTGGCGGTCAGTAGACGACCTTGTTGAGCGGGTATTCGACGATGCCCTCGGCGCCGAGCGCCTTGAGCTGCGGGATGAACTCCCGGGCGACCGACTCGTCGACGATGGTCTCGAGCGCGACCCACTCCGGGTTGGTGAGCGGGGAGATGGTCGGGTTGCGCAACGACGGCAGGGCCTTCACCATGGCCTCGAGCGAGGCCTTGGGCAGGTTGAGCTTGAGGCCGACCTTGCTGCCGGCCTCGAGGGCGCCCTTGAGCAGCATGGCGATCGTCTCGATCTTCTTGCGCTTGGCGGGATTGGCCCAGCTGGCCTTGTTGGCGATGAGCTTGGTGTTCGTCTCGAGCAGCGTGTCGACGATGCGCAGCTTGTTCGCGCGCAACGAGGAACCGGTCTCGGTGATGTCGACGATGGCGTCGACCAAATCCGGCACCTTCACCTCGGTGGCACCCCACGAGAATTCGACGGCGACCTTCACGCCCTTCTTTTCGAAGTAGCGTTTCACGGTGCCCACCAACTCGGTGGCCACGCGTTTGCCGGCGAGATCCTCGGCGCACTTGATCGAGGAGGCCTCGGGCACGCAGAGCACCCAACGCGACTTCTGGGCCGAAGCCTTCGAGTAGATCAGGTCGCAGACGTCGACGACGTCGGACTCGTTCTCCTGGATCCAGTCCTGGCCGGTGAGGCCGCAGTCGAAAAACCCATGCTCGACGTACCGGCTGACCTCCTGCGCACGAATGAAACGTCCGTCGAGCTCCGGGTCGTCGATGGAGGGACGATAGGAACGCGAACTGGTCGTGATCTTGAACCCGGCCTTGGCGAACAGGTTCTTGGTGGACTCTTCCAGGCTGCCCTTCGGCAGACCCAGCATCAGGAGCGGTTTAACTTCAGCCATCCGTCCATGCATCCCGGCGGGCCGAAGCGGCTCAAGCCGAAAAACCGCAACGTCAACAATCTCGGAAGGTCGTGCGCCCGATATGGCTTTGACTTTTTACAATTCCGCCGCCTTTCTCCCGCCTGAGGGACTGACCCCGCGGCGGCCTTCGCCCGACGTCGATCCTCGCCCACCCCAAGTCAACCTCCCGCGCACCCACTCAGCATGCCTCGGATCTCCAAGCCGCTCATCCTGATCGTCGAAGACGAGGAGCAACTCGCCAACGTCATCGCCGAACACCTCGAAAACGCCGGGATGCAGACACAGGTCTATTACCGCTGTGCCCCCGCGATGCGCTTCCTCAAGCGCAACTTCGCCAACCTGATGTTGCTCGACCTCAATCTCCCCGATTCGAGCGGCTTCGCCTTCCTCCAGGAACTGCGCGCCGAGGACATCCGTGTCCCCACCATCTTCGTCACCGGCACCAACGCCGAGGGCATGAAGATCAAGGGCCTCGATGAGATGGGCGGCGACGACTACATCGTCAAACCCTTCAGCTACCCCGAGCTCATCGCCCGTATCCGGGCGGTCCTTCGCCGGTCCGAGACCGTCGGCGATCTCAACGTCTCCAACAACGTTCGCGTGACCGACGCCCCCTTCGACTTCCTCGGCGCCAAGGTCGTCCCGCTGCGCCTCGAGATTGAGTTTCCCGGCAACCGGACCGCCAAGATCGGCCGCAAGGAGCTCGGCATCCTCTCCTACCTCAACGACCACCCCGGTGTCGTGATCCCGCGCAAGGCGCTGATCCACTCCGTCTGGGGCATCCACGCCGACGTCCGCAGCCGCTCCCTCGACCAGTACATCGTCAAGGTGCGCGATCTGTTCGCGGCCCACGACATCCAGCTCGCCGCCTTCCGCACCATCCACGGCGTCGGCTACATCTACGATCCGCAGGGCACTTCCCAACTCGGCCGCGAGCACGCGGCCCCGGCCGGGACTCCGCCCACGGCCACGCCGCCGCCGGAGACCGCAACGCACAACAACGCCGTCGCGCCCAAGAAGACGGCAACCGCCTCCGCGACCAAGCCCGCCAAGAGATCGGCGAAGAAGCCGGCCAAGGCCAAGGCCTGACCGCGGCACACCGTCCACACTCGGTCTTTCCGGGGCCCGGCGCAGCGCCGGGCCTTTTTGTCGTCGGCCACCCGCCGCGCTCGAACACTTCGGATACAGCGCCCACGCCGCCGTTTCCGCGCACGAAAAAGGCCGGTCTTGCGACCGGCCTTTTCGTAAAGTGGTGGAGCCGAGGGGGATCGAACCCCTGACCTCCACAATGCCATTGTGGCGCTCTTCCAACTGAGCTACGACCCCACTTCAAAAAAACGAGAGGCGAGAGAATCGAGTTCGGCGTTCCGAAGGCAAGGAGTTTTTTGGGGATTTTTCGATCCCGGCAGACATCCCTTCCCTTCCCTCCCCCCCCCCGAGGCGATCCCTCTCGACCCGCCCGCACACACGCCTAGCCTCCGACCGCACCCTTCCGCTCCATGGCCGACTCCGCCTCGCTGCTCAGCCCCACCCAACGCAAGATCGTCGGCTTCGCCCTCGCCCTGGCCGCCTCGCTGCTGATCGTGCTGCTGCTTGCGCTGCTTGTCTTCGGACTGTCGCGGGCGCTCGGCTTCTTCTCCTCGGTGCTCTGGCCGCTGGCGGTCGCGGGCATCGTCGCCCTGATCCTCCAGCCGGTCGTCGGCCTCATCGAGCGCCGCCTGCGTGTGGGCCGCCTCACGGCCGTTGTGAGCCTGTACGCCGTGTTTGTGGTCGCGCTCGCCGGTGTGGTCGTCGCCCTCGCGCCGGTGGTCGTGTCGCAGACCGCCGACTTCGCCCAGACCGTGCCCAAGATTTGGGAACAAGCCTCCGGCTATGCCCAGACTCACTACCCCGAGTGGATCGCCTACGGCCGCGAGCAGATGCAGAACCCCACGGTCAAGCAGTTCGTCGACCGCGCCGCCGCGCAGTTGCAGAGCCTCTTCACCGGCCTGCTGCCCGGCATGCTCACCGCCCTCGAGCGGCTCCGCGGCGCGGTCGGCTTCCTCGTGGGCCTCGCCCTCGTTCCGGTCTACTTGTTCTTCTTCCTGCGGTCCACCGGCGACGTGTTCGCCCAACTGCGCGGCCTGCTACCCTTCCTCCGCGACGATCTCCGCGACGATGTCGTCTTCCTCGTGCGGGAGTTCGTCGGCATCGTGGTGGCGTTCTTCCGGGGGCAACTCCTCATCGGCCTGATCATGGGCACGATCTACGCAACCGGGTTCAGCATCGCCGGCCTGAAATTCGGCCTGGTGATCGGCCTCGGCATGGGCCTGCTCAATGTCATCCCCTACCTCGGCACGATGCTCGGCCTCTCGGTCGCATTGCCACTGGCCTTCTTCCAACCCGAGGGCGGCCTCTGGCTGGTCGGTGCGGTTCTCGGCGTGTTTGCCGCCGTCCAGGCGCTCGAGGGCTGGTTTCTCACCCCGCGGATCATGGGGCGGCAGACCGGCCTGCACCCGGTGGCCATCATCGTCGCCATCCTCTTCTGGGGCACGGCCCTCGACGGCCTCCTGGGCATGGTGCTGGCCATCCCGCTCACCGCCTTTTTCGTGACCGCCTGGCGTCTCGCGAAGCACAAGTATCTGGAGACGCCGGCGGCGAGCTCAGCCGTGATCATGCAGTCCGCGAGTAGGTCCAGTCTCTGACCCTAAACGAAGCAGTTAGGAGGCTACCGAAGCGGCGAGCGCATCGGTAAACGGCGGGAATCGCGGGCAGATCGGCTCAGGAACAGGCCAGCGCGGGCGGTTCCGGGCCGGCG
>JAGVUB010000130.1 GCA_019136515.1 Verrucomicrobiota bacterium
CCGCGGCCATGCGCGGCTGGGTCTCACATCGGCGAAACCCGCCGCCGGTTTAGGGGTTCCGCCGCCGCGCCAGGCCGGGTCCCCGCTCGTCACCACGCCACCGCCGCCACCCGCCTCCCCGAATCCCATTCCTGATTTCCTGAGTTCCAGATTTTGCCCCGCCCGATTCCGCCCCTCCGCCCGCGATCAGCGGGCGCCAACACCCACCGAGCCTGCGGCGATCAGCCGCAGGACACTTTCGAAGCTTCGCCCATTGGCGAAGCCCATCAGTGGTTCACACACTCCCGGAATCCGACCCCGGAAAATCTGGAATTCAGCGCAGACGCGCGGAGGCGCGGCCTTGCGGGGAAGCAACACGCCTGATTTGGCCGCACGGCAATTGACCACGGATCACACGGATGGACACGGATGCTCGGCGGACGATCCGTGGACATCCGTGAAATCAGTGGTTTCTGGTTCATGTTGCTTGAGCGGAAACCGGACCAGTCCACGCAAAGCGGAACCGCTCTGCCGTACGGCAGAACACGCTGATGGACTCCGGAAATACCACGCGCTCCGCCGCTCCGTTTCTCCGTTCCCGTTTTCCAGTTTTCCCCATTCCCTCCTCCGCCCGCCCCACCCGGCCCGCCCACCGCCCACCGTCCACCGGCCACCGGCAACAGGCAACAGGCAACCGCCCACCGCTCACCGCCCATTCCCGCCTTGCCCGCCCGCGCCCCGTCCGCCTCCATTCCGCCGTGGTCGCGCCCATCCCCGATACCGATTATCGCATCAAGCTGCAGGTCTTCGAAGGCCCGCTCGACCTGTTGCTGTTCCTCATCCGCAAGAACGAGCTCGATATCTACGACATCCCCATCGAGCAGGTCACCACGCAGTACCTCGACGCCCTCCACGCCATGGGCGAGCTCAAGCTCGAGCTGGCCGGCGAGTTCTTCGTCATGGCCGCCACGCTCATGGAGATCAAAAGCCGGATGCTCCTGCCCAAGAACCAGCAGGCCGTCGACCCCGACGCAGTCGAGGACGAGGAGCTCGATCCGCGCTGGGAGCTCGTCCACCAGCTCATCCAGTACAAGAAGTTCAAGGACGCCGCCTCCGGCATCGCCGAGATGATCGGCACCCGCCAGGCCATGCTCGAGCGCGCCCAAGTCCAGCAGAACCTCGCCGCCGCCGACCGGCCCCTGCGCCCCTCCGACCGCATCGAGCTCTGGAACGCCTTCAACCAGGTCCTGCGCCGCCTCGCCGAGAAGCTCGTCGTCGGCGACATCAAGGACGACAACGTCACCGTCGTCGACCAGATGGAGGTCATCCTCAAGCGCATCTGCGCACCCTCGTGTCGACCTTCATCGCGGTGCTCGAGCTCACCCGCATGCTCAAGATCCGCATCGCGCAGGACAAACACTTCGAGGACATCACCATCGAGCGCCGCGAGCCCGAGCCGCAGCCCCCCAAGGAGGGCGAACTCCAGTTCGACGCCGCCCCCGCGGCGTCCGCCCCGACCGAGGGTCACACGACGCCGAGCGCCGCCACCGAGGCACCCGCCGCAACCGCAGCGCCGCTCCCAGTTGCTGAAGACGCCCCGCCGACCACCGTCCCCAGTCCACAGCCCACCGTCGACGGCACACCGGACACCGGAAACCGGTTACCGGTTACGGGCGGCTCCACCACACCGACCACCGGCGACGACCAACCTTCCATCGAGGCAGCGTCGACACCGACCACCGGCGACCGTCCACCGGCCACCGATTCCCAGCCCGCGTGAAAAAGCCGAAGCCCGACAGCGCCCATCTGCTCGGCGTCGGCCTCGACCATCAGGACGGCCACAAGCGCATCACCCGCGGCGAGCAGTTCACCCTCGTGGGTGGCTCGCAGGAGACGCACGAGCGTATGACCGAGACCGTCGTGAAGACCTTCGAGGACCTCAAGCAGCGCGGCAAGGACCTGCGCGAGGTCGAGCCCAAGGAACTCGGCGACATCCTCCGCAAGAACACCCCGCGCGAGTAGCGATTGGCTACGCGGCCACGACGGCGCCTCGCCGCAGGCCAACGCGGTCAGCGCATCGGCCTTCTTGCCCACACCACTTGCCTAACTCGGCCCACCGAATGGGCGGGGCAGGAATAGCGCGCCCGGCGGACTCCCGCGCTCTGCGCCCCCCGGGGGCCACCGCCAGCGACGTTTGCGCCGGAGCCCTGGGACCATAGATGTGCAGCCAACATTCTACCCATGCATCCCCCCTCCTCCGTTCGCTCGGTCCTTGCCGCCGCGGTGGTGTTCGTAACCACCCTCGCCTCCGCCAACACTGCCGCCTTCGAGAACGTCGACGTATCCGCCGTCACAAATCTCAAGCCCGCACGGCCAGCGATCCCAACCCGCACCTTCACCATCAGCGACTTTGGTGCCGTGGGCGACGACCGGACCATCAACACCGCCGCCTTCAAGAAGGCGATCGCCGCGGTGGACAAGGCGGGCGGAGGGACACTCGTCGTCCCGGCGGGAGTGTTCGTCACGGGACCTTTCGCGCTCTGCGCAAATCTCGACCTCCACCTGAGCGAAGGCGCCGTGATCAAGGCGCCGGATACCTTCGCGGCGCTCGGCCTCCCCGACCCGGCAACCTGCCAGACCCAGGACGAGCTGGATGCGAAGTTCAAGACGCCCCCGGCCCTGATCCACGGCCGGAACCTGCACGATGTGGCCATCACCGGCCCGGGCACTATCGACGGCAGCGGGGCGCACTGGTGGGCTTGGTCCGAGCGCGCCGCGCGCAAGCTCGCCCACGCCAAGCCCGGCGCGACCTGGCTTGTGATCAAACGACCGCACCTGGTGACGATCAACGGCTGCGAGCGCCTCCTGATCGCCGACGTCACCCTGCGGAACTCCCCCATGTTCCACCTCGTGCCAGCCAACATCACCGACCTCACCATCGAACGTGTGAAGGTCCGTGCTCCGTTCGACGCCCCCAACACCGACGCCATCGACCCCGGTCCGGGCACCAACTTTCTGATTCGTGACTGCGATATCGACACAGGCGACGACGACATCGTCATCAAGCGAGGCGGCACCAACATCCTCATCGAGAACTGCACGATCAAGCACGGCCACGGTCTATCGATCGGCTCGGGCACCGACCTCGGCATCCGCAACATGCTCGTGCGCCACTGCACCCTTGAGGGCACCGACAACGGTATCCGCATCAAATCCATGCGTGGTGCCGGCGGCCTCGTCGAAAACATCCGCTACACCGGGATCACGATGAAGAACGTGCCCAATGCCATCGTGCTCGACCTGACCTACGTCGACAACAACCGCCCCGATTTCCGCGGGGACCCCGCCAAACTCCCGGCGATCCGCAATATCCTCATCGACGACGTCACCATCATCGGCTCCGCCCACGCCGGCCGCATCCGCGGGCTCCCCGAGAGTCGTATCACGGGCGTCACCTTGCGCAACGTGTCGATCTGCGCCGAGAAGGATCTCGTCGTCCAGGACGCCGACGCACCCCGCTGTGAGAACGTCACTCTCGACATCCGTGCCGGCGTCGCCCCACCCCCGGAGAAATACGTGGAGTAACTCCCTCGCCGCGGCACATCCGCCCGCCTACCGAACCGGCCCGAAGAGCTTGCTCAGAACATCGAGCAGGTCCTTGCCGGGTGCCTGCGCGGCGCCGCGGCCGCGCAGCAACGAGATCGCCCGATGGCCGACCACCTCGTCGTGGTTCACCGCGACGATTTTCACCGTGCCGGGCCGTTGCCCGATCACGTCGAGCGCGCTCAAGGGCCGCAACGCCAGCGGCAGCCCCGTCCAATAGCAGTCGACCTCCCAGCCCCCGACCAGCGAGCCCGGCGGCAGTTCGCCCTTCACCAGTGAGGGATAGCGCACCGCAAAATCCGGTGTGCGCGACGCCACCACCCGCACCGACACCGCCACCGGCAACTGGGCGAGGTACTCGCCGACGTCATCCACTTTCCCGGCGTTCCACCGACCGATGAAGTCGCGCGGATCGAAACCCATCAGGTTCATCCCGTTCCATTCGCCATGGAGATTCGGGCTGCCGAACTTCTGCCGGTCGTACCAGGGCTGGAAACTCTGCGTGGCCACCAACCCCAGTTCGAAATGCAGGTGGGCCCGGTCGCGCGGGATCGTGTAGCCACCCGCGCTGCGCCCCATCGTGCCGATCACCTCGCCGCGCTGCACCGCGTCGCCCGCCCGCAGGCCGGTCCGCACCGCGCTGAGGTGTGCGTAGAGCGAGTAGCACGCCGGCGTAGCGCTCGGGTGCTCGACCACGATGTAGCGCCCGTAGCTGCTCTGGCCCGCCTTCGTGGCCACGTGCCGCACCACGCCGTCCATCGCCGCGAAGATCTCGTCGGTCGGCTCGCCGCGATCCCGGACCGCGATCGGCTTCAGGTCGATCCCCTCGTGGAACTGCTGGCCGCCGCTGCGCACGCAACCGAACAGCCCCGATTCCGGATCCCCCGACACCGTCGGTTGGATATACTCCTCGATCGGCCGTCCTTCGAGGAAGGCCGTGTTCGGCGTGGGCCATGCGAGTTCCAGACGCGCCTGCACCGCCGTGGTCACGGCGAACCCGAAGCAGAGAATGGCGAGCGGCAGTTTCACGGCCGCCGAGACAAGGAACCGCCCCAAGTCCCGTCAAGCGGACTGGGATCCCAGCCACATCAGGCTCCAGCCGTTTCAGACGGTAGTGCGGGAGAATTCTCCTTCCGCCCAACCAAACCCGAGGCTCAACGCCAGCTGGGATCGGCATACGTGGGCGGCAATGCGCCGGATTGGCCTTACTCGGGAGACACTACACCAGCAGTAGCTATGGCCATCGGCCATGCTCCTTCGCTTGTACCGTCAGCTCCACATATGCTCTGCGCAGTTCTGGGCCAAGGTCCGCCCCCGTGCGATTGAAGGCAGCTGATCGCGATGGATTCCGAGGATCGTACCAAACCGACTTCATCTCGTTTAGGCGCACCGTCATATCTATCGGATAGGTGCCGTAGCTCACCCGAAGCGCGGTCACGTCGACGCAAATGTGATGACCTCTGTAGGGAGCACCATCGACAACGTATTCGTACTCCACGGTCCAACTCATGCTTGGGCTGCGGCCCACCAACTCCTCGCTACTCCATCGGAGCGCCCGCACGTCTACTTTCCTCCAGTCAGCGACTTCAGCCGCCCTTCCCCGCAACGCGACCTCGCGCCGTTCGGCGAGAAACAACCATGCGCCGATGCCTACGCAGAGCGTCACGACCAACACTGCAACTCTCGCCATTTTTCCGAGGTTCATGGATTGGCAGATTCCTAGTATCGAGGGGACGGAACGAGGAGACGGGAGGGACCACTTCGCGACAATCGCCAAAGCAGCGTTCACCAACCGATCGGTTGCTGAATGGGCCGAGGGGCGTCGGCGTACGAGGCACAGTTTTCGGGGGATGGTTTCTGAACACTGATGCGTGTAGCTCTGGGCCGGCCCGTTTCCCGGCTCGACTCGGCGGGGGCGGCGTACTGGCGAAAGCCGGCCAGAAAACTGAAGCGAAGGCGCCTACGAGGCGGCGCTGCAGCTCGCTCCAGATTTTGCTCCGGCACGCGAGTGCCTGGCGGCGCTGGTGGCGGGGCCTGCGAGCTGCGCACGAGCCGACGGAACTCGTCACGTAATACGTGAAAAGTTCCGCAGGGGGGGCGTGGTCAGTGGCCCTTCGGCGGGGTGGCAGAGCCTTCTGCCGGGTGGGCGTGGTGCATGAGCCAATAGACAGTCAGGGCGACGAAGCCCCCGACGAGCGTGGCCAGTGCCCAGACGAATTGAGGCGCGAAACGCAGCGGAGAGGGCAGACGATCACGCAGCACGGCGACGAAGAGAATGGCGTGGGCGATGGCGACCGGGATCTTCAACGCGAGTGGGAGGGCGTTGAGCGCGACGAGGAGCCCAAGCCACGGAAAGCCGTCGGTGATGGGTGCGGTGGTGGGGTAACCCGTCGAGGCGACCGCGGCGGTGACGCAGCCGAGAAACAGGGGAATGGCGAGGTGCCGCGGGTTCATCGGACCGTGGCGTCGTTGCGGTTTGAGGCGGCGAGTGTCGAGTGGTGGAAGAGCCAATAGGCAAGGAGCGGCACGATGCCGCCGCCGAGGATGAAGAGCACCCAAAGCGTTTTCGGGAGAAACACGGTCGGCCGGCCGAGACGTTGGCGGGCGACACCGGTCGCGAAGACCAGATGCAGCATTGCCAAAGGGATGAATACGACGAGTGGCAGCAGTTTCTTCGCGTCGTCAACGATGGAGCCGAGCTGAACCGGCGCGGTACGCGCTGGATCGGTTTCGGGCAGCGGCGGGCGCGGGCGGATCGTCACGGCGCCGTCGCCGAGGTCGTCTTCGGAGAAGGTGTAGCCGTGGGCGTTGAGGATGGCGCGGAAGGCTGGGCGCCACGTGGTGCGTTCGAGGTGGACGGTGACGCGGAAGTCGAGCGGGCGGGGGATGACGAGACCGATGCCGCTCGTTTTTGCGATATGGCGGAGCACCTCGGAGGCGGGGGCGTTGGTGAAGGAAACCGAGAGTCGTGGCTCGATGCCGTTGTCGGGTTGGGGAAAGAGCAGATCGGGCGTCCAGGTCTGGTCGTTGGCGAAGAGGTTGATCACGCGCACGAGGCCGGCGGACTCGATGTAGGTGCAGCCGACCGGGGTGAGCACTTCGCGGAAGATCTGCCGCCAGGTGACGTTACGCAGCTTGAGGCTGGTGCGTCCCTGGATCTCCGAGTCGATGACGAGGTTGAGGTGGGCGGTGCGGGCGACCTCGGAGAGGATGGTGCCGATCTGCTGGTTGGGATAGTGGATCGTCAGGAGCCCCTTTTCGACGTCGTTGACGGTGATGGCGGGGGCCGAAGCTGGCGAAGGCGGCTCCGCGCGGCTCACAAGCGCCGTAGCGAGAACTGCGGCAATGAGGGCAATGAGGTGGGAGAGTCGAAGACGGTTCATGAGACGGACTCCTTGGGGTGGGCGGAGAACGGCGAGTAGTGAAAGATCCAGTAGCAGAGGAGCGGAAGCACGCCGCCGGCGAGAATCAGGAGTACCCACAGCCACTTCGGTGCGAAAAGAGCCGGGCACGGGAGCGGGGTCCGAACGGTGCCGAGGGCGAGGATGGCGTGGACGACAAAACCGAGCCCGAAAAGAAGGAGGGCGGGGCCCTGCGAGAGCAGGAGGGCACGCAGCAGGCGGTTGGTGGACAAGGCCGGAGCGGGGGCGACCGGCTGCGCAGCAAAGAAGTTCACTTGATGAACACGCAGAATCCCCTCGTCTGCGGTGAAGGTGTAGCCGAGCGGGAAGAGCAGCTCGCGGAACGCTTCGCGCCAAGTGGCCGCGCGGAGGTGCAGCGTGGCGGTACCGGCAAAGTTCTCGGGCAAGACCAGATTCAACTCCCGCTGGTCGGCGATCTCGCGCAGGATTTCGCGAACCCGCTTGTTGGTGGCGGCGATGGGAAAACGCGGTTCGGTGGCCGGCTCGGCGGGGCGGACGAAGAGGTCGCCCTCGTAGTCCCACGGCTGGATGTCGCCGGATTTCGGGAGCGCGCGAAGGAGCTTGCCGTCGGAGTTGAGGAGGAAACCGGTGCTTTGCTTCAGTTGGCCGAAGGCGACGCCGACCTCGACATTGTCCATCACCAGGCTGACGCGCTGCGTGGCTGGGCCGACGATCGAGAGATCGAGGTCGCAGGCGTGAGCGACATCAGCGAGCACGACGCCGCGTTCGGTGTCTGTATAGTCGAGCGATAGTCGGCGCGTCTCGCGGTCGTAGCGGGTGCCAGCAGTGGCGGCGGGCAGCGACGCGCCGCAGGTCGCGAGGACCAGGAGCAGAACGGGGATCACTTTCACGGCGCGAGTCAGACGCGTGGGTTGCAGACGGTCAATGTCACCGCCGTTCGAATTCATGGCGAAGTTTGGAGCGGTGGAGCCATCCGGAGCCCGGGGGGGGGGATCGAAGAGGGCATTAGTGTCCAAAACAGCATGTCGGTAGAAGGGGATAGAGTCGCAACAGCGCAGCGGCGAGTATCTGTTCGAAAGCCGCGCCGCCGGCGCACTCTAGCCGTTCGCCACTGCCGGTTTCGACGCCGCTCCCGGTTCTGCCGGGCTCGGCTTTTCGTTGTCCGCTGATCGCCCCCCGTCTCCAGCCCGCTGGCGCGGCTCGATCACCCGCGCAGTTGCGCCGCCTCGCCCCAACAAGCCGGCGCGTCCTCGCGCGCGAGACCGAGACGAACCGCTCACGCCTCCAGTACCGCCGTGCCGACCGAGTCGGCGAGCAGGCGGCCGCGGCGCGTGAGCCGCAGCACCTCGGGCGCGCCCCACTCGGCCAGGCCTTCCGCGACGAGCCGCGCCGCCAGCGTTCGGAATGCAGACCAGTCCGCGCTCGGGAAACGCCGCTGCGCCGCCGCCAGGTCCACCCCGGCGTTGCAGCGCAGCCCGAAGATCAGCGTATCCGCAGCCAGGAGCTCGGGGGTGAGCGCGGTGCGCTCCGCCGTGCCGCGCCGCCCGGCCGCGAGGTCGGCGCGCCACGCCGCGAGGTCGGGCGGATTCTGGTAGCGCCAGCCCGCGTGTTGCGACGCGCCGGAGGGACCGAAGCCGAGCCACTCCTGCATCGCCCAGGTGTTGAGGTTGTGCCGGCAGGCGTGGCCGGGCCGTGCGTAGTTGGAGATCTCGTATTGGGCGAATCCCGCCGCGCCGAGCGTG
>JAGVUB010000103.1 GCA_019136515.1 Verrucomicrobiota bacterium
TCGAGGAGTTCTACGGCAAGAGCGGCTACCTCGACAGCCGTGTGCGCCTGATCCGCAAACCCAATCTCGCCACCGGCGACATCGACGTGGACTTCGCCATCACCGAGGGCGAGAAGGTCACGCTCGAATCGATCAAGATCGAGGGCAACGACAAGACCAAGAGCATCGTCATCGCCCGCGAGTTGGTGCTCTCGCCCGGACAGACGTTCGACTCCGTGCGCATGAACATCAGCAAGCTGCGCCTGGAGAACACCCGCTTCTTCGACGACGTGAACCTCACGCCCGAGGAGACCAACGTGCCCGGCCGGCGCGACCTCAAGATCAAGGTCACCGAGGCGCGCACCGGCAACCTCACCTTCGGCGCCGGCTACAGCTCGCTGGAAAAGGCCGTGTTCTACGCGGAGATCAGCCAGGGCAATTTCGACCTGCTCAACCGTCGCTCCTTCTTCCAGGGCGATGGCCAGAAGTTCCGCCTGCGCTTCCAGATCGGCTCCGCCTCCAACGAGATCTCGCTCAACTTCGAGGAACCGTGGTTCATGGAGAAGCAGCTGGCCCTCGGCTTCGAGCTGCACCGCTCCGCCTCGGACTACACCTCCTCCTATTACGAGGTCATCAACACCGGCGGTTCGGTCTACACCCGCAAGCGCCTCTTCGAACTCTTCGAGGGGCAGCTCTCCTACGGGTACGACATGATCAAATACAAGGACATCTCCACGACCGACGCCTACCTGGCCAGCCTGCTGGACTCGCACGATGTCTCCAAGGTGAGCTTCACGCTCCTGCGCGACACCCGCGACAAGATGATCAACACCACGCGCGGCAATCGTCTCGAGATCTCCACCGACTTCGCCGGCGGCCCGCTCGGCGGCGAGCGCAACTTCTACCGGGTCGAGGCCCGCGGCGCGCAGTTCGTGCCGCTCTTCAAGGCGCAGGAGCAGGTGCTCGCGATCCTGCTGCGCGCCGGCGTGATCGAGAAGTTCGGCGACACCAGCGACGCCGACCTCTTCTACTACAACTACGCCCTCGGCGGCCCCACGACCCTGCGCGGTTTCGAGTACCGCGAGGTGGGCCCGCGCAGCTCGGTCTCCGGCGAGCCGATCGGCGGCAAGAGCTACGGCTTCCTCAGCCTCGAGTACTCGCTGGACATCGTCAGCCCGGTGCGGTTCGCGGTGTTCTACGATGCCGGCTTCGTCAACCGTGGCGCCTACGACTTCAACCCGTCGGCCTACAACGACAACTTCGGCTTCGGCATCCGCATGATGGTCATGGGCTCGCCCATGAGCCTCGACTACGGCATCCCGCTCACCGGCGACGCCTACAACAAGAAGGGCGGCCAGTTCAACTTCTCCTTCGGCACCCGTTTCTAGTCCACACACCCCAACCCCCTCTCACCATCCACTCCATGAAAACCGTCATCCGTTCCACTTTCGCCGCCCTCGTCCTGGCCGGCGCCACGCTCGGCCTCCAGGCCGAGGTTGCCCTCAAAGTTGTCACCATCGACCTGGGACAGCTTTTCGAGAAATACTACAAGACCGAGGCGCAGCAGGAGAAGATCCGCGAGGACAGCAAGAAGGCGAAGGAGCAGTTCGACGCCCTGGTCAAGGAGCGCGAGGCCTTGGTGACCCAGGCCAAGGAGATCCAGGAGCAGGCGAAGAACCCGGTCCTGAGCGAGGAGGCCCGCAAGAAGGCCGAGGACGACTTCGAGACGAAGGTCGGCGAGGTTCGCCGCAAGGAGGGTGAGATGCAGGACTTCAACCAGCGCATCCAGCAACTGCTCCAGCAGCGCATGGCGCAGTTCCAGCAGACCGCCGTCGAGGAGATCTCGAAGGTCGCCACCGACATCGCCAAGCAGCAGGGCGCCTCCCTCGTGCTCAACCGCGGGATGGGGGTTGTCTATGCCGATGCCAGCTACGACATCACCGAGACGGTGCTCGCGGCGATCAACAAGGACCGCCCGGCTCCGGCGGTGAACGTCACCGTGCCGGCTCCCGCGAAGTAACACGCGCCACTTTCCGCCCCGCCCGGTTTCGGGCGGGGTTTTTTGTTTCCAGCCCATTCCCCCCCGCCCACGCTCGTCCCATGGCGCCAGCCTTCTCCGCGGCACAGATCATCGAAATCGTCGAACCGGTGCGCACCCTCGGTCACACCGGGGCCGTGCTCACGGGTATTGCCTCCCTTGAGGCGGCGGTGCCGGGCGACCTCTCGTTCTTGGGCAACGCCAAGTACCGCGCGGCCGTCGCCACCAGCCGCGCCTCCGTGCTGCTGTTGCCCGCGGACTTCGTCGGCGAGCCGCCGCCGGACCAGCTCTGGCTCCTGCTGCCGAATCCATCGGTTGGGCTCACCCGTCTCTGCCGGCGGATCGAGCAGCAGCTCTGGCCCAAGCCCCCCCCGGGCGTGCACCCCTCTGCGGTGGTCGCCGCCGATGCCGTGGTCGACCCCTCCGCCCATGTCGGCCCCCTGTGCGTGGTGGAATCCCAGGCACGGATCGGGCCCGGCTGCGTGCTGCAGGCCTCGGCCTTCGTCGGCACCCGCGCGACCCTTGGCGCGGACTGCTGGCTCGGTGTGCGCGCGGTCGTGGCGCAGGACTGCGTGCTCGGCGCGCGGGTGCGGCTGCAGCCCGGTGCCGTGATCGGCGCCGACGGCTTCGGCTACGACACGGTGAAGGGCCGCCACGAGAAGATCCCGCAGATCGGCAACGTGGTGCTCGGCGACGATGTCGAGGTCGGGGCCAACACGACGATCGATCGTGCCCGGTTCAGCCGCACGACGATCGGGGAGGGCACCAAGATCGATAATCTCGTCCAGATCGGGCACAACTGCACCATCGGGCGCCACTGCCTGCTCGTCTCGCAGGTCGGCATCGCCGGCAGCACCACGGTGGGCGACTATGTCGTCATGGGTGGCCAGGTCGGCGTGGGCGGCCACCTCCAGGTCGGCAGCTTCAGCCAGATCGCGGCGCGGGGCGGCATCACCCGCGACCTGCCGCCGAAGAGCGTCGTGGCGGGCACCTACGCGCTGCCGCTGCTGCTCGAGCAACGCTTCCAAGTCCTGCGCGGCAAGCTGCCCGAACTGTTCAAACGGGTCGACCGCCTGGAGGAGCAGCTCGGCCGGACGGGCGCAGAATAACCTTCCGCCCGCCCCGATCTTCCCCCTCAATCCCTCTCCCCCCAACCGACGAAGATGGAAGCTAACATCAAGGTATTCTCCGGCAACGCCAACCGCCCGCTCGCGGAAGAGATCTGCCGCGCCATCGAGTTCCCGCTCGGCGACGCCACGGTGACGGTGTTCCCCGACGGGGAATCGTTCGTGAAGATCAACGAGAACGTGCGCGGCAAGGATGTCTTCATCATCCAGCCCACGTGCCCGCCGACCAACCACCACCTGATCGAGCTGCTCATCATGATCGATGCGGCCCGCCGCGCCTCCGCCCAGCGCATCACCGCCGTGATGCCCTTCTACGGCTACGCGCGCCAGGACCGCAAGGACCAGCCCCGCGTGCCGATCACCGCCAAGCTGGTGGCCAACCTCCTCGTCGCCGCCGGCGCCAACCGCGTGCTCACGATGGACCTGCACAGCCAGCAGATCCAGGGCTTCTTCGATATCCCGGTCGACCACCTCTACGCCTCGCCCGTATTTTTCGAATACCTCTCCAAGAACCTCAAGACCGACCGCCTCGTGGTCGTCTCGCCCGATGTCGGCGGCATGAAGATGGCCGCCGCCTACGCCGAGGTGCTCGGCGTGGGCCTCGGCCTCGTCGCCAAGAAGCGCACCACCGCCACCACGGTCGAGGCCATCAGCGTCGTCGGCGATGTGAAGGGGGCGGACGTCCTGCTGGTCGACGACATCACCGAGACCGCCGGCACCCTCACCGCCGCCGCCAAGATCCTGCGCGACCATGGCGCCGTGAGCGTGCGGGCCGCCGTGAGCCACTGCATGCTCAGCGAGATGGCCTACACCCGCCTGGCCAACGGCACGATCGACGAGCTCATCACCACCAACTCGGTGCCGCTCGACACCCGCGGCCTGCCGATCACCCGGTTGAGCGTCGCCGGCCTGCTGGGTGAGGCGATCCTTCGTATCCACTCGAACCGCTCGGTCACCGGCCTGTTCAAGGTCAAGGGATTCTAGTTCGCCCGCCGCCCGCACTGCGCCTCCCATGAAAACACGTATCGTCGCGATCGGTGCGGTGACGGGCGTGGCGCTCAGTGTCGGGTTGGGCTTTGTGCTCGCGCGGACCCGGCCCCCGGCGCCCACGCTGGTGGTCGACGCCGCCCCGGTTGCGGCACCGGCCGCCGGGCCCGCCAGTTATGCCGAGGCGCTCGCCGCCGCCCGCCCCGCGGTCGTCTCCGTCTACTCGACGAAATTCGCCCGGGCCCGCGTTTCCGCCGCCGCCGGCCCCCGTGCGCCCGGCAGCGCCACCGCCCAGCCCGAACGCGGCCTGGGCTCCGGCGTGCTCGTTGCGCCCGAGGGCTACATCCTCACCAACAACCACGTCATCGAGGGGGCCGACGAGCTCCTGGTGAAGCTGCCCGATGATCGGGAGATGCCCGCCTCGCTGGTCGGTGCCGATCCGAAAACCGACATCGCCGTGATCAAGGTCGAGGGCACGGGCCTGCCGCACGTGATCCTGGGCGACAGCGACAAGCTGCGTGTCGGCGATGTCGTCTTCGCGCTCGGCAACCCGCTCGACGTCGGCCAGACGGCGACGATGGGCATCGTGTCCGCCACGGGGCGACGCAGCCTCGACCTGCTGGCCCGCGGCGACGGCGATCCCGGCTACGAGGATTTCATCCAGACCGATGCCGCCATCAACGTGGGCAACTCCGGCGGGGCGCTGGTCGACGCGCGCGGACGGCTCGTTGGCATCAACACCGCGATCATGACCACCTCGCGCGGCAACATCGGCATCGGCTTCTCGATCCCGGTCAACCTCGCCGCCTTCGTGATGAAGAGCCTGGTCGAGACCGGCACGGTCGTGCGCGGCTACCTTGGCGTGAGCACCCAGGATATGGATGCGGGGCTCGCCGCGGATTTCGGGCTCAAGGACACGCGCGGCGTGCTGGTCGCCGAGGTCACGCCCGAGAGCCCCGCCGCCCGCGGCGGCCTGATCGCCGGTGACGTCGTCACCGCCTTCAACGACAAGCCCGTCACCAACCGCGACGAGTTGCGCCTGCTGGTCGCCCAGCTTCCGCCCGGCACCCGGGCGGTCCTCCATGTTGTCCGCGAGGGCAAGCCGGTCGCGATCGAGGTCCGGCTCGGCCAGCTCGCCGACGCGCCGCAACCCACCGCGCCGGCCTCCGTGGAGCTGTTTGCCGGCGTCCAGGTCGCGCCGGTGAACGACCAGCTCAAACGCGATTTTGCCCTCGAGAACGACTCCGCGGGCGTGGTGGTCACCGCGGTTGACCGCCGGTCCGCCTATGCGGTGAACCTGCCGGTCGGCACAGTGATCGAGAAGATCAACAAGATCACGGTCACCGATGTGCGCGTGGCCAAGGATGCCCTGCGCCGCGGGCGCAACACCATCGTGGTCCGGTACGGCGGCACACGCCGATTCATCTCGGTCGATTGGACGAAGTGAGGCTGTGACCGGCGCCTCGGTGCCGCGACTCGTTCCCGTTGTCCCGACCGGCGGTGCCCGCTGCAGCGGGCGCCGCGACCAAGGTCGCGTCTGAGGTGGACGCTTCGGCTGCCTCGGTTCTGGGCCGGAGCGACTGGTTTGCCGCGGCTCAGCTGCCGGGTTTCTCGGCGGGGAGGGCGGCGAGCTCGGGCGGCAACTGGTCGGCCGGGTAGGTCGGGAAACTCAGTTGGAGGAGCGGGTAGGAGGGCACGGAAAACTTCGTCTTGCCCTCGCTGCGGTCGACCAGCATCGCCACGCCGGCGACCACGCCGCCGCGCGACTGCACGATCTCGAGACACTCCAGCACGCGGCCGCCGCGGGTGACGACGTCCTCCACCACGAGCACGCGCTCGCCGGTGGCGATCTTGAAGCCGCGGCGCAGGACGAGTCTGTCGTTCTCCTTCTCGGCGAAAATGAAGCGCACCTTCGAACGGCGGGCCACCTCCTGGCCGATCACCAGCCCGCCCATCGCTGGGGCGAGCACGGTCGTGTAGGTCACGCCGGCGGCGGCGAGCTTGGCCACGAGCAGCTCGGCCAGCCGCTCCACCTCGGGCATGTATTGGCACACTTGCGCGCACTGGAAGAAGTGCCCGCTGTGCAGCCCGGAGCGGAGGACAAAGTGTCCGCGCAGCAGGGCGCGGGTGCGGGTGAAGATGTCGAGAACCTCGGTTTGCGTGTCGGCCATGGGGGCACGCTGGAGAGCCGCGGGGAGTTTGAAAACCCCTTTTGCGCCTGCGGCCTCTTGGCATTTCGCCGGCGGCTCCTACTGTCGGCGCCATGCCGTTCGCCCCGCCGCTGGAAGACGAGCTCGGTGACATCCTCGAGAAGGCCATCCGCCATGCCGGTCTCACCGAGGAGCAGCTCGCCGCGGCCACCGGCATCGGCGTCGACCGCATCAAGGACGCGGAGGACTACCGCTACGATTTCAGCTGCGCCGAGCTGCAGCGGCTGGCGGTGGCGCTCGGGCTCAACGAGGTGGGCGTGTGCGCCGTGGGCGAGGGCAAGTACCCGCTGCCCGCGCTGCCGCCGCTGCCGTTCGCGCTGCACACCATCGCGTTGCCGTACGGCATCGGCCGGGTGAACACGTTCGTGGCCGAAAACCCGGATACGCGGGCGACGCTCCTCGTCGACACGGCGGACTGTCCCGAGCGGCTGTTCGCCGCCTGGCCCGGAGCGCTCGCTCTGCCGGAGGCCGTGCTGCTCACGCATTGGGACCACGACCACGCCGGCGGGCTGACCGGGCTGCTGCACCGCCAACCGGGGTTGCGGGTCGTCGCCCCCGCGGAGCGGCCGGGCGTCGCCGTCGAGCCGCTTGGCGAGGGCGACGAGCGCACGATCGCCGGGTTCCGCGTGCGCGTATTTCGAACTCCGGGGCACACCGCGGCGCACAACGTCTACCACCTCTCGCTCCCCGAGGGGGGGCTCGAGACCCCGGGCGTGCTCTTCTCGGGCGACCTGCTCTTCGCCGGGTCGCTCGGGGGCGCCTTCTTCTGCTGCCAGACGCTGCGGCGCGAGGCGCGCCGGGTGGTCGGTCTCCTGCCGCCCGAGACGGTGATCGCGCCCGGCCACGGCCCGCTCACGACGGTCGCCAACGAGCGGCGGTTCAACCCGTTCCTGGGCTGAACCTGGATTCCGCAGACGAGGTAACGAAGGGAACAAAGACACTGCAGCCTACGTAAATTCGGTGCCCGCAGGCCCGGCGGATTTCCCTTCATCTGCCAGATGAAGACCGAGACCCCGGATTCCGTTCTCCACCTCGTTCATACTTCGTTCTCTTCGTTGCCTTCTGTCGGTTCTGACTGCGCTTTTCAGGTTGAACCACGGTGCGTGGCGCGAGTGCGCGGCCCGCCGCGCTACAGCACGAAGTCGGCCGGAGCGATGAGCACGACGTATTCGCCTTTCTTGCTCAG
>JAGVUB010000001.1 GCA_019136515.1 Verrucomicrobiota bacterium
CGCCGAGCCCTCACCCGCTGGGTGAACCGTCTTGGCCAATCCGGAAGGTGTCATCCCTCGCGAGATAAACACCTTCCGCCGTTTCGCCCAGCTCCCAACTGCTCCTTATAGGTTGAGACCTGAGATTTGTGGTCTGAGATCTCAAAGGCCGGAAGGCGGGCGGTTCTTCGGGTGCAGCGGGTGGTCGGGCGGGAGGTGCTGGGCGAGGAGTTGCTGGAAATGGGCCGCGCCCTGTTTGCGTTCCTGTGCGTGCTCGTAGGCGGCACGGGTCTGATCGTTGAGGTGACGTGGACCGGCGATGTCGGAGTTCTGGAGGCTGTCGGCCCACGCGCGGAGTTGGCGGGAGCAGCTTTCCGCGAGCGAAATGAGATCTGAGATTTCAGATCTGAGATTCGAGAGGTACGGGCGGCGGCTGGCGACGATCAGCATGGAGCGGACTTCGCCGGCGGAGCCGCGGGCGATGTAGAGGAACATGAGGAGCTCGTTGGTCGTGCCTCGCTCGAACCCCTCGGCGATGTTGTTGGAGACGGAGAGGGCGGCGCGTTCGAGCTGGTCGCGGAAGCTGTTGGTGAGGCGCGGCGGAGCTGCGTCGATGAAGTCGTCGGTGCGGTCGTAGAGATCAGCGGCGGCGCGCCAGACCGGCAGGTCTTCGAAGCGCTGGTAGGTGGCCATGGTTATCTTGGATTTGAGATTTCAGATCTGAGATTCGAGAGGGGACAACTGAGGACGAGCCAAGTGGGGAGTCACGAATCGGTATCGCTGGGACGGAACCCGATGCGGCGCTTGGGCGGCTCGGGGTCGGGCGGGGCGTTGAGAAGCGGGAGGAGTTTTTCGACGACGTCGCGCAGGACGAGGTCGTGCTCGAGGAGCTTCTTGTCGATTTGGGCCAAGCGTTTGAGGACGACGGCGTTGGTCATGAGTTCGTCGCGCATGCGAACGAAGGCGCGGACGACGTAGACACTCATCTCGACGGCTCGCGGGCTCCGCAGGATGGTGGCCGCCATGATGGCGCCGTGCTCGGTGAAGGCCCAAGGGAGGTACTTGCGATGTCGACCGCGGCCAGCCGGCTTTAAGATCACAAATTGTGATCTTAAAGATGTGGTTGGCTCCGAACTTGAGGTCACAATCTGTGACCTCAAATGGGCATATTCCTCTTCTGTAAGCTGGAAGAGGAAGTCGGCGGGGAAACGGACGGCGTTGCGTTTGATGGCCTGATTGAAGACCATCGTCGGCACGCCGTAGAGCGCGGCCAGGTCGCTATCGAGGACGATGCGACGGCCGCGGACGGTGTGGATGGGCGGGAGTGCGGGGTCTCCGGACGGGATGGTGTTCCGGGACATGAAGGGAGGCGGAGTGGTGGCGCGGTTGGGGAGGCTGTGTCGCGGGGCGGGGCGGTGTACGGTTCAATCGGCCGGGGCGAAGAGCCCGAGGCCGAAGTGGGCGGCGTAGCCGAGGGCGAGCGTCAGTCTTCTGCTGGGAATGCGGCGAAGAGGCCGAGGCCGGTGTGCTTGCCGCCGCCGAGGCAGATGGGACCCGCGACTTTCAGCGGTTGGCCTTCGGGCGTGCGCCACGTGATACGGACATGGAGTCGGCGGAAGCGGCGGTGCTGGTCGGGCACAGAGTAACGAGAGACGAGTTCGGCGCCGGGCCAGAACCCGGTGCTACGCCACTCCAGATCAGCGTGGCGGGCCAAGGGCTCAGGAATGCCGGCTTGGATGATCGCTTTGCGGAGGAGGTGATCGACGCGGGCGTCGAGTTTGCGGACCAGCTCGTTCTTCTCTTCGGCGGTGAGTGCAGCGGCGTTGGTGGCGCTCAGGCGCTTGCGGAGTTTCCGCGGGTCGTCGTAGCCGGGGAGAATCACGGGAGTGACGCTGGCCCAGGTGGACGATTCCGCGAGGTAGCGTTGGGCGACCGAGTCGAGTCCGGGTTGGCGAACGAGCAGGGCTGCCGTTTCCTTGGTCTTGGCGTCGACCAACTCCTGACCGTTGAGCTGGCGGACGAAACGGCTGAAGCTTTCCCGGTCGGCTGCGCCAAGGGCGGTGACGAGAACGCGTCGGATGCTGCCGACGGAGTGTTTCCGCTCTGCACCGCGCCATTCGATGCTGGGCAGGGGCACGAGAGCGAAGCGAGGACCGACCACCGGGGTGTGCTTCTCGCCGCGAGCTTCGCCGTGACCTAGCACGAGACGGGCGACCTCTGACTCGGACCAACCGAGGCTGCGCGCCAGTCCGGGCTGGCTTGCGGTGTGTCGGAGCATGCCGGCGACGTGGAGACCGCGGCGTACCGGATCGAAGGCGCGATAGCCGGAATCGTCGGGCTGGCGCAGGGCGAAGATCGCATGCGGGGCGCGCGGCGTTTCGGAGTCTGAGCGATAGCTCGCGAGCGCGAAGGTGGCGAGTGGTGGCACCGGAGCGAAGCCATCGGCCTGGATGCGGTTGAGGAACGCGTGGTGACGGCGGGAGAGCTCGTCGAGCGTGCCGGTGCGGGGAACGCGAAGTGCTGTCGACGCGTCTTCATCCGCTGGACTCCAGCGGCGGCCGAACAACTGCGCCGCTTCGGCTTTGGTCAGGATCGATGCTTCGGCGACGACGAGGTCGACGCCCCAGCCGAGATGCGTGATCGAGCGCGCGGCGGTGAACAGCGTCTCCCGGTGCTGCTCGAAACCAGCTGCAGCATCGCTCAGCGGCCAGAGGTAGTGCAACGCAGCTTCGTCGTCGGCGATGCGGGTCGGCCGAACCATCTTCTCGGTGCGATAATCGGCGATGCTGGCATCGCGGCCGCGCGACCAAGCGGAGCCGACGATGTCGCCGACGTTATCCGGCACATAGAGTCGGTAGCCGGTCGCCGCTTCTTGGACGGTGGCCGGCGCGACGATGTGCGGTGGCGGCAACGACTCCAACCAGCGCAACGCCGGAGCGGCGTGGCTGATGACGCGGCGCTCGTTCCAGCGTGCGGCGGAGGCGGCGACGAGCGCTTGGAAGAGTCGGAGCGGAGAGGGTGGCCACTCGGGCTCACCCTGATCCGCTCGGCCGTGGAACGCTCCGTCGAGGAAGCGAACGCTGAGGCAGAGGTGATCGGGCATGGCGATTTCCTCGGCTTACTTGCGCGGCTTCTTGGCGGTTTTGGCGTCTTTCTCGGGCGTAAGGTCTTTCTTGGCGCGCTCGGTATCGAACTCGACGGTGCGGCTCGCTCCGACGCCGAACGCTTTGGCGGCGGCGGTGGCGAACTCCAATGCCTGCTCGTGGGTGATGGTCGCCGGCTGTCGCTTTCCGTTCGGGAACACCTCGTCGAACTTCCGTTTTTGGTCCGGATCGAGCACTAGGATCGTGCCTTGGCGGAGATACCCGCTGGGCAGCTTCGTGAAGGCGACAAGCGCAAGGCCGAGCAGGTAGCGTCGGAGGACTTGCGTGGCTTCCTTGTCCGCTCCTGCCGCGATCAGGTTGAGCGCGGCCAAGCCGAGGGTGGCGTCGCGACGGATGCCGCCTTTGGCAATGACGCCACCGTGGGAGCCAGTGGCTGGGACATGGACAAAACCGCGTTCGGCGTAGGAGTCCTTGGTCGCTTTATCGGCCGGTTCGTCGAGCAGCTTGGAGCCGACGTAGTCAAAAGCCGGAACGTACTGCGCGGAGCGGGTGAGCTTGCGCACGTTGTAGGCGCGGATCGTCGAGGCGATGAGGCGCGGCGATTTGGCCTGCGTGTCGCGGGAATCCCAGACGCCGAAGACGAGCGACGTGGGCGCGATCTTGGCGAGCGGCGTGGCATCGCCATCGAGGAGCTTCTTGAATGCAGCCTGCAAGTCGTCCTTGAGCGCGGAGCAGCGGACGATGGCGTCGCCGGCGCGGTGGCCCGCCTGAAGGAGGCTGATGGATTTTTCGCCGGCCTTGATCGTGATCTGGGGGACAAGGTGGGCGTAGGTGGGCTCGGCGAAGAGCGGCTCGATCCGGTTGGCTTGCGAGCCGACGCTGTCGATCAGGGCGATGTTCTCGCCGTTGGGATCGCCGTCGATGTTGTAGCCACCGGGGAACCCATCGCCTGCGGCGAAGGTGGACGGGAAGAGAACGCCATCGGCGCCTTCGACGGGGATGAGCTGTTCGCGAACGACGAGTGCGGCGGGGCCGCTCTCGGAGAGATACTGGTCGAACTGTTTGGAGTTACTCATGGTGATTAGGAATGGGTTTGGCGGTGAGGAAGGCTTTGTGTTTGCGCTGGCCGGTGCGGAACCAGCTCTCGAAGCGGTAGCCCTGCGTGGCTGTGCTTCCCAAGAGGCCCGCTGCGGCGACCGGGACGAGCGAGGTTGGCAATGGTTGCGACCAGACGTAGTAGTCGAAGAGGCGCGGCTGCCCGGCTGAGACGGGTCGAACGCGTTGCAGGCCGACAAGGCAGAGAAGCTCGACCGCCGGTGACGCGATGGTCGTCAGTCCGAGGTCGTTGGGCGAGAAGCCGACATCGCGGGAGTGGGCGTTGGGACCACGACGAGAGTCGAAGTAGAAAGGCTCCACCTTCTTTTCAGGAGCGTCGGCGTCATAGGCGACCATTCCGCAATTCAGCAGATTCTCGGATGCAAACTCGGGCGCCTTCATGGTGTTCTGCATGGCGCGGGCGATGCGGTAGCTTTCCATCGTTCCGGCCCAGACCTTGAGATCGCTGGCGGTGCGGTCGCCGCTCTTCCACCAATCGAGGCGGAGTGAGAACGGTTTCTCGATGAGAATGGGGGACGCGGTGGTGTCTTCGACGTCAGTTTGAGTCAGCTTGGCTGTGGTGATGTCAGCGATCAGAGCCGCGAGCGATGGCCTGCCACTGATGTTGAAGTGTCCGCCGTCGAACCAGCCGTGTGCTTCAGTAGACAGCCGGCTCGCTAGTTCCAGCAGGCCGCAGCAGGCGAAGAACTGGCCGGGGTTGGTGACATCGACGTTGATGCGGATGGTGGCTGGGGTGGCGCTCATGCGTTGTCCTCCGTGGCGGGTTTGATTCCGGCGCTGGCGGCGTAGTCGGCGGCGCGGAGCAGCGATTCGAGATAGGCGAGCCCCCAGCGACCGAAACGGCGTTGCAGTCGGGCGAAACGCAGAGGCACTTCCGTCGCGATGGTCTGGGACTCGGCGAGTGTCGCCTCGGGGTCGAACGCTTCGACGGTTGGAAAATGCGGACGCGCCCGACCGTGGTGCGCGGCGATCAGGTGAAGAACGAGGTCTCGCTCGTCGGCGCCGAGGGCGCGAAGCTGTGCGTCGCCGGCGGCGTCGCGCAGCGAACCGAATTCGTGGCGGTAGGGTTCGCCGAGATCGCGGGGCCGAAGATCGCGACCGGGTTTGGCGAGCACGCGGGAGGCATCGTCGTTGCCGATGCTGCGTTGCCAGTGGGCGCGGCGTTTACCGAGGTCATGAAGGCGCGCGGCGAGAATGACGCACTCGGCGAGCGGAGTGGGGAGCTTGAGCTTGCCCACGATGGAGCGGGCGTGCGCTTCGACATCGCCGGTGTGATCCTTGAGAAGAACGGACGGCCCGGACATCCGTTTACCGTCGGTGCCGGCGGACTCGGGTCGCTCAAGCCAGAGCCAGAAACGAGGAGCAGTGGGTGTGTCGCCATCGGGTAGATCCGGATCGTCCATGCCGCGAAGCGTGTCGATGACGCGGATGGTCCGGAGCCCAGCGTGTTCCTCGGGGATCTCTGCGGTTTCTAGGAGGAGTCGGACTCGTGGGCGCTGGTTGGGTGCGGACGAGGAGAAGTCGGCGACGTCTTCGTTCCCGGTCGATTTTGCCTTCCCGTCGAGCAGGCCTGCGGCCGAAAGGCCCCCGGCACAAGGGGGCAGGAGAACGGTTCGATCGTAGAGGAGAGATTCCGCGTCTTTGTCTGATAGCTCAGCCAGTGTCGTGCGCTGCACGGTGCCGTCGTCAGCGACCAGCCATGCCTCCAGTGGCGGATTTGTCGCGGCGGTGCGCTCTGCTATGAGTGCGAGCTGTTCGCGGATGCGGGACGAACGGTCACGAAGCAGTTCGTGGGGCTTGAGCGGATAGTCGGCGAGCAGCTCTCCGGGGGCGAAATAGTCCAGAAGTGGGCCGTGGATGAGTTCAACTTCGGTGCGCCAAGCGACCAGAGTCTCGGGTGGGTCCCACTCGGGTGTTTCGCCGTGGAGATAGGGCGCGATCGCCGGCCGGCCGGGAAGTGGTTCGCGGATGGTGGTCAGTGACCATGCGTCGAAGAGAATGTCGGTCGCGGGGCGGATGGTCGGTTCCGGGCTGAAGGCGGCGCGACGCTGCGCGGCGTCGAGTTGGCGGAGCGCTTGCGGACTGGCGTTGTCATTCAGCTGACGGAGCAGGTCGAGCGTCCGGGCACGGGCCACCTCGTAAGGCTTCCCTTCGTCGAAGGACTCAGGATGCACGACGGCGACGCTGGTGTTCTTCGTTGTGCCGAAGCGGTTCACGCGACCGAAACGCTGGGCGATGCTCTCGAAGGTCGTGAGGTCGCAGACAAGGTCGTCGGCTGAGATATTGACACCAACCTCGCCGGCGCTCGTGGCGACCAAGTAGACGGTGCCAGTAGCCGGGGCCGCCCCGGCGACTCGGTCTTTCTCCGGCTGGAAACGCTGGAAGATGGGATCGCGTACGAGTTCATCGCGCTCCTTGCCGCGCATGGTGCCGGTGAGGACGCAGACCAGTGGCGACTGTTTGCGGAGGGCGCTCGCCACCTTGTTTGCGGCTTCGATCGTACGGACGAAGACCAACACGGCGCGGCCGGAATCGCGGTGGGCAAACGCCAGTTCGGCGAGCTTGTCGGGGAGTTCCTTCTCGTTGGCGAGGGAGTGGAGGTGTAGCCGTTTCGGCGCGCGGAGGCGCTGGCGCACTCGCGAGTCCTTTTCGTCGTCCGGAGTGAGGTTGAACGCCGGTGTTTTGCTGCGGCTGGTCGCGGTAAGCTGGAGAACATGTAGTGAGCGGGTCTCGTTGCAGCGACGTTGCTCGGTCGCGATCCTTTCAAGCAGTGTCTGAAAAGCCGGTTCGAGATGCGCTTCGTCGTGGACGAGGAGAACGTCCTGGCCGAGTAAGGCGGCGTGGAGCGGGCGGGTTTTGAAACCGCAGGTGTAGCGGCTGAAAAGGAGGCCGCTACCGATCATGTCGACGGTGCCCACGATGACTGCCGGACGCGCGGGATCGATGCTCCATTCGCGATTGTCGGCGAATTGCCCGCGCAGGCTGCTGAGGGCGAGCGGCATGTCGGTCGGGATTGCGCAGAGGCGTTGGAGCTTCGCCAGCAGTGACGGATGATCGCGCAGCTTGGCGCGAACTCGCTCCACTTCGGCGGTGGTCTGGTCGACAACCGTGCGGCGGTTGACGACATAGACCAAACGGTGCGGCACCTGATTCGGGTGTGTGAGCAGTGCGATCAACCAGATAGTGACGACGGAAGTCTTGCCCAGACCGGTGGGGATGTCGGCGGCCGTCGGCATGCGGCCGGCGATGAACAAATCGTAGAGTGCGGTCTGCCAGGGGAAGGGGGCGGAACCGGTCAGCTTTTCGAAGAGATCGGGGAATGATGCGCTCATGTTAAGGAAGGGGTGGCGGCGCGGAAGAGGGTGGCGAAGGATTGGGGCATGGCGGAAAGAGTGGTGGCGGCTGGCTCACTTGCGTTCGCCGACGCTGGGGGCGGGGGGCTGTGGCAGACGGTCGGGAGCAGACGAGGGCGGCTGGCTCACTGGCGCTCGCCGACGCCGGGGGTTTGAGGTGGAGAAGCGTGTCCGACGCTGGGGGCGGGAAGAGGAAGAGAGCTGGGGGCGGGGGGATCGCCGGCGGCCGGAGGCGGCGGGAGGGTGTATCCAAAGAGCGCGAGCTTGGCGCGGAGGACGGTGTCGAGGCGGGGTTTGTCGGCAGGGTAGAGCGAGATCAGCCGTTTGCCCTCCTGCTGGTAGAGCTGCTGCTTTTTGAGCATGCCGATCTTGTAGTCGGCGGTATCCATGCCCCAGTACTCGAGGTAAAGGTCGAGCTCGGGCAGGTAGAAATCGGGGCGGATGGCGTGGCCGGCAAGGATGCGAAAGCGCTCGTCGTAGCGGTAGGCGATGCGGTGGGCGGCGAGCCAGTCGGCGATGAGTCGTTCGCCGTCGGACTGCACGAGGGTGCCGGCCCGGGCGACGATGGTCTTGTGGAGTTCGACCTTGGTGTCGAAGTTGCGCCGGTCGAGGAAGACCTCGTCGAAGCAGCGGTCGCAGAAGGTGCGTTGGAAGGCTTGGTGGCTGCGGGTATGCTCTTCGGCGGTGACCAACCGGCCGCAACGCGAGCAGCGATGTTGGGCGCCGGCCTCGAGCAGGCGGACGGCTTCGCGGATTGCCTCGGCGGCGGAATGGGCGGTGCGGCGGACGTAGTCTTTGGCGGTGTCGTTGGCAGCGAGATCGTCGAGGTCGTGGAGATGGTCGCGGGCGGCGGCGCCGTAGCACTTGAGGGCTTTGAGCGCGTATTGCCGAACCTGGGGATGCGGGTCGCGCAGCGCGACCGGGGCGAGGGCGTGGACCGCGGCCGAAGGATTGGCGCCGAAGGCCGCGAGCTTGCCGATTGCCGAGGCGGCGAGCCGACGGAGCTCATCGGAGGGCAGGGCGAGGAGGCTGACGAGTTCTGCCAAGGCGGCCGGATCGGTGCCGCGACCGAGCTCCAGTGCGCGTTGCACGCTCTGATGGTGGAGATTTCGGTCCATGTTGGCGTTCATGGTGCGGAGGCGAGCGGGAGAGAGTCAGCTCAGGGTCTGGAGGTGGCGGGCGAGCCGTCGGGCCGGGTGGCGGTGTGGGCGTGGTGGATCATGCGCGGGAGGGCGGCTTTACGCGCATGATGGTACCGGAGGGGGTGGGACAACGGCGGACCGAGGCGGAAGATTCCTTCCGGATCGGAACGGGGCGGCGCTCCGGGGATGCGGCGGTGGGCTGGGGTGCGCGCATGGCGCCATGCATGCACCGAGGTCCGCCAGCTGGCAACGGAGAATCCGATACGAAGCCGAACGGTCGCGATGTTCGCGCGACCGGACGACCCCGCCGGATGTCGCGGCGGTGTGGCGACCGCAGCGTTGGGCGGATCGTCAGCGCGCGGGGGTGCGCACCAGCCAGAAACGGCAGTTGTCCGAGAAATCCTGCACGGCGCGGGACTCGCGGACGAGGTCGCTGCGCATCACGTCGTATTCATGGATCCAGCCGGTGGCGGTGAGCTCGGCGAGCATCTCGTCGCGGCTGGGCAGGTGCATGAAGGTGCGGCCGTGCTCGTGCTCGAAATAGCGGTCGCCGTACTCGTGCAGGCGCGGGTCCTGCGTGCCGGCCGCCCAGCGCTTCGCCTCGGCGCGCCAGAGGTGGAGCTCGTCGGGCTCGTCGCGGTCGTGCGTGGTGAACAGGAACGGCGCGCCGGGGGCGAGCACCGCGGCGAGGTTGCGCAGCGCGGCCCGGCGGGCGCGGCGCGTGGGGATCTGCATCAGGCCGTTGAAGAGGAAGAGGGCGCCGGAGAACGGTGGGCGGTGGGCGGTGGACGGTGACCGGTGGACGTTCTGCTGTTCAGCAGAATCTCCGGCACGTTGTGCCTCCGAGTGGCCGGTGGGCGTTCTGCGGGTCAGCAGAATCTCCGGCGCGTCGGGCCTACGGGTGGGCGGCGGGGCGGGCGGGCGCAGGGCGCGGAGCTGGGCGGGCTTGGTGGCGTCGGCGTGGAGGAAACGGATACCGGTGGCGCCGCGCTGGGCGGCGAGGTCGCGGGCCTGCTCGACGAGTTCCTCGGCGAAGTCGAAGGCGGTGAGCTCGCGGTAGCCGAGTTCCCACAGCCCGAGCGTGGCGCGGCCGGCGCCGCAGCCGGCCTCGAGCAACGGGGCGTGCCGGTCGGGGAAGAAGCGCTCGATGAGCTGGCGCTCCGAGGCCCAGAGCCCGAGGCGGTGCGCGGCGCGCGTGTAGTGCACGACCGCCTCCACGGCGTTGAAGTCGGCCCGGACGATGGCGCCTGAGATGGGGGCTACCGCTTTTGCCATGCCGCGACGAACATGCCGTTGGCGTGGAGCTCCTGGGGCCAGAGGGTGAGGCCGGTGGCCGGTGAGCTGTCGACGGTGGCCGGTGGGCGGTTGTCGGTTGCCGGTTGTCGGTTGTCGGTGGCCGGTGGGCGGTCGGCAGTGGAGGAGTCGGGCAACGGGAGCGGAGTGAGCTCGGGGTGGGCGGCGGTGAAGGCCTCGGCCACGCCGGTGGTCTCGCGACGCGCGAGCGTGCAGACCGCGTAGATCAGGCGGCCGCCGGGCTTGAGCGAGCCGGCCACCTTGTCGAGGAGACCGCGTTGCACGACGGCCAGTTCCTCGACGTCGTTGAGCGTGGTGGTCCATCGGGCGTCGGGGTTGCGGGCCCAGGTGCCGAGGCCGGAGCACGGGGCGTCGACGAGGATGCCGTCGAACTTCGTCTTGGTGGGCAGGTGGTCGGGCGTCTCCCAGGGGGCGAGGCGGTAGTTGTAAAGTTGGGCGCGGCTGAAGCGGCGCTTGAGGTTGTCGAGGCGGCGGTGCGAGCGGTCGCTGCACCAGAGCGTGCCCTTGTTGGCCATCTGGTCGGCGAGGTGGAGCGACTTGCCGCCTTCGCCGGCGCAGACGTCCCACCAGGTCTCGCCGGGTTGGGGCGCGCAGAGGCTGCCGACGATCTGCGAGGCGAGATCCTGGATCTCGAACGCGCCGGCGTTGAAGGGCTCGGAAACGTAGAGGTCGGCGGAGCCGGTGTAGCGCAGGGCGTCGGGGGCGAGCGGATGCGCGGCGGCTTCGCAGCGGCCGAGGGTCTGCGCGAGGGCGGCGGCGCGGCCGGGGCGGGCGCGCAGCCAGAGCGGCGGGCGGGTCTGGAGCGAGCGCAACCAGGCGAACTTGCGGCTCTCGGCGGTGGCGGCGTCGGGCCCGAAGTCGAGCTCGGGCCAGATCCACTCGGGCACGGCGAGGGCGGCGAGCGCCTGGTCCTTGATGCTGCGCGGGTCCTGCGCGAAACGCTCCTGGAGCTTGGCGGCGGCCTCGATCTGCACGGGCAGCCGGCCCGCCTCGAGCCAGCGTTGCCAGCGGAAATAGGCGAAGACGGCGCGCGTGAGCTTTTCGCGGCCGGGTTGCGGGAAATGCGGGTGGCGGCGCATGAAGTCGCGCAGCGCCTCGTCGGCGTTCATGCCGTCGCGCCAGCGGCGGACGGCTTCGGCGGCGTAGTTGTAGAGAGCGGCGGGTGCGGACATCGGTGGAGGAGTGACCTCAACGTGGGCGAGGGCGGAGGGCGAGGCAATGCGCGGTTGGGGGCTCGCGTGAAATGAAGCGCGCGGCCGGGCGCGGCGCGGGCCGGGCGGTGTGGGGAGCGGCGGAGGTTGGCGCCGGTCAGCCGAGGTCCAGCCAGGCCCGCCCGATGCCGACGAGCAGGCCGCAGAGGTGGGATTCCCACGAGGTGCTGCCGCGCACGGGCGCCACGCCCGCAAGCATGCCGCCGTAGAAGAGCAGCACGCCGCCCCCGATGAGCAGATCGGGCGTGGTCCGCGTGAACCACGCAACGGCGACGAGGTAGCCGAGGAAACCGAAGATCACGCCGCTCATGCCGAGGTGCGCGGCCTTGCGGGCCAGGAGCCAGACGAGCCCGCCGGTGGCGAGCGCGATGGTGCCGGCAATCTCGATGAAGCGGGCCTCGTGGCGGTGCAGCACGAGGTAGCCGAGCCCGACGAAGGGCGGCAGATTGGCGAGCAGATGCGCGGCGTTGGCGTGGAGGAACGGTGCGGCGACGAGCCCGACCAGACCGGCGCCGGTGCGCGGCACGACGCTCAGGCGCTGCGCGGCGCCCGACCAGACCGCGACCAGGATGGTGCCGAGGACCATCGCCGCCGCGGGCCAGGAGAGAAAGATCCACGGTGTTTCCGTGTAGAGCTTGGTGAGGAAGGCGAGGGCGGCGTCCATGGAGTGGCGACGAGGGAGGAGTGCGGGGCGGCGTTCAGACGGGTCGCGGAGTCACGGCGGCGGCGAGGAGCTGCCAGTGGGCGTCGCGCCAGACCCATACATCGAGGAAACGACCGGCGCCATCGACGGTGCGGTCGCCGAGACGCACGCGCCACTGCGAGTTGCCGCCGACCAGCGCCGTGTCGCCCGAGAGGTGGAACGATTCGGAGTCGGTCTCGAGCGACTCGAAACACAGGCCCGCGGCGGTGAAACTAGCGATGAACGAGTCGCGCGTGGTCGGCCGGCCCGTGTGATCGTGGCCGGCGAACTCCGGCGCGAGCAGATGTGTTAGCAAAGTGGAGTCGCCGGTGCGTTCGGCGGCGGTGAGCTGCTGCTCGGCCGCGCGCAGCAGCGACTCGCGGTCTGGTGGACTGGCTGGCATCGCGCCCATCCTTGCCGGCCACGCCGCCGGGAAAAGCCCGGAATCCGGTTCCGCGCGACCGGCGCCAGCCCCAAGTTGGCTGGCGGGTCAACTCCTCCTTCACGCGGAAGTTACGGAAATAGCCCTTGAACGGCCGGCGCGCGGCGTTGCACTCGGCGGCTTCCCAAAACATCTCGATGTCCACGACCGCGGCTCAGCCGAATCCCGATCACGTGCTCCGCATTGCGCAGGAGCTGAATCTGAAAGTCTTCCAGGTCGCCGCCACGGCGCAGCTCTTCGCCGAGGGCGCCACGGTGCCGTTCATCGCCCGCTACCGCAAGGAGGCCACCGGCACGATGGACGAGGTGCAGGTGACCGCCGTGCGCGACCGGCTCGAGCAGATGAAGGCCGTCGACGACCGCCGCGCCGCGATCGTGTCCTCGCTCAAGGAGCGCAACCTCCTCACGCCCGAACTCGACAACGCCCTCGCCGCCGCCGAGACGCTCACGAAGCTCGAGGACCTCTACCTGCCGTTCCGCCCGAAGAAGCGCACCCGCGCGACCATCGCCAAGGAGAAGGGCCTCGAACCCCTCGCCGAGCTGCTCTGGGCGCAGGATCCCGCGACGGATGCCGAGGCCGCCGCGCAGGAATACGTGGGCCGTGAGTACACGGCCGACGACGGCAAGAACGTGAAGTCGAAGATCGAGAACGTCGCCGAGGCCCTCGCCGGCGCCCGCGACATCCTCGCCGAGCGGATCAGCGACGACGCCGCGGCGCGCGAGAAGCTCCGCGCGCTCTACCGCGCGCAGGCCGTGATCTCCTCGAAGGTCATCATCGGTAAGGAGACCGAGGGCGCGAAGTTCAAGGACTACTTCGAATGGAGCGAGCCGCTCGCCAAGGCGCCCTCGCACCGCGTGCTGGCGATGCGCCGCGGCGAGAAGGAAGGGTTCCTCATCATGCGCATCCAGCTCCCGGATGAGCTGCTGGCCAACGCCGAGCTCGACCGGATGTTCGTGCGCGGCACCGGCAGCGCCGCCGCGCAGGTGCGCCTGGCCGCGGCCGACTGCTACAAGCGCCTGCTCTCCGCCGCGATGGAGGGCGAGATGCGCATGGAGTCGAAGAAGAAGGCCGACGAGGCCGGCATCAAGGTCTTCGCCGACAACCTCCGCGAGCTGCTGCTTGCCTCGCCGCTGGGCCAGAAGGCGGTGCTCGCGATCGACCCGGGGTTCCGCACCGGCTGCAAGGTCGTGATGCTCGACCGCCAGGGGAAGCTCCTGCACAACGATGTCATCTACCCCGATCGCCACCCGACCGAGGCGAAGGACAAGCTGCTCGGCTTCGTGAAGCTCTTCCAGATCGAGGCGATCGCGATCGGCAACGGCACCGCCGGCCGCGAGACCGAGGCGTTCGTGCGCGCGTGCGGCTTGGCGGGCAACATCGCCGTCGTCATGGTCAACGAATCCGGCGCGTCGATCTACTCCGCGAGCGAGGTCGCCCGCGAGGAGTTCCCCGACCACGACATCACCGTGCGCGGCGCGGTTTCGATCGGTCGCCGGTTGATGGATCCGCTGGCCGAGCTCGTGAAGCTCGACCCGAAGTCCATCGGCGTGGGCCAGTACCAGCACGATGTCGACCAGCCCGCGCTCAAGCGCTCGCTGGACGACGTGGTCGTCTCGAGCGTGAACGGCGTGGGCGTGGAGGTGAACACCGCGTCGAAGCAGCTGCTGAGCTACGTTTCCGGTCTCAACGCCGCCACCGCCGCCGCCATCGTGGCGCGGCGCAACGAGCAGGGCGCGTTCAAGTCGCGCGCGGAGCTGCTGGAGGTGCCGCGCCTCGGACCGAAGGCCTTCGAACAGGCCGCCGGCTTCCTGCGTATCCGCGATGCTGCCAACCCGCTCGACGCCTCCGCCGTGCACCCGGAGAGCTACGCCATCGTCGAGAAGATGGCCGCCGACCTCGGCGTGACCGTGGCCGACCTCGTGCGCGACGGCACGCTGCGCGCCAAGATCAAGCTGGAGAGCTACGTGACCGAGAAGGTCGGCCTGCCGACGCTCAAGGACATCCTCTCCGAGCTCGCCAAGCCCGGCCGCGACCCGCGCAAGCAGTTCGAGGTTTTCCAGTTCGACGAGAGCGTGCACAAGCCCGAGGACCTCAAGCCCGGCATGAAGCTGCCCGGTATCGTGACGAACGTGACGGCCTTCGGTGCGTTCGTGGACATCGGCGTGCACCAGGACGGGCTCGTCCACGTCTCGCAGCTCGCCGACAGTTTCGTGAAGGATCCCGCCGAGGTCGTGAAGCCGCAGCAGAAGGTGATGGTGACCGTCACCGAGGTGGATCTGGCTCGCAACCGCATCGCGCTCTCGATGCGCAGCAACCCGCAGATCGGCCCGCGCAATCCGACTGGTGCGGCCGGCTCACCCGGCGGTGCGCGCACGAGCCCCGGCGGCGGCAATCGCCCCGGTGGTTTCGGAGGCCCGCGCCCGAGCGGCGGCGGTTTCGGCGGCAAGCCGGCCTCGCAGCAGTCGCTCACCGGCGACTGGTTCAGCGCGGCGTTGAACAAGAAGAAGTAGGCTCGACCTCGGGAGCCGGCCACGTCGAGGCCGGCTCTTTCCCGTGTAGCGAAACGCATGAGCGTTTCGATCGGCCTCGGCCATTCCGCGCGGGCCGCGGCGCGCGTTACCGCACGGCTGTGATCGCCAATCGTGTGTCGCCGGCGGCGTCCCGCGTGAGCAGCCAGTCCGTCGTGGTGATCTTGTCGAGGAACGCCTCGTCGTGGCTCACCAGCAGCACCGCGCACGGGCAATCCGCCAGCGCCTCCTCAAGACAGAGGATGCCGGGGAGGTCCATGTGGTTGGTCGGCTCGTCCATCACGATGAGGTGCGGCCCGCGCACGATGCCCAGCGCGAGGAGTAGCTTGCGCACTTCGCCGGGACTCGGCAGCGCGCTCTCCAGCAGCCGTGACGGACGGGAGCCGAGGCGGCTGATCGTCGTCATCACCCGGCCGCACTCCGCGTCGGGCAGACGCTTGATCGCCTCCAGCAACGCCCGCGACTCCTCGGCGGAGATCTCCTGCGGCACCGTCACCAGTTTCTCCTGCGGCAGTTGCAGCTGTCCGAGCAGGTGCCGCACGAGCGTGCTCTTCCCGAGCCCGTTGGCGCCCTTCAGCGCGATGCGGCTCGTGCCGCCGATCGCCAACTCGGGAAAGTGCAGCGCGCGCCCCCCGCCGAGCGGCAGTTGGCCCGCCGGCAACCGCAGCAGGAAGTCGCGCGGCATGAACGACGCGCCATCGACCCAGATCCCGGTCTCGTAGCGTTTCTTCACGGCGAACTCGGCGCGCTGCGCCGCCACCTTGCCTGCGCGCTGCTTCATCTGCGCGGCCATCTTGCCGGCGTAGGCGTCCTTGCCGGTCAACTTCGCGAGGTTGCGCATCGCGCGGCCGTCGTGGTCGTTGGCGGGGATCTTCTTCTGCTTGGAGCCGCGCGCCGCCGCGGTCTTCTGATCCGCGATCACCCGGCGCCGCTGCGCCTCCGCCTGCAGCCGGTTCGCGGTGCGGCGCAGCGCGTCGTTGGCGCCCTGCGCGAACGTCTCCTCGCGCTCCTGCTGCTCCAGCGCCTCGGTCACGCCGCCCGGTCGCAGCACGGCCGATGGCGGATCGAGCAGCAGGCACTGCGAGCACAGACCGTCGAGCAGCGTGCGGTCGTGGCTCACCAGCAACCCGATACCGCAGAAGTCCTCCAGCGCCTGCCAGAGCAAGCGGCGCGCCTCGGCGTCGATGTGGTTGCTCGGTTCGTCGAGCGCGAGCACCGCCGGCTCGCGCCAGAGCGCCACCGCGATCTGCGCGCGTTTGCGTTCGCCGTGGCTCAACGTCGCCCAGCGCTCCGGCCAATCCTCGCCCACGCGCAACCGCGCCTTGAGCACCGCGGCGTCGGGCGCCCAGATGAAATCCTCGAAGAACTCCGGCGGCTCGTCGGTGCGCTGCGCAACGTAGAGCGCCAAGCCCTGCCGCTGCACCGATCCGCTCTGCGGCGCGAGTTCGCCCGTGGCGACCTTGAGCAAGGTGGTCTTGCCCGCGCCGTTGGGTCCGACGATGCCCGTCCAGCCCGAGGGAAACTGCACCGTCAATTCCGTGAACAAAGGCGCGGTCATCCCCGGATGCGCGAACTCGACCGACTGCAGAATCAACTGGGCGGAAGCCATCCCTCCACCGTGAGACCACCGCCGCCTCGCCCGCAACGCCAAGTTCGCGGACGACGCGAACGGCCACGGGCAATCGGCGGGACGCGGCGGCGATGGCGGGGGCGCGAGCTACGGGGTGACCTCGAGCGTTGTGCGCAGGCGGAGGTCCTTTTCGGCCGAGGAGGTGCCGACGAGCAGCTCGACCGGGCCGGGCTCGACCGTCCACGCGTGGCGCGCGTCGTCCCAGTACGCGAGGTCGGCGGCGGCGAGCGGCAGCTCGACCGTGGTCGTGGCGCCGGCCGGCACGGTCACGCGCCGGAAGGCGCGGAGCTGCCGGAGGGGGCGCGACACTTTGGAGTGCGGATACCGGACGTAGAGCTGCACGACCTCGTCGCCGTCGCGGCGGCCGGTGTTGGCGAGATCGACGGCCATGGTGACGGTGCCCGTCGAGGGGACGGCGGGCCGGTCGATGCGGAGGTTGGCGAGCGCGAACGTCGTGTAGCTCAGCCCGTACCCGAACGGGTATTGCGGCTCGCCCGCGAAGTACTGGTAGGTGCGGCCGTGGCGGATGTCGTAGTCCATCATCGGGGGCAACTGGTCGAGCGACCGGGGCCAAGTCTGGGCGAGCTTGCCGCCGGGGTTGACGGCGCCGAAAAGCACGTCGGCGATCGCGTGGCCCTGCTCCTGGCTGGCGTGGGTGAGGTGCACGATGGCCGGCGCGTGCTCCGCGGCCCACGGCAGGGCGATTGGATAGTTGGCGACGAGCACGACGATGGTGCGCGGGTTGGCCGCGCAGACGCGGCGGACGAAGTCCTCCTGCCCGTGGGCGAGTCCGAGTTCGCGGCGGTCGACCGCCTCCTTGCCCTCGGCGGGCGAGGTGACGGTCTCCCAGCCGGCGTTGCCCTCGGGGTGGTTGCCGACGCAGACCACGGCCACATCGGAGCGGCGGGCGAACTCGACGGCGGCGTCCGACATGTCGCCGGCCCAGCGCACGGCGACGCCCTCGTCGGTGCTGAAGGCGGGATTGACGGCGGCCTCGATGCCCTCGCGCGGGGTCACGGTGTAGGGCGGGGTGCCGCCGTACCAATCGGGCAGCACGGCGTTGGCCAGCGGGCCGACGACGGCGATGGAGTCGAGCGCCTGGCGGTCGAGCGGGAGCAGGGCGGCGTCGTTCTTGAGCAGCACGATGGAGCGCTGGGTGACGCGGCGGACGAGCGCGCGGGTCTCGGGCTGCGCCCACGGCTCGGGCGTGCCGGGGGCGCCGATCGACGAATACGGGTTGCCCTCGGCCGGGTCGAGCAGGCCGAGGCGCAGCGAGACGCGGAACAGGCCGCGCAGCGCCGCGTCGAGGTCGGCCTCCCTGAGCAGGCCGCGGGCGACGGCCGCGGTAACGGCCTCCTTGTGCTTGTCGAGGAAGTGGTTGATGCCCGCCTTCACGCAGGCGGCGGCGGCGGTCGGGAGGTCGGGAAACGCGCGATGCTTCTCGACGAGCAGGCGCAGACCGCCGCCATCGGTGCAGACGATGCCATCGACGCCCCACTCGCCGACGACGATGTCTTTGAGCATCGGATGCACGTGGGCCGGAGTGCCGTTGACGGCGTTGTAGGCGGCCATGAGGGCGCGGGAACCGCCCTGCCGCACGGCCATCTCGAAGGGTTTCGCGTAGTACTCGCGCCAGAGGCGGGCGTCGAAGTCGGAGGAGGAGGACTCGCGGCCGTCCTCGTTGGAGTTGGCGAGGAAGTGCTTCAGCAGCGCGGCGGTCTTCCAGTAGCGCGGGTCGTCGCCCTGGAGGCCGCGGGTGAAGGCGGTGGCGAGGGTGCCGACGTGGTAGGGATCCTCACCGTAGACCTCCTCGGTGCGGCCCCAGCGCGGGTCGCGGGCGAGGTCGGCGTTGGGGGCGCGGATGATGAGGCCGGCGCGGGAGTACTTCGCGCTCTGGTAGAGGTAACGGGCCTCGGTCGCCTCCTGCTCGGCGACGGCGCGCACGAGTTCCGGGTCCCAGGTCGCCCCGAGCCCGTAGGCCTGCGGGAACTGGGTGGTCGGGGTCGGGTTGCGGCGTCCCCAGTTGCTGGGGCCACCTTGGGCGACGCCGTGGTAGCCCTCGATATGGGGCGAGCCGACCACGCCCAGGCGGGGCACGGAGGCGCGTTGCGCCATGCAGTCGATCTTCTCCTCGAGGGTGAGGCGGGAGATGAGGTCGGTGATCCGCGCCTCGGCGGGCAGCGCGGGGTCGCGGAAGGGAAGGGTTTCGGCGGCGGACATGGTGAGGGCGAGCAGAAGCGCGGGGGCAAGGAGGCGGGGGCGCATGGAGAGGCGATGCGCGACCCGCGCCGCCGCTTCAACGGGCAAAACGCCGCCGGTATCCGCCCGTTTGGTGGGTTATTGAATCGGGGCCGGGCGGCCCGTCGTGCGGGCGATGCGGACTCACTCGCCGCGCGGCGGCGGAGGCTGCGGCGGCACCGCGGCGGGCGGTTCGCGCCGGAGCAGCCAGACAGCGGCGGCAAGGAAGGCGAGGTCGCGGGCGAGGTAGGGGAGATAGCCGGCGCCGCGCACGCTGGCGGGGCGACCGAAACAGCCGCAGACGATGTCGAGCTCCCGGAACGCGGCTTGCCCGATGGCGGCGAGGAAGACGACGTTGAGCGCAACCACCACCCAGAGCGCGGCCCGACTGTGGCGTGGCCAGAGGATGGCGACACCGGTGCACAGCTCGAACCACGGCAGCCAGAGCGCGAGCCCGGCGGCGACGAGGTCAGGCAGCATGCGATAGGTGAGGAGCGCGGCGTGGAACTTCACCGGGTCGGCGATCTTCACGACGGCGGCGGCGAGGAAGACGCCCGCGAGCGCCAGGCGGAGAATTGTCGCGAGTGTGCTCATCGGCTCATCGCCTTTCGCCAAGCCGCCCAGCCGCCATGGAGAATGGCGACGTCGTCGAACTGGTATTCGTGTCGGAGCTTGTCGGCGACGGCGCGGCTGGAGCCGCAGGCGCGGTCGTCGCAGTAGACGATCACGCGGGTGCCGGGCTGCCAGCGGGTGAGGACATCGACGATCTGCGCCTCCCAGTCGTCGGGGTTGAGGGGGAGCGCATCGGGGATGTGGTCGTGGGCGAAATCGGCGGCGGGGCGGGCGTCGATCCAGAGGAGCGGACCGCGGTGTTCGCGCGCAGCGGCGAGGGTGGTCTCGTCGGTGGCGGGGGCATCGCGCAGGAGATCGCGGGCGCGGGGATCGAAGGCGAACGCGGCGAGGGCGAGGAGCGTGGCCGCGAGGAGAAGTCCGAACCAGCTGTGGGGCAACCGAGCCATGGTCTAGGGCTGAGGCTTGGCGGCGGGCTGCGCCGGGGCGGCCGGGGCCGGGAGGGTGCGGGCGACGGCGCTGAGTTCGCTCTCCGCCTCGGCTTCGCCGAGCCGGTAGCGGATGGTCAGGACGGAGAAATTGGTGGCCGTGGCGGGCGGGGTGACGGTGAGGACGAATGCCCCCTCGGTTCCGGCCACGGGCGCGAAGGCGACGCGGAACTGCGGATCGCTGCTGCGCACCCCGGTGAGCGCGGCCCGCCGGCCGGCGGCGAACGTGAGGTGCATCCGCTTGGGTATCCGCTCCTCGGTGGCGGTCCAGAAGACGTAGCGGGTGTCGAAGCGGACGAGCGCCTCGATATCGGCGACGAACTGGAGGGTGGTGGAGGCGCCGTCGTCGGTGGTGACGGTGATGCCCTGGCGGTATTCGCCCTCGCGGTTGCCACGCCGGAAATCGACGACGATCTCGCCGCGTTCGCCCGGGGCGTAGCTGGATTTCGTCGCCGTGGCGGTGGTGCAGTTGCAGCCGGCGTGCACGCCGGTGATCGCGATCGGCCGGTTGCCGGTGTTGGTGAAGCCGAAGACGGTGCGGGCTTCGGCCTGTTCGGCGGAGAGCGGGAACCGTTGCTCCCGTGTGTCCCAGGTGAGCGCCGCGCCGGCCGGGAGCGCCGCGGCCAGACACGCTGCGGCGAGGGCGAGGCGGAGGCGCAACGGAGCGGGAACGGGCCGGGGCATGGCGGCAATCTCAGTGGCCGAGGCGGCGGTAGTCGAGCACGGTGTGGCTGATGGCGCCGGCGGCCACAGCGGCGACGTCGGTGATCGGTTCGGGCGGGGAGAGATCGTGCCCCGGGTTGAAGTCGAAGCGGTGCAGGCCGGCGGGATCGGCCGGGGCGAAGATGCGCGGGAGGATGTTGTGCGCCGGGACGGTGCGCTGCAGCGGCGAGTCGGGGCGGGCGGGATAGGGGAAGTTGAGGTTGTGGACGGTGAAGCTCTGCGGGGCGGTCTGCGCGAGCAGGTCCGGGGCGAGGCGGGCGGCGTGTTGGGCGGAGAGGCGGACGGTGGCGTGGAGATTTGGATTCGGTTGGCCGCCGTGGGCGCGCAGCTCGGCGAACGCTTCCATCGGGATGTCCTGCGAGAGCGCGGCGGCGGGCAGGCCGTGGAGCGCGCCCTCCCAGGCGCCGCCGATGGTGCCGCTGGCGAGGATGAAGGCCAGGGAGGTGTTGCGCCCGATGTTGATGCCGCTGACGACGGCGTCGATCGCGGGGCCGTCTGTGGGGAGGAGGTGGGCGAGGGCGATGTTGACGCAATCGCTCGGGGTGCCGTCGACCGCCCAGGTGGGGCAACCGAAGCCACGGTCGGCGCGGGCGGAGTGCACGGGCCGGTGGCGGGACTTGGCGGCGCCGATCCAGCTTTGTTCACCGGCAGGGGCGGCGACGACGAGGCGGTGCCCGGCGGCGAGAAGCGCGTGAACGAGTTCGTGGAGGAAGACGGAGTCGAGACCGTCGTCGTTGGTGACGAGGAGATGCATGCGGATAGCCATCGTGGATGGCCGGCCGTCGCGGCGGTTGCAGCGAAAAAGCGCGGTGGCTGACGGACCCGGCGAAGGCGTTTTGCCCCGGATCGCCGCCCCCTCGGCGATGGGCGCGCGCGTCTCGCGTCCGGAGCCGGCTCAACCGGCGAGGCGTTCGCGGGCGGCTTGGTCGAGGAGGGTGTGCACGCGCAGAAGCAGTTGGTAGGGACTGAAGGGTTTGGGAAGAAAATCGTCGGCGCCGGCGGCGTCGGCGAGCGGCCCGATCTCCGCCTCGTCGCAGGCGCTGGTGATCAGGACGGGGATGGCGCCGGGGCCCGACTCGGCGCCGTGATGGAGTTGTTCGCACAGGCTGAGCCCGACGATGTCCGGCAGCATGACATCGAGGATCAGCAGGGCCGGGGGCGCGTCGCGCAGGGCTTGCAGGCCGGTGCTGCCGTCGCCGGCGAGGCGCACCTCATGGCCGGCGGTGCGCAGCGTGATCGCCATGAGTTCGGCGAGATCCGGGTCGTCTTCGATGATGAGGATGCGCGGCATGGGAGCGGTCGACGTTCGGTCGCGAACGCGGCGTCCGGCAAGCCCACCAGGTTACGTCTCGGCAACAACCGCCGGCGCGCTTGGTCTCACACGAGGGAGCTGAAGTCGAAGACGCGCGGCTGCACGAGGCGCTCGAAATCGTGGTAGTGCATCTGGATGAGCTCGGTGTGGGAGCCCGCGTTGAAGGCGATGAACTCGTCGTCGGCCAACTCGCGCGCGACGTAGACCGGGAGGCCGAAGAGGTTGCCAAAGGGAGGCATCGCGCCGGTCTCGCAGCCGGGGAAGCAGTCGCGGAAGTCGGCTTCGTGGGCCATCTCGATGTGGACGGCGCCCGAGAGTTCGCCGAGCACCTCGACATCCACATGCAGGCTGGCGGGCAGGACGGCCATCGCCAGTTCGCCGTCGATGTAGACCATGACGGTCTTGGCGAGGTTGCGGCCGGAGATGTGGCTGGCGGCGGCGATCTCCTGAGCGGTGAAGGCGGGCGAGTGCGAGATCACGGTGTAGCGGATCTGCTCGCGGTCGAGGTAGTCGCAGAGGTTTTTGAGGACCATAACAGCTCCTTCCGTTGGCCGATGCTGGATGTTCTGGGGGACGAGCGGGGCGATGGCTGGTGGCGCCCGACGCACGACAGAAAGATACGCGGCGGGGACCTGGAGTCCAACAGGGTGGCGGAATCGCGCCGGCCCGTTTCCCGGGCTTGCCGAGCGGCCGGCGGCGGCCATTCTCGCGCCATGGGTTTCCGACCAAAAGGACTGTTGGTGGCGGCACTGGCCGCCACTGTCGCAACCGGACTTCTCGCCCGCTCGGGTTTTTCCTGGGAGGAGCTCAACGTGATCGACCAGCGTTGGCCGCAGGCCCAGAAGACCACGACCGGGCTGCGCTACGTGGTGCAGCAGGAGGGCCACGGCGACCGCCCGAAGCCGGGCGACAGCGTGAGCGTGCTCTACCGGGGTCTGTTCTTCGACGGCAGCAGCTTCGATGAGTCGCTCGACCGCACCCACCCTTTCACCTTCCGCCTCGGGCGCGGCCAGATCATCGAGGGGTGGGAGGAGGGCATCAGCCTGATGCGTGTGGGCGAGAAGCGTATTCTGATTGTTCCCTATGACTTGGCCTACGGCTCGCGCGGGCAGCCGCCGCGCATCCCGCGCCAGACCTCGCTGGTGTTCGAGGTGGAGGTCCTCGCGATCGAACCCAACCCCGTGCCGCCCCCGGCGGCGACCGCGCGATGAACCGTTCCTCGGCAGGTGTTCTCGCCCTCGCGCTCACCGGCGCGGCGTTGCTGGCGGGCTGTGGGAAGAAGACGGAACCCGCCCCGGTCCCGGCGGCCGCGCCGAAGCCGCCCACGGCCTCGGTCGAGGAGGTCTGGACGGCGGAACAGATCGCCTTCCTCCAGGAGAAGTTCGGCGAACTTGTGCGGACGGATTCGGGCCTCTACTACAAGATCCTCCGGCCCGGCCAAGGCGAGGCGACGCCGGCCCGCGCGAACCTCTGCACCGTGCACTACCGCGGGACCTTCCTCGACGGCCGTGTGTTCGACGAGTCGTACCGGCGTGGGCAGCCGTTCCAGTTCCGGGTGGGCGTCAGGCACGTCATCAAGGGCTGGGACGAAGCGGTGGCCGCGATGCACAAGGGCGAGAAACGGCTGATTGTGGTGCCCTACTGGCTCGGCTACGGCACGAAGGGGCAGATCCCGCGGATCATGCCGCGCTCCACCCTCGTGTTCGAGATCGAGCTGCTCGACTGGACGACGACCACGAAGGTGCCCGGAGCGCCCTGACGCGCCGCTCGGCCCGCGCCCGCGTTCCCCTGTTCACCCCCGCGACACCCCGCGCATGTTCGACATCCAATACAACTTCTTCCGCGACCTCGATCGCCGCTGCGTGGCCGAAGGCCTGTCCGACGCCCAATGTGCCGCGGTCGTGGAGCTCAAGCGCAAGGCGATCGATTCGACGCTGAACCGCAGCAACCCCCTGGCCGCGGAGGTGCTCGCGGGGCGGACGACGTTCGTCGCTGCGTACGATGGTTTCTCGCACGCGTTTCGCGGCCTGCGGCGTTTCGTGCCGAAGACGCACGACGCCGGGTGGAACGAGCGGCTGGAGCAGCTCGCGTTGATTGTGCCCAACGTCCGGCATTTCCGCCGCCGCAGCCTCCTGGCGGCGGACAACCCGACCACGCTCACCGTCTACGGCACGGTCGCCGGACTCGGCCTGTGGGGCGTGCTCGCCGGCGGGACCGAGGCCGGCGAGGCGCCGGCGCTGCCCTGGGCCGGGGCGCCCACGGCGCTGGTCGCGGGCCTGGCCGCGCTCGGCTTCGCCTTCGGCACGGCCGCGATGTTTCGGTACCGGATCCGCGACTACAAGCAGATCCACGCCCGCGAGGCCGCGAGCTACATGGACCTCAACTACGGCTTCTTCCGCGCCGGGGACACCCGCGGCTGGATCGAGTGCCTGCGCACCGAGGCCGGCAGCGCCCAAGCCAAGCTTGCCCGCCCGGACTGAGGGGGCCGCGGCGGTGCGGCGGGGGACTTGCGGGGCGTGGCCGGGCCGGTTCTAGTGGCCGCCCGCGATGATCACCGAACCGATCGCCTCCTTCGTCCTGCTGCTCTTCGACGAGTCGAACCTCGCGCTGCTCCGGCGCAGCGCGGCCGGTGCGCCTTGGCAGGCCACGGCCCATGGTCCGGCGGGCGACTCGGTGGACGCCGCGGCGCAAGCCGGGTTGCACGCCGTGGCCGCCGACTGCACCGGCGTGACGCGCGTTGCGGAGACGGGAGGAACGGCGCTGTACTTTGCGCTGGTGGAGGCCTGCCGGGGCGGCTCGCCGGCGGGAGCAGGGGAGTGGCGGCGGTTCTCGCTGCGCGAGATGGCGGAGCTCGCCGCGGCCGGATCGCTGGCTCCGGAGCTGGCCGCCGTGCTTCCGGCGGTGCGGGCCGAGTCGATCCGGATCCCGTATCTGAACCACCGGGAGAACGACTACATCTACCGCTTTCGCACCGAGGCGCAGCGCAACCGCGCCGTCTACCGGCTGGATGCCGGTGCGAGCCGGCTTTACCAGAGCGTGCTGTGCGAGGCGATCAAGCGCCTCAAGCGCACGAAGGAGCGCAGCTCCGCCGCGCCCGCCGTGCTCGACTTCGGCCCGGTCAGCTACGTGTTGCCGAGCCACTTCGGTTTCTGTCTCGGCGTGCAGAACGCCATCGAGCGCGCGTACGAGACGATCGCGGAGAACCCCGGCCGACGCGTCTTCATGCTCAGCGAGCTGATCCACAATCCGTTCGTCAACGAGGACCTTCTCGCCCGCGGGTTGCGGTTTCTCCAGAGCGACAAGGGCCGGCCGCTCGCCGACCCCGCCACCGGCCGCCCTCTCTGGGACGACCTGCGGCGCGGCGACATCGTGATCATCCCGGCCTTCGGTGCCACCGACGACGACAAGCGCCGGCTGATCGAACGCGGTCTCGAGCTCAACCGCCACGACGCCACCTGCATGCTGGTGGAAAAGGTGTGGAAGGCGGCGCGCCGCTACGGGAAGCTCGGATACACCGTCATCATCCACGGCAAACACGAGCACGAGGAGACCAAGGCGACCTTCTCGAACTCTGCGATCTTCGCGCCGTCGCTCATCATCCGCAATGCCGCCGAGGCCGAGCAGTTGGCGGCGATCGTGCGGGCGGAGTCGCCGGTCGCCGCCCAGTCACTCTTCGCGGCGGCGTTCGCCGGCCGGCACACGCCCGGCTTCGACCCGGTGCGCGACCTCGCCCGGGTGGCGGTCGTCAACCAGACGACGCTGCTGCGCAACGAGACGCTGCGGATCATCGATCTGCTCGAGGGCGCCTACGCGGCGCGGTTCGGGGCCGACCGGGTGGCGGAACATCTCTTCTCGGAGAGCCGCGGCGACACGCTCTGCTATGCCACCCAGGTCAACCAGGACGCGCTGGTCCGCGCGCTGGCCGGGCCGCTCGACGCCGCGCTCGTGGTCGGGGGCAAGAACAGCTCGAATACGTTCCAGCTTTTCCGCCTCTGCGAGCAGCAGCTCGGCGAGCGGGCGTACTACATCCAGTCGGAGCGGGACCTCATCGGTCCCTCGGACGTGGATCACTTCATCTTCCCCCATCAGCCCGGCGACCCGCGCGGGGGACGGGTGGAGCGACGCAGGTTTCTGGAGCCCGGACGACCGCAGCGGCTGTTGATCACTGGTGGAGCCTCGTGCCCCGATGGACTGATCCAGCAGGTGGTGGCGCGGATCAACTCGTTCTTCCCGGCCGATTCGCTCCGGCCGGTCGAGCAGGTGTTGGCGGACCTGGAGGCGGCCGGGGTGTGACGGTTCGCCCGGCGTACGGGCCGAGGTGCGGTGCCACCGGTCAGCAGCTGCACTGAAGGTGCGCCGCCGCTGGCGAGGGTCCGGCTACAACTCCGGTCTCCGGTTTGCGGGACACCCGCGGCCGCGGATCGTGCCGCCGCATGTCTGCGCCTCTGTTTCCCCTCAAACCCACGCTGCTCGCGATCCTCCTTCTCGGTACATCCATGAACGCCCCCGCCGCACCCTCAGCGTCCCCTTCGTCGGCCACGCCCGCCTCCGCCTATTTCGGCGGCGGCTGCTTCTGGTGTCTGGAGGCGTACTTCGAGACGTTGCCCGGGGTTGTGGCGGTTGTCTCCGGATACGCCGGCGGCCGGACGGCGCAGCCGACCTACCGAGAGGTCTGCACCGGCACCACGGGGCACGCGGAGGTGGTGCGGATCGATTTCGATCCGACGCGGACCACCTACGAGGCGCTGCTCGAAAAGTTCTGGCTCGTGCACGATCCGACCTTGCTCAACCGCCAGGGCCCGGACGAGGGCCCGCAGTACCGCTCGATCATCCTGTATGCCGACGAGGCACAACGCCGGGCGGCAGAACAGGCCCGGGACAGTCTGCAGCAGCGGCTGGCGGGCCGGGTGGTCACCGAGATCGTGCCGCTGGAAAAGTTCTACCAGGCGGAGGAGTACCATCAGGACTACTACCGGCGCAACCCGGGCCAGGGCTATTGCCGGATGGTGATCGCCCCGAAGCTGCGGAAGCTCGGCGTGAAGTAGGCTGCGGGGCCCGCCGGCCCGCGCTCGGCGACGGCATCAGGCGACCATCAGGAAGTCGCGGCCCTCGATGCGGCCCTGCGTGCGAAGTTCGGCACGGATGATCTCGCGGGCGCCGCGGGTGCCGACCGCTCCGAGCATGAAGCAATCGCCCGCCGGGGGCACCGAATCGGGGGAGTACACCGGCAGGCCGCCGATGCGCGTGCCGATCTTGCGGGGCGCGATGTCGACATAGCCGGCGAGGCTGATGCCGTGCTCGGCGAGGGTGGCGAAGCGGCGCCGGGTGGGCTTGCCGGAGCCGCGCAGGAGGAGCGGCCGCGCCGGGTCGACGTGGGTGCGGAGCCAGCGTGCGAGGTAGTGGCACTTGCAGGCCGCGAAGGCGGCGTCGGCATAGTCGGGGTGCGTGCGCGAGAGCCGGCCGGGCGGATCGTGCCAGACGACGAGCGGCGTGGGCAGCTTCGCGAAGCGCACGCCGGCCTCCAGCCAGCGCAGCCATAGTTCGTAGTCCTCGGGCCAGCCGGTGGCGCGGTAGCCGCCGTGCGCGGCGACGAGTTCGCGGCGGAACATCACCGACGGATGGGCGACGGGCGACTCCACGAAACGGTTGAGCGCGATCTCCTCGGGCGTGAGGAGCGTGTTGGTCCATTCGACGTGGAGCGCGTAGCCACGGCCTGCGACCGGGTCGCCGCCGAAGACGACGCGGGTGGCGCAGACTCCGATCTCCGGATGCGCGGCGAGAAACGCGACCTGTTGGGCGAAACGCTCCGGGCGGCATTCATCGTCGGCATCGAGTCGGGCGACGAGCGGGGCGCGTGCGGCGGCGAGGCCCGCCTCGAGGGCGCCGACAAGCCCGGCGGGCGGCGTCGTCAACACGCGGATGCGCGGGTCGCCGGTCGCGGCGGCGGCGAGGAGAGCCGGGGTGCCGTCGGTCGAGCCGTCGTCGATGGCGAGCAGCTCCCAGTCGGCGAACGACTGGGAGCACACGGAGGCGAGCGCGCGGCCGAGCGTGGCGGCGGCGTTGCGGACGGGGAGGACGACGGAGACGGTGGGCGCCATGGCCGGTGGCGGGGCCGCGTCAGGAGTTGTCGCCGTCGAGCATGCGGCCGAGGCCGCCGAGCACCGAGCCCTCCTCGCGGCGACCGCGGCCCTTGGCGGAGGCGGCGAACATGCGATCGGCGAGACGGCTGAAGGGCAGGGACTGGAGCCACACGCGGCCGGGGCCCTGGAGGGTGGCGAAGAACAGGCCTTCGCCGCCGAAGAGCGCGGACTTGATGCCGCCCACGAACTGCACGTCGAACGCGACGGAAGGTTGGAAGCCGACGATGCAGCCGGTGTCGACGCGCAACGTCTCGCCCGGGGCGAGGGAGCGCTCGACGACGGTGCCGCCGGCGTGCAGGAAGCACCAGCCGTCGCCGGAAAGCCGTTGCATGATGAAACCTTCGCCGCCGAAGAGGCCGGCGCCGATCTTCTTGTTGAAGGCGATGTCGACGCTCACGCCCTTGGCGGCGCAGAGGAATGCATCCTTCTGGGCGAGGATGGTGCCGCCGATCTCGGCGAGGTGCAGGGGCACGATCTTGCCGGGGTAGGGCGCACCGAAGGCGACGCGGCGCTTCGCGCCGGAACGGTTGTGGTAGACCGTCATGAAGAGCGACTCGCCGGTGAGCAGGCGTTTGCCCGCGCCGAGCAGGGAGCCGAGGAGGCCGGTGTTCTGCTGGGAGCCGTCGCCGAAGATGGTCTGCATCTCGATGCCGTCCTCCATGAACATCATACCGCCGGCTTCGGCGAGGGCGGCTTCGTTGGGGTCGAGCTCCACCTCGACGAACTGCAGGTCGTCGCCGTGGATCTTGTAGTCGATTTCGTGCATTGCGGGCATGGTGGTGCGAAGGGTTGCGGAGGGGAGCACACCGGCGGGGCCGGAAAGTTGCGAAGCAGTGTGGGGCTCAGTCGCAGCGGCGCCCGAGCGGCCGGCCTTCGTCGGCCTCGATCAGGTCGAACATCGTCTCGGCGCCGCAGCCCGACAGGCCGTACTCGGCCGTGCGGAGGCGGACGCGTTCGCTGACCTCGTCGCGCCAACCGAGCTTGGCCATGTAGGCGTTCCAGATCGTGCACTCCTCGTCGGAGCGCGGCGTGCCCTGGGTGTGCGCCCAGGCGAGGAGTTCCTCGTCGGACCCGCCCTGGAGGGTGCGGGCGGCGAGATCGGCGTGGCGAACGCCGAGGAAACGGCAGCACCGGGCGTCGAAGACGCGCGGGCTCTCCTCGCCGAGGTTGGCGACGTAGTCCGGCGGGAGCCGGCCGGCGGCGTGGAGCCGGATCTTGTCGAGCATGCGGCCGAAATACACGAGACGGCCAACCTTGTCGTAAGGGGAGCGGAGACCGGGGACAGATGTCATGGCGGGAGGGGGATCGCCTGGATCGGCGTCGCGGCCGCGCCCCGGGTGGTGGCACGTGGGCCCGCGGCGCCGGGCGATCGGTCGTCGAGAATGCGATGGGCCGCGCGGCTGGCAACTGCTTGTCGAATGCGGGGGCCGACGAGGCGCCGGGGCGGGGGGCGAGTTGACATTCCTCGCCGGAGACGGAAACGCGATTGCCCTCGGGCGCAGGAACGCTTTGCTCGGCACCATCCGATGATGGCCCTGGTCACCCCTTCAGTCCGGCCCGCACCGTCACCCGCGTTGCCGGGTGTGTCGCTGGCGAGTCCGGCGTTGCGGGCGCCCCGATCCGATCAGTCCACTTTCTCACCATGCGGAAACTGATTCTTTGCGTCGAAGACGAGCATCTGTCGGCCGAAGCGGTGCGACGCGCGCTCGGGTACGCGGGCTACGAGGTGCAGATCGCGCCCACGGCTGCGGCGGCGCTGGAAGCCATGCAGTCGCGTCGCCCCGACCTCGTCCTCCTCGACCTCCTGTTGCCTGATATAAATGGATACAGCTTCATCGACCTTTTGCGCGACCACGGCGACCTGGACCGTGTCCCGATCGTGATCGTCAGCGGGTGTGCTTCGCCGGAGGCGCAGAGTCTGGGGCGCGAGCTGGGGGCGCGGGCGTATCTGGTGAAACCGTTCACGGCGCAGGAGCTGATCGGTTGCGTGAACTGCGTGCTGGGCGTCGAGGCGAAGCCGGGGACCCACTGAGGCGCGAGTGTCGGAACGAGTCCTTGCCGGACTGGTCCCTCCGGGGCCCCTCCTCCTTTTGCCGGCGGGCGAAGACACGGGCGGCGTCCCCCTCCGCGGCGACGCGGGCCGCTACCCGGCGGCTGGCGGGAGGGCGGCGAGGAACGCATCCGCCTCGCGGATCGACTCCTCCATCTCGGCAATGAGCCGGCCGATCTCCGACTGGAGTTGCTGGTGGTTGGTGTCGAGTTGGGCGATGGCGCTGGCGTTGAGGTTGTGCTTGAGGAAGAGCACCTGGTCGCGGAAGCGGTCGAGCACCGGATCCATCGTGGCGGCGGCGCGGTGGAGCGCGGCCGCGAGCGCGGCGTAGCGCTGTTCGGTGGTGGCGAGCTGCTGCTCGCTGAGGCGACGCAGCGCGGGGTCGCGGTAGACGTCGAGTTCGGCGCGCCACTCCTTGAACAGGGCGCGGGCCACCCGCTCGATCTCCGCGATCCGGTCGCGCACGGTGGTGGCGCGGGCCTCGCTGCGGGTGAACTCGCGCTGGAGTTTGGCGTACTTGTCGGCGAGGGGGCCGCCGGTGTTGCCGGTGACGGCGATGAACTCCTCGAGCGCGTTGGCGAACTGGGCGCGGGCCTCGTCCTGGGCCCGGCGGGCGTCCTGCACCCGGGCGACGAGGATGTCGCGTTTGTGGATGCCGAACTTCTCCTTCACGGCGTACTCCACCGACTGGCAACCGGTGAACACCGCGGCGACGACGAGGAGGAGCGAGGCAAGGGGGACGGGGCGCATGCCGACAGTGTGGAGGACAATTGCGGAAGGTCGATCTTTGGCAGCGGGAACCCGGGCGGGCGGCTCCCCGGGGCCGGCAGGGCGCGGCATTGGTGATTGTGCGCGGGCGAAGGGGTGTTTCATTGTCGCGACCATGTTTGTCGACGAAGTAGTCATCAAAGCCCGGGCCGGCGACGGCGGGAACGGTTGCGCCAGCTTCCGCCGGGAGAAATTCATTCCGTTCGGCGGTCCCAACGGCGGCGACGGCGGCCTCGGCGGCGATGTCGTGCTCGTGGGCAGCCACGACGTGAACAACCTCATCGACTACAAGTTCAAACCGCACTGGGAGGCCGGCCGCGGCGAGAACGGCCGCAGCAAGGACCAGAACGGCCACGGCGGCCGGACTGCGCTCCTGCCGGTGCCGCTCGGCACGGTTGTCACCAACGAGGCGACCGGCGAGGTCGTCGGCGAGGTGACCGAGAACGGCCAGCGCTTGGTGCTGTGCAAAGGCGGCACGGGCGGGTGGGGCAACCTCCACTTCAAGACCTCGACCAACCGCGCGCCACGCCGCGCCAACCCCGGCCTGCCGGGCGAGCACGGCGTCTTCCGGCTGGTGCTCAAGAGCATCGCCGATGTCGGCCTGGTGGGCTATCCCAACGCCGGCAAGAGCTCGCTGACCAACCACATCACCAACGCCCGTCCGAAGATGGCGGCGTATCCGTTCACCACGCTCCAGCCGCAGGTCGGTGTCATCGAGTTTCCCGAACGCTACGAGCGGATCACGCTGGCCGACGTGCCCGGCCTGATCGAGGGCGCGCACGAGAACCGCGGGCTCGGTCACCGGTTCCTCCGGCACATCGAGCGCTGCGCGTTGCTGCTGCTGATCATCGACATGGCCGGCGTGGACGGCCGCGATCCGCGCGACGACTACGCCCACCTGCTCCAGGAGCTGAAACTCTACGACCCGGGCCTGCTCAAGAAGCCGCGGCTGGTGGCGGCCAACAAGATGGATCTGCCCGAGGCGGCTGCCCACCTGCGGGCCTTCCGCCGGCGTCACAAGGTCGACGTGCTGGAGATCTCCTGCACGGCGGGCACGGGCCTCACCGAGCTCCGGCTCGAGCTGCTCCAGCGCGTGCGCCATGGCGGCAAGCCGGCGGCGAAGCGTCCGGCCGTCCGGAAGAGACCGGCGGCGCCGGCACGGGCGAAGCCGACGAAGACTCGGCCGGCCAAGGCCAAACCGGCCGCGCGCAAGAAACCCGCGAAGCGCCCCTGACGTGACTGCGGCGCAGCCCGGGTTGTCGCCACCGGCCCAACTCCGGGCTTGTCGCCCGCCCGCCTGCGCACCCACCCTTTCGCTGTCGTTTCCCCTCCGTTCCCCCGTCCCCCATGACTGATCACCGGCCATTGATGATGCGCGCCAACCGGGCCCTCGGCTCGAGTCTGGTCGATCACAACCTGATCACGATCGAGGCGTTGGATGCCGCCAACGAACGGCTGCTGGAGCTCACCGCCGACGAGAAGAACGAGAGCGTCTCGCTCCTGCACATCCTCGTCTACGAGAAGCAGTCGCTCACCGAGGAGCAGGTCCTCGCCTACCAGGTCGAGGAGATGGGCCTCGGGATGGTGGACCTGAGCGGCTACGATCAGCCCTACGATCTGCGCAAGAAGCTCGACGTCGGCGCCTGCCAGGCGACGTGGACGGTGCCGTTCGACGTCGAGGAGGGAATCCACTTCCTGGTCACAGCCTACTATCTCAGTCCCGCCGTGCGCTCCTACTGGGAACGCCAGCTGGAGACGCCGATCCTCTGGTTCATCACCAGCATGGAGAACATCAGCGACTTCCTCCGCAAACTCCAGATGGAGCGCGACAACGAAGGCAGCGGACTGCGCGCCAACTGATCCCACCATGCCGCTCGGACGCCTCCAGACCCTGCTCATCGACAAGCTCGAGGAGATGAACCGCCTCACCGCGGAGCAGCGGGCCGCCATCGTCGCCACGCCGCAGGACCTGCCCGGCGAGGCGCTCGACCAGATGCTCCAGAAGGAGTACCGGCTCACTCCCTTCCAGATCCTGCTGGGCAAGTCCAAGGCCTACGGCATCGCCCCGTTCCTGGTTTCCCGCTACAAGATCAACAACGGCACCTTCGAGCGCCTCGACCGCGCCTTCTGCCAGCAGAACGTCGTGCTGCCGGTCGGCCAGATCGGCGACACGATCATCGTCGCCCTCGCCAACCCGTTCGAGCTGAGCGTCACCGCCAAGATCGGCGAGGTCACCGGCAAGCGCGTCGTGCGCCTGCTCAGCATCGAGAAGGACATCCGCGACAAGCTTGCCGCCGACGCCAACCGCGAGAGCCAGCAGTTCGACGACGTCGTCGACAAGATCGGCGTCGAGTTCAAGGAGGTGGAGAAGGAGCTCGAGGGCGAGGACAGCACCTCCGAGGAATCCGCACCGATCATCCTCCTGGCCAACCGCATCATCGAGGATGCCTACCTGTCCGGGGCGAGCGATATCCACGTCGAGCCTTGGGAGAAGGAAGTCGTCGTCCGCTATCGCATCGACGGCAACTGCCAGGAGAAGCTGCGCCTGCCCTCCAAGGTCGGGCCGGCGTTGGTCGCCCGCCTGAAGATCATGTGCAACCTCGACATCGCCGAGCGCCGGTTGCCGCAGGACGGACGCATCATCTTCAAGAACTACACCCGCAAGAACGTCGACATCGACCTGCGCGTCTCCACCGCCCCGCTCAACCACGGCGAGGGCGTCGTCATGCGTATTCTCGACAAACAGAAGTCGACGCTGCCGCTGCCGATGCTCGGCTTCTCCGAGGAGAATCTCGCCAAGTACCGCGAGGTCATCCGCCAGCCGTACGGCATGATCCTGCACTGCGGCCCCACCGGCTCGGGCAAGTCGATGACGCTCTACTCGGCGCTCAACGAGATCAACAGCCCGGAGCTGGTCATCCGCACCGCGGAGGACCCGATCGAATACACGCTGGCCGGCATCAACCAGATGCAGATGCACCGGCAGATCGGCCTGACCTTCGCCGCCGCGCTGCGCGCCTTCCTCCGCCAGGACCCCGACATCGTGCTCGTCGGCGAAATCCGCGACAAGGAGACGGCGGACATCGCCGTCGAGGCACGATCGCCCGCCTCACGGACATGGGCATCGAGCCGTTCATGATCTCGTCGTCGCTGCTGTGCGTTTGCGCCCAGCGCCTCATGCGCCGCGTCTGCAAGACCTGCAAGATGCCCCACGAGCCGGTCGGCCGGGAGAAGGAGTTGCTCGAGGCGGCCATCGGCTGGAGCGGGCCGATCTTCCGCGCCAACCCGCGCGGCTGCCCGAAGTGCGGCGGCACCGGCTACAAGGGCCGTGTCGGTATCCACGAGCTCATGGTCGTCTCCGAGGAGCTCGTCGAGGGCATCAACAAGGGCCTCGAGACCGCCGAGCTCAAGAAGATCGCCATGCGCAACGGCATGAAGACCCTGCACCAGGACTCCATGCTCAAGGTGAAGGAAGGGCTCTCCACGATGGAGGAGTCACTCGGCACCGTGCCGCCGGATCTCTGAGCCACTCCGTGCGCCGCGGCCTTTCGGTCCCGCCGTCCCCAACAATTGGCGTGCGGTTTGGCCCCGGCGATCCCTCTCTGCGTTCCTCCCCTCGATTTGCCCGCCGCCGGCTGTGCGGTACTCCGTGGAAACTGTCGCGACCGAGAAACATCCGAACCGCTGGCTGATCGCCGGCATGGGCACGCTGCTGCAGTTGTGCCTGGGGGCCGTCTATGCGTGGAGTTGGTTCCAGAAACCGCTGACGGAGGGTTACGGCTGGACCAACGCCCAGGTGGCGTGGACGTTCAGCTTCGCCATCGGTTTCCTCGGGCTGGCGGCGGCCGCGGGCGGGGTGGCGCTGCCGCGCTTCGGGCCGCGCACGCTGGCGGTGACCGGCAGTCTGCTCTTCGGCGCCGGGCATCTGCTCGCCGCGCTCGCGCTCGAACTGCGCGCGTTGCCGCTGCTCTGGCTCGGCTACGGCGTGGTGGGCGGCATCGGGCTTGGGTTGGGCTATGTGACCCCGGTCGCCACGGCCGCGAAGTGGTTCCCCGACAAGAAGGGACTCGTCACCGGCATGGTCGTGATGGGCTTCGGGTTCGGGGCGCTGCTGATGAGCAAGGCCATCGCGCCTGCGCTGATGACGCTGGCCGGTGGGCGACTGCCGCTGGTCTTCGCGGGTGCTGGGGCGATCATGGGCGGTGCGGGGCTGGTCGCCGCGCTGTATATGCGCAATCCGCCGGCGGCGGCCGCCGCCTCGATGGCGGGCAGCGGGACTGCCGTCGCCGATGCGCCGACGGATTGGCGTCGCTTCGCGCTGATGTGGCTGGTGTTCTTCTGCAACATCACCGCGGGCATCGCGATCATCGGCTTCCAGTCGCCGCTCTTCCAGGATCTTTGGAGACAGAAGGACGCCACGCTCGCGCCCGCCGCACTCGCCGCCGCGGGCGCGACGCTGATCGGCGTGAGTTCGCTGTTCAACGGACTGGGGCGGTTGCTCTGGGGTGCGGCATCGGACCGACTCGGGCAGCTCGGCGTGTTTCGCCTGATGCTCGGCACGCAGATCGCAGCGTTTGTGGCGTTGGCGTTCGTGCGGGAGCCGTGGCTCTTCGGCACACTCATCTGCTATGTGTTGTTGTGCTACGGTGGAGGCTTCGGGGTGATGCCCGCCTTCGTGCTGAACACCTTTGGTGCCCGCCGCATGCCGGTGCTCTACGGGTGCATCCTCACCGCTTGGTCGGCGGCGGGCGTGGTGGGACCGCAGGTCGTGGCGCAACTCAAGGATCGGTTCGGCGCGGCGGCGTCGGGGTACGCTTTTGCCTTCGGCGCCGGACTGTTGGCGCTGGGCTTCCTGATCACGCTGGCGATCCGCCCGCCCGACCGGGGTGGGCGAACGTGAAGGCGCGCTGCTGACGCGAGTTTCCGCCCAGCCGGGTGAAGCGCTTCGCTTCAGCCCAAGCTCCGCAGACGACAGAAGGTAACGAAGGATACAAAGGCATGGGGGACCATTGGACAGCAGTGCCCGCACACCTGGGAAATTGCCCTTCACCTGCCAGATGAAGGCGGTGCCGCAGGCACCTGTTATCCAGCTCGTTCACATTTCGTTCTCTTCGTTGCCTTCTGTCGGTTCCATCTGTGCTTTTCGCGTTCCGGCTGGGAGCGTGCGGCCGAGCCACGTCGAAGACATCGTGCTACGGCTGTGCGGCGGCCGGCTCCACCTTTTCGTTGGGGCTGAGCAGGGCGGGCAGTCGTTGCGCGGCGTCGAGGAAATTCGCGAGTTTCTCGCCGGTCGCCTTGCGGCGGATCTCCTGGAGCAGCAGGCGCAGTGTGGATTCGACGAAAAAGCTGTTGTCGAGGAAGAGCGGAGGCACATCGCCGCGGCTGTCGCGCACCGCGCGGACGCGTTTCTCGAGCAGCGGCGCGAGCCAGGCGGCGTCGGTGCCGGTCGCGGCCTGCGCGAAGGTCTCCAACGCCTGCTCCTTGCGGCCGTCGGCGAGGAGGCGTTCGCCGGAGAGGTAGACGACGAGCGGGTTGTTGGGCCAGATGCGCACCGCTTCGCCGAGGGAGCGGTCGACCTGTTTCCAGTCTTTCTCGCGGGAGTGGAGATAGGCGATCGTGAGATGGCCGAGGGCCAGCAGCTGGCGACCCTGTTCGGTGTCGCCGCCGAGGCGCGCGATTTCGCGAGTGGCCAGCTCGGTGAACCCGAGACGGCTGTAGACGAGGGCGCGGACGAGCGGAACGATCTCCGCGTACTCCGGCTCGGAGAACTGGCCGGCGGCGGCGCGGTCGAATTCGACGAGCGCGAAGCCGCTCTTGCCCAGAGCGCCGTAGGCGATCCCAAGCCCGAGCGCGAGTTCGGCGGGTTCGGCACGGTTGAACGCCTCGAGTCGCTCGGCGGTGCGTTGCCAGTCGGCGCGGGTGAGGGGCGGGGGCTCGTTCCCGGTCGTGGCGTCGGCGGGCCAGACATCGGCCAACTGGGCGGCCAACGTTGCGGTTTCGCGAACGAGTGCGGGCAGTTTCGCGAAGTCGACCTCGGCCGCCTGGCGCGCGGCCGCGGCGAGGGTGTCGAGGAGTCCGGGGACGACGACGGTGCGCGTGGCCCGGTAGGCGCGGACCTTCAGGCCGCCCATCAAATCGGAGAGATCATGGCGCTCGGTCGCCAGCCGATGAATGCGCCGAATCTCGATGGCGACCGGTTCGGCCGCGGTGCGCGCGGCGGCCACCGCCGGATCGGTCGGGTTCTCGTTCTCGAGGTCCAGTAGCGCGGTGTAGGCGCGGGCGGCGCGTTTGGCGGATTTGGCGATCGCGGCCGCCGCGTCGGCGGCCGGGTCGGAGGGGAGAGCGGCGCGCAGGGTCGAGATTTCGGCTGCGAGGTGGGTGGCTTCCTCGGCGGGTGGGCGCCGGCTGCAACCGGAGACCAGGACGAGTGGGAGGAGCAGGCAAGCGAAGGGAAGGTGTCGGAGCATGGGGCGGGAAGAGGAGTACCCGGTGGGCGGTGACACGGTCGAGGTCCGAATTGGGCGGAGCGGTGTCTTGGTCCGGGGGCGCGGGATGTTCCCGGCGGGCCGGGCCTGGGCTTGCCGGGAGTGGCGTGGACCCGGAGGATTGGGGCGTGTCGATTGTTCTGCCCAGCGAAGAGATCATGAAGAGGAACCGCGCGTGATGCGCTCCGGTTACGATCGCCCGATCGGGCCGTGGCCGCGGCGCGAGCAACCACCGGAGGCGATCCGCCTGATCGCGCCGGAGGAGCTGCGCGCTTGGATCGTGCACGAGGACGAGCGTCTGCTGGTGCTGAATAAACCGGGCGATGTCGTCTGCCATCCCTCGAAGGCCGGCCCGTGGTCGAGCCTGGTCGGCGCGGCGCGCGAGTACCTCGGCGGCGGGGCGATGCATCTGGTCTTCCGGCTCGATCGCGAGACCAGTGGTGTGGTGCTCATCGCCAAGGACGAGCGGACGGCGCAACGGCTGCAGAAGGCGGTGTTGAAACGGCGCTACGCCAAGGCCTATCTCGCGCTCCTCGTCGGCGAACTGGCCGGCGAGACGCTCGTGGATCAACCGCTCGGCCCGGACTTCAGCGGGCCCGTGACGGCGAAGATGGGCGTGGGGGCGGAGGGGCAGGGCAAGCCGGCGGTGACGCGCTTCACGCCGCTCGCGGTCGGCGGCGGGTTCACGCTGGCGCGGGTCGCGACCGAGACCGGGCGCAAGCACCAGATCCGCGCGCATGCGCAGTGGCTTGGGTACCCGCTCGTCGGTGACAAGATTTACGGCCCCGACCAGCGGCTCTACCTCGAGTTCATCGAGACTGGTTGGTCGTCCGCGCTCGAGGCACGGCTGCTGCTGCGGCGGCAAGCGCTGCACTGCGCGGAGATCGACCTCACGCCGGCTGGCGAGCCGCAGGTGTTCCGAGCTGCTCTGCCCGAGGACCTCGCGGCGTTTGTGTTGGCGCGGATGGGCGCTGCGGCGCGCGCGGTGGTGGCGGCGTTGCAGGCGAAAGGATGACCGGCCGGATTCGACTGTGGGCGCCGCTCGGGACGGTGCGGTCGGACGGCGCCGGAACCGTTCGCCTCGCGAGTTGCCAAGCGCGGGATTTGTCCCGCTAATCCGCCGCAGTGAGCCGAGCGAAGCCCAAGCGCGCCAAGACTGGCGCCACGAAACCGAAGCGCGCGCGAAAAGCGGACCTGCGCTGCGTTGTGATCGGTGGTCCGAACGGTGCCGGCAAGACCACCTTCGCCCGCGAGTTTTTGCCGAAGGAGGCCCGCATCCAGCGCTTCGTGAACGCCGACCTGATCGCCGCCGGCATCTCGCCCTTCAACCCCGAGTTGGCGTCGCTGTCGGCCGGGCGGCTCTTTCTGGCCGAGATCGACCGACTGATCGAGGCGCGGGAGAGTTTCGCGTTCGAG
>JAGVUB010000022.1 GCA_019136515.1 Verrucomicrobiota bacterium
GCGATCAGCGAGTTCCTCGTCGAGCACGTCATCCGCCGCGTCATCCCGGCGAACATGATCGATGCGAACACCAAGTTCCTGATCAACCCGACCGGCCGCTTTGTCGTGGGCGGGCCGCAGGGCGACTCCGGCCTCACCGGCCGCAAGATCATCGTCGATACCTACGGTGGCTGGGGCCGCCACGGCGGCGGCGCCTTCTCGGGCAAGGATCCGTCGAAGGTCGACCGCTCCGCCGCCTACATGGCGCGCTGGGTGGCGAAGAACATCGTCGCCGCCGGCCTGGCCGACATCTGCGAGCTGCAGGTGGCCTACGCCATCGGCTACCCGGAGCCCGTTTCGATCTGGGTCGACGCCATGGGCACGGCCACGGTCGACGAGCAGAAGATCTCCGCCGCCGTGCGCGAGGTGTTCAGCTTCAAGCCGGCGAACATCGTCAAGCAGCTCGACCTGCTCCGCCCGATCTATCGCCAGACGACCAACTACGGCCACTTCGGCAAGGCCGAGCTCCCGTGGGAGCAGCTCAACAGGGTCGAGGCCCTCAAGGCCGCGATCAAGAAGGTCTGAGCTACCGATTCATCGGCCGACCGCCTCATCCGAGGTAGTCGGCCTTTTTCTTCCCGCTCCCCGCAACATCTTCCCCGTTTTCCCATGTCACAAGATTTCAAAGTCCGTGATCTCTCCCTCGCCGAACTCGGCCGCAAGGAGATCGCCATGGCCGAGGCCGAGATGCCCGGCCTCATGTCCGTCCGCGCCAAATACTCGAAGACCAAGCCGCTCGCCGGCGTCCGCATCACCGGCTCGTTGCACATGACGAACCAGACGGCCGTCCTCATCGAGACGCTCGTCGCCCTCGGCGCGAAGGTGCGCTGGGCCTCCTGCAACATCTTCTCCACCGTCGACAGCGCCGCCGCCGCCATCGCCAAGGCCGGCATCCCCGTCTTCGCCTGGAAGGGCGAGACGCTCGAGGAATACTGGGACATGACTTGGCACGCCATCGTCGGCCCCGACGGCAAGGGCCCGCAGCTCGTCGTCGACGACGGCGGCGACGTGACCCTCCTCCTCCACAAGGGCTACGAGATGGAGCAGGGATCCGACTGGGTGAACTCCGCCTCCGGCTCCCACGAGGAGCAGGTCATCAAGGACCTCCTCAAGAAGATCAAGGGCGCGCAGCCGGGCGTCTTCACCGCTCTCGTGAAGGAATGGCGCGGCGTCTCCGAGGAGACCACCACCGGCGTGCACCGCCTCTACCAGCTCCACGAGGTCGGCAAGCTCCTCGTGCCCGCGATCAACGTCAACGACTCCGTCACCAAGTCGAAGTTCGACAACCTCTACGGCTGCCGCGAGTCGCTGGCCGACGGCATCAAGCGCGCCACCGATGTGATGATCGCCGGCAAGGTCGCGGTCGTCTGCGGCTACGGCGATGTCGGCAAGGGCTCGGCGCACTCGCTGCGCGGCTTCGGTGCCCGTACGTCACCACCACCGGCAACTGCGATGTGCTCACCCTCGAGCACCTGCAGGCGATGAAGGACAACGCGATCGTCTGCAACATCGGTCACTTCGACAACGAGATCCAGATCGCCCGCCTGAATACGGCGCCCGGCGTGACGAAGGACAACATCAAGCCGCAGCTCGACCGCTACACCTTCCCGCACGGCCGCTCGATCCTCGTGCTGGCCGAGGGACGCCTCGTGAACCTCGGCTGCGCCAAGGGCCACCCGTCGTTCGTGATGTCGAACAGCTTCACCAACCAGACGCTCGCCCAGCTCGACCTCTGGAAGAACAAGGACACCTACAAGGTCGGCGTCTACCGCCTGCCCAAGGCCCTCGACGAGGAGGTCGCCCGCCTGCACCTCGAGCAGATCGGCGTGAAGCTCACCAAGCTCACCGAGAAGCAGGCCAAGTACCTCGGCATCTCGGTCGACGGCCCCTACAAGGCCGAACATTACCGGTACTGAGCTGCCGCGCTGGCGTCGCGTTCGCTCGGTGCAGCCGCGCTCCCATACCGGGGGCGCGGCTGCGCTGTTGTCGGGGGCGAACGTGAGCTTTTTGTGAACCCTCGCAAAAGCGAGATTCTCCTCGTCGTTGGGGCGTGGATTTGCACGCTGGTCGCCTCCCACCCCGCTGTTGTTTTTCTCCCACGATGTTACCTCGAATGCTGATTGGTTTGGTGGTCGGTGTCGCCGGGTTTGGGCTGTGCTCAGTCGCAGCTGACGTGTCGCCGGCGGTCCAGGCGCCGGATGATCCGCGGATCCTCGCCGTCGCGCAGGCGAGCACCGGGTTCGCGGCGGATCTGTATTCCAGGCTGCGGACCCGGCCGGGCAACTTCACCATCGCCCCGCTTGGGCTCGCGCAGGCGCTGCTGCCGATCGCAGCGGGCAGCCGGGGACCCGCCGGGGACGAGCTGTCGACGGTGCTCCATCTTTCCGTGCCTCCCGCCGAGGCGGCCGATGGCTGCACGATCCTCACCCAGCGGCTGGAACGCGCGGCGGGCGGAGAGGAGGGGCTTGCTTTTGCCCGTGCGCTTTGGGTCCGGCAGGAGAACGCGATCAACACCGATTTTGTCGAGTTGCTCCGGCAGCGCTGCGCTTGCGAGTTGCGGGTGGTCGATTTCGGTCGGGGCGACCATGCCATTCACTGGATGAATCGCTGGATCTCCGCCCGTACCGACGATCGCATCCTCGCCATTGCCGATGCGACGACGCTGGAGCCCGACGCGAATCTGGTGGTCGGCGCCGCCGTGTACTTCGATGGCGAATGGCAGGAGGCGTTCGATCCGGCTCTGACGGTCATGGCGCCATTTCACCTGCCCGAGTCGCGGCCTGTGGCGTACGACAAGCCCGCGGCGCCCGTGGCGGACGATGCACCGGTACCGGCGGCGGCAGCGACGGCGATCGGCGCGAGCGAGCCGCTTGCGCCGGCCGCCACCACCGCTGCGGCCGAGCTTCCGCCCCCCATCGTGCCGGAAGTGGCCGAGGTGCCGACCATGCGGCGTCTGGCGTGGCTGCGCGCTGTGAGCCAGCCCGGATACCGCCTGCTGCAACTGCCGTATCGGGGCGATCGCTTCGCGATGGTCGTGCTGCTGCCCGAGGCCGATGCAACCCTCGCGCAGATCGAGGCCGACCTTTCCGCGGCCCGCATCGCCGAATGTCTGCAACTGGTCGCGCGCGCGGAGCCGACGCGGGTCGATCTCCGCTTGCCTCGTTTCCAGACGGCGAGGCTGATTCCGCAGCTCTCCGCCGTGTTGCAGGAGATGGGCGCGAAGACCGTCTTCGACCGCAACGGCGGCGCCGACTTCTCGACCATGGGGAGCGCCCGCGACGACGGATCGATTCATCTCTCGGCCGTGAACCACCTCGTGAAGTTCGCCGTGGCCGAGGAGGGGACCCAGGCCGCTGCGGCGACCGGGGTCCCGTCTTCGCCGGCCGACTACGAGGTGGCGGTCGATGGACCGTTCAAGTTCCACGTGAACCGCCCGTTCCTGTTCTGGGTCTGCGACCCGCGCACGGGCAGCCTCCTGTTCATGGGGCGGGTGGTCGATCCGCGGGTGGGCTGAGCGCAGACGAAGCCGTTGGACACAGAGAGCACAGAGATAAGGCAAGAGCACACAGAGAGCGCGGAGACAGACTGGCGGCCAGAGGTACCAGCCCGTTGGGCCATTGGGGTGAGCCGGGCGGACCAAACTTCGCCACACCCAAGTCCGTCTCTGTGATCTCCTTCCGTCTCTCCTCTGCCCCTGTGGCCTGTCCGAACTGCCGTATCCCGCCTCACCAACCGGCGATCGCTTCGAGGCGGCGGCGGTAACGCGCGCCGATCACGGCCGGGGCGAAACGTTCCTCGATGGTGGCGCGGGCCGCGGCGCCGAGCCGCCCGCGCAGCGCGGCGTCGTCGACGATCCGCCGCATCCACCAACTGGCGTGCTCGACATCCGGATCCGCCCAGGTCTGGCCCTTGGCGTAGGGACCGATGTTGCGCTCGAGCGTGATGAGCTTCGCGCGCACCGGGCAGCCGTTGCTCTCGTCGACGAACTCCGCCGAGGCGGACCAGTCCGTGGCGATCACCGGCTTGCCGAGGTACATGCTCTCGGCGATGGCGAGGCCGAAGCCTTCGGAGCGGTGCAGCGAGACGAAGCAATCGCAGGCGGCCTGCAAGGCGTAGATGTCGGCCCGGGGCAGCGTCTCCGCGATGAGGACCGCGCCGGGGAGGGAGGCGACCTCGGCCTGGAGCTTCGCCCAGGCGTCGGGGTTGCTGGCGCGGTTGTGGACCTTGATGACGACGCCCACGTCCTGCGCGGCGGGGAAGGCGTGGCGGTACGCCTCGAGCACGGCGCGGGGGTTTTTGCGTTCGCTGTAGGAGTTCAGGTCGTAGAGGAACAGGAAGAGGAACCGGTCGGCGGGCAGGCCGAAGCGGGCGCGGAGGGTGGCGCTGGTCTCCGCGGGGCGCGCGAAGCCGATGGCGTGCGGCATGGTGTGCACGGCGTGCGGGAGCTTGGCGGCGATGGCCTCGCGCACGAAGTCGCTCGGGCACCAGATCTCGTCGTAGTACTGCGCGTGCTCCAGCCAGGCGTCGGGGAACTCGGGCAGCTCCCAGGCCCAATAGGCGATGTTGTACCGGTTGGCGCGGAAGGCGGGGCCGTGGTGGTGGTCGATGTCGCGCGACTGCGGGGCGTCGACATGGATGACGTTCACCCCGTGCGGATTGGAATCCTGGAGACGGGCGGCGAGCGAGTCGTCGCCCTGCGGGTTGAGGCAGTTGAGCTTGAGCGGGACGACGGCGACGGCCAGCCCGGCGGCGTCGGCGGCGCGGACCATGCAGCGGGCCGACTCGCCCACGCCGAGCTCGGCCTGGTGGAAGCCGACGACATTCATCCCGAGCCGCAGATGCTGGCGGGAGAAGGTGTGGTTGAAGGGCGCGTGCCGGTTGGCGAAATCGAAGATCGGTTCGCCGGCAGCGGCGACCAGCGAGCGGATGCGCAGCTGGCGGTTCTTGTTCTGCCGACGGTACCACTGGAGGCGCCGATGGAGGGGGCCGAGGAAGGAGAGCGACTGGGTCACGCGGCCGAGCCAGGCGAGGTTGTCGGTCCAGGCGGTGCCGTGCAGGCGCAGCCCGATCGTGTGCGTCGTGCCTTCGCGCGGCTCGGGCAGGTCGATCGGCACCGCGAAGGGACCGGGCGCGCCGGGTGCGACGAGGGCGACACGGGCGCCGTTGAGCGATACCTCCAGCGACGGCGGCCGGCCGGCATTTTCGGCTGCGGGCCAGGGCTTGAACTCGCCGTGCAGCACCACCCGGCGCACGTCCGCAAACGCCGGTAGCACGATGCTGGCGACCCCGCGCAGCCAGAACGACCCGAGGTCGAACTCGTCGTGGAAGAGTCCCGCGAAATGGGACCAGCGGCTGGCGGGGGAGGTGAGGCGCGGATGCACGACCATGGCGACGCCGCGAGTTAACGACGGCCGGCGCGCGCGTGTCCAACGGGAATCCCGCGGGCGCGGGCGGCGGCGCGTTGCGGCTGCTCGCGCCGGGGATGCGGGCGCGGAGGCTCCGGGCGGCCAACGAAATGGGCCGCTGCGAGGAGTCTGTGAAAATCGCCCGCGGGACGCGCCGTCCTTGCCCCTTCGCCCCCCGCCGCCCGTATATCCGGGCTGTCATGCCCCAACTCCGTCTCTTTGCGCTCGGTGCCGTTGCTTCGCTGTGCGCGGCGCTCTCCGCCGCCGACTCCCGCAGCCCCGACCACCCCTCCACCGGCGGCGCCTACCAGTGGGGGCGCGAGGACGAGGTCTGGATCCAGCCCTGGGGCAACGCCGGCACCTGGTGGGCGGACAAGCTCTTCTGGCAGGACTCCGACGACCTCAAGCACTGGGAGTCCCAGATCGAGGCCGACAAGACCGAAGCGTCCGGCCGCTACGCCTCGATCGGAGCGGGGGCCTGGCTCGACACCTACATCGCCGGGTTGCCGGCCAGCCCCGACGGCGAGGGCGGTTATGCCCGCGTGCGTGCGGCCTCGCGCGCCTACTCCGACTGGCACCGGCTGCGCGACGATCTCATGGGCCGCGACGTCAACGGCGGCTTCAATTTCTACCTGCTTGGCTGGATCTCGCCCGCCACGCCGCTCGATCCGGCCGACTGCGGCCCCGCCGGTGCGAACACCCCGCACGGCACCTACGGCGACCTTATCGCCGAACGCATGGCGACGCTCAGCGCGCTGGACCACTACAGCGGCTACTACGCGGCCGACCTGCTGGTCAACATGCCCAACCTCTACATCAGCGGCGCGGATTTCCATCCCCGAAATCTGGATGCGTTCGAGCGCCGGCTCGGTTATCCGCTGCCGGGCACGACCGCGCCCGAGAAGGCCCGGCACATCCGCGCGCACCTCATGCCCGAGTGGGCCGACTACTGGTGCGACGCCTACGGCCACTACTTCGCCGAGATCGCCAAACGCATCGAGGCGCTCCGTGGCCGGCCCGCGCTGGTGGGTGGGCAGATCTACGGCGATGTCACCCTCACGCGCTGGCTCGGCGGCGACATGCGCCGCTACCTCAAGCTGCTGCCGCCGGAGCGCTGGTATTTCGACCTCGAGATGCAGGGCGACTGGATCCGCTCGGTGAACACGGCGGGCTTCTACACCGCCACGGTCGGCACCGCCTGCGCGTGGGAGCCCTCGATGTGGCTCGGCTCGAAGATGGATGTCTTCGACGACGTGCTCACCAGCAGCCTCGAGTTCTCCGGCCTGCCGCGTGCCGCGGGCGACGCCGTGCAGCACACCCACTGGTTCCAGATCGTGTTCACCCACGTCGCCACGCGCGAGGGCACGGTGCGGCGCGGTGTCACGGCGCTCGAGTACGGCTACGGCATGAGCGCGCACGACAACGTCGATCCGCGCATCCGCGCGGCGATGTACAACCACATCCCGCGCAAACCCTTCGGCCCTGGCTTCTACTACTCGGAGGCGATGGTGCGCTCCTTCGAGCGGGAGGGGGTGTGCTGGAGGGTCAACGACGAGGCGACCCGCGCGTTCGATGCCGTCGGCTGCGGCTACTTCGCCACCGATGCCGCGCTCGCGAATCTCGGGCCCTCCACCGCGCCCACGTGCTGGATCGTGCTGCGGCAGGACCGCCTGCCCGCCGCCGAGCGCGCGAAGCTTGAGGCCGTCGCCCCCGTCGTCACCCCCGAGCAGGCCGCGGCGCTCACCCCCGTGCGCACCTCGGCCGGGGCCAACGCCTGGGGCTTCATCGACCAGGAGGGTCGGCTCGTGGTGGTCGTCGCCAACCTCGCCCGCGGCGACAGCGCCGTGCAGGTCGACCTCGCCGGCCTGGTCGACGGCGCCTACGCCCCGACCGATGCGCTCACGGGTGCCGTGGCGCTGAATACGACCGCCTCCGATGGGCGAGCCCGCTTCACCCTCAACCTGGCGGACTACGACACGCGTGTCCTGGTCTTCCCCGCCTCCGCTGTGGCGAACAACTGAACCGGAGAACGACGCCATGAAACACCTTTTCTCCCTCGTTCTCAGGATGCGCCCCGTAGGTCCAGTCTCCGACTGGACCCCTTGTGCGCGGGCCGGCGTGCGGGCTCGGGGCTATTGCGACCGGTCGGAGACCGGTCCTACGGGCCGGCATGCCGGCCAGGTAGCGGAACGGCTTCCGTTCCGTCCGGAGGCGAGAGGCTTTCGCTACGCCGCCCACTTGCTTCGCTCGCAGGTCGCGGGCCTCGGCGTGGGTCTGGCGTTGCTTGCCGGATCCGGCGTCCCCGCTTCTGCCCAGACGACGCAGGCGCGCGCCGACCTCTCGGTCTTTGCCGGCACAGTCAGCGCCGGCGCCGTCGACGGTACCGGCTCCGCCGCGCGCTTCTTCAATCCCGCCGGTGTGGCGCGCGACCAGAACGGCAACCTCTACGTCGCCGACACCGGCAACGGCACCATCCGCAAGATCACGACGGCGGGCGTCGTCACTACGCTCGCCGGTTCGCCGGGCACGTGGGGAGCGACTGACGCCACCGGGGCCGCCGCGCGCTTCGCCGCGCCGCTGCACCTCGCGGTCGACGCGGAGGGCAACGTCTACGTGGCCGACTCCGCCAACAGTGCGATCCGCAAGATCACTGCGGCGGGCGTCGTCACGACCTTCGATCTCTCCGCGGCCGACCCGGTCGTGAATGCCCCGAGCGGCATCGCCGTCACGTCCGACGGCCAGACCGTCTACTTCTCCGATCGGGGGAACAACGTCGTGCGCCGCATCGTCGGCTCCGGCCCGGTCACGGTCTTCGCCGGCGATCCGCTCCGCTCCGGTACGGCGGACGGGCAGGGGAGCGCCGCGCGTTTCTACGAGCCGGCCGGTCTGGCCATCGATGCCGCGGGCAATCTCTACGTTGCCGACTCGCGCAACCACACCATCCGCAAGATCACCTCAGCCGGAGCGGTCACCACCCTGGCCGGCACCGCCGGCGTCCCCGGCACCACCGATGCCGCGGGGCTGGCGGCGAAGTTCTATCTGCCGCGTGCCGTCGCCGTGGATGCGGCGGGCAACGTGTTCGTGGCGGACGCCGGCAACCACACCGTGCGCCGGATCGCGGCGAGCGGGGCGGCCGTCACCACGCTGGCCGGTACCGCCGAGCGCGCGGGCAGCGCCACCGGCACGGGCGCGGCCGCGCAGTTCGATCTTCCGGCCGGCCTCGCCGCTCGTCACCACCTTTGCCGGCGTTGCCCCGGCCTCGACCAACGGCACCGGCACCGCGGCGCGTTTCCGCCAACCGCGCGCGCTCGCCTGCGATGGCGCGGGCAACCTCTACGTGGCCGACACGCTCAACTCCACGATCCGCAAGCTCACGCCCGGCGGCGTCGCCACGACGCTCGCGGGTACCGCCGGCGCCACCGGCTCGGCCGACGGCACGGGCGCGGCGGCGCGTTTCCTCCAACCCGAGGGCGTCCTCGCGGCCGACGACGGCACGGTCTACGTGGCCGACACGCTCAACCACACGATCCGGAAGATCACGACAGCGGGCGTCGTCACCACGCTGGCCGGCACCGCGGGCGAGCCGGGCGATGCCGATGGCGCCGGGGCCGCCGCGCGCTTCCGGCACCCGCAGGGCCTCGCGTTCGACAACGACGGCGACGGTCGCCGGCAACTCCTCGGCCTACGGCTTCGGCACGCGCGACGGCACCGGCGTTCAAGTGCAGTTCTGCCACCCGACGGCGGTGGCGGTGAATGCCACCGGCGAGATCTTCGTGGCCGACTCCAACAACGCCGCCATCCGCAAGATCGTCGGCGGCACCGTCTCCACGGCGTACGGCGTGGCCGAGTCTTTCGGCACTAGCGATGGCGATAGCGGCGATATGCGGTTCCGCCGGCCGATGGCGCTCGCCTTCGATGGCGACGGCAACCTGCTCGTCGCCGATCCCGATGCGGAGACCGTGCGACTCATCGCGACCGACGGCACGTCGCACACCATCGCCGGGCTCGGCGATGTCGCGGGCGCGGCCGACGGGGCCGGCCCCGTGGCCCGGCTTTCGGCGCCCCATGGGGTGGCCGTTGCGCCGGACGGGACGATCTACATCGCGGATACCGGCAACCACGTGATCCGGCGCGGCACGGTCGAGTGGGCGACGCCCCCCGCGATCACGCAGCAGCCGAAGCAGTCCGCCGGCGTGACCCCGTACACGGTCACGATCCGGGCGACCTCCGCCAACGGCGTGCTCCACTATCGTTGGCAGTTCCTGCCGAAGTGGGGTTCCTGGACGGACTGCGCGACGGACGCGCGCTTCACCGGCGCCGACACCGACACGCTGGTGATCCCCGGCATGAGCATGGCGTTAGTCGAGACGGAGGTCCGCTGCCTCGTTGACAACGGCTTCTCCACCACGGTCGCCACCGACGCTTCGACGCTTTGGATCGCCGGCGACAACGAGGTCCGCATCACCGGCGATGTCTCCGACGTCGAGTTGATCGTGGACGTCACCCGTCTGGCTGGTGCGGACAAACCCAACACCAACTGGGGCAGCAGCTGGGGCATCGTCGACGGCGTGGGCGCCGCGGCGAAGTTCTCCGGCCCGCGCGGAATTGTGATCGATGCGGCCGGCGTCGCCTACGTGGCCGACGCCGCCGGCGGCACGATCCGCAAGGTCCTGCCCGACGGCACCGTCACGACGCTCGCCGGCAAGGCCGGCACAGGGGAGGGCGAAGGCTGGGGCAACGTCGACGGCACCGGAGCGGCCGCGCGCCTCGCCGGGCCGCAGGCCCTCGCGTTCGCACCGGACGGCAACATCGTCGTCGCCGATACCGACAACGGCACGCTGCGCCGGGTGACGCCCGCCGGCGTGGTGACCACGATCGCCGACGGTGCGGGGCAGCCGTACCGGTTCCACCGCCCGCAGGGCGTGGTCGTGGACACCCTCGGCACAATCTACGTTTCCGATACGGATGACCAGACTGTGCGCAAGATCGACGCCGACGGCGTGGTCCGGCTCGTCGCCGGACGCTCGTTGCGCAGCGGGGCGCAGGACGGCGCGCTCGGCGTGGCCACCTTCGGGAGCCCGACCGCGCTCGCGGTCGATGCCGCCGGGACTCTTTACGTCGCCGACCGCGCGAACCACACGATCCGGCGGATCGCCGCCGACGGCACCGTGACGACCATCGCGGGCATGAACTGCGAGCCCGGCACGGACGACGGCGTCGGTGCGGCGGCGCGCTTCAACGGCCCCGCCGGCCTCGCGGTCGATTCGCGCGGCGTGCTGTACGTGGCCGACACCGGCAACCACGCCGTGCGGCAGATCGATCCCGACGGACGCGTGCGCACGATCGCCGGCCGGAAGCCCAGCGGGCAGGATCGCGGGTACGGCGACACGGATGGCGCGGGCGCTTCCGCGCGTTTCTGGAACCCGTGGGGTGTGGCTTGCGACAACCGCGGTAACCTCCTCGTGACCGACGCAGGCAACAGCAAGGTGCGCCGCCTCGAGACTCACGTGCCCTCCATCGGCGAAACGATCAGTTTCGGGATCAACACCAATGGAAACCCCGGCGGTTTCCAGTGGCAGGCGCAGGTGCCGGGCAGCCCGACCTGGACCAACATCGCCACCGGCGGACCGTACACGACGAGCGGCTACGGCGATGGCGGCAACCTCTCGGTCGTGCTCGCGGCGTTGCACGACGGCTACAAGTTCCGCTGCCACGTGAGCCGCGCCTACGACAACTCGCACCTCGACGGAAGCACGGCCGTGGTCGCCGTCGGCATTGCACCGACGATCACGGTGCACCCGGCGGCGCGGTCCGCGGCGGCGGGGCAAAGCGTGACGTTCACCGTCACGGCAAAGGGCACGCCCGCGGCCTTCGCGTATCGTTGGCAGCGCAAGCCGAGCGGCTCGTCGACGTGGGTCGACCTAGTCGATGGCGCAAGCTACCGCGGCACCGGCACGGCGACGCTCACCGTCGCCGCGGTCGACGGCGTGATGAACGGCGACCAGTTCCGCTGCGTGGTCGACAACTATGTCGATGCCGGCACGACTTCGGCGCCCGCCACGCTCACCGCGAGCGGCGAGTCCTATGTCGACTTCGCGTCGTGGCGCGCCGGAAACGGTGTGACAGGTGGCGCCAACGACGTGCAGCCCGGCGCCAACGTGACGAACCTCGCCCGCTACGCCTTCGGCCTCGCGCCGAGTGGCGCGGTGGCGGATCCGGTTGCGATCACGTCGAGCACCGGCGCCGGCGACCGTTTCCTCCAGGTCCGTTTCCGCCGCAAGACTGCCGCGAGCGACATTCGATATGTGATCCAGTACAGCACGGATCTCGTCACATGGCAGACGCTCAAGGCGATCGATCCCGGTTCGCCGATCGATGTTTTTGAGACGGATACTGTACCCCTCGGCAGCGTGCCGCGGCGTTTCCTGCGCGTGAAGGTCGAGACGAAATAGTGGCCCAGTAGGACCGGTCTCCGACCGGTCGCCCTGGGTTCGAGTCGCAGGGGACAGCGTGAACCTACTGTGTCCAGTCGGAGACTGGACCTACGAGGTGGTCCTGCCGACCAAGTGGGACCGGTCTCCGACCGGTCGCCCTAGGCTCGGGCCGCAGGGGACAGCGTGAACCTACTGTGTCCAGTCGGAGACTGGACCTGCTATGAAGGCGTCGCAGGCAAGGATGAAAATGTCGTTGGATTTCTGGGTGGGTGATCCGGGCCCGGCGGGACCTCGGAGGGTGGGAGTTCCC
>JAGVUB010000008.1 GCA_019136515.1 Verrucomicrobiota bacterium
CAAACACAGCCACGCCCAGATCCTGCATCGCCACTTTCCTCGCCGCCGCCGCGCTCCCTCCGAAGGCCCACGGCTGCACCGTCGTTTCCCGCTTCTGTGGGACGACTGTGGTCTCCGACTGGACCCCACCAGCTCTCGCCCACTCCTGCGGCTCACGCCCAACGCGACCGGTCGGAGACCGGCCCTACCCGCGCCGCTTTCCGTATTCGACGCGCCAGAGAAACAGCCCTTTGGCGGGCGCGGTCTCGATGAGATGCGCCCGCGGCTGCCCGTCGAGCAACGCCACGACCTGCTCGGGCTTCAGCTTGCCCAGCCCCACCCCGACCAACGCGCCGACGAGCGTGCGCACCATCTTGTAGAGGAACCCGTCGGCCTCGGCCACGATGCGCAGCCGCCGCCCGCGGCCGAGCACGTCGAGCCGCCGCAACGTGCGCACCGTCGTCTCCCGCTCCACGCGGTTGAACGCGCTGAAGGCGCGGAAATCGTGTTTGCCGACCAGCTGTTTCGCCGTCGCGCGCATCGCCGCCACATCCAGGGGACGGTCGCCGAGCGACCAGCAGAACGGATCGTCGAACGGATCCGCCCGCCCGCGGTGGATGAAGTAGACGTAGCGTTTCCCCGTCGCCCCGAAGCGCGCGTGGAAATCCGGCTTCGCCAATCGCAGCGACGTCACCTGGATCGCCGAGGGGATCCCGGTTGAGATCGCGCGCAGTAGCTTCTCCGGCCCGTGTTTCCAGTCGGCGTCGAAGTGGAACACCTGGCCGCGGGCATGCACGCCGGAGTCGGTGCGCCCGCTGCCGTGGATGCGGATCGGGCGCCCGAAGATCTTCGCGAGACAGCGCTCGAGGTGGTCCTGCACCGCGCGCTTGCTCGCCTGCGCCTGCCAGCCCTCGAACGTCGTGCCCACGTAGGCACACGTGCCCCGCCAGCGCATCTCGGTCGGAGGCTTCTCCGCGCCCGCCCCTGCCACGTCGTCATCCTCCCGTGCCATGAGTTCGCTCACGTTTCCGCCTCCGGCATCTCCGCGAGCGGTGGCGGGAAACGCTGCTGCAGGTAGTCGCCGAGCAGGATCGCCGCCGCGCGCGAATCGACCACACCCGAACTGCGCACCTGTCGCAGCTTCTTCTTCGGGATCGACTGCTCGGCGAGATGCGAGGTGAGCCGCTCGTCGACCAGGTGCACCGGCAGCCCGAAGCGTGCGCGCAACTCGACCGCGAACGCCTCCGACTTCTTCGCCGCCGGCCCCGTCGTCCCGTCCATGTTGAACGGGCAGCCGACCACCATCTCCGTGATACGCTGCGCCTTTACCAGCGCGGCCAGCGCCGCCCAGCGCTCCTCGGGTTTGCCCTGCGTGAGCGCCGGCAGCGGCGAGGCGATGCCGAGATCGTCGCCCACCGCCAGTCCGATTCGTTTTTCGCCGGGATCGATGCCGAGGAACCGCATGATGGATTTAGGCCGCCGCGGCGCGCTCAGAGAAAACGCTTCAACTCCTCCGCGGATTCGCAGCGCTTCAGCAGCGCCTTGATCTCCTGCGCCTTGTCCTTCGGGCAGACGAGGGTGGCATCGGGAGTGTGGACCACGATCAGGTCCTTCACCCCGAGCACCGCGACCAGATGATCGGCGGTGGAGACGACGAGGTTGCCGGCCGCCTGTTCGACCACCGCCAGCCCGCGCGCGACGTTGCCGTCCGCATCCGCCGGATAATGCCGCGTCACCGCCGGCCAGGCGCCCACATCGTCCCAGTCGAAGTGGGCCGGGAGCACCGCCACATTCGTCGCCTTCTCGATCAGCGCGTAGTCGACCGAGATCTTCTTCAGCGTCGGATAGATCGCCTCGAGCGCCGCGTCGAGCGGTTGGCCGGCGGCGAGAGCTGCGTCGAGCCTGCCGAGGTCCGCCCAGAGCTCGGGCACGTGCTGTGCGAACGCCGCCGCGACCACCGGCACGCACCAGAAGAACATCCCGGCGTTCCAGAAATACTCGCGTGTGGCGAGGTAGCCCTGCGCCACCTCGCGGGTCGGTTTCTCCACGAAACGGATCACGTTGAAGACCGACTCCGCCCCGGCGCGCGCCGCGCCCCGGTGGATGTAGCCGAAGCCCGTCGCCGGCTCCGTCGGCTTGATACCGAGCGTGACCAGCAGCGGCTCGCGCTCCGCCGCGGCGAAGGCCCGCTCCAGATCCGCCCGGAACAGCACCGCATCGTGGATCACATGGTCGGCCGGCAGCATGCAGAACGTCGCCTCCGGGTCCCGCCGCCGCACCAGCACCAACGCCAAGCCCACGGCCGCCGCGGTGTCGCGGCCCACCGGCTCGGCGATGATGTTCTCCGCCGGCAGCGCCGGGCACAGCGCCCGGATCGCCGGCGCCTGCTGCCGGTTGGTGATGATGAGCACCCGCGCGGCCGGCACCATCGGCAGCACCCGCTCGATCGTCTGCACCAGCAGCGCCTGCTCGCCGACGATCGGCAACAGGTGCTTGGGCATCGCCAACCGGCTCTGCGGCCAGAAGCGTTCCCCGCGCCCGCCCGCCATGATGACAACATAACGATTCGCCATGCGCCGAGGCTCCCGGCTCCCCTGCCCCGGTCAACGGCGAAGTGCGACACCATGCCGCCACCCGCAACGTTGCCAAAACCAGGCTCGTCGGCTCGAGTCGGACCCGCGACCTCCCTGTTCCGACCATGTCCGACTCACTCACGCCCTTCGAAGTCGATGTCGCCACCGCCCGTTCGCTCCTGGATCGCGGCGAGGCGACGCTGATCGACGTCCGCGAGCCCGAGGAACACGCGATCTGCCGGATCACGGGCAGCCGCTTGCTGCCGATGCGCAAGATCCCCGGGACACTCGACTCGCTGCCCCGCGACCGAAAGCTTCTCGTGCTTTGCCATCACGGTGCCCGCAGCGCCCGAGTGACCCAGTATCTCCGCGCCCATGGTTTCGACCGCGCCAGCAACGTGCGCGGCGGCATCGACGCTTGGGCGGCGGACCTCGATCCGTCGCTGGCTCGCTATTGAGCGTGCCCCAGCCGCCGGTCGCCGGCGCCCCGCGGCTCCGCTCGCGCCGCGGCGGACTCGGACGCATGGTTCTGGAACGCCGCCTTCAGCTTCCAGACCAGCGAGAGGTCGTCCAGGGCAAAGCTGTGTTCGTCGATCGATGACACCGGAACGAGGTCGTTGGTGGTCGAGGAGAGGAAACAGCCGTCGAAGAAACGGAAGTCCTCCGGCGTCACCGATTCCTCGAGCGCCACCACTCCGATCCGCGCGGCGATCCGGTCGAGCAGCAGCCCGCGGGTGATGCCGCCGCGCAGCCCGTCGGTCAGCGGCGGAGTCACGATGGTGTGCTTGCGCACGAAGAAGACGTTGGCGAGCGCCGCCTCGGTGATCCGGCCGCCGTGGTTTAGGATCAGCACCTCGTCGGCCCCGTGCTGCCGCGCCTCGCGCAGGCTCAGCAAGGCGTTGAGCGAGTTGCCCGTCAGCCACGCCGGGTCGAGCGAGTCGCAGGGCATGCGCCGCCACGCCCGCCCGATCGTGAGCCGAAAACCGGCACGCAGGCGCTCGACCGGCACCGACTGGAGCCGCTGCACCAACACCACATACGACGGCGACACCGCCAGCGCCGGGTCCAGTCCAATGATACCGCCGCCGCGCGTGAACTGCGCCCGCACCTGCACCGGGCCGACATGCCCGGTATGCGCCACGAATGCATCCACGGTCCGCTGCAACTGTTCGGCCAGCTCCCGCCGGCCGAGCGGCAGCTCGATCGCAAGCGCGTGCGCGGAGCGCTCCAGCCGCAGCCAATGCTCGTCGAACGCGAAGAGCGCGCCGTCGTACGTGCGCCAGACCTCATAGGCGCTGTCCCCGTGCAGGAAGCCGCGATCGTTGGCGGGCAGGCCCGGCTCACCGGCGTCGTGCAGCCGACCGTTCGTATTCGCCTGGATGTAGGGGCAATCCATCGGGGAGCGCGGAGTTTCCGCATCCGCTGCGTGGGAACAACAAAAAAGCCCCCGCCGCGACGGCAGGGGCCAGCGGTGGGCACGGATGGCTCAGGCCTTCTTCTTGCCGACGAGGCCGAGCTTCTTCTTGAGGTTCTGCACGCTCGGCAGGGAGATGCCGGTGGCCTGCGCGATCTCGGTGCCGGTCTTGCCCGCCTCGGCGAGCGACTTCACCTGGGCGACGATCTCGGATGTGATCTTCACGCGCGGCTTGCGGCCGGACTTCGTCTTCTTGGCTGCGGCCGCCTTCGGCGCCCGCGCGGGCTTGCGGCCCGGCTTGCCCGCGACCGCCTTGCGGAAGGCCGCAATGAACTCCTCCGCCGAAGCGAAGCCGTACTGCGCCGGCAACTTCGCCAGCTGGACAAACAGTTCGCGTTCGAGGTCCGCGAGCCGTGATTTATATTCAGCGATCTTCTTCAGTGTATCTTGGGCCATGGTGTAGTGGGAAAATGGGCGGACCGACCTGAATATCAAACCGTATAGCGGTTTGTTCGCCGAGATAAATGGCCGGTTTACCACTCCGGGGTCAAGCGCACGCTACGATCCGGGGCCGTTCCCCGGAGGCACAGGCAGGGCCGGACCGCGCGACCTCGAGTCTGCGAACAGCATGCGTACATAGGCGACCCGACAGAGTCGCTCGGTCCATCTTTGATATTTCTGTGCGCCATCCGACACCCCCGGGGTGGAGGCCATCGCCGAATATTCCGCGCACAGGAGCGCCCCCTGTGATCGCGCCGTCGATCGCGGCGGCACCACCTGGCGGTGTCGCACAGTACACGATATCGGTCCCCGGGAAGCACGTTGCCCCGCCGCACAGGCATCGCCCCAGGACCCTCGCCGGTGCTTCGCGCCATGCTCCGCGCGCCACACCCCACCAGCACTGCCGCGTTCGCTGCTTCGATCTGGCGCCACGCGGAATGCACCGGCCCACGCTCCGCAACACTACCGGCAGACGCGCGCCCGCAGCTGCCCGCACGCGCCGTCGATCGCGGCGCCGCGGGGGCGGCGGAAATGCGCGACGATGCCGCGGGCGTGCAACTCGTCGAGAAACACGCCCACCGTCTCGCGCGGCGGCGGTTCGTAGGCCATGCCACTCAGCCCCGGGCCCGTCGGATTGTAGGCGAGCAGATTCAGATGCATCCGGCGTTGCTCGAGGAGCGCGGCGAGCTGCCGTGCCTGTTCTGGCGAGTCGTTCACGCCTCGCAGCAGGCAGTACTGGATATTCACGATCCGCCCCGTGGTCTCCTGGTAGCGATCCGCGGCGGCCAGCACTTCCTCCACGCCATAGCGCCGCGCGGTCGGCAACAGGCGCTGCCGCGTGGCATCGTCGGGCGCGTGCAACGAGAGCGCCAGCGCGACGGGCACTCCGCTGGCGGCGAGTTCATCGATCTTCGGTACGAGCCCAACCGTCGACACCGTGATCTGCGCGAAGCCCACGGCGCCGAGTTCGCCCCACCCGATCCGATGCGCGGCGGGCACGACCGCGCCAAGGTTCTGCAACGGCTCGCCCATGCCCATCATCACGATCGTGCGCAGCTCCTTGCCCACGCGCATGGCTTCACGGCGAAGATGGAAAAACTGCTCCACGATCTCGCCGGCCGAGAGGCTGCGCACGAGCCCGCCCTGCGCCGTGGCGCAGAAATCGCAGCCCATCGCGCAGCCGACCTGTGTCGACAGACAACCGGCCGCGCGATCCGCGCGTCGGTCGGCCATCAGCACCGTCTCGACCATCTGCCCGTCGGCGAGTCGCAGCAGCAGTTTCACGGTGCCGTCCGGGTCCTCCTGCCGTGCGGCGACGGTGCTCGACATCAGTCCGAGCGCCTCGACTCGTTGCCGAAAGCCCTTCGGCAGCCCAAGTCGCTCCCACGCGACCTCGCCCGACCCCATGTAGTAGCGCCGGAGCAGCCTGCGCGCATGCACCGTCGGATGGCCCCAGGAGGCCACCAACTGCTCGAACTCGGGCATGGACACATCGGCGAGCGGACGCACGCCGCGATCCACGCAGCCCCGCCGCCAAACGCAAGCCGGCAGCACCGGCTCCGGATTCGGCAGCCGACAGAAGCCAACAGGGGAACGAAGGCCATCACGCAGCCCGCTCGGTAGCACGAGCCGTTCGCTTCGTTGGCTTCTGTCGATTCGCTCTGCACTGCTGGAGTCGCCTCGTCGTTCTCACAAACGACGTTCCAACCGGACCGCAACGCCACTGCCGCAGCCGCCCGCGATCAGCGGGCGCCGACACCCTCCCTCCCGGGGGCGATCAGCCGGAGAACGCTTCCCGAGCCTCGCCCGTTGGTGCAGCCCATCAGTGGTTTTCCAGATCCGAGGTTCGTTCCGGCCCGCACCGCGTGAACGGGGCTTGTCCGCATCGACCGCGCTCGCTTCGCTCGCCCGACCGCTCGCCCCATGCACAACCCACCCCCCAGCACCTCCAGTCGCCAGCAACGCCTCGCGCGCCCCGGCGCCGAAGCACGCTGGGAGCGCGTCCTGCGCGGCGTCGTTGCAGCATGGAGTCTCTGGTTTCTCTGCCTCGCCGCCGAGCTGGCCGCGACAGCCGACACCTACTGGCAACCGGTGCCCGGTCTGCCGACCAAGACCGTCGCCGCGCTCCTGCAATCCCGGGACGGCTACCTGTGGATCGGCACCTACGAGGGGTTGTTCCGCTACGACGGGGTGCACTACACGCTCATCGACAGCCAGCGGATGCCGACCGGGAGCGACTTGGCGGTCACCGCGCTCTACGAGTCGCCGGACGGCACCCTCTGGATCGGCCACGAACGGGGCACCGTCAGCGCGTACAAGAACGGCCACTTCACCGAGTATCTCGCGCGGCCGGGCTGGAAGGCCGACCGGTTCCACGCCATCACCAGCGACAAGACCGGCGCCATCTGGCTGCTCGACAGCCGGGGCGAGCTGGCACGTCTGGGCGACGGCCTCGTGCTCCATCCCGAGTGGGGCGGCCGCGACAACCGGTGGGCACTCGTGCGGACCCGCGAGGGGCGCGTCTGGGTCGTCAACGGCGGACGTCTGTCCGAGCTGGTCGATGACGCACTGCGCGTGATCCCGGCGCCCCCCGGTTGCGACAACGTGGTGCAGGGGATCGTCGCCGGAGCCGACGGCGGCCTCTGGGTGGCGGCCGGCGGGAAACTCTGGCGCACGACCGACTCCGGGTGGACCGGCGGCACGCAGGCGCTCGCCATCGGCGAACTTCCCATCTCCACCGCCGTCGCGACCGCGGATGGCCGTCTCTATCTGGGCACCTACGACCGCGGGATGCTGGAGCTCGTGCCCGGCGCACCGGCACACGAGCGACTCTACGGGCGGGGCACCGGCTTGCCTTCGGATTGGGTGCTCGCCGCCTGCGAGGACCATGAGGGCGGCGTGTGGCTGGGCAGCGGCAGTTCCGGGCTGCTGCGCCTCCAGCGACGCAAGGTCGAGATGCTGGCGCCGCCCGATTCCTGGCAGGGACGCGCGGTGCTGACCATGAGCATGACCCATGACGGCGGTTTTCTCGTGGGCACCGAGGGGGCCGGATTGTACCGGATGTCCAGTGACGGAACCTGGTCGGTGTTCGGCTCCGACTCGGGTCTCCGCAACAGCTACGTCTGGGCGGTGCATGCCGACCCCGAGGGCACGCTGTGGGCCGGAACATGGACCGGCCTCGAGACCGCCACCGGAGGTCGCTTTGCCCCGCCCCCGGGGATGGCCGGCTTCGACGAGCCGATCCTCGCACTGGTGCGCGCTCCCGACGGCGGACTGTGGGTCGGAAGCCGCGCCGGACTCGCCCGCTACGACTCGGGCACCGTGCGGTGGATCGAGCCGGAGCCGGCACGCCTGCTACGCGACATCCGCAGCATCCTCGAGGCGCCGGACGGCACACTGTGGGTCAGCACCAACGGCAACGGCATCGGCTGTGTCCGCGATGGAGCGGTGCGTCAGTTCCTGCAGCGCGATGGGCTGGGGAGCGACTTCACCCATGGGCTGCTGCTCGACGACACCGGGACGCTCTGGATCGGCACCCGCGGCGGCGGCCTGAATCGCTACAAGGACGGGCGGTTCGCCGCGGTGCGCATGGAGCATGGCCTCGCCAGCGACTCCATCTCGCAGATCGAGGACGACGGGCTGGGCCACCTGTGGATGAGCTCGCGGGCGGGCATCCTGCGGGTGAACAAAGCCGAGCTCAACGCCTGCGCCGACGGGGCGCTGCGACAGGTGCAATGTCTTGTCTACGGGCTCGCCGACGGCCTGCCCACCCTCGCCTGCTCGAACTCGCAGCCAGCCCCGGGATACCGCACCGCCGACGGCCGGTTGGTCTTCGCCACCGACGCCGGTCTGGCCCTGATCGACCCGCGGGCGGTGCAGCTGAACACACGGCCGCCTCCGGTGGAGATCGAGGGCGTCCGCCACGGCGAACGCCCGGTGCGGCGCGCGCCCTTTTCCGGCGTGGTCGAGCTCGGGCCGGGCGGCCGGCGTATCGAGATCAAGTACACAGGCTTGAGCTTCGCCCAGCCGGACAAGGTCCGGTTCAAGTGCCGGCTCGACGGCTTCGACCCGGACTGGGTCGACATGGGCACGGAGCGCCGCGCGGCCTACAGCTACCTGCCCCCGGGCCGTTACGTCTTCCGCGTCATCGCCTCGAACAACGACGGCATCTGGAACACCGGCGGGCGCACCCTCACGCTGCTGGTGCGCCCCCATTTCTGGCAGACGCTCTGGTTTCGCCTGCTGCTCGGCGCCATCGGCGCGGCCGCGGTCGCCAGTCTGGTGTGGTTCCAGGCGCGGCGGCGGCTGCTGCGCCGGGTCGAACTGCTCGAGCGCGAACGCGCCATCGACGCCGAACGCACGCGCATCGCCAACGACATGCACGACGACATCGGCGCAGGGCTCACCCGCATCAACATGCTGGCCGGCACCGCACGCACCGCGCTCGACGACCGTGCCCGGCTGGAGCGCCTGCTGGCGCAGATCCACGAGACCGCGCGCAACGTCACGCGCGCCGTCGACGAGATCGTGTGGGCGGTGAACCCGAGGCACGACACGTTCGAGTCGCTCGTCAACTACCTCGAACGGGTCGCGCAGGACATGCTCGGAGCCGCCCAGATCCAGTGCCGCCTCGAGTTGCCGGAGGAGATGCCCGATTGGCACCCGAGCGCGGAGGTGCGCCACCACCTCGTCCTCGCCTACAAGGAGGCGCTCAGCAACGCGGTCCGGCACTCCGGCGCGCGCCGGGTCACCGTGGCGCTGACGCTCGCCCCCGAAGGCTGCCACCTGACGGTGACCGACAACGGTCGCGGCGTCTCCGCGACGCCGTCGGCCTCCGAGACCGGCCGCGCCACCTCGGGCAACGGGATCCCGGGCATGCAGCGCCGCCTCGCCAAGCTCGGCGGCACCTGCGAGCTCCGCGCGGTTGCCACCGGCGGCACCGCGGTGGCGTTTTTCGTGCCGACCCCGGCGCTCGCGCGGCGATAGGGCCGCCGATTCCGCGCCACGCACAACCAAGTGTTGCCCTTTCCCCGTCAACCAACGCAATCCTGACGTCCGTGAGCATCGCCGTTGCCATCGTCGAAGACAGTGCCGAGGTCCGCGCCATCATGGCGGACTGGATTCGCAGCGCCGACGGCTTCCGGCTGGTCGGCGAGCACTCCAACGTCGAGAGCACGCTGGCGCAGCTGCCGCCGGAGCGCCCCGACGTCGTGCTCGTCGACATCAACCTGGCGGGCCGGAGCGGCATCACCTGCGTGCGCGAGCTCAAGCCCCGGATGCCGGAGACGCAGTTCGTGATGGTGACGGTCTTCGAGGACAGCGACCACGTCTTCGATGCGCTCACCGCCGGGGCCGCGGGGTATCTGCTCAAGCAGGTTTCGCGCGAGGAGCTGCTCGCCGCGGTGCGCCAGGTGCACGAGGGCGGCGCGCCGATGAGCAGCTACATCGCCCGCAAGGTGGTGCAGTGGTTCCAGTCCCAGCGGACCAAGCCGCAACCCGGCACCGAAAACCTCTCGCCCCGCGAGAGCGAGATCCTGCGTCTGCTGGCCCGCGGCTATGCGTACAAGGAGATCGCCGACGAGCTCGGCGCTGGGCTGGGCACGATCAACACCCACATCCGCCGCATCTACCGCAAGCTCCAGGTGAGTTCGCGCGGCGAGGCGGTCTCGCTCTTCGCGCCCTTCCCCACCGAGCCTCGAGCCCCCGGCGGACCGCAAGCCTGACGCAAGCACCGCGGCTCGTTCGGCTGGGCGACCGATGTCGGCCGTCGCGGCAACGGGGTGAGAGCCGCCACAGCCAGCCCGCAAATCTCCCACTCCCGAGGCAGGTGGAAGCGGAGCGCTGTAGCGAAATTCGCCAGCATTTCGATCTGCCACGCTGGGCCGAAAGCCGTGGCGGCTTTCGCTGCGGGTGAAGCATCCGGTTGGAGCGGTTTGTGTCCCACTGTCGCCGGGGGCGGCGACCCCGGCCAGCGGTGCCGGCCTCGCCGCGGCCGACGACAGAATTCCGACGACGGCGCGGGCGCTCCAGATCGGGCAGATGGAACGCTGGCGGCTGGATCACGTCCCGAGGAGGAGCTGGCGGGGCCCACGGCACAACCACAAGCGGCGCCCGGCCACGCAGGGGACCGCTGCGCCCCGACCGCGCATCATAGGTTCCTATGACATGACGCGATCATCGGCGCGCAGGTATGATCGCCAACGTGGAGACCAGTCCGACTGGGCCAGCGCTCACCACTCCGGTGTGCCTGACCTGCCGCACTGCTCCTTCCCCCCAATAAACAAACATGAATAGTCCTGCATTCTGCAGGCGCGGCCGCTTGGTCGCACCTGCCTCGCTTGTCGCCACCCTGTTGGCCGCCGCGGTTGCGCCGAACTCCCTCGGGCAAGCCGCTCCGTCCCCCGATGCCTCCGCCCCCACGGAGACCGGTGAGTCGGAAGTCGTCGTTCTCTCGCCGTTCGTTGTCTCCGCCACGGAAGATACCGGCTACGGCGCCACCAGCACCTTGGCCGGCACCCGCGTCCGCACCGAACTCAAGGACATCTCCTCCTCGATCAGCGTCGTCACCGAACAGTTCCTGTCCGACACCGGCGCCAAGAAGAACGAGGATCTCCTGATCTACACGACCAACACCGAGGTCGGCGGCATCCGCGGCAACTTCTCGGGCGCGGGCGGCAACTCCACCTACGACGAGCGCCCCAACCTGCTGCGGCCCAGCCAGAACACGCGTGTCCGCGGCCTCGATGCCGCCGACAACACCCGCGACTACTTCCTCACCTAGATCCCGTGGGACGGATACAACGTCGGACGCGTCGACCTCCAGCGCGGCCCCAACTCCATCCTCTTCGGCGTCGGCAGCCCGGCGGGCATCATCAACACCTCGCTCAACTCCGCGGCCTTCAAAAACGCCAACTCGGTCGAGAGCCGCATCGACAACCACGGCTCCTTCCGCGAATCCGCTGACTTCAACTACGTCGCGATCGACGAGGTGCTCGCGTTCCGCGTGGCCGCGCTCGACGACAAGACCAAGTACAAGCAGAAGCCGGCCTTCAACCACGACCGCCGCTACTTCGGCGCCCTGCGCTTCGATCCGAAGCTCTTCGCCAACGGCAGCACCTCGATCCGCCTCAACTACGAGGACGGCCGCGTGCACGCCAACCGCCCGCGCGACCTGCCGCCGATCGACCGGATCACCCCGTGGTTCAAGCCCGCGAACCCGGCCGGGACCACGGACTTCGGCATGGGCAAGCAAACCTACGATCCGATCCAGCAGTACAACCAGCTGATCCAGCAGGACTCGCTGTTCAAGAACACGTTCATGGGCCGCCTCTACGCCGCCGATGTCGCGATGTACTACTACGCGAACGAATCGGAGGCCAACGCGCTGAACTCGCTCAACCACGGCACCAGCGCGATGCAGGCCTACATGAACAACCTGGTCGTCGATGCGAACGGCAACCGCCTCGGCGGCAACGTCAACGGCGCGCTCATCGGCCGCTACTTCGGCATCCCGTCGATGAACCAGTGGATCACCAGCCCCGTCACCGGTGTGACCGGAGCCGCCAACTACGGCGACATCTGCCTGACCGACAAGTCGATCTTCGACTTCTACCGGAACCTGCTCGACGGCGACAACAAGCGCGAGTGGCAGCGCTGGAAGGCCGCCAACTTCGCCCTGTCACAGACCTTCTTCGACAACCGCCTCGGCTTCGAGTTCGTCTACGACCGGCAGCGCTACCAGGACGGGCAGCTCAACCTCCTCGGCGCCCCGGAGTACACCATCAGCATCGACATCAACAAGACGCTGGTCGACGGCTCCCCCAACCCGAACTGCGGCAAGCCGTTCGTCGCCGCCAGCGGCCAGAACGGCGGCACGGAGACGTTCATCGATCGCGACAGCTTCCGCCTCACCGCCTTCGCGGAGCTGCGGGCCGCCGATCTGCTCGGCAAGAACACGCTGTCCAAGATCATCGGCCGCCACCTGTTCACCGGCGTCGCCTCCCAGGACGGCAAGGTCATGGACAACCGCGGCTTCCTCCGCTTCGCCACCGATCCGTCCTTCAGCCTCGCCACCGGCCAGGGCCCCATGGGGCTCAACAACGCCGCCCGCTACATCGATTGGGTCGCCTACCTCGGCAACACGGACTTCCGCACGAAGGACTCCGCCGCCGGGGCCAACCTCTCCCGCATCACGGGCACGATCAACCCGACCGGCACGATGAAGGTGCGCTATTTCAGCCCCGTCTGGAACGCCACCGGCATCGACCCGGCCGCGCCGTACTCGTACATCAGCTACGACGCCAGCGCCCAACCCGTCTCCAACGCGGGCACCCAGGCGGACAACCCGGCCAACTACGTCGGCTGGACCACGATGGACGTCGACGTGATGAACGCCACGAACGGCGACCTCGAGGATCTCTACACCTCGGGCACCAAGAACGACAATCGTATCCGGTCGCACGGCCTCACCTGGCAGGGCTACTTCTGGGACGACTCGCTCGTCACCACCCTCGGCTGGCGCCAGGACTCGGTGCGCCACAAGGCGGCCTCCGCCAAGCTCGTCGACGGCACCGCCGTCATGGACTACGCGTATGACGACAACGATACGCGCACGACCGTCGGCCACAGCCTGAGCTGGGGCGGGGTCTGGCATCTCAAGATGCTCGACAAGGTGTTGCCCGCCGGCACCAAGCTCAGCCTGGTCTACAACCAGGCCGAGAACTTCAAGGCCGACGCCCCCCGCGGCGATGTCTTCGGCCACCCGATCGCCAATCCGGAAGCCAAGACCAAGGAGTACGGCGTGGCCCTCTCCACCCTGCACGACCGCCTCAACCTCCGGCTCACGCACTTCGAGACCAAGCAGAAGAACGCCACCCTCACCGGCGCCACCGGCGGCGGCTTCGGCGGCAACTTCTATCTGTTCTGGGCCTGCCCGTACTGGTCCGCCACCGAAGCCCTCGCGGCCCTCGAAGGCATCCAGGCGACCGGCCTCTACGACGTTCCCGGCATCCCCGCCGAGTACGTCAAAAACAACTGGTACTCCTGGCAGACCATCGCGGTCGATGCGAACGGCAACCCCGATGGGGCCAGGATCTTCCAGATCGTCTCCGACTTCTTCCAGAACTTCCCGCTCAGCCAGTACACCTGCGACCAGTACGGGCTCCAGCTCGATGTGGCCAAGATGCACTCGAGCAACCCCGCGGACTGGTTCGAAGCCGTCGGCGCCGACACCCCGACCGACCAGGCCCTCGGCGCGCAACCGCTGTACGCGGGCGTGCTCAAGAGCTTCGGCACCGGGCCGACCGCCACCAACGACACCGTCTCGAAGGGTTGGGAACTCGAGGCCACCGCCAAGATCACCCCGAACTGGGACCTCACCCTCAACGCGTCGAAGACCAACGCGGTCCGCAGCAACCTGTCCCCCAGCATCATCGAGGCGATGCAAGTCATGACCGACTTCTTCAATACGGATGCGGGTCTCATCAAGTGGTGGGGCGGCCCCACCTTCCAGGCGCAGTGGAACAACGGCCTCGTCGCCGCGTACAACGCACTGCTCGCCCAGGAAGGCAGCCAGGCCGCCGAGGTGCCGGAGTGGCGCGCCAACCTCATCACCACCTACCGCTTCGGCAGCGGTCGCCTGAAGGGTCTCTACGTCGGCGGCGCCTACCGCTGGGAAGACCGCCGCATCCTCGGCTACCGCCTCATGAAGGACAGCAGCGGCAAGGACATCGACGCGATCAACGTCAACGATCCGATGTACGGCCCCACCAGCTCGCACTGCGACCTCTGGGTCGGCTACAGCCGCGACATCACCGCCAAGGTCAACTGGCGCATCCAGCTCAACGTCCGCAACCTGCTGGAAGCCGACAAACTGGTGCCGGTCTCGATGAATCCCGACGGGGTGCTGGCGCTCGCCCGCATCCAGGAAGGCATGAGCTGGCAGATCAGCAACACGTTCTCGTTCTAGGGTCGCAGCTCCGCACCGGCCGCCCTTCGGGGGCTGGTGCAGGTTGTTCCGCAGGCTACACACGGGCGGCGCCGAAGGGGTTCGGCGCCGCCTTTTGCTCTTTGCCCCGCTCCCGCTGTTTCCATCTTTCGGCTACTAGGCGCCACCGGCCACGGTCGGCCTCGGCCCCGCCACCGGCTCGGCACCGAGCCCGATTCCCCTCTCACCGCTCCCCTGGGGCTGGACACGCGAAGTCCGGCCACGACACCCGCGCCGCCGCCTCCCCATATTCCTCTCCGCTCTTCCATCCGAAACGCTCCACGTTCCTGATTCCCGTCATGATCCTCCGTTCTATCCTGCTGTCGTCCCTGTTCGCTCTGCTCGCCGTCGCCACCCACGCGGCCCCGGCGCCCTCCGACCCGGCCGGCCCCGCCGGCTTCGTCATCAAGCGCGGCACCAACATCAGCCACTGGCTCTCCCAGGACTTCGGCTGGGCCCCGCGCGAAAAGTGGTTCACCGAAAAGGATGTTCGTTTCATCGCCGCGCAGGGCTTCGACCACATTCGCCTGCCCGTCGATGAAAAGGAACTTTGGACCGCCGACGGCCGCCCGCGCGAGAGCGAGTTCAAGCGGCTCGTGACCGCCATCGGCTGGTGCCAGCAGGCGAACCTGCGCGTCGTCGTCGATCTGCACACGCTCAACTCCCACCACTTCAACGCCGCCAACGAGGGCCTGAAGATCACCCTCTGGACCGACCCGGCGCAACAGGAACACCTGCTCTCGCTCTGGCGCGATCTCTCCCGCGCCCTCCGTCACTTCCCGGCGAGCCTGCTTGCCTACGAGGTGCTCAACGAGCCCGTCGCCGACGACCCCGAGGACTGGAACAAGCTGTTCGCGAAATGCTACACGATGCTCCGCGCGGACGAGCCCGACCGCGTGCTCGTCGTCGGCGCCAACCGCTGGCAGATGGCGGAGAACGTGCCCTTCCTGAAGGTGCCCGAGGGCGACAAGAACATCATTCTCAGCTTCCACACCTACGCCCCGATGTTGTTCACCCACTACAAGGCCGACTGGGTCCCGACCAAGGTCTACACCGGCCCGGTCAGCTACCCCGGCCCCATCGTCGACGCGGCCACCTTCGCCCGCCTCACCCGCGACTACGACGAGAGCCTCAAGAACCAGATCGGCAACGCCGCCGAGAACTGGGGTCCGGCCCGGCTGCGCCAGGAGTACGCCCCCGCCGTCCGCCGCGCCCGGGAACTCGGCCTCCAGCTCTACTGCGGCGAGTTCGGCTGCCTGCCCACCGTGCCCCGCGCCGCCCGCCTCGCCTACTACCGCGACCTCATCGCCATCTTCGACGCGGAGGACATCGCCTACGCCAACTGGGAGTACAAAGGCGACTTCGGCGTCTACGAGTGGCGCGGTCTCCCGGGACTCTGTGGCAAACCCGACCAGGAACTGCTGCGCATCCTGGCTCCCCGCAAGTAGGCCGCTCCGCGGCCGATACGCGACGCCGGCAGCTCACGGGAGTCGCACATTCTCGCGCGCGACCGCGGCCGGACCGGGCATCTCCGCCGCAGCCGCTCCGGCCCGGAAGGCCGAGGGCGGCACGCCGCTCCAGCGTTTGAACGCCCCGGAGAAGGTGTGGATGCTCGAGAATCCCACCTGCTGTGCGACCACCTCGAGTTTCGCCGAGGTGGAGCGCAGCAGCGTGCAGGCGCGCTCCATCCGGAGCTGGGTTAGATGCGCCACCGGGCTGCGCCGCAGATGCCGTTGGCAGAGCCGGCGCAGATGCTCCTCGCTCATGGCTGCGGCGTGCGCCAGTTCCCGCCCCGTCCAGTCGCGCGCGAGGTCGCCCTCCACCCGCTCCCACAGCCGCCACAACCGCACATCCACCGGCTCGGTGCCCGCCAGCCGGCGCGCCTGCGTCTCGACCACCGCCACGAGCGACTGCAGCAGGGCCGGCGCGCGTGCCCCGGCCGCCTCCCGTGTCAGCATCTGCAGCGCGGCCACAAAATCGCCGGCTTCGGCCTCGACCAACCGCGTGCGGTCTCCGGTGATCACCGGCGGGCCGGCGCGGTCGTCGAAAAACACCCACGCAATCCGCCACGGTTCACGTCCGGCCACCTCGAACGCGTGGAGCACGTTCACCGGCGCCAGCAGCACCTGTCCCGGTCGCCAGTCCACCGCCACGCCGTCGATCAGCACGCGCCCCCGGCCGCCGAAGCACGCGACCACATGGCTGTAGGGGGAATGCGGACGGACCATCCGGTACGGCGGCCGCAACTCGCCGTGACCCACCCAGACCAGCCGGGCGGTGCGCAGCGGCGGCACATGGTCCCGGTCGAGCACCCACTCGCGGCAACGGGGACCGATGAGGTGGGTTTCACGTAAATGCGCGAGGGGCGGCAGCATTGGCAGAAATGCGGTCCGGTGGTTTACTGGCCTCCGTCCCTTCCGGGCAACTCTTCGTTCCCTTTCACCCCATGAAAAGCATCCCCTTGGCCCTCGCACTCGGCTTGGCCGTCCCGGCCCTCGCCGCTCCCGTCCCCGCCCCCGTCGTGCACCTCGATCCCGCCGCCACCGCCGCCCCGATTAATCCGTTCATCTACGGGCAGTTCATCGAACACCTCGGCCGCTGCATCTACGGCGGCATCTGGGCCGAGATGCTCGAGGACCGGAAGTTCTATTTTCCCATCACCGCGGAGTTCGCCCCCTACCGCGGACTCAAGCCCACCGCCGGCACCTCCGACTTCAACGTCGGCAATCTCCAGCAGTCGGATTTCCCCGCGCTCGTGGCCTCGCCGTGGGAGATCATCGGCGCCCCCGCCGGCGTGGAGATGATCAGGGAGAACGCGTTCGTCGGCGAACAGACGCCGCGCATCCGGGCCGGGCACGGCATCCGTCACCACAAGCTCGGTGTCGTCGCCGGTCTCGACTACGTCGGCTACGTCTGGGCCCGCCCCACCGGCGAGCGCCCCACCACCGTCGAGGTCGCCCTCGTCTGGGGCGAAGGTCCGACCGAGCGCGCGACCCAGCGCCTCACCTTCGCCCCGGGCGACTACTCCCGCCAGCCCTTCAGCCTCCGCGCCCTCGCGCGCACCGACAACGCCCGCCTCGAACTGCGCGTCCAGGGGGCCGACACCCTCCTCGGCACCGTCTCGCTCATGCCGGGCGACAACGTCAACGGCATGCGCCGCGACACGCTCGCCCTGCTCAAGCAACTCAATGGCACGATCTACCGTTGGCCCGGCGGCAACTTCGTCAGCGGCTACGACTGGCGCGACGGCATCGGCGACCGCGACCGCCGGCCGCCGCGCGGCAACCCCGCGTGGACCGGCATCGAGCACAACGACTTCGGCACCGACGAATTCATCGCCTTCTGTCGCGAGATCGGCACCACGCCGATGATCGCCGCCAACACCGGCTTCGGCGACGCCTACTCCGCCGCCCAGTGGGTCGAGTACGTCAACGGCCCCGCCTCCTCGCTCGCCGGCGGCTGGCGCGCCAAGAACGGCCACGCCGCCGCCTACGGCGTGAAGCACTGGTGCGTGGGCAACGAGATGTTCGGCCCGTGGCAGCTCGGCTTCATGCCCCTCCACCTGTACGCGCTGAAGCACAACCTCGTCGCCAAGGCCATGCACGCGGTCGATCCGTCGCTCGTGCTCGTCGGCGTCGGCTCCATCGGCAAGATCAACAAGGACAACGATCCCGAGCAGGTGAAACGCGGCCTCGGCTGGTCCGAGGGCATGCTGCTGGACTGCGCCGACCGCATGGACCTGATCTCCGAACACGTCTACGCCGGCCGCCTCCCGTGGGAGCCCGACACCGGCCGCGCCCCGCTCGCGACCCACGTCGGCCTGCTGCGCACCGCCATCCGCCACGTCGCCGAACAGCACCGCGCCTTCCAGGTTGGCCGGCCCGAGCTGAAGGGCCGCATCGTCCCGATCGCGATGGACGAGTGGAACTACTGGCACCGCGAATACACCTATGGCGAACTCGGCTGCCGCTACGACTTGGCCGACGCCCTCGGCGTGGCCGTGGGCCTCCACGAGTTCTTCCGCCAGAGCGACATCATCACGATGGCACACTACGCGCAGACGGTGAACGTGATCGGCGCGATCAAGACCAGCCGCACCGCCGCCGAGATGGAGACCACCGGCCTCGTGCTCCAGCTGTACCGCGCCCACTTCGGCAGCGTGCCGCTCAAGCTCGCCGGCGACTTCGGTCCCCTCGATGTCGCCGCCGCGCTCACCGCCGATGGCAAGACCCTCACCCTCGCCGTCGTCAACCCGACCGCCGAAGCCCGCGCCCTGCCGCTCGCGCTCACCGGCCGCAAAATCTCCGGCCCGGCCAACGCGTGGACCATCGCCGGCAACGACGAACACGACTTCAACGCCCCGGGCCAGCCCCGCGCCATCGACATCGTCGCGGCCTCCGGCATCGACGCCGGCCAGCCGCTCGCCGTGCCCGCGCTCAGCTGCGTGCTCTTCGCCTTGCCGATCGAATGACCTTCCCCTCCCCATGTCTATCCACCGTCTCCTGACCATCCTCCTCATGCTCCCGGCGATCGCCCTCTCCGCCGCTCCTGCTGCGGCCCCGCAGAATCCCGCCGGCTTCGCCATCAAGCGCGGCATCAACATCAGCCATTGGCTCTCCCAGGACTTCGGCTGGGCCCCCCGCGAGAAGTGGTTCACCGAAGCGGATGTCCGCTTCATTGCCGAACAGGGCTTCGACCACATCCGCCTGCCCGTCGACGAAAAGGAACTCTGGGCCGCCGACGGCCGCCCGATCGAGAGCGAGTTCAAGCGGCTCGTCACCGCCGTCGAGTGGTGCCGCACAGCCGGCCTGCGCGTCATCGTCGACCTGCACACGCTCAATTCCCACCACTTCAACGCCGTCAACGAGGGGCTGAAGAACACTCTGTGGACCGACCCCAAGGAGCAGGAGCACCTGCTCGCCCTCTGGCGCGATCTCTCCGCTCGTCTCCGCCAGTTCCCGGTCGACTTCCTCGCCTACGAGATCCTCAACGAGCCCGTCGCCGACGACCCCGAGGACTGGAACAAGCTCGTCACGAAGTGCTACACGATGCTGCGCACCCTTGAGCCGAACCGCGTCATGGTCTTCGGCGCGAACCGCTGGCAGATGCCGGAGAACCTGCCATTCCTCAAGGTGCCCGCGGGCGACAAGAACATCATCCTCAGCTTCCACACCTACGCCCCGCTGCTGTTCACCCACTACAAGGCCGACTGGGTGCCCACCAAGGTCTACACCGGCCCCGTGAGCTACCCCGGTCCCATCGTCGACGAGGCCACCTTTGCGAAGTTGACCGCCAACTACGACGAGAGCCTCCGGAACCAGGTCGGCAACGCCGCCGCCGACTGGGGCCCCGCCCGGCTCCGCCAGGAGTGCGAGCCGGCCATCCGCCGCGCCAAGGAGCTCGGCCTCCAGCTCTACTGCGGCGAGTTCGGCTGCCTGCCCACCGTCCCCCGCGCCGACCGCCTCGCCTACTACCGCGATCTCGTCGGCCTTTTCGCCGCCGAGGGCATCGCCTACGCCAACTGGGAGTACAAAGGCGACTTCGGCATCTACGAGTGGCTCGGCCTCCCGGCCCTCTGCGGCCAGCCCGACAAGGAACTGATCCAGATCCTCGCGCCGAAGAAGTAGGTCCGGTCTTCGACCGGACTTCCTCGAATCCGCCGTCACGCGGCAACGCACTCCACTCCGCCGCTTGTGTCCATCGGGACCGGTCTGAGACCGGTCCTACCCGCCGCCCCATCGGCGTTTTGCGCTCCAGGTCCCCTGTAGGTCCGGTCTCCGACCGGACTTCCAGGCTCCGCCCGGGTTCCAGTTCTTTAGCCGTCGCGACCGGTCGGAGACCGGTCCTACTTGCCGGTCCGACTTCCGTGTCGCGGTAGGTCCGGTCTTCGACCGGACTCTCTGACTCCCGTCCCCTCTCGCGCGCCGCACCCCCGGTCCCACTCGCTGTCCCTCGCTCTCGCGCTCTGGGTGCCTCATCCTTAGTTTCCTCCCCGCCATGTCCGCCTCCCATCCTGCCAGCACCACCCGCCGCACCTTTCTCGCCCAAGGCCTCGGTCTCACCGCTGCCGCCCTCGCCATGCCTGTTCTCTCCTCCACCGCGTCCGCCTCCAACGCCGGCGCGCAACCCGGTTCCGCCACCACACCCGGCCCCTACAGCGCCGCCGCGCCGGTCCCGCCGGATTTCGAATGGGGCGTGGCCACCGCCGCGATCCAAGTCGAGGGCGCGGCCAAGGCCGACGGCCGCGGCGACAGCATCTGGGATACCTTCTGCCGCCAGCCCGGCCGCATCGCCGACGGCGGCACCGTCGATGTCTCCGCCGACCACTACCACCGGTACGCCGAGGACATCGCGCTCATGGCCGAGCTCAGCGTGAAGCACTACCGGTTCAGCATCTCCTGGCCGCGCATCGTCCCCGAGGGCCGCGGCGCCGTGAACGAGAAGGGCGTCGACTTCTACCGCCGCCTCGTCGACTGCCTGCGCGAGCACGGCATCACCCCGCACGCCACGCTCTACCACTGGGACCTGCCGCAGACGTTGCAGGACCGCTACGCCGGCTGGCAGAGCCGCGAGGTGGCCAAGGATTTCGCCGACTACGTGACCGCCGTCGTCTCGCGCCTCGGCGACCGGATCGACCGCTGGATGCCGCTCAACGAGATCGCCACCTTCACCTACTACAGCGGCTACGCCCTCGGGCACACCCCGCCCCACGCCCCGGGCATCAGGCTGTCCTCCCAGCGCGAGCAGTCGCAGATCATCCACCACGCCCTCCTCGCCCACGGCCTCGGCTGCCAGGCCATCCGCGCCGCTTCGCCCCGCCCCTGCCGCATCGCCGGCGCCGAGAACTACGAGAGCTGCGTGCCGATCATCGAGACGCCCGAGCACATCGCCGCGGCAAAGCAGGCCTTCGCCGACTCCTTCGTCAACGGCGCCATTCTGCATCCGCTCCTGCACGGCCGCTGGGATCCCGCGTGGGCCGAGCTGCACCGCGAACGCCTGCCGGAGGTCGCCGACGGCGATTGGAAGATCATCGCCCAGCCGCTCGATGAGCTCGGCTTCAACTGCTACACCGGCAGCTACTTCAAGGCGTCGTCGCAAGGCCGCGGCTACGAGGGCATCGCGATTCCCACCGCCTATCCGAAGGGCGGACTGCCGTGGCTCAACATCATCCCCGAAGCGACCTACTGGGGCATCCGGCTCGTCACCGAACAGCTCGGCGACCGCCGCCTGCCGATCTTCATCAGCGAAAACGGCCTCTCCGACAGTGCCACGGCCGATGCCTCCGGTCTCGTTTCCGACGTCGACCGCATCGCCTATTCGCGCGCCTATCTGCGCCAGATCCTGCGTGCGAAGGCGGAGGGTTATCCGGTTAGCGGTTACTACCACTGGAGCTTCCTCGACAACTTCGAGTGGTCCGAAGGTTACCGCAGCCGCTTCGGCCTCGTGCACGTCGATTACCCCTCCCAGCGCCGCACGCCCAAGCTCGGTTATCACTGGTACCGGGAGACGATCCGCGCCGGCCAGGTGCTGTAGTCGGTCACATCCCGGCCGCCTGTCGTAGCGAAGTTCGCCAGAACTTCGACCGTTCGCGCCCAAGACGAAAGCCTTGGCGGCTTTCGCCCCGTCGCGGTACGGCGCATGTCTGGAGATCAGGCGGGCCGCGAGAACCGTTCGCGACTACGCCCCGGCGGAGTGCCGGCTCTGCACGAACGCCTGCGGCGAGAGCCCGTGCACCCGTTTGAACGCCCGGGAGAACTGGAAGGCGTCCAGCCCCAGCCGGTCCGCTACCTCGCGGACCAGCGACTGCCCGCCGTCCAGCAGCCCGGCCGCATGGTGCATCTTCAAACGCATCAACAATCGATAGGGCGGTTGCCCCGCAAACCGCACGAACAACCGGCTGAGGTACGCCGGCGCCACATGGCACGCGGCCGCCAGTTCCTCCGCCGTCTGCAGTCTCAGGAAGTTGTCCTCCAGATGCCGCTGACACCGCAGGAAACTGTGGAGCGCGTGGTTCGCGCGCGCCGTCCCCGGCTGCCGCACCTCGGAGACCAGCAGCATCAGGATGCGCCCCTGCAACGCCGCGATCCGCGCCGCCGTCCGGGTGCCGCGGCGACCGGCGAAGAGCAACTGCTCGAACGCCGCCTGCACCTCGTCGGCCGCCGTCACCGTCTGGCAGGTTCCGAGCGCGACACCCGACGCACGCATCGCCGCCTCCGCGCCCGGACCGGCAAAGTTCACGAAATACTTCGAGAGCGGTTCGGCCGGGTCGGGCGTGATCGCATGGGCGACACCGGGCCCGTAGGTGAAGACGCTGCCCCGCGCCAACGCGTGGTTGCGTCCCCGGATGCGCAACGTGCCCCGCCCCCGCGCCACGAACTCCAGCGTGCAGTACCGGAAACCGCCCCGCTCGATCCGGTAGTCGGGCGCCGAGCGCTCCCAGCCGCCCGCCACCACGCACGGCTCGTCCGCCCGCCGCCGCTGCAGCCCGAGGTAGAAACGACGGGCCTCGACCACCTCGCGGGACATGTACGCCGGCAGTTCCGGTGCGTGTTGGGGCATGCCCGTAAGGATCGGATGGCCGCGCCCGGAAGGCAACCGTTCAAGAATCGCCATGCCTCCGACAAGAACCGCCATTCCGCCGGCGCCGGAGAAGGCGTATGCTCCATCGCACCCGCCGGCCCCATGCGCATCGATGCCCACCAGCATTTCTGGCACTATTCCCCGGCGGAGTACGACTGGATCGACGCCTCGATGGCCGCGATCCGCCGGGATTTTCTGCCGCCCGATCTCGCTCCGCTCCTCGCCGCCGCCGGGCTCGACGGCAGCATCGCCGTGCAGGCGCGCCAGTCCGTCCGCGAAACGGAGTGGCTGCTCGCCTTCGCCGCCGCCTATCCGCAAATCAAGGGTGTCGTCGGCTGGGTGCCCCTGGCGGAGCGCGGGACCGGCGTCGGGAATTTGCTCGACCGATACGCCGGCGAGCCGGCCTTCAAGGGCGTGCGCCATGTGCTCCAGGGCGCGCCGGACAGCTACCTCGAGCACCCGGGCTTCAATGCCGCCCTGCACGAAGTCGCCGCCCGCAACTTGACCTACGATCTCCTCGTTTACGCCCGCCAGCTGCCTGCGGCGCGGCATTGGGTCGACCGTCACCCCACGCTGCGCATCGTCGTCGACCACATCGCCAAACCCGTCGTCGCGGGCGCGCCACCCCGCGAGTGGCGCGCACACCTCCGCGAGCTCGCCTGCCGCGAACACGTCTGCTGCAAGTTTTCCGGGGTCGTCACCGAGGTGCCGGGCTGGCGCTGGACGCCGGAGTTGCTCCGGCCGTACTTCGAGGTGGTGCTCGAGGCCTTCGGACCGCAGCGGCTGATGTTCGGCTCCGACTGGCCGGTCTGCCTCGTCGCCACGGACTACGCCCGCTGGGCCGCCTTCGTCGCCACCTGTGTCGCCCCGCTCGCCGCCTCCGAACGCGCCGCCATCCTCGGCGAAACGGCCGTCCGCTTCTACCACATCGACACCTGATCCAGCGCCCATGCACTACCGTGCCCTCGGCCAGACCGGCCTCCATGTCTCCGTCCTCAGCCTCGGCGGCTCCTCCCTCGGTGGCGCCTTCCGCCAGACCGACGATGCCGAGAGCATCCGCACGGTGCACACCGCCTTCGACCTCGGCATCAACTTCGTCGACGTGTCGCCCTACTACGGCGCCACCCGCGCCGAGACCGTCCTCGGCCGCGCGCTGCGCGAGATCCGCCGCGACCGCTACTTCCTCGCGACCAAGGTCGGCCAGTACGGCGATGGCGAGTTCGACTTCTCCGCCGCGCGCGTCACCCGCAGCCTCGACGAGAGCTGCGCCCGCCTCGGCGTCGACTACATCGACCTCCTGCAATGCCACGACATCGAGTTCGCCGACCTCGACCAGATCGTCGGCGAAACCCTGCCGGCGCTCCTGCGGCTCAAGCAGGCCGGCCGCATCGGCCACATCGGCATCACCGGCCTGCCCCTCAGGATCTTCCCCGCCGTCATCGACCGCGTGCCGGCCGGCACCGTCGAGACGATCCTCTCGTTCTGCCACTACGAGCTCAACGACTCCTCCCTCGCCTCGCTCCTGCCCTACTGCGACGAGCGGCGCATCGGCGTGGTCAACGCCGCCCCCACCGGCATGGGCCTGCTCACCGCCCGCGGGGTGCCCGCGTGGCACCCGGCCCCGGCCCCGATCGTCGCCTGCGCGCGCCGGGCCGTCGACTACTGCCGGAGCGTCGGCGTCGACATCGTGAAGCTCGCGATCCAGTTCTCCGTCGCCGATCCCCGCATCGCCACGACGCTCATCGGCAGCGCGAACCCCGGGAACATCCGGCGCAACGTCGCCTACGCCGAGGCCCCGATCGACTTCGGGCTCATGGCCCGAGTGCTCGAAATCCTGCGACCGGTGCACAACCACAACTTCACCCGCGGCCGCCCCGAGAACCGCGACCCGCTCGTCGGGTGAACGACTCCCGTCTCCGCCACCGCCTCCGCCGTCGTAGGGAGCGACCTCGCTCGCACCGCCGCCCCATGAAAGCCCTCACGCTCCAACAACCCGGCCTGCTCCTCGCGGCCGACCATCCCGAGCCCGCCGGCCCCGCCGCCGGCGAGGCGCTCGTGCGCGTGCACCGTATCGGAATCTGCGGCACCGACATCCATGCCTACGGCGGCCGCCAGCCCTTCTTCACCTATCCCCGCATCCTCGGCCATGAACTCGGCATCGAGGTCCTCGCCGTCGGACCCGGTGTCGAGCACGTCCGGCCGGGCGACCGCTGCGCCGTCGAGCCCTACCTCAACTGCGGCCGCTGCATCGCCTGCCGGCGCGGCACACCGAACTGCTGCAGCGGCATCCGGGTCATGGGCGTGCACGTCGATGGCGGCATGCGCGAACGGTTCGTCCTCCCCGCCGCCAAGCTCCATCGCTCCGCGTCCCTCACCTACGACCAGCTCGCCCTCGTCGAGACGCTCGGCATCGGCGCCCATGCCGTGCAGCGCGCCGCCCTCGAGCCGGGCGAGACCGTCGCCGTCATCGGCGCGGGCCCGATCGGGCTCACGGTCATCCAGTTCGCGCTCGCCGCCGGGGCCCGCGTGCTCGTCCTCGACGTGAATACCGCTCGTCTCGCGTTCTGCCGCGACCACCTTGGCATCGCGGCGGCGGTCGACACCAAGACAACCGACCCGGTTGCGCAGCTCAGGGTGCTGACCAGCGGCGACATGCCGACCGCGGTGTTCGACGCCACGGGCAACCCCCAGTCGATGGCCGCCTCGTTCCGTTTCCCGGCCCACGGCGGACGCCTGGTCTTCGTCGGCCTCTTCCCCGGCGATGTCACCTTCGACGACCCGGAGTTCCACCGGCGTGAGCTCACGCTGATGGGCAGTCGAAACTCCCGCCCGGAGGACTTCCGCCAGATCATCAGACTCGTCGAGTCCGGCCGGGTCGACACCGCCCCGTGGATCACCCACCGGGCGCACTTCGACGCCGTACCGGCGGTTTTTCCCGGCTGGACCAAACCCGAGACCGGCGTCCTCAAGGCAATGATCGAGGTCGGGTGATGCTCCGCCTCCGATCGCAGCGTAATTCGGCAGAACTTCGTTCCCGAGGGCACCGCCAAGTACCTTGGCGGCTTTCGCCACGACTCGTCCCCAGCCCCCGTTCTCCTGTGCCCCCCCTGCTCATCACCGCCCTCGTCGCCTGCGCGGCCACCACCGCCTTCGCCGCCTCCGCCCCGAAACTCATCGACTACTTCCAGCCCATGCCCATCACCTCGCCGCTCACCGCCGACGCGTGGGGCCTGCCTGGTGTGCTGCCGCGCGACGTGAACAACGGCCTTGAGGACAAAACCAACAAGTCCTGGAGCTACTGGGACGGCAAGATCCTCAAGGGCAAGGACGGCCGCTACCACCTCTTCGCGAGCCGCTGGCCCGAGCAGGAGGGCCACCACGCGTGGGGCCGCTCCATCGCCATCCACGCGGTGAGCGACTCCATCACTGGTCCCTACGTCGACAAGGGCCCATTCTTCACCGACCACGATAGCAAGGGCCACAACGTCACCGCCCTCGAGCTGCCCGACGGCCGCTACGCCGTACTGCTCAGCGAGACCCGTCCGGGCGACGTCTACATTTCGAGCTCCCTCGACGGTCCTTGGGAATACCAAGGTCCGATCCAGTACGATCGCGACGGCTTCACCGACCGCGGCCCCTCCAACTGGAGCATCGTCGCCCGCCCCGAAGGGGGTTTCCTGATCGTCACCCGCCACGGGCTGATCCTCCTCAGCACCGACAGCATCCTGGGCCCCTACCAGGTGCAGGGGAAAACCGTCTATCCCGACCTGCCCGGCCTCGAGTTCCGCACCGCCGAGGATCCGGTTATTTGGTACAGCGGCGGCCGCTACCACATCGTCGTGAACTGGTGGAGCGCGCGCAAAGCCTACCACCTGTCCTCCGCCGACGGCATCCACGACTGGCAACTCGTCGGCCTCGCCTACGATCCCCGCGTCGACTTCGTCCGCTACACCGACGGCACCGTGAACCGCTGGACCAAGCTCGAACGCCCCGGGGTGTACCTCGAGAACGGCCACGTCACCCACTTCACCTTCGCCGTGATCGACTCGGAGAAGGACGACGACAGGGGCGGCGACAACCATGGCAGCAAAGTCATCGTCGTCCCCTTCGACGGCGCCGCCTTCGACCAGGCCATGCAAGCCGTCTCCGCCGCCGCAGCCCCCGCGAACCGCTGAGCCCGCGCCACGGGCCTGACCGCCGGCCGCGATCGCCCTCCGGGGCCCGCAATCCGGCTACACCGCCGCCTGCTGGCGCCATCTCGCCAGCGCTTGGCCCGTGACACTGCGCGGTTCGGCGAGAATTCCTTCCCGCGGCCCGGCATAGACGACCTCTCCCCCGGCGCGACCGCCGCCGGGACCGAGGTCCACCAGCCAGTCGGCGAGGTTCATCACGTCGAGGTTGTGCTCGATCACGATGATCGTGTTGCCGGCGTCGCGCAGCTTGAAGAGCAGGTCGAGCAGCTTCTGCACGTCGACCCAGTGCAGCCCGGTCGTGGGCTCGTCGAGGATGTAGAGCGTGCGGCCCTGCTGCTTCTTGCTGAGCTCGAGCGAGAGCTTGAGCCGCTGCGCCTCGCCGCCGGAGAGCGTCGTGGCCGACTGTCCGAGCGCGAGGTAGCCGAGGCCGACGGCCTCCAGCGTGTCCAAAATCTCCACTACGCGCTGGAAGTTGCGGAAGAGCTGGCGCGCCTCGCTCACCGACATCGCGAGCACGTCGGCGATCGAGTGGCCGTGGAACCGGATCTCGAGCGTCTCGCGGTTGTAGCGTTGGCCGCGGCAGCTCGGGCACTCGGTGTACGCGTCGGCCATGAACTGCATGTCGAGGCGGATCTGGCCGTCGCCCTGGCAGCGCTCGCAGCGGCCGCCGCGGGTGTTGAACGAGAAACGGTTCGCCTTGTAGCCGCGCACCTTCGCCAGCGGCGCCTGCGCGTAGAGATCGCGGAGCCGGTCGAAGAGTTTGGTGAACGTGGCCGGGTTCGAGCGCGGGCTGCGGCCGATCGGCTCCTGGTCGACCTGCACGACCTTGTCGAAGTGGTCGAAGCCCTCGATCGCCTTGTGCTTGCCGGGGATGGTCTTCGCGCCGTTGAGCCGGCGCGCCGCGGCGGCCGCGAGCACGTCGTTCACCAGCGTGCTCTTCCCCGAACCGCTCACGCCCGTCACGCAGGTGAACACCCCCACGGGGAACGCCGCGGTCACGTCGCGCAGGTTGTGCTCGCGCGCGCCGCGCACGGTGAGCCAGCGGTCGTCGGGGCCGAAGTCCTTCGCGTCCTTCGACACGCCCATCTTCCGCGCGAGGAACGGCCCCGTGGTCGACTTCGCCATCGGCATGCGCATGCAGTCGCCCGGCGTACCGGAAAACAGGAGCTGCCCCCCCTCCGCGCCCGCGCCGGGCCCGAGCTCGATCAACCAGTCGGCGCGGCGCATCGTGTCCTCGTCGTGCTCGACCACGACCACCGTGTTGCCGCGGTCGCGCAGCTCGACGAGCGACTGGAGCAGCCGTTCGTTGTCGAGCGGGTGCAGGCCGATGCTGGGCTCGTCGAGCACGTAGACCACGCCCGTCAGGCCCATGCCAAGCTGCGTGGCCAGCCGTACCCGCTGCGCCTCGCCGCCGGAGAGCGTCGAGTACTCGCGGTCGAGCGTCAGGTAGCCGAGGCCGGTCTCGTTGAGAAAATGCAACCGCTGCCGGATCCCGCCCACGACCTCGCCGTACGGCGTGCCCGCCTCGCCCGCGCCCTCGCCGCCGAGCGTGGCGATGAACCCGAGGGCCTGCTCGACATCGAGCGCGAAAAAGTCGGGCAGCTTCATTCCGGCCACGAGCACCGCCGCGCTCGCCGGCGCCAACCGGGCGCCATGGCAGGTCGGGCAGTCGCACGAGAGCTGGTACGTCGCCAACCGCGCCGCAAACCCGTCGCTGCTGGTCGTGCGCCGCGCCTCGTCGAGCAGCGCAAACACCCCGGGAAACGGCCCGCTCTCCGCGCCCGCGCCGCGGCGCAGCCGGAAGGTGAACTGCCGCTCGCCCGCTCCGTGCAGCAGCGCGCGGCGCATCTCCTCCGGCAACTCGCGCCACGGTTTCTCCGGATCGAAGGGCAGCTGCTCGGCGAGCTGCTTGAGCAGGGCGTTGTTCTTGATGATGACGTTCTTCCCGCCGATGCGCAGCGGCTTGAGCGCGCCCGCGCGCACGGATTTCGCCGGGTCCGGCACGACGAGTTCCTCGGCGAACTTCAGCGCGCGACCGAGGCCGCCGCAGGTCGGGCACGCGCCCTCGCTGTGATTGAAGGAGAAATGCCGCGGGGTGAGCTTCTCGAAGGTGTCGCCACAGATCTCGCACGCGAGGCTCTGGCTGAGCCCGTGCTCGACCCACGGCGCGTCGTTGCCGGCCTGCGTGAGCGCAAGCGCCCGGCCCTGGCCCTCGCGGAAGGCGAGTTCCATCGAGTCGGCCAGTCGGCTGCGCTGGTCGGGCTTGAGCACAAGGCGATCGACCACGAGCTCGACCGTCGCCTCCTTCAGGCCGGCGGGCAGCAGATTGCGGTCGTCGAGATCGACGATCTGGCCGGCGAGCCGCACGCGCTGGAAACCGCGTTGCCGCAGTCGCGGCAGCTCGTCGCGCAGCACGGCCGCCTTCGCCGTGAGCACCGGCGCAAGCAGCATCACCCGCTGGCCCGGCGCGGTGGCGAGCAGATGCTCGACGCACTCGTCGAGGGTGTGCTGGACGACACGGCCGCCGTCCTTCGGGCACCGCTGCTCGCCCTTCAGCGCCCAGAGCAGCCGCGCGTAGTCGGCGATCTCGGTCACCGTGGCGATCGTGCTGCGCGGCGAATCGCCACCGGAGCGCTGCTCGATGGCGAGCACCGGCGAGAGTCCGTGGATGAAATCGACGTCGGGCCGCTTGAGCTGCTCGAGCAACTGGCGCGCGGCGGCCGAGAGGCTCTCCATGTATTTGCGGTAGCCCTCGGCGTAGAGCGTGTCGAAGGCCAGCGATGATTTGCCCGAGCCCGACACGCCGGTGACAACGACAAGTTTCCCGCGCGGGATGCGCACCTCGAGGTTCTTGAGGTTGTGCTCACGGGCACCCTTGATGTGGATGAAGTCGCCGAGACCGGAAACCATGGCGGCGAACTCAGCGCGAAACGCACCGCGGCGCAACGGTTGTTTCGGTGGCGTGGCGTCCCGTCCGGCACGATGGCTGGCCCGGCCGAGCGCGCCCGAACGGCCACACCGGTGAGCGTCCCCTCCGCTCGTCGCGGCGCAGCGCCGCCGGCGCGCGAATCCTTGCCGATTCGGTCCCTGCGTCGCCGCAGACGTCATTGGCCTTTGGGCTCAACGCACCGTCCACCGGTCCTCGGCCCACGGCCCGCCACCGGACAAAGCTTTGCCCCGTGGCGCCGCTCGCACGGCCTCCGTTCCCCGTCCTCTGCCCTCCGCCCACCGGTCACTCGAAGGCGCGATGCGCCGGAGATTCAGCTGAACAGCAGAACGCCATCCGCCATCCGCGATCGGCGTTCGTCCACCGTCCCCGAAGCTCTCACGAGCTTCGCTACATCGATCACCGACAGCCACCCACTCGGAGGCGCACCGCGCCGTAGATTCTGCCGAACGGCAGAACGTTCCCGATTTCCTGAGTTCCGGATTCTTCCCCGAAAACCCTCAGCCTGCCATCAACCGGCATCTCACCGCTGACCCGGCGGGCGCAGTTTCGGCATCGTGGCCTCACCCGGGGCGCTGATCCCGTCACGCGAGCACACCAGCGCCACCGTCCGCCAGAGGATCCGCAGATCGAGCCACAGCGTGCGATGCTCGGCGTACCAGGCATCGAGCTGCAGCCGCTCGTCCCACGTCGTCGCGTTGCGGCCGTGGATCTGCGCCCAGCCGGTCAGCCCCGGCCGCACGTTGTGCCGCTTCGCCTCCTCGGGCGTGTAGTGGTCGAGGTATTCCACCAGCAACGGCCGCGGACCGACCAGGCTCATCTCGCCGCGCAGCACATTCCAGAGTTCCGGCAGTTCGTCCAAGCTCGACGCGCGCAGACGGCGGCCGAACTCCGTGAGCCGCTCGGCATCGGCCAACGGGCGACCATCCGGGCCGCAGGCGTCGCGCATCGAGCGGAACTTCACCACCGTGAAGATCTTCCCGCCCCGCCCCGGGCGTGGTTGCCGAAAGAGCACCGGCGAGCCGAGCTTCACCCGCACCGCCATCGCCAGCCCCAGCAGCAACGGCGAGAGCACAAGCAGCAGCACCAGCGCACCGCAGAAATCGAGGAGACGCTTCATGATATGGTTCTGCTTCGTGAACGGTAACAACGTGGCAAAATCACAAGGCCCAGAACGAGCCGCGAGTAGAGCCGGAGATCAATCCCGCAGTCGGTTGGCCGGCGCCGCAACACCGCCAGCCAAAATGGAGCTTTCCGTTCCTGCTCTCCCGATTCCCCATTCCCTCGCTCGCCCGCGATCAGCGGGCGCCTGCCCGATCTTCCCAGCGGCGATCAGCCGCAGGACACATTCAAGGCGTCGCCCATTGGCGAAGCCCATGAGTAGTGCACACACTCCGGAAATGCCGACTCGGAGACGGGAACCACTCTGCCGTACGGCAGAGCACACTGATTCACACTGATAGTCTCCGGAAAACCCTAGCTCCACGCTGGCAGGAGGAATGGCTGCTCTCCGCTCCTGACTTCCTGATTTCCACATTCCTCTCCTGAACCCGCCCTCCGCCCACCGGTCACTCGAAGGCGCGATGCGCCGGAGATTCTGCTGAACAGCAGAACGTCTTCCGTCCTCCGTTCTCAGCCTACCGTCATTCCGCGACGCGCAGCGTCGCCTCGGCGGCCTCGAGCCAATCGCCATCGAACTGCCGCGTGGCGACCAGGCCGACCACGACATACCGCGCCTCCGCCAGCGCCGTGTCGGCCAACGTCAACTGCCGCCACGCATTCTCGCCCTTCGGCAGCATCGTCGTGCGGTACTCGCCCACGAGCCGGCCGGCGGCGTCGACGAACGCCAGCGTGAGCGCGGCGTCGTTGCCCGGGCTGCTCCGCCCGCGCATCTGGACTTCCGCTACAAAGAGTTGCCCCGGCTGCACCGGTTGCGCCTGCGTCACCTGCGTGTCCCAGGCGCCCTCCACGCGCAGAATACGCCGGCCGAGGACCCGGGCGCCCAGCGTCACGCGGCCCTGCTCGGTCGGCGCCGCCCGCACCGCCCAAGCCGCCGGGATGTCCCCGGAGCGCGGGTGCAGGAAGCCCGGATGGAGCCCGCCCGGCGCCGCCTCGCCGAACCACCCGTTCGCGAGCCGCTCCGTCGCCCCCGCGAGCCGGTTCTTTCCGTACGCGACCGCCAGAGCCGCCCAGTGCTCCGGCACCGGTTCGCCCGCAATCGTGAGCTCCGCGAGCGCCGCCAAGGGAGCCACCCGGTCGCGGCGGCCCAGCACGGCCAACAGATGCGGCACGGGATCGTTGCGCAGCAGAAAGCCGATGTTGGCGCTCGCCAGCGCCGGCGCCTCGCCCTCGGTTGCCGCGTCGACCGCCTGCCGCAACCGCGCTCGCGCCCGCTGCCAGCCCACCAGTTTCGCGCCCAGCTCGGTCGCGGAGAGCGTCTCCGTCGCGGGCGCCGCGAGCTCGCGCCGGAGCGCATCGAAGTTCCCCGCCGCCTCCGTCACCGCGAACGCCCGACTCGTGAGGGAAATGCGTTCCAAGTAGCGAGGGGTAAGGAGCGAGGAGTGAGGAGATGAGCCGGGGATCTGGCTCACGGACTCAGCGTCCGGCCCTCGTCCTCCGCCATCTGCCATCGGCCATCGGCCATCATCCATCATCGGTCCGCCATCTGCCATCTGCCCTCCGCCATCATCCTTCATCGGTCCGCCCACCGGCAACCGTCCACCGGCAACCGTCCTCCGCTCTCCGTTCCCGCTTTCCTGATTTCCACATTCTACTCCGAGATCGTTCCGCCCTCCGCCATCGGCCATCTGCCTTCCGCCATCATCCATCCGCGGTCCGTCCACCGGCAGCCGCCCACCGGCAACCGCCGTCTGCCCACCGTCCACCGCCCACCGCTGCGCCTCGTCCAGCAGCGCGCGCAGCTCGGCGCGCACCGCCGGCGGCAACAGCAGCACCTGATCCTGTTGCTGGTAGTACTTGATCCACCACGGCGGCCCCGGCTGCGCCAGCCAGACCTCCTCGCACCGCGCGAAGAAGCGCCGCATCGGTTTCGCCGCCGGCCCGTACCAGCCGGTGAAGAAGTCGTCCGCCAGCTCCGCCACGGGGCGGTCCGGCTCCCAGAGCAGCTGCGCCAGCATCCAGACCTTGAACGCATCGAAGCCCGCGTGCGGGCCCGTGTCGGCGATGTAGCCGCGCGCCCCCCGCCACCAGCCCTCGCGCACCGCCTCCGCCAGCGCCGCATGCGGCACCCGCGGCACCACGAAGGCGCTCCCGTACAGCGCGTCATCAGTTCCAGGTCCGCGGCGCGATACGCCGGATCGTAGAACTGCGTGCGATCCGTCGTCACGTACGGCACGACCCGCGGATCGACGGCGAACGGCGGCGGGGTCTCGCACCAGAAATACGCCAGGCAACCGAGGTACCGGTTTGGCGCGCCGCCCGCCGTGCGCCCGAGCGCCTCCGCCGCGCGGTTCATGAAGCCGAAGACCAGCGGCGAATAGTCCGGCATGCCGCGGAAAAACCGCAGCGGCTCCACCGCGGCCCGGGTGCCCGCGCCTTGGTCGAAGCGCACCGTGTCGTTCATCCCGAGCGCGAAGCTCGCCCGGCCCGCGTCCCGCGCGAAGGCCTCCGCGGCGCGCGCCGCGGCATGCTCCGCCACGTCGCCCCGCGCCAGGTCCGGCTGCCAATGGTAGTCGCTCCCGCCCAGCGGACGTCGCCGCGCCCCATCCACCAGTCCGAACCACTCC
>JAGVUB010000053.1 GCA_019136515.1 Verrucomicrobiota bacterium
CGGCCCACGTCTACCGTGACCTTCTCCAGCGCAAGGCGGCCTGAGCGGCGGGGAGGCTGCCGCCTCCCCTGCATCCCCTCTGCTGAATCCGGGGAGGGGAAGGCGGACCTTCCCCTCGGACCCCATCCCTAAGTATTTACTTTTCCTGTTCGAACCATAACTAACCAACCCGTCCCCGCTGTCTCACGTTCGGGGTCCACCTCAGCTGGGCGCTGCTAGTCCTCCACCTCGCGTCATCGCGTGGGACGAAGGACTTTACGCGATCGAGCTGGCGGGCGATGAGGGCGTTCTGGGCCTGCTGAGAGTCGCGACCTCTTCGGATCGCCTAACTGTTCAAAGGGAAAGGGGGGCCTCGTGGTGTGTGGCTTTCGCCTCTCTTCGAATCAGTCCATTGCTGAACGTCTCCGATGAGTCTTCGAACTCACCTTGCGGCACGTTCGTGATGAGGCCCCCGACCTCAATAGGACAGCAAAAGCTCTTTCTTTTTCAAGTGATTACTTAGGTGATTTTTGCCACTCCAGCTAAAGTACCAATCGACACACTTGGTGTCAGATATAAACTCACTTATGTCTGCGGAGCTGAGGCTGAGGTTGTGTGCGCGAGAGGTGTCCAGCACGATTCGAGTCTTCTCGACGTCGGAGATCCAAGGACAAGACATCAGATCGAGAATTAGGTGCGCAGCTTCGGAATAGGCCGTAGGATCAAACTCTGTTAGGATCTCTTTCGCGGAGGAAACTAGGAGGTCTCGTGTAGTAGTAAGTTCTGGCCTGTTCCTTACTGCATATAACAGGCAAACAATCCCAAAGTAGTTAAGACGCTTCTTGTTTGAGTATTCGTCGTTATGTGCACCCACAAAAGATGATCGTGCTCTCTCGACCAATTTGGGTTCAATCAGGGATGTACTAAAACACTCAGTTGCGAGAAGAAGCAGGTTGCAGGCTTCAACAATCCCCGGACCGTTAAGTGCACTCTGTAAGGATCCTGCTAGTTCGCGCTCGGTCTTCTCCATGATTGAGGCTCTCTCGTGTAATGCGAGTGCGCTGATGGCAGATTGGACCTGTAGAACGAAAGCCATCCACCGAAAACATGTCGCGACGCGGATATCCATCCGAAATGTGAATGCAGCGAGTTCCACAAGCGTGAATATCTTGTCGGCAAATCGCGGTGCTTTGGGGTCAAGTGTCCTAAGAGACTTGGTTAAGGCAGAGAGCAGGAATGTCGAGACTCCTGCTATAGGGGCATTGGAGGTTTTGATCAGGGTTCGGAAGTGATTCACCTCCCGCTGCGCAAATCGTAAATCGGCGCCTGTGAGTCGCTCCTTAAGCTCCGTTATGCAACGATAGGCATCAATCTTTAGGATGCTAATTGGTGTTATGAAAGGACGCTCAGTTGCTAAATCCTTGGTGGATCCAAGGTATAAATGGTACTTTTCTAGTTCTTCGGTAAGGTGTTGCTTCCATTTTGTTAGGATGGATTCGTCATCATAGAAAATGAAGTAATCGTCTATGTAACGATAGTAGGTGATGTTGGCTTCGTGTGTACATCCATCTGCCTCCGCGCGACGCATGGTCTCGATGTCGACCTTCTGAAGGATGATCTCGGCAAATATTCTACTGAATTCAGGGCCGATTGGGATGCCGCTTGTTTCTCGGTGGCAGCAAGCTTGGATGAGGTTGTCGAAGCTACTGTCGAAGGAAGCTGGCGCTCGTCTGTTCCTGCGGTGGGCATAATCCTTAGCGGATTCTTTGCCGCGCACTGCCCATGATATGGTATGGCTGTAGATACTTGGGAAGCACTTAGTGATGTCTAAGTGCGCCATGTATCGATAACGCTTCTCTAGTTCACTGTACGTGTCGGAATTGAAAAAGCTGTATAGGTGGGAAAAATGCTTGTAGGTGAAGTATGATGATGCGTAAGGGGTGTCTGAGTTTATCTCTTCGATTCCTCTTTTGAATGCACCAGGTGTCCGTGATGTGTTGTAGAAACGTGCAACTTTGCTGGGTGCGCGCAAGCTGTGAGGACTTCGGCTGCAGGCACGGAGAATGGCGAGTGAGTGCGTGTTGTATAAATCTATGACTTTCTTGGAGATGTTTGGGTGCAGCAGGAACAGTGTACGCCTAGCTGAAGCGTCTTTTGTGATGCGGAACTTAAACGGTACGGATGTACCACTGTCATGGAAAAGTCGGGCTAGAAGTTTGGACGTTGTCTTCTTGGCGATCTTCCGGTGGAAATTGTATGATCCCCAGTTGGAGAAGAGCGCCGGCGTTTCGAAGGGGGCAACTTCTGTCAACAGTACTCGCTCGACGGTGGTTTGACTGATTTTTCGTTTACGCATATTTCCAGACATTCGTGATCTTCGCGAGCTCTTCGTGGGTTCTTGTTCTTGCGAAACGAATTCGGTCCCGGTTTTGAAAACTGATGCTGTTTAGGGTGCCCCATTCTGTGGTGCTGAGTGTAGCGCGAAGGCGTTTCGCGAGGTAATATCTCTTCGATCGTAGGATTCCATGGTAGAAGGAGTCTAAGGAGCGAATCTCTTGATCGATGCGGTCGGAGCTGCATTCAGGATATGTATCCCGAAGACCGACGTAGATATCGGTGCGGCGTCCGCGTACAGTCATGCGTGTTCGGCCGGATAGGAATTCGAGTCTTCGTAATAGGAGCGCGAAGTCGCTAGTCTTTAGGTAGTTTTTGAGGGAAAGGGTTATTCGCAGTTTGTACTTGGCGATCTTTCTGGGTGATATACCGACGGAAAGCGTTGGGCTGGTGGTTATGCAATAGCCGAGATAGTTTAGCGGTTGTGTGCTGGGCGGGCTGATGTGTTGGGTTTTGGTAGTGTTTAGGGTTAGGGGCTTCGGGAGGTTATCGATGATGAGCTTTTCGATTGAAGCGTGGTCGTGTTCGTGGATTATGCAGATGTCATCGACATAGCGTGAGTAGAAACAAATGCCCTCGGCGCGCAAAAGAAAGAGGTCGAGGTGGCGCAAGGCATATTGCGCTAGTGTGGAGCTGATGTTGATTCCGCGTGGGAGTCCGAAGAAGTTCCATTTCGTCCGGAGTATCTCGCTAAGTGACTTGAGATGTAGAATTGTGCGATTTGGCAGGTTTTTCCGGCTCTCAAGAGAACTGATTAGCGCGTGAAAGTTAATGGTCTCAAAGAATGATTGTATGTCTGTGCGGTAAATGCTGGCGTTTGTTTCGCCGCGTATCGACGCAACAAGCTGTCGAATCTCATCGGCTCGGTATGCAATCGGTGTCAATAACGCAGACCGTAGGATTCTGTCGGTGTGGCGGAGGCAAAGTACGTCATAGAGCGAGCAGGCGGTAAAGACGGGCTTCGGCCCCGCGACTCGTTGCTGGATGTCTTTTACTGCGGAATTCGTGCTATGGAATTCAATGGAAATGGCTTCACTGTCGGCGGCTAGGGTGGATGGCGAAAGCGCGCGTAACCAAAAGTCCGCTGGGCGTATCATATGCCTGATGTCGTCCGGGCTGTATGAGATTGGATAGGGGTTTTTCAGCGCATGAAATGGCATAGTGTGCTGCTTTGTGAGTTGGAAGGTTTGGTGTCGCGAAGGGGTGAGTTGGAGGGGCCTGTCGCGACAATAGACAGGATGAATCGGACGGCGGGCTACTGGGCGGCGCCCGATACGACTTCGAATGAGGCGAGCATGCGCTTCACGTCAGGCAGGAGCTGATCCTCGTTGTCGGCGTGGAGGACGCTGACGACCATGAAAGCCCAGCCGTCCTTCACGAAGGCCCATTGGCGCCAGGTACTGGCGGTGCCGCGTTCGCGTAAAGGACCTCGTCCCCCGCGATGGGCGAGGGGCGCACGGCACATTCTGTGTCCGGTTCGCATGGCGGTGGGGGGCGGTGGACGGTGGGCGGTTGCCGGTGACCGGTGGGGGCAGGGGACGGACGGCAGTTTGCCGCGAAAATCGCAGCACTCGGAAACCAAGAATGCAAGGGACTTCCCGTGACGATGCGGGGCATTCATGGGACGGAGCGGTCCGCGTAAAGGACTTCGTCCCACGCGGCTGGGGGCGGACGACAGATGACAGACGACAGATGACGGGCGACGGAGGAGGACAGATGGCGGTGGGCCGAAGACGCGCCTAGCGCTCGTCGGCCCGCATCGGGATCTTGTGATCGCAGGCGGGGTACCTGGAGCACCCCCAGAAGGGCGTCGCGGATTCGCGGCGGACCATCTTGAGGCCGCAGCGGGGGCAGGTGGGCGTGTGGTAGTCGTCGCGCCAGATGTCCCGCCGGATCGAGGCGAGGGTCTCGGCGGGCAGGTCGTTGAGGCAGTCGAGCAGTTGCCGGCCGGAGATGAGGGTGACGCCGTTGGCGCGCGCGAAGTCGGTGGCGGGCGGGGTGAATCCGTTGCAGGAGACGTAATAGCCGAGCGCGATCCCGTTCACGGACATCACGCCGTAGAATGCGCGCAGCATGTCGAGGTCGCTCGCCTTGGTGCGCGCCTTGCACTGGACAAGCGCGTACGGCTCGGGGTCGGAGCCGCGGTAGAGCTTGAGATCGATGCCGCCATCGCCGAGGGAGACGGTGTCGGGGCGGTTGAGTTCGTTGCCTACGACCCGGAAGCCCTGGGTGCGGAAATAGGCGGCGGAGAGTTCCTCGAAGCGGCGCCATTCCAGGGCGTCGATCAGCTCGAACGTGAGCGGGCCATCGAAGGGGCATGGCGGTGGGTGGAGGATCTCGGCAGGACGTATCGGGATCGGGGGCGGTTCGCTGGCGCGCGGTACGGGATAGCGAGGTGGACCGGATCGCCGTGCTGCTGGTTGCCGAGGCGCATAGCGGTCGAGGTCCCGACCAAGTTTCTTGCGCTGCGCGATGGCGATGCGCATGGCCGTGGCCAGGAAGAGCATGACGCCAAAGATAATGGCAAGGTAGAGCAGTGGACGCCGCAGGAGGCTGAAAGGGCTGGGGAACAGGTTCGAGGGCGGCGTAGCGGTGGGCTGGCGGACTGGTGCGACCGCCCGAGGCGGCTCGGGTTGGGTTGTCGGTGTGAGCGTCGGCCGTGGGCGCACGGCCGGAGGCGGAGTGACCGACGCAGGCACCGGAACAGACGATGCGCCGGGAAGCGTTGGCCGGGGCCGGTATTGCGGTACGGCCGGGGCGTTCTTTGCGGCGCGGACTTGCACGACCTTGCCGTCGACGAGGATGACCTCGCCATGCGGGTAGGTGAGGACTTCGCGGTTGCTGGCCGCGGCGGAGCCGGTGGGCCAACCAAGGCGCTGGATGACTGACGCCTTCGTGTCCCCGATGGTGACGTAGGTGACCGACTGGGTGCCGGCGCTCTGTCCGAGTAGGCCCGAGACGGTGAGGAACAGGCCGAGCAGGAGACAGAGCCGTGGCAAAGGTGGGGACCAACGTGTCACGCCGGAATGGTTGCCGCTCGGTCCACGACCGCGAGTCCGAAGTTCGAAGACAGAAGGCGGACGGCGGATGGCGGTCCGCGTAAAGGACTTCGTCCCACGCGGCTTGGGGGCGGGCGGTGAGCGGTGGGCGGTTGCCGGTGGTCGGTGGGCAGGGGAGGGACGGCGGCTGACGACAGATGACAGATGACGGAGGACGGCGGAGCGGCGGAGGGCAGCGGGCGGGCCGATCGGTGACCGGTTGGCCGGTTCCCGGTGGACAGCTTACGAGGCGCCAGAGGAAGAGGGGAACCGTTCTTCCGTACGGAAGAACCATCGACTCATCCACGCTCATGCCCGCTAATCCGGAGGTTCGGAGATCAGCGCCGATCAGCGTTCATCAGCGGTTGATCATTCCGGGGATTGGTCTGGATTGCGCCGGTTTCGGAATGGTCTCACGCGGAGGCGCGGAGGGCGCGGAGACGGAGGAACCGACGCGGCGTCGCGTGGCTGCGGCGTTCCCAGTGCGGACGGGCCCGGGTTGGTACCGGCCGTGGATCAACTCCGCGTTCTCTGCGCCTCCGCGTGAGCAACTCCGGGGTCGGATCAGCGCCCGTTCTCTTCCGGCTTTGCGTTCCTTGCGGTTCAACGGTCCGGAGGGGCTGAACGGCTGCGCCGTCCAGCTGCCGCGGAGTCGCCTGCAAGCAGGCTCTTACCTCCAGCGGACGGGACTCGTTCCTGATTTCCTGAGTTTCAGATATTCACATTCCCGATCCGTCTTCGTGGCCACCGGGGGCGGGCGTTTCGTTCTCCCGTGCGGAAGAATCTTCGAGAGACCTCCCCACCTCGGATGCTCGCTACCCGCTCCTCGCTTCTCGATACTTGCCCGGCCTGCTCCGAGCCGGACGGAGTCACGCCGCCGGCGGATTGCCTTTGCCCGCCTTCGGTCCCTTGCTGGCTCCGCGCCCATGCCCATCTCCCGGAAACATTTCTTCCGAATTCCCGATCCGCAGGACACCACGATCTACGTGCGGCCGGGCTACAACCGCGTGCTGGCCGAGGAATTCGAGGCGCTCAAGGTCAAGCGCGTCGGCCTGGTGCAGGACAAGGTCGAGGCGCACAGCCAGGGCGACCTGCGCGAAAACTTCGGCTTCAAGGCCGCCAAGGAGGCGATCCGCGCGGTGGACCGCAAGATGACCGCGCTCGACCGCTTCGTCGCCCGCAACACCTTCATCGAGGTCGACCCGGCCACTTGGCTCACCAAGCCGACCGACACCCTGCAGCTCGGACACGTGGTCACGATCGAAAAGCAGGACCTGCCGTCCGGGCGGAAAAACGTGTTCACATTCCTGGTGACGACGCACGGCGAGACCGCGAGCGATCCCGACTCGGGGATCGAATGCCTGCCGCACGATTGCCCGCTGGCCAAGGTCGCACTGGGCATGGCGGTGCAGGAGAGCCGCGAGGTCGCGCTGCCGGCGGGCGAAGCCATCCTGACCATCCTCGAGATCCGCAATCCGACGCAGGACGAGCTCGACCGCCTGCTCTCGGAGATCAAGCCGCCGCAGATCGACGACGAGGCCGAGTAGCGGCGGGTTGGGCGGAGCGAAGCCGACGACAGGGAAGCGAACCGGGCCGTTCGACAGGCTCAGGCTCTGCGAGACGGATCGCCCTACCGGCGTGGCGCGACGAAGCGGCGCTCTCCTGGTTGGCCATTGATCGTCCGTTCTCCGCGGACTCCGCGCCTCCGCGTGAGCAACTCCGGGTTTGGATCAGCGCCCGTTCTCTTCCAGCTTTGCGCTCGTTGCGGCTGAAACTGTTCCCGGGTTGGGTGGCTGCTCTGTGTTTCCCCCCGGCTCCGTGGCCTCTGTGCCGGATCGAATGCGACGCACCGGGGACGGATCGCCCTGCCTCCGGATGCTCGCTACCCGCTACTTCTCCGCGAGTGCGGCGAGCTTCTCGCGCAGGTGGGTGCGGCGGTCGCGGCTCTCGTTGTTGCGCACGGCCATGCCACAGGCGGCGGGAGACTCCGCTTTGCCACGCGGCGATGTTCAAGCGAAGGTGAGGCGATGGCCAAGGAGCAACAGCAGCAGGTGGACGAGGCCCCGAAGGCGGGCATCGACCTCGATCTGCACGACCTCAACCTATCGTTGTCGGTCGCCGAACGTTGGCGCCAACACGATGAGGCGCTGGCCCTGATCGAAAAGCTTGAAGCCGCCCGGAAGTCGCGCGATGACGCCGTTCAGCCAACATGAAGACTTGGAACCTTTGCGGCATTGCCGCGGCCGTCGCTTTCTTCTTCGGGGTTCTGCTTGATGCAGAGTGCCGCGCTGGCGTCACGATTCTGGCCGAGGACGGCGCAAAACTTGAAGTCTCCGAGAAAACCTATCAGCGGCTTTCTGCGAGGCTCGGAGTTGGGACGGAGATTGGTTGGGAATCGTGCGAGCCTGGGGCGGAGACGCTTATCGGGCGGCTTTACCGGGTGGCTTCGCAATTCCAGTTTGCATACCTGTTCTGTGCCGACGGTGAGGAGACTGTCCTCGATGACGCCGATGCGCTCAGTGTGTTTTTCGACAAGAATCCCACGCTCATGTCGGGCGAGGGACTCGGCTTGATGATAAGCGGTTGCCAACTCATACGCTGGCCGAGCCATGTGCTTCGCACTGGAGAGCTCGAGACGCCGTTTCTTGGTGGCAGTGCCAACCGCGCGGCATTGTCCCGGTGCATAGGGGAAGGTCCTGTTCTCAGTCGGGCGACTGATAGCAAATCATGGACACTGGGCTTCGCGGTTCTGCACGATGACGGGGCGGTAGATCGGGTCGTGGTTGTGGGCACTTTCGCGCCGTTTCGGATCGGCTCGATCCAGCCGACGCAGCTGATGCCGGCAGGTTCATTTTCGTGGCCGTTTCTCGGCACGTTTCGGGGTCGAAACCCGGACATGAAGTAGTGTAGGCGGTGAAGAGCCGACGTTTCGGAGAAACGTACCTGCCTGCGGATGCTCGCTACCTGATCCTCACTCCTCGCTACTTCTCCGCGAGCGCGGCGAGCTTCTCGCGCAGGTGGGTGCGGCGGTCGCGGCTCTCGTTGTTGCGCACGGCCATGCCCCACGCGGCGGGCTCGCCGACGATGAACACGCGCTTCTTGCCGCGCGTGATCGCGGTGTAGAGCAGGTTGCGCTGGAGCATCATGAAGTGCGCCTTCAGCAGCGGCACGATCACCACCGGGTATTCGCTGCCCTGGCTCTTGTGGATCGAGCACGCGTAGGCGAGGGCGACGTCGCCCAGGTCGCCGCGGTCGAGGGTCTGCTTGGTGCCGTCGAAGTCGGCCTCGAGCGTGCCGGCCTCGGGGTCGACGGCGGTGACGACGGCGATGTCGCCGTTGAAGATGCCCTTGTCGTAGTTGTTGCGGAGCTGGATGAGCTTGTCGCCGGCGCGGAGCTCGCCGGCGGGCGAGCGGAGCGCGGCACCGCGGGGGTTTAAGGCGGCCTGGAGCTCGCGGTTGAGGTTGCCCACGCCGGCCACGCCCTTGTGCATGGGCGCGAGTACCTGAACTTCGGCGACGGGATCGAAGTGCCGGAGCTTCTGCGGGATGATCCTCGTGCAGAGCTCGACGACGCGCGCGACGCACTCCTCGGCGGAGCCGACGGGGAGGAACAGCAGGTCGTGGTGCAGCGGGTGCGTGGCGAGATCGGCGATGGTCGGCGGCAGCGCGGAGTCGCCGTTGTTCACGGCGTGGGCGGTGACGACGATCTGGCTCTGGTGCTGCTGGCGGAAGATGACGGCCAGCCGCGTGACCGGCGCGAGGCCGGAGGCGATCAGGTCTTTGAGGACGTTGCCGGCGCCGACGGAGGGGAGCTGGTCGACATCGCCCACGAGCAGGATGTGCGCGGAGGACGGCACGGCCTGGAGGAGCGCGGCGGCGAGGCGGGCGTCGAGCATCGAGGCCTCGTCGACGACGAGGAAGTCGGTCGGCAGCGGCGAGGCGGAGTCGTGCGCGAAGCCGGACTTGGCGGCGTCGTACTTGAGGAGGCGGTGGATGGTTTGCGCGAAGCCGCCGGTGGTCTCGGCGATGCGCTTGGCGGCGCGGCCGGTGGGCGCGGCGAGGTGCACGCGGACTTTTTTGGCCTTCAGGATGCCGACGAGCGCGCGCAGGGTCGCCGTTTTTCCGGTACCTGGGCCGCCGGTGAGGATGGAGATCTTCGAGGTGAGCGCGGCGCGGAGGGCGGCGGCCTGTTGCTCGGCGAACTGGATCTGGGACTTCTCCTGCGCCCATACGATCGCGGCATCGACCTTGATCGGCGGCAGGCAGGAGGTGCAGCGCAGGACGCGCGTGAAGGCGGTGGCGATCTTCTCCTCGGCGCGGTGGTAGAGCGGGAGCTGCACGGCGGTGGCCGGCTGGCCGGCGTCGCCGTGGCGGACGAGCTCGCGCGTCTCGACGAGGGCATCGATGCGTTTGGCGAGGAGCGAGGGATCGGTCTGGAGCAGCTCGGCGGCGTAGGCGCGGAGGTCGGATTCACCGTAGGCGGTGTGGCCCTCCTCGGCGAGCTCGGCCAGGGCGAAGAGCAGGCCGGCGTCGAGGCGCGGCGGGGCGTCGTTGGCGAAGCCGAGGTTGATCGCGATCTTGTCGGCGGTCTTGAAGCCGATGCCGTCGATCTCGCGGGCGACGCGGTAGGGCTCGGCGAGGAGGATCTGTTTCGCCTGCGGGCCGTACTTGCCGACCAGTTTCACGCACTGCGAGGGCGTGACGCCGTAGGTCTGGAGGAAGATGAGGATCTCGCGGAGGGCGCGCTGGTCCTCCCAGGATTTCTTGATCGCGGTGGCGCGGGTGGGGCCGATGCCCTCGACCTCGCGCAGGCGGGCGGACTCCTCGCTGATGACGCGCAGGGTGTCGGCGCCGAAGCGGTCGACGATCTTGTTGGCGTAGGTTTTGCCGATGCCCGGCACGAGGCCGCTGCCGAGGTATTTGCGGATGCCGTAGACGCCGGCGGGGAGCTCGGAGCGCCACGCGACGATCTTGAACTGCGCGCCGTGCTGCGGGTGGTGGACCCACTCGCCGTCGAGCGAGAGCGTCTCGCCGCATTGCACGCCGGGCAGGAGGCCGACGACGGTGACGAGGGAGGAGTCGGGGGCCTTGGCGCGGATGGGGGCGTTCTTCGACTTCGTGCGCTTCGGCGGCGGCTCGTCGAGGGAATCGGGGCGGAGCTCGGCGATGGTGTAGCTGTTCTCCTCGTTGAGGAAGATGATGCGCTCGAGCACGCCGCGCAGGGAGCTGGGAGGGTTCGCCGGACCGGACACGGGGACACGGATGCCGAATGGGGAGGCGAGAGGCAAGAGGGGAGAGGGCGGTGGACGGTTGCCGGTAACCGGTAGCCGGTATCCAGTGGGCGGTGGACGGTGGGCGGAGGGCGGTTGCCAGTTGCCGGTGGGATGTAGGCGGTTGCCGGTAGCCGGTTGCCGGTAGCCGGTGGACCGAGTAACGGGCTTCGCCCCACGCGGCTGCGCGGGATGGGTCGCGCCGTGGTTGAAACGGAAGGGGCGGTTCAGCGGTACTGCCGCATAAACTCCTGTTGGCCGAGCCAGGCGATGAGTTCGTCAGCCATCGCGCGATCGTCGGCCACGCGCGGGTGCGGCCCGGACCAGTGGTTGAAGACGAAGTGGTGGACCTTCGCGTCCTTGGCCTCGAGCTGCTCGACGGCGGCGGACCAGGCGGCGCGCAGCTCCTCGTGTTTCGCGCCGTTGAACATGCCGCCGCGCAGGATCACGATGTGCGCGTGCGGATAGGCGGCGCGGATTGCGCCGACGAGCGAGACGTAGCCGGCGGTGAACTCCTTGGCGGGGAAGGGGAGCTTGTTCACGGTGGTGAACGAGCCGTCGTTCTCGCCGTAGTTGAGGCAGATCACGTCGGGCGTCCAGGTGGCGAGGTCGGCGCGGCGCGACTTCTCGGTCGGATACACGCGGTCCCAGACGTTGCCGATCACCTCGGGATAGTAGCCGATGGCAATGCCGATGCCGCTGACGGCGATGTTGCGGTAGTCGGCGCCGAACGCGGCGGCGGTGAAGGCGGCGTAGCTCTTGGCGTTGTTGTGTGTGGAGCGGTCCTCCCACTGGTCCTCGCCCGGGTCCTCGTTGCAGGCGCCGGCGGTGATGGAGTCGCCGAAGAACTGCATCCGGAGCTTGTAGACGGGGGCGGCGGGCACCCAGGCGTGGGCGCCGTCGGCGATCTCGATGCCGCGGAAGCGCGCATGGCCGGCGGAGGCCTCGGAGCGCTTGAAGACCGTGAGCCGGTGGCGGCCGGGCCCCAGCGGCTGGGGAAAGGCGAGGCGCGACTGGCCGGCGTGGCAGACTCCGAGCACGGCGGTGGTGCCGTCGACGGTGACATCGAAGAAGCTCTGGCCCTCGCCCCAGTCGAACCGGAGCGCCAGCGTCGGGCCTTCGAAGTCGATGGCGATGCGGCTGGCCTGCCAGATCACGGCGGAGGCCGCCGGCTCCGAGGTGTCGAAGCGGCCTTCATAGCGGAAACGGGAGTCGTCGGCGGGGATGGTTTGCATGGCGGTGGCCGGGGCGGTGGCGCGCAGGGCGCAACCGCAGAACCCGAGGGCGAGAAGCAGCGGGACGAGCAGGTTCTTCGCAGCGATCATCGGCGGGATCGTGCGGTCGGGCCGCGGGCTGGCAAACGCAGAGTCGCCGCAAAAGCCGGGCGACTCCGCGCTTGCGGCGCCGCAGCGCGCTGGGCACGTTCGCGCCACCATGGGCAGCAGCTTCGGCAAACTCTTCACGATCTCCACCTGGGGCGAGAGCCACGGGGGCGGAGTGGGTGTCGTCATCGACGGTTGTCCGCCGAACCTGCCGCTCACCGTGGAGGAGATCCAGGCCGAGCTCGACCGGCGGCGGCCGGGCCAGAGCGACATCGTCACGCCGCGCAAGGAGGACGACAAGGTCACGATCCTCAGCGGCGTATTCGACGGACTGACGACCGGCACGCCGCTCGCGATGGTGGTGGGCAACACCGACCAACGGCCGGGCGCCTACGACGAGATGCGCGACAAGTTCCGCCCCTCGCATGCCGACTTCGCCTACCAGGCCAAGTACGGCGTGCGCGACCATCGGGGCGGCGGGCGCTCCTCGGCGCGCGAGACGATCGGCCGCGTGGCGGCGGGCGCGGTGGCCCGCAAGCTTCTGGCGAAGGCCGGCGATGTGCAGATCCGGGCGTTCGTGACGCGGATCCACGACATCGCCGCGCCCGATGGCCTGGCGTTCCCGAGCCTCGCGGAGGTCGAGGCCTCCGCGGTGCGCTGCCCCCATGCCGAGACGGCGGCGCGGATGATCGAGCGGATCAAGGCCGTGCGCGCCGAGGGCGACTCGGTAGGCGGGGTGATCGAGTGCCGTATCCGCAATGTTCCGGCCGGGTTGGGCGAACCGGTGTTCGACCGGCTCGAGGCCGACCTCGCGAAGGCGATGCTCTCGCTGCCGGCGACCAAGGGCTTCGAGATCGGCAGCGGCTTTGTCGGCTCCTGGCTGAAGGGGTCCGAGCACAACGATCTGTTCGAGTCCCGCGACGGCCGCATCCGCACGAAGACCAACCGCTCGGGCGGCGTGCAGGGCGGCATCAGCAACGGCGAGGAGATCGTCTTTCGCGTGGCCTTCAAGCCGACCGCCACGATCCTGCAGCCGCAGCAGACCGTGGATCGCGAAGGCCGGGCCGCCGAACTCGTCGGCCGCGGCCGGCACGACCCCTGTGTGGTGCCACGCGCGGTCGTCATCGTGGAGGCGATGGCGGCGCTGGTGCTGGTCGACCACTGGATGCGGCAGGAGGCGCAGCGCTCGGCGTTGCGGTTCTGAGACCGCGCCCCGCGTCTTCCCCACACTCATGCCCGTCGAACTCTATTTCATCCTCGGCAGCGCCGGTGCGCATCGCCGGATCGTGCTGGCGGACCTTGTCGCCGAAGGGCTGATGCCCGACGACCGGGCCGCGGTCCTGCTCAGTGCCGACGAGGCGCCGGATGCCGGGGGCGATGCCGCCCTCGCGAAGTGCGGCGCAGTCGTGGCCCGCTGGACCTGGACGAAACCGGAGATGGACTTCGAGGTGCCCGAGGGCGTTACCCACCTCTTCCTCGTCGCCGACGGGCGGAGCAACCCCGTCGACCAGGTCGAGGCGCTGCGCGAACTGCTCCTGATGCGCACCGATCTGCGGCTGGCGCGGGTGCTCTTCGTGGCCGATGCGGCGCTGTTGCACGCAAAGGCGGAACTCCAGCCGTGGTACGACGCCTGTGCGCACTACGCCGACGTGGTGCTGCTGACCAAGGTCGGCGGGCTCGACCAGAAGTGGATCGGGGCGGTCGAGAAACGGTACCGCGAGCAGTATTATCCGTTCCTTTACGAGATCGTGTGGCGCGACCAGTTGAAGAACCCGGCGGTGCTGCTGGTGCCCGAGGCCCGGCGGGTCTCGCAGGTGTTCGACGAGGACATCGCGCTGGCCGACGAGAGCGACGAGGAGATCGAGGCCGCGAAGGCGGAGAACGACAAGTACTTCGCCCGCACGCGCGGTGGCTCCCGCGTGGAGCAGATCCCCGCCATCGCGACGTACTTGTCCGACGGCGCGTAGTCTGGGGGAGTGCGGCTGCGTTCCTCGCTCGCCGCGAGGCTGCGGGTGGGAGTCTCGCCGGTGAGCGCAAACGGGTGGGGGCGTGTGGCGGCAGAAGTGGGCCGCCGGCCGGGGTTTCTCGGCTTGAACTGCGTTGCCGGCGCTGCGGGCCAGCGAGCAGATTGCAGGCGGTTCTCGCGTCACCGACGTCGGGAGCGCACCAGCGGGACGGTGGGTCCGCACCTCGCAGACCGGCGAGAGTCGATCAATCGGCGCGTTGCGCGGGGGATCATTGGGCATAACCAGATGATGCCGGTGAGTTTCTTTGGCCAGACGGGGAACCTCACTGTCAAGTAAGCGGTGCGTCGTCGCTGCCGCCTGAGCCTTTTCCACTGCTCCCGACCCGCCTGGTTTCCCCGTCCGCCGATCGCCTCCCTCCGATGAAATACTCCGCCGCCCCGCTTCTCGCCAGTTTGCTCCTGTCCCCCTTGCTGTTGCCGGCGGCCGAACCGGACGGGATTCGGCTCTCGATCGATCTGGCGACCCCGGGGCGGCCCATCAGCCCGGATCTTGTCGGCGTCTTCTTCGAGGACCTCAACTACGCGGCCGATGGCGGGCTCTACGCGGAGCTGCTGCAGAACCGATCCTTCGAATACAGTGCGACCGAGCAGCCTGGGTGGGGGCCGCACACCGGCTGGGAGCTGGTGCAGGGCGGGGGCGGGGAGGGCAACCTCGGCCTCGGCGACGCGCGGCCGGTGCACCCGCACAATCCGCACTACCTCATCCTCACCGTGACAGAGCCGGGCTCGGGCGTCGGCATTGCGAACAAGGGATTCGATCAGCTCCCGGTCGAGGCGGGGAAGAGCTACGAGGCGTCGTTCTGGGCCTACCAGGCCTACATGGGCATCATGTGGAAGGAGGCGGACCAGACCAAACCGATGCCGGTCTCGCTTCAGCTCCAGGCGAAGGACGGCACCGTCCTGGCCGAGGCGCGGGTCGCGGTGACCGGCCGCGCGTGGACGCAGCACCGCGCCACGCTCACGCCGACGCGCTCCGCTCCGGAGGCGCGTTTTGTCCTCATGGCGCACGCACAGGGCGGCCTCGCGCTCGACATGGTTTCCCTCTTTCCGCGCGACACCTTCAAGGGGCGCGCCAACGGGCTGCGTCGCGATCTGGCGCAGACGATCGCCGACATCCGGCCGAAGTTCATGCGTTTCCCCGGCGGTTGCCTTGTGCACGGTCCGGGCGTGCATCGGTACTACAACTGGAAGGACACCGTCGGTCCTGTCGAGCAGCGCCGCGCGCAGCGCAACCTCTGGGGCTACCACCAGACCTTCGGGCTCGGCTACTTCGAGTTCTTCCAGTTTTGCGAGGATATCGGCGCGAAGCCGCTCCCGGTCGTCTCGGCCGGCGTGTGCTGCCAGCATGCGGGCCACTCGCCCGGCCGCGGGCAGGAAGGCCTGCCGCTCGCCGAGATGTCGGCGTACATCCAGGACATCCTCGACCTGATCGAATGGGCCAACGGCCCCGCTGACTCGAAGTGGGGCGCCGTGCGCGCCGCCGCCGGCCATCCGGCACCTTTCGGCCTGAAGTACCTCGGCGTGGGCAACGAGGACGCGATCACGCCCGCCTTCCGTGAACGTTTCAAAATGATCTTCGACGTGCTCAAGGCGAAGCATCCGGAGATCGTGATCGTCGGCACCTCCGGGCCGTTCGCCTCCGGCGAGGACTACGACAACGGCTGGGCCTTCGTCCGCGAGACCGGCGTGCCGCTGGTCGACGAGCATTATTACGTGTCGCCGCAATGGTTCTGGGAGAACCTCACCCGTTACGACACCTACGACCGCGCCGGCGCCAAGGTCTATGTGGGCGAGTACGCCGCGCACGACCGCGACAAGACGCGCAGCACCCTGCGCTCGGCGCTCGCCGAGGCCGCCGGACTGACGAGCTTCGAGCGCAATGGCGATGTCGTGCAATTCGCCTCCTACGCGCCGTTGCTCGCGCGCCGCAACCACACCCAGTGGCACCCCGACCTGATCTATTTCGACGCCACCGCCGTCTATCCGACGATCAACTACGAGGTGCAGAAGCTTTTCGGCAACAACGCCGGCGACACGCTGCTGCCGGCGCGGCTCGAGGGCGTGCCGGCGGGCGTGCGCGTGACCGGTTCGGTCGTGCGCGACTCCGCCACGGGCGACGTGGTTGTGAAGGTCGTCAACGGTGAGGACCGGGCGTTCGACGCCACCGTCGTGCTCGCGGGGGCCGCCACCCCGACGTGCCACCTGACTGCCACCGTGCTCACCGGCGCCAGTCCCGATGTCGCAAACGCGGACGGCCAACCGCCCGCCGCCGTACCGGTTGTCGCCGAGAGCGAGGCCGGCGCGACCTTCCTGCGCGCGTTTCCCGCCAACTCACTCACGATCCTCCGGCTGCGCCGTTGACCGGCGTGGCCGGCTACGACCTTCGGAGGCTTGCTGCCCCCGCGCTTCGGCCCATCCAACTCCAACTCCCCGTTCGCATGCCAACTAGCCGTTACCTCTCTGCTGCGCTGCTGACGCTCGCGACCTTTGTCGCCGCTCCCGCGTTCGCTGCCGCCCCCGCCGACCCGTGCCCCACTTGGATGCCGGACAACGGCAACGGAACCTACACGAACCCGCTTTTCTACGACGAGTTCTCGGATCCCGACCTGATCCGTGTCGGCGACGACTTCTACCTCGCCGGCACGACGATGCATGCGATGCCCAGCCTGGTGATCCTGCACTCGCGCGACTTGGTGAACTGGCGCTTCCTCAGCTACGCTGCCGAGAAGCTCGACCTCGGGCCGGAGTATCGGCTCGAGGAGGGGAAGGACGCCTACGGTCAGGGCATTTGGGCGCCGTGCATCCGCTACCACCAGGGCACGTTCTACGTGTTCTCGAATGTCAACCGGAAGGGCCTGCTCGTCTTCACCAGCAAGAACCCCGCGGGCCCGTGGCAACAACGCCTGATCACTCCCGGCATCCACGATCTGTCCGTGCTCTTCGACGACGACGGCCGGATCTACGCGATCTCCGGTTACGGCGAGGTGCACCTGGTGGAGTTCAAACCCGATCTCAGCGGCTTCATCGAAGGCAGCGAGCGCGTGATCATCCCGCGCGGCAGCGCAATGGGGGAGGGCCATCACTTCTACAAGATCGGCGGCAGATACTACATCATCAGTGCCGACTACGCGCCCACGGGCCGCATGCAGTGCGCGCGCGCCGACCGCGTCGACGGTCCCTACGAGACGGTCGTCATCAGCGCCCGCGAGACCATGGGCACGCAGCGCGGCTGGTGGTGCAACAATGTCGGCCAGCGCGCCCCGATCCCGGGCTACGGCGCGACGTTCGACATCCACAAGCCGGGCGACAACGAGTTCGGCGCCGCGCCGCTTCATCAGGGCGGCATCGTCGACCTGCCCAACGGCGACTGGTGGGGTCTCTCGATGATGGACTTCAAGTCCGTCGGCCGGACCACCTTCCTCTCGCCCGTCACGTGGACGGACGGCTGGCCGTACTTCGGACTTCCGGGAAACCTCGGCCGCTCGCCGCGCACCTGGGTCAAGCCGGCGGTCGCCGCGACGGTCGCGCCCACCGCCACCTACCAGCGCAGCGACGACTTCTCCGGCGCGAAGCTTCTGCCAGTCTGGCAGTGGAACCACGTCCCGGTATCCGCCAAATGGTCGCTCGCCGAGAAACCCGGCGCGCTGCGCCTGCACACGCTGCCAGCCGACCACTTTCTCGGGGCACGGAACACGCTCACGCAGCGCGTCATCGGGCCCGAGTCGACCGCCACCGTGGTGCTCGACGGCTCCGCCCTGCAGCCCGGCGACATCGCCGGACTCGGCCTGCTCAACATGCCCTGCGGCTGGATCGGCCTCGCCCGCACCACCGGCGGTCTCGTTCTCCGCTGCTACAACCAGCTCGCCAACGAGACACTCGACCAACCGCTCGCCTCGGCCCGCGTGCATCTGCGCGCGACTGGCAACTACGACGACGATCTCGCCCGGTTCAGCTACAGCACAGACGGCGTGGGCTTCACCCCGGTGGGTACCGCGCTGCGGCTGCCGTACCAGCTCAAGACTTTCCAGGGCACGCGCTACGCGCTCTTCGCCTTCAATGCCGCGGGACGCGAAGGTGGCCACGCCGAGTTCGACGACTTCAGGGTCGATGAACCGTTCGCCGACCGCTCCCAGAACCTGCCGCTCGGCAAGACCATCTCGCTGACAAATCTCGCCAACGGCTCCGTCGTCTGGGGCAATCCGAACGGGATGTTGCACTCGGCCCGCGCAGGCTCGCCGGAGGCGCAGAGCCCCGCGGCCCGTTTCCGCGTGCTCGACCGCGGGCAGGGCAGGGTGGCGCTCGAGGCGATGGACGGCAGCGGCTTCGTCACCGTTGTGGGCCTCGGGCTCTCGGGCGATGTGCGTCTCTGCAAACAGGAGACTGCTGGCAGCCTGTTCCAGTGGCAGGACATGCTGCGCGGCCAGTGCATGCTGCTTTCGCTGCAGAACCACCGCTACGTGGGCGTCGATCCGCTCACCGGCGAACCGTATTCCGCGGAGTCGCCCGGAGCGCGCCCGGACCGCAAGGACGGCGCGGTCTTCACGTGGGCTCAGGCGGGCAATCCGTGATCGGACCTTTGCCGATCGTGCGGCATTGAAGCCACGGCCACGCGCATCGAACCCCGGAATCTCACCGCATCCCCTATGCAAACCAGATCACTCTTCCGCGCGCTCAACGTGGGCGTGCTGCTCGCACTAACCTCGTCGTGTGTTGCGGCTCCTGCGACCGATTCGGCTTATCTCGATCCTGCACGGCCGCAGCTCGAGCGGATCGCCGATCTCATCGGTCGGATGACGCTGGAGGAGAAGGTGTCGATGATGACCAATACGACACCGGGCGTCCCGCGTCTCGGCATCCCGAAGTACGATTGGTGGAGCGAGGCGTTGCATGGCGTCGCCAACGCCGGTAACGCCACCGTCTTTCCGCAGGCCATCGGCCTCGCCGCGATGTGGGATGAGTCCCTCCACCACGAGATCGCCACGGTCATCGGCGTCGAGGGGCGCGCGAAGTTCAACGGCTACAAGGGCACGCCCGAGGAAGGCACCATCTTTCGCGGGCTCACCTTCTGGTCGCCCAATGTGAACATCTTCCGCGACCCGCGCTGGGGCCGGGGCCAGGAAACCTACGGGGAGGACCCGTTCCTCACCTCCCGCCTGGGCGTGGCGTTCGTGCGCGGCCTGCAAGGCGACAATGTCGACTACCTCGTTGCGGCCGCCTGCGCCAAACACTTCGCCGTCCACAGTGGCCCCGAGCCACTCCGGCACATCTTCGACGCCACCCCCACCGCGGCCGATCTCCACGAGACCTACCTGCCGGCGTTCGAGGCGCTCGTTCGCGAAGGCCGTGTCGAGATCGTGATGACCGCCTACAACGCGCTCCATGGCGTTCCCTGTTCGGTCCACCCGCTGCTCTACCAGTTGCTCGAGCGTTGGGGCTTCCATGGTCACGTCACCTCCGACTGCGGCTCGGTCGCCGACCTCAGCCGCACCTACAAGTGGGCGGCCGACGATGCCGCCGCCGAGGCGCTCGTCCTGCGCGCAGGCATGAACGTGCGTTGCGGTTTCGAGGCCACGGCACTCGTCGATGCCGTTCGCCGCGGTCTGATCTCGGAGGCGGAGGTCGATCGGCGCCTCCAGCCGCTGCTGCGCACGATGTTTCGCCTCGGCTTCTTCGACCCGGCGGATCGCGTGCCCTTCAACCGCATCGCGCCGCGCGAGAACGACTCGCCGGCCCACGGCGCGGTCGCGCTCCGAGCCGCGCGCGAGTCGCTCGTGCTGCTGCAGAACGACGGCACGCTTCCGCTCCGCCCCGATAAGCTCCGTCGAGTCGCCGTGGTCGGACCCAATGCCACTTCGGTGCCGGTGCTGTTGGGCAACTACAACGGCACGCCCTCGGCGCCCGTCACCATCCTCGCCGGCCTGAAGGCCGCGCTCGAGCCCGCCGGCGTGCAGGTCGACTATGCGCACGGCTGCGACTACGCGACGCGTCCGGCCACGTGGCGCCCGATCCCCCAGCCCTGGTTCCAGGGGGAGTACTACGCCAACGCGGAACTCGCCGGCGAACCGACGGTGCGCCGCTGGGAGCGGCCGCTTTGTTTCTCCTGCAACGCCGGCAAGGCCGCCGACGCGCTCCCGACGACCGTGCCCACCCGGGGAATCTCGGCGCGTTGGCGCAGCGACCTCCAGTCCACGCTGGCGGGCGAGTACCAGTTCCGCGTCCGTGGCCGCGGCGGATTCCGTCTCCGGCTCGACGGCAAGCTCATCCTTGATTCCTGGACACCCTCGACCGCCGAGGCGGCGGCCGAGCGCGCGGTCGTCGTGTCCTGCCCGCTGCCGGAGAACGCCACCTTGCCGGTGCAGCTCGAGTACGTCCAGGGCGACGGCCCGATGGCCCTGGCGCTCGAGTGGATTCCGCCCTCGGCCGAGACTCCCGTTTGCCGGAGGCATCTCGGCCCAGCTCGAGGGCGAGGAGATGGAGGTCGACTACGACGGCTACTCCGGCGGCGACCGCCGCCGCATCGAACTGCCCGAGCTCCAGCAACGCCTGCTGGAGAAGCTCCACGCCACCGGCAAGCCCGTGGTCTTCGTGAATCTTTCCGGCAGCGCCGTGGCGTTGCCGTGGGCCGCCGAACACCTCAACGCCATCGTCCAGGCCTGGTATCCCGGGCAGGCCGGCGGCACGGCGGTCGCCGATGTCCTGACCGGAAAATACAACCCCGCCGGTCGCCTGCCCGTCACGTTCTACCGCGCCACCGAGGACCTGCCTGACTTCAAGGACTACGCCATGGCCGGCCGCACCTACCGCTACTTTGCGGGCCGGGCGCTCTTCCCCTTCGGCCACGGTCTGAGCTATACAAAGTTCGACTACGCCAATCTGCGGGTCGCGCCCGGTGTAGACGGCGGTCTGCGGGTATCCGTCGACCTCACCAACGCCGGTTCGCGTGATGGCGACGAGGTCGTCCAGCTCTATGCCGTGCCGCCGGCCGGTGCGCGGCCCGGCGAGATCCAGTCGTTGTGCGGCTTCCGTGCTGGAGTGGGGAAGCGGGATCCAGCGTGGTGCCCCCGGGCACATGGACGATCCGCGCCGGCGCCTCCTCCGCCGACCTCCGGCTGAAGGCGTCCATCGAGCTCTGACTTTCCCCATGCGCACGTCTACCTTCCGAGTCCTTGTTCTGGCCGTTGTTGCGACCTTGTTCTCTGCGTACAGCCGGGCGGAGTCGCCGGTCCCTCCCGCGCCGCTGCAGTCGGAGTTCGTCTACGAGGCGGTCGTCGAGATTTCCGCGGCGATCGAAATCGGCGCCACGCCCGGCGGCACGCGTCGCTACATCCCCATCACTGGCGGCACCTTCGAAGGACCGAAGATCCGCGGCACCATCCTCCCTGGTGGCGCCGATTGGCAGACCTCGCGTCCGGACGGCGTGACGGAGGTCGACGCGCTCTACTCGATCCGTACCGACGACGGCGCCGTGATCATCGTGCGCAACAGCGGCGTCATCGCCGCCGGTGGCTATATGCGCACCGCTCCGCGCTTCGAGGCTCCGGCCGGTCCGCATGCTTGGCTGAACCAGTCGCAGTTCGTCGGCTCCGTCGCTGGCGGACCTCGACCGGGCACGGTGATCATCCGGGTCTTCCGCGTCCTGTGATCCCGTCTCCCGTTAACCCTTTTTCCCAATGAACACCCGCTCGCTCCGCTCCGCGCTCCTGCTCCTCACGTTGCCCCTCGGCGCCTTCGCCGGCACCGCCACGATCAAGATCGATCTCGATCGCACCATCGACGCCGTCGACCCGCGCATCTACGGCATGTTCATGGAGCCGATCGGTTTCAACCGGCCCGAGCTCAAGTTCAACACCCTCTACGGCCCGCTCTACGACCCGCAGTCCCCGCTGGCCGACAAGAACGGTTTCCGCACCGACATGCTCGAGGCCGCGCGCGAGCTCCAGCTCACCCAGATGCGCTGGCCGGGCGGCAACTTCGTCGCCGGCTACGACTGGCGCGACGGCATCGGCCCGAAGGACAAACGCCCGAAGCGCATCGATCTCGCCTGGGGCGTCGTCGAGTCCAACCAGGTCGGCACCGACGAGTGGGTCGAACTCAACAAGCTCATCGGAACCGAGAACGTCGTCTGCATCAACATGGGCACCGGCACGGTCGACGATGCCCGCTACTGGGTCGAGTACTGCAACGCGCCCGTCGGCACCTACTGGGCCGACAAGCGCGCCGAGAACGGCCACCCCGAGCCCTACGCCATCAAGTACTGGGGCCTCGGCAACGAGGTGGACGGCGAGTCCTGGATCATGGGCTACAAGAACGCCGAGGACTATGTGAAGTTCGCCCGCGAGGCCGCGAAGGTCATGAGCCACAGCTCGCTCGGCACCAAGCTCGAGTTCGTCGCCAACGGCCCGGCCAACTACAAGGACAACCTCGACTGGGTCGAGTGGACCTGGACTGTCGTGAAGGGTCTCTACGGCATCGCCGACTATGTCTCCCTCCACCGCTATTGGGATCCGTCGGACGACTACTACGTGCTCATGGGCCAGCGCGGCATCGACCTCGAGGAGCGCATCGAGATCGTCGCCGGCCAGATCAAGGCCGTGCACACCATCCACCAGAAGAAGCCCATGTACATCGCCGTCGACGAGTGGGCGCCGCCCTTCCGCAAGGGCCACCTCGCCACGCTCGCACTCGCGCAGTACTTCAACGCCTTCATCCGCCACGCCGACACGGTGAAGATGGCCAACTACACGCTGCTCACCTCCATCCTCGGCCGCGACCCGAAGACCGACGCCACCTACAAGTCGCCGCTCTTCTACACCTTCAAGCTCTTCTCCACCCGCGCCCGCGGCACCGCGCTCTCGCCCACGGTCACCTGCGACACCTTCCGCACCAGCGACCACTACTCGAAGATCCCGTTCCTTGACGTCTCCGCCGTGTACGACGAGAAGGCCAAGCAGGTCGTGATCAACGTGGTCAACCGCCACAAGGACGAGGCCATCGCCACCGACATCCGCAGCATCGTCGGCACCTTCGCGCCCACCGCGTCAGTCAGCCTCGTGGCCAACGACGACATCTCCGACGCCCCCTACACCTACGAGGCACGCGACACCTACCCGCCGAAGGTCACGCAGATCGCCACGCAGGGCACGTCGCTCAACTACAGCTTCCCGGCCCACTCGTTCACCCAGATCGTGGTTGGCATCAACCGCTGAGTCGTCGGGTCGCCGAAACACAAACACCTCTCGCAGCTATTTCCCATACTCGTCGCCAATGAAATCATTCCTTCGTTCCATCGTCCTCGGCGCTCTCGCGCTCGTTTGCTCCGCCGGAGCCATCGCTGCAAACAGCGGCGAGAAGCTCACCTTCGTTCTTGTCCACGGCGCCACCGCCGGCGGCTGGGAATGGAAGAGCACCGGCAAGTGCCTCACCGACGACGGCCACACCGTGTACCGCGTCACGCTCACCGGCCTCGGCGAGCGTCTGCACCTCAACGGGCCGCACATCGATCTCCAGACCCACATCAACGATGTCGTGAACACGATCCTCTTCGAGGACCTGCACGATGTTGTCCTCACCGGGCACAGCTACGGCGGCATGGTCATCACCGGGGTGATCGACCGGATCCCCGAGCGGATCAAACATGTCGTCTACCTCGACGCCGCGGTGCCCAACGACGGCCAGTCCATCTGGGACCTCTTCGGCGGCGGCAACCCGCCGAACACCAACATCGTCGACGGCATGATGCAGGTCTCTTGGGTCAAGCCCGGCGCCAAGCCGCCGCACAGCGTCGCCCAGTCGATCAAGTGCTTCAATACGCCCGTCTCCTACAAGAACCCCGCGGCCCTCGCCCTGCCGGTGACCTACGTCGCCTTCGTGCCGAAGGACCAGTCGGCCGAGGAGCGCGCGAAGAAGGACAAGAGCTGGCAGAACGCCGTCGCCCGCGGCTGGACCATCCGCACCTTCCCCGGTCACCATGTCGCCCAGCAGGAAGACCCGCGCGGCGTCGCGACGCTCATCGAGGAATCGGTGAACGACAAGAACCAGGTTCCGGCCGCCGCGCCGCAGCAGTAAACCACCAAACCATGGGCGTCATCGTGCACGGCCATCAACCGCTCCCTCGCCTCCACCGCGCCGTCGCGGCGGGCGCCCTGTTGCTGGCCGGCACGTTCGCCTGCCCGGCTCAACCTGCCGACGGACGGGAACAATCGCCGACTGGCATCGAGATTGTCTCCGCGCTCACCCCGCCGGCCCGTCCGTTCCGCGAGCAGGACCTCGCCGGCTACGTGATGGTCTATTTCAAGGACCAGACGCACTCCGCCTACCTCGCCGTCAGCCGCGACGGCACCACCTTCACCGACGTCAACGGTGGCGCACCGGTCTTCGACGGCAAGTTGCTCGCCGAGCAGAAGGGCGTGCGCGATCCGCACCTCGCCCGCGGCCCCGACGGCGCCTTCTACCTCGCGATGACCGACCTGCACATCTTCGGTCAAAAGGCCGGCTTCCGCGACACCCCGTGGCAGCGGCCCGAGGCCGAGCACGGCTGGGGCAACAATCGCGCCCTCGTCCTCATGAAGTCGTGGGACCTCATCCACTGGACCCACGCGATCTTCCGCGTCGACCTCGCGTTTCCGGAACTCGGCGACATCGACTGTGCTTGGGCGCCGCAAACAACCTACGATCCCGTCGCCAAACGGATGGTCGTCTATTTCACCATCCGCTACGAAAACAAGAACGCCAACCTCTACTGGGCCTACACCGACGACGCCTTCACCAAGCTCACGAGCACGCCCAAGATGATTCCCGAGATCGGCGGCATCGACGGCGACCTCACCCGCGTCGGCGACCAGTGGCACCTCTTCTACGTGAGCGACGCCAAAATCTCCCACGCCGTCTCGCCCCGCTTTTCCGACGGCTTCGTGGTCGACTCTCGCCGGATCGATCCCGAGACGAAGCCGACCGAAGCCCCAAACCTGTTCCGCCGCCTCGGCACCGACACCTGGGTGCTCATGTACGACGTCTACGGTGCCCGGCCCAACAACATGGGCTTCAGCGAAACAAAGGATTTCGTCTCCTTCCAGGACATCGGCCATTTCAACGAAGGCGCGATGAATGGCACCAACTTCGAGCGACCCAAACACGGCGCGGTCTCGTATCTCACCGCGGCCGAACTCGCCGCTGTCGCGGCCCACTGGAACCTCCATCTTGCCCCCAAGTAGTCGCCCGCTTTTGCCACCCCTTCGAACCCGATCATGAAGCTTCGTTTCGCCTCTGCTTGTCTCGGACTCCTCCTGGTCGCCAACGCCTTCGCCCAGCCCACGCGCCTGGCACCGATCGTCTCCCCGGTCATCAATCCCGACCGCACCGTCACGTTCCGCCTGCGCGCCCCCGACGCGGCGAAGGTCGAGCTCAGCGGCCAGTTCCTCGCCGCCAACCAGCCGCTGACCAAGGACGAGAGCGGCGTGTGGAGCGCCACGGTCGGCCCGGTCGCCCCCGATCTCTACCCCTACAACTTCGTCGTCGACGGGGTGGGGGTGGCCGATCCCGGAAATCAATACGTATTCCCCAACGAAGGATTCAAGGCCAGCCTGCTCGACATCCCCGCCGCCGAGCCGTCGCTGCGCTCGATCCAGAACGTCCCCCACGGCGAGCTCACCTACGCCTTCTACCAGTCCGAGGCGCTCGGCTGCACGCGGCCGCTCGTCATCTACACGCCGCCGGGCTATCGCACCGGCACCGAGCGCTACCCGGTGCTCTACCTCGTGAGCGGCACGACCGACACCGAGGAGACCTGGTTCCGCGTCGGCCGGGTGAACTTCATCCTGGATAACCTCATCGCCCAGAAACGCGCCGTGCCGATGATCGTCGTGATGCCCTACGGCAACATGCTGATGGGCATGCCGCGCCCCTGGACCCCCGAGGTCGCCACGATGTACAAGGCGTTCGGCGACGAACTGCTGGCCGAGATCGTGCCCTACGTGGAGGCCAACTTCCGCGCCATACCCGAGCGCGAAAGCCGCGCCATCGCCGGTTTCTCCCGGGGTGGGGGACAGTCGCTCTTCACGGCCTTCAGCCATCTCGACAAGTTCGCCTGGGTTGGATCCTACAGCGCGTACCTCACCCCCGAGGTCATCGACCTGCACCTCCCGGCGCTCTCCTCCGACGCCGCCGCCACCAACCGACAGCTCAAGCTGCTCTGGCTCGGCGTCGGCCGGGAGGACTTCCTCTACCCGCAGGCGTCGACCTTCCTCGACCTCCTCGAGGCACGGAAGATCCAGCACCAGAAACTCATCACCGGCGGCGGCCACACCTGGATGAACGCCCGCCACTACCTCGCTGAAACCCTCCAGCTCTACTTCAAGTAACCGCTCTTTGCGGTCCCGCGACCGCCACCCACTGCATGAGAACCATCGCCACGCACCTTCACCTCCTCGCCCTCGGTCTGCTGGCCGCGGTACCTGTCACAGCCCAGGAGCATCCCGAACAAGTCTCGGCCGAGCGGGCCAAGGCCAACTTTGCCCGGCCGATTGAACTCGCTGCCGACGATGTGCGACTCTTCCCCGAGGCCCCCGAGGGCTACCGGACGCCCCGCGCCGACATCGCCCACGGGCGGATCGAGGCGTTCGAGTACGACTCGACCGTCACCGGCACACGCCGCAAGGCCAACGTCTACCTGCCCGCCGGCTACTCGGCGGAGAAGAAGTACCCGGTGCTCTATCTGCTCCACGGCATCGGCGGCGATCCGTACGAGTGGACCGGCTACGTGAAGGCCGACATCATCCTCGACAACCTCATCGCCGACGGGAAAGCCGTGCCGATGGTCGTCGTGCTGCCCAACGGGCGTGCCATCCCCGACGACCGCGCGGTCGGCAATCCCTTCGAGCCGGAGAAGGCCGCCGGTTTCGCCAAGTTCGAGGGCGACCTCCTCGGCTGCCTGATCCCCGCGATCGAGGCGAAGTACTCCGTCCTCACCGACCGCGAGCACCGTGCCATCGCCGGACTGTCGATGGGCGGCGGGCAGACGTTCAACTTCGGCCTCGGCCATCTCGACACGTTCGCCTGGGTCGGCGCCTTCTCCGCCGCGCCCAACACCAAGCCGCCGGCCGAGCTTCTGCCCGATCCGGCCGCCGCCACCAAGCAGCTCAAGCTCCTCTACATCTCCTGCGGCAACAAGGACGGCTTGATCAACTTCTCCCAGGCCGTGCACCGCTACGCCAAGGAGCACGGCGTGCCGCACCTCTGGAACGTCGACGACCACGGCCACGACGGCGACGCCTGGGGCAGCAACCTCTACCATTTCTCACAGCGGCTCTTCCGCTGAGCGATCCCCCAAAAGCGAGTACATCCCCTAACTTTTAACACGCATGCCCGCTCCCCTTGGTCTCCTTCGTCCGTTCCTGTCGTTCGCGGTGGTCGCCGCCGCGAGCACTTCGGCTCTGTATCTCGTCGCCGCTACCGGTCTCGACCCGAACAATCACCTGCAGGCTGTTGCCACCGCCACCACACCGGCGGACGGCTTCGCCTTTGTGCGCCTCGACCAAGGTGTGCAGCTCCGCGTCGCCGGCCTCACGAAGAACATCCTCTTCTATGGCCCCGGCATCGCGCGCGTGAACGCGAACCTCGGCGCGAGCCACTGGGAGCACCCGAGCCTCGCCGTCGTGGCGCAGCCGGCCGCCGTGGCGTTCACCGTCGAGGAGTCGAGCGACTCGCTCACCGTCGCCACGGAGCGGTTGCGCATCGTCGCCGACAAGAAGACCGGCGCGCTCACCTTCATCAGCGCCGACGGCCGCGTGCTCACCCGCGAGCGCGCGGAGCAGCCGTACACGATCAAGCCGGTGACAATCTCTGGCGCGCCCAGCTACGAGGTGAGCCAAACGTTCACCCTCGCAGCCGACGAATCGCTCTACGGTCTCGGCCAGTACAACGAGCCGTACATGGACTACCGCGGCAAGGAGGTGCTGCTCGTCCAGACCAACATCGGCATCGTCGTCCCGTTCCTCGTCTCCACGAACCGATACGGCATCCTCTGGGACATCTACTCGAAGATGACCTTCAAGGACGATGCCACCGGCGCCACGCTCTGGGCCGAGAGCGCGCCGGGCGGTGTCGACTACTACTTCGTTGCGGGCGGCACGATGGACGGTGTGATCGCCGGCTACCGCACGCTCACCGGCGCCGCGCCCATGTTCCCGAAACAGGCGTTCGGCCTCTTCATGAGCAAGGAGCGCTACAAGACCCAGGACCGCCTCGTCGAGGTCGTGCGCAACTTCCGCGCCGCCGGCTTCCCGTTGGACTACATCGTCCAGGACTGGCAGTACTGGGGCGGCGACAAGGACGGCACTTGGAGCGGCATGATCTGGAACCCGGAGCGTTTCCCCAACCCCGCCGCGCTCACGAAGACGCTCCACGACGAGCTCCACGTGAAGCTCATGAACTCGATCTGGCCCTCCGTCGGCAACGACACCGCGCTCGCGCACGAGCTCGACGCCAAGGGTCTGCGCTTCGCCCCGCTGCACTGGATCTCCAAGCAGGCGCGCGTCTACGACGCCTTCAGCCCCGAGGGCCGCGCGATCTATTTCAAACACATCAAGAGCGGCCTGCTCGACGTCGGTGTCGACGCGCTCTGGATGGACGGCACCGAGGTCGAGGTCGGCGGCGCCTGCCACGATCCGATCGAGGTCGAGCGCGACATCAAGGGCCTCGGCCGCAACGCCCTTGGCGACTTCACGCGTTACCTCAACCCCTACACCCTTGTCACCACCAAGGGCACCTACGAGGGCCAGCGCGCCACGGGCGACAAACGCGTCTTCACGCTCACCCGCTCCGCCTGGGCCGGCCAGCAGCGTTACGCCGCGTTGTCCTGGTCGGGCGACACCACCGCGAGCTGGGAGACGTTCCGCGCCCAGATCGCGGGCGGCCTCAACGTGGCGATGGCCGGGCATCCGTACTGGACCCAGGATACGGGCGGGTTCTTCGTGAACTTCCCCCAGGGCGAACGGAACCCCGAATACCAGGAGCTCTTCGCCCGCTGGAACCAGTTCGGCATCTTCAACCCGATCTACCGCATCCACGGCGCGAACATCGAGCGCGAGCCCTATCTCTTCAAGGCCCTCGCGCCCGAGATCTACGACTCGCTGCTCGGCGCCGCGCAGCTGCGTTACCGCCTGCTGCCCTACATCTACTCGCTTGCATGGCGGAGCACCGCCGACGCCTACACGATGATGCGTGGCCTCCCGCTGGACTTCCCGGACGACCCGAAGGTCCGCCAGATCGACGACGCCTTCCTGTTCGGCCCGGCGTTCCTCGTGCATCCCGTCACCCGCGCGATGTACCACCTCAGCGATCCGCCGCCGGCCACGATCCCCGCCGCGGTGCTTCGCACTCCCGACGGCCAGCCCGGCCTCGCCGTGCAGTATTTCGCCGGCGTCGATTTCGATAAGCCCGCCGGCAAGACCATCGACACCAACCTTGAACACGCCTGGCCCGGCCCGCCCCTCGCCAATCCGCCGCCCGGCCTCGACGGTTTCGACAACTTCTCCGCCCGCTGGGAAGGCACGCTCACCGCGCCCGAGGCCGGCGGCTACGAGTTTGCCCTCGAGTACGACGACGGCGCGCGCCTCCACCTCGATGGCCGGCTGCTGATCGACGACTGGAGCTACGGCGCGAAACGGCTCCGCAGCGCCAAGATAACGCTCGCCCGCGGCCAGAAGGTCGCCGTGAAGGCGGAGTTCCACCAAGGCGGCCAGTCACGCTACTTCCGCCTCGGCTGGCGCACGCCTGGCGAGATCCACGCGCTCGCGAACCGGCCCAAGATCCTCGACAACACCTTGGCGACCTATCTGCCCGCCGGCGCCGACTGGTACGACTTCTGGACGGGCCAGCGCCACACCGGCGGCCAGACCGTGACGATGGACTGCCCGCTCGGCTCCTTCCCGCTCTACGTGCGCGCCGGCTCCATTGTGCCGATGGGCCCCGCTGACCTCCAGTACGCCACCGAGCGCTCCGACGCGCCCTACGAGATCCGCATCTATCCCGGTGCCGACTCGTCGTTCACCGTCTACGAAGACGACAACGAGACCTACGCCTACGAACGCGGCGAGCGCGCCACCTACGAACTCAAATGGGACGACGCCAAGCGCACGCTCCGCATCGGCGCCCGCCAGGGCTCGTTCCCCGGCATGGTCGCCACCCGCGAGTTGAAGCTCGTCCTTGTCTCCACTGGCGCCGCTACCGAGCGCACCGTCCGCTACCACGGTGACGCATGCGAGGTCCGCCTCGCACCGTGAGCCCCACCCACCTGCCTCGCATCTTCCGATGAACACACCTCGGTTTCAGCAGATTGTCATCGCCGCGTTTTCGGTCTTCGGAGCTGCAGGCATGACGGCCCAGATCCCCAGCGACGCCACGCCCATCGTCATCGTCAGCACCGCGGCTGAGCCGGTTGCGCCGGGCAAATTCGAGCCAACGTGGAACTCGCTCCACCAGTACCGCATGCCCGACTGGTTCCGCGACGCGAAGTTCGGCATCTGGGCGCACTGGGGACCGCAGTGCGAACCCGCCATGGGCGACTGGTACGCGCGCCACCTCTATTTCGAGAACGGGCCGTTGTGGGGGCAGAACGTCACCGCCTTCCACCGACAAACCTACGGTCATCCCTCGCAGGCCGGCTTCAAGGACGTCATCCACCAGTGGAAGGCGGAGCGATGGGACCCCGAGAAGCTCGTCGCCCTCTACCAGCGCGCGGGCGCCCGGTACTTCTTCGCGCTGGCCAACCACCACGACAACCTCGACCTCTGGGACTCGAAGTACCAGCCGTGGAATTCAGTGCGCGTCGGCCCTGGCAAGGATCTCGTCGCCGGTTGGGCGAAGGCCGCCCGCGCCCACGGCCTGAAGTTCGGCGTGAGCGTGCACGCCGCGCACGCATGGAGCTGGTACGAACCCGCGCAGGGCGCCGACAAGAAGGGCCCGCTCGCCGGCGTGCCCTACGACGGCAAGCTCACCGCGGCCGATGGCAATGGCACGTGGTGGGAGGGCCTCGACCCGCAGGATCTCTACGAGCAACGCCACGCCCCGGCGCCGGACTTCGACGACCCCGGCCTGATCCACCGGCGCTGGGATTGGGGCAACGGCATCACGCCGCCCGACCAGGCCTACTGCGAGAAGTTCTACAATCGCACCGTCGACCTCATCAACCGGTACCAGCCCGACCTGATCTACTTCGATGACACCGCGCTGCCGCTCTGGCCGGTGAGCGATGCCGGGCTGAAGATTGCCGCGCACTTCTACAACGCCAACAACCGCTGGCACGGCGACGACGGCGTGATGTTCAACAAGGTCCTCGATGCCGAACAGCGCCGCTGCATGGCGTGGGACATCGAGCGTGGCACCGGCGGCGCGATCGAGCCGCAGCCGTTCCAGACCGACACCTGCCTCGGCAACTGGCATTATGAGCAGAAGATCCGGGACGAACACGGCTACAAGAGCGCGAAGACCGTTGTCCACACGCTGATCGATGTCGTCAGCAAGAACGGCAACCTCCTCCTCAGCGTCCCGCTGCGCGGCGACGGCACGCCCGACGACGACGAGATCGCGATCCTCGAGGGCATCGCCGCCTGGATGCAGGTCAACCAGGAGTGCATCCACGGCACGCGTCCGTGGACGGTGCTCGGCGAAGGCCCGCAGATGGCCGCGGCGGCGCCGCTTCAGGGCCAGGGCTTCAACGAGGGGAAGGGGAAACCTTTTACCGCCGAGGACGTGCGCTTCACCACCAAGGGCGACACGCTCTACGCGATCGTGATGGGCGCGCCGACCGCCCCCGTGCGCATCAAGTCTCTCGGCACGGCGGCGAGGCTGCTCACCGCGCCGATCAACTCGATCGAGTTGCTCGGCGGTTCGACTCCGGTCCGTTGGACGCAGACGCCCGAGGCGCTTGCGATCGAGCCGCCGGCCGCGTTGCCGAATCCCACCGCCATCGTCTTCCGCATCACCGTGCGCTGTTGATCCTCAACCTTTCAGAATACGACCCTTTTTTTCGATGAAACGCTCCAGTTCTCCCTCGCCCCGCGCCAGCCTCCACCGCATCGGACAGATTCTTGGTGCCACCTTCACTCTGAATCTGCTGTCGGCGACAGCAGCCGATCCGACTCCACGGATCGATCCCGCCACACCGGCGCAGGTTTTCCCGTTGAGCGCCGTCCGCCTGCTCGATGGCGGCCCGTTTCCCGCCGCCGTGGCCGCGAATCGCGAATACCTGCTCGCGCTCGATGTGGACCGCCTCGTCGCGCCGTTCCGCCGCGAAGCGGGCCTGCCGGTCAAGGCGCAATCCTACGGCAACTGGGAGAGCAGCGGCCTCGATGGCCACACCGCCGGCCACTACCTCTCCGCGCTCGCGCACATGATTGCCGCCGGTGCGGATACCCCGGACGGTCAACTGCGCAGTCGTCTGACGTATCTGCTCGGTGAGTTGCGGGTCTGTCAGGACGCTTTCGGCGACGGTTACCTCGGTGGCGTGCCGGGCAGCCGCGAACTCTGGCGCGCCATCGCCGGAGGAAATGTGGCCGCGATCAACAAGAAGTGGGTTCCCTGGTACAACGTACACAAGACCTTCGCCGGCCTGCGCGACGCTTCTCTCGAAGCGGGCGACGCCACGGCCCGCGCGCTGCTCATCCGGCTGGGCGACTGGTGCGTGGCGGTCACCTCCGGCCTGAACGACGAACAGATGCAGCAGATGCTCGGCATGGAGCACGGCGGGATGAACGAATCGTTGGCCGACCTCTACGCGATCACCGGCGAGGCGAAGTACCTGGTGGCCGCGAAGCGGTTCAACCACAAGGCCGTGCTCGACCCGCTGATCGCGCAGCGCGACGAACTCACCGGCAAGCACGCGAACACCCAGATCCCGAAGATCATCGGCCTCGAGCGCATCGGCGCGCTCACCGGCGACGAAGCGGCCGAGGCCGGCGCCCGCTTCTTCTGGGAAAATGTCACCCAGCACCGCTCGGTCGCCTTCGGCGGCAACAGCGTGTCCGAGCATTTCAACGATCCGAAGGACTTCCACGGCCTGCTCGGCCACCGCGAGGGTCCCGAGACCTGCAACACCTACAACATGCTGCGCCTCACCGAGCAGCTGTTCGCTGCCGGTCCGAGCGCGGCCTACGCCGACTACTACGAGCGCGCGCTCTACAACCACATCCTCGCCTCGATCAACCCGCAGCATCCCGGCTACGTCTACTTCACGCCGATCCGGCCCGCGCACTACCGGGTCTACTCCGAGGTGGAGAACTCCTTCTGGTGCTGCGTCGGCACCGGCATGGAGAACCCGGGAAAGTACGGGGAGTTCATCTACGCGCGCGCCGCCGACGGCCTCTACGTGAACCTCTTCATCGCCTCCGAGCTGACCGCGCCCGAGCTTGGGTTGGTGCTGCGGCAGGAAACCGCGTTTCCCGATGAAGAGAGCTCGCGGCTCACGCTGAAGCTCGCCGCGCCGCGGACCTTCACTCTGCACGTGCGCGTGCCGGGCTGGGTGGGGCAGGGGGCGTTCTCGATCAAGATCAACGGTGAACCGCTCTCGGTGCCCGCGACGCCCTCCTCATACCTTCCCGTGTGCCGCGAATGGAAGAGCGGCGACAAGGTCGAGATCGCGCTGCCGATGCGCACTACGGTGGAGCAGCTGCCGGACGGCTCGCCGTGGTATGCGATCCTCCGCGGCCCGCTCGTCCTCGCCGCGCCCTCGGGCACCTGGGACATGACCGGCCTGCGCGCCGACAACTCCCGCATGGCGCATGTCGCTGCCGGCCCGGTGCTGTCCCTCGACAGGGCGCCCTCGCTGCTCGCCGATGCGGCGACGATTCCCTCCAAAGTCGTCGCCGATCCGGCGGCCGGCCCGCTGCATTTCCGGCTCGTCGACATCGTCGAGCCCGCTGCGCCGCAGGGCGTGCCGCTGGTGCCGTTCTTCCGGCTGCACGACTCGCGCTACCAGATGTACTGGGAGACCACCACGCGTGAGTCGCTCGCCGCGCGCAAGGAGCAGCTCGCCGCCGCCGAGCGCGCTCTGGCCGCCCGTGAGGCCGCCACGCTCGACCGCGTCTCGCCCGGCGAGCAGCAGCCGGAGGTCGAGCACGCGTACCGCGGCGAGGAGACCGAGAGCGGCCTCCACAACGGCCGCCACTGGCGCCACGGCAAGATGATCGAGTACACGCTCAACACGCGGGGCGAAAAGAACGTGGCGCTCTCGGTCACGTACTCGGGCTCCGACTCCGGCCGGCAATTCGACATCTTTGCCAACGGCGTTCTTGTCGCGACGCAGGATCTCGTGGCCGAACGCATCGGCGAGTTCATCGACAAACAGTATGCGATTCCCGCCGCCGCCCTCGCGGCCGCTCCGGACGGACGCGTCACGATCCGCTTCGTTGCGAAGAAGGTCCTCGCCGGCGGGCTCTTCGATGTCCGCCTCCTGCGCGCCGAACCGGCGCCGGCCCTCGGTTCGAACCCGCTCTTCCGCGACGCCTTCACGGCCGATCCGGCCCCGCTGGTGGTGGGCGACACGCTCTACCTCTACGTCGGCCACGACGAGGCCCACGGGAACCAGATGTTCAACATCACCGAGTGGCTCTGCTACTCCACGAAGGACATGAAGCACTGGACGCCGCACGGCTCGGTGCTCAAGCCGACGGACTTCAAATGGGCCACCGGCGAGGCGTGGGCCTCGCAGGTCGTGGAGAAGAACGGGAAGTTCTACTACTACACCACCGTGCAGCACGGCGAACCGTGTGTCGGCAAGGCGATCGGCGTCGCCGTGGGCGACAGCCCGCTCGGGCCGTTCAAGGATGCGCGCGGTACCGCGCTCGTGCGCGACGACACCACCCCCAGCGACAAGCCGTGGAACGACATCGATCCCACGGTCTTCATCGACGACGACGGCTCCGCCTACCTCGCGTGGGGCAATCCCTACCTCTACTTCGCCAAGCTCAAGCCGAACATGATCGAGATCGACGGCGAGATCCGCCGCATCGAGCTGCCGTACTACACCGAGGGGCCGTGGCTGCATAAACGTGGCGACCTCTACTACCTCACCTACGCCGCCTTCGCGCACCAAGGGAAGTGGGAGAAGATCTGTTACGCGACCGCGCCGAAGATCACCGGGCCGTGGACCTACCGCGGCATCCTCACCGACCAGACGAAGAACAGCTACACGATCCATCCCGGCATCGTGGAGTTCAAGGACCGCTGGTACCTCTTCTACCACACTGCCGACCTCGAGCTGAACGGCGAGAAGGGCGGGCTCGGCCGCCGCAGCGTCGCCGTCGAGCATCTCAAGTACAACGCCGACGGCACCATGAAGCCCGTCGAGCAGACCGCCGCCGGCGTGAGCCTGCCGCCGCAGCCGTAGTCCGCCCTCGCGTCCCGCGCCTCTCGGTTGCGCCCACTTCGGCTCCTTCGCTCCTGCACACTTATGAAACACTCGCTCAAACCGCTTCTCGCGGCCGGTCTCCTTTCGGTGGCGACTGCCGCCGGTGGCCAAGACCCGGATTTCCACATCTACCTTTGCTTCGGACAGTCGAACATGGAGGGATACCCGGGGATCCCCGAGGAGGAGAAGGGCCCGATCGATCCGCGTTTCCAGGTGTTGGCATCGACGGACTTCCCGGAACTGGGTCGGCAGAAGGGCAATTGGTATCCGGCGACACCGCCGTTGAGCCGGCCGAGCGCGGGGCTCAGCCCCGCCGATTACTTCGGGCGCGCGCTGGTGGCTGCGCTTCCGGCCGGGATCCGGGTGGGGGTCGTCAATGTCGCCGTTGGGGGCTGCAAGATCGAGTTGTTCGACTCCGCGACCGAAGCCGCCTACGTCGCGACCGCGCCCGAGTGGATGAAGCCGGCGCTCGCCGCGTATGGTGGGAGCCCGTACCAGCGCCTGGTGGAGATGGGGCGACTGGCCCAGCGATCCGGTGTCATCAAGGGCATCCTCCTGCATCAGGGGGAATCGAACACCGACGAGGCCGACTGGCCGGCGAAGGTGAAGGTCGTCTATGAGAACCTGCTTCGCGATCTAGGGCTCGATGCTGCCGATGTCCCGCTGCTGGCCGGCGAAGTGGTGTCGGCCGATCAGGAGGGGAAATGCGCCAGCATGAATGCGATCATCGCGACGCTGCCTGCGACCATCCCGACCGCCCATGTCGTTTCCGCCGCTGGTTGCCCTTGCCATCCCGACTTCGTGCATTTCACCCCGGCCGGCTACCGGATCCTGGGCGCGCGATACGCCGCCACGATGCTGCCGCTGCTCGCGCAGCGGACCTCATCGGCCACGAGTCATTCCTCAGCGCGACCGAACGCACTGCAAAAATGAAACTACCTCTCTCGCTCCTGCCCACCGCCCTGATTGCGGCCGTCGTCACGTTGCCCTCGGCCGTCGCCGCCACCACCGCCGCGTCCGCGCTCTGGTACGATCGTCCCGCCCGCGAGACGATCACCGAGGCGCTGCCCGTCGGCAACGGCCGGCTCGGCGCGCTTGTCCACGGCGGCACCGCGCGCGAGCGCCTCGCGCTCAACGAGGCCACGCTGTGGACCGGAGGCCCCTACAACGCCGACAGCCCCGAGGCCCGCTCCGCTTTGCCCGAGATCCGCCGCCTGATCTTCGCCGGCCGGTTCGACGAGGCCGACGAGCTCGCCTCCGCGAAGTTCATGGGCCGTCCGCTCTCGCAGTCCGCGTACCAGCCTCTTGGCGACCTCTTACTCGACTTCCCCGGCCACGAGCGTGCCATCGACTACCGCCGCGAGCTAGACCTCGACACCGCGACGGCGCGGGTGACCTACATGGTCGACGGCGTGCGCTTCACGCGCGAGACCTTCGCCAGCGCGGTGGACCAAGTGATCGTCGTCCGCCTCACCGCCGACAAACCGGGCGCCATCGACACCATCCTTTCTCTCGCCTCGCAACAACCCGGCATCGAGTCGTGGCGGCAGGGCGTCGAGAAATGGTGCCAGACCGACGAACTCGGCATGCGCGGACGCAACCGCGATTTCGGCGACATCAAGGGTGCGCTCCAGTTCGAGGCCGCCGCACGCCTCCTCCCCGAGGGGGGGCGCGTGTTGCCCGGCGAGGAGTGCGTCAACGTGCGCGCCGCCAACGCGCTTACCCTGGTCTTCTCCGCCGCGACGAACTACCGCAACTGGCAGGACCTCACCGGCGAGCCGAAGAAGCTCGTCGCCGCCGCGCTCGACCGCGCCGTCGCCAAGGGCTACGCCACCCTGCGCCGCGACCATCTCGCCGACTACCAGCCGAAGTTTCGCCGCCTCGCGATCGCGCTCGGCCCGCAGGCCGACGCGCAGGCCGAGCAGCGGCCGACCGACGAGCGCATCGCACGGTTCGCCCGCGGCGAGGATCCCGCGTTTGCCGCGCTCTACGTGCAGTACGGCCGCTACCTGCTGCTCGCCGCGTCGCGTCCGGGCGGCCAGCCCGCGAACCTCCAGGGCCTCTGGAACGACAAGCTCAACCCGCCCTGGGGCAGCAAATACACGATCAACATCAACACCGAGATGAACTACTGGCCCGCCGAGCCGGCCAACCTCGGCGAATGCGCCGAGCCGCTCGTGCGTCTGGTCGAGGATCTCGCCGTCAGCGGCGCGCGCACCGCGCAGGACACCTACGGCGCCCGGGGCTGGGTTGCCCACCACAACACCGATCTGTGGCGCGCCACCGCGCCGATCGACGGCCCGCTCTGGGGGCTGTGGCCGACGGGCGGGGCCTGGCTCTGTCTCCATCTCTGGGATCGCTACGAGTTCTCCGGCGACCGTGCCACCCTCGAGCGAATCTACCCGACGTTGAAGGGCGCCGCGCAGTTCTTCCTCGATAGCCTCGTCGAGGAGCCGAAGCACCGCTGGCTCGTCACGAGCCCCTCGCTCTCGCCGGAGAACGCGCACCCGGCCGGCGTCGCCCTCTGCGCCGGGCCGACGATGGACAACTCCATCCTTCGCGCACTCTTCGATCGCTGCATCCGAGCTGCGGAGGCGCTCGGGGTCGATGCCGAGTGGCGTGCCCAGGTCGCGCAGACTCGCGACCGCCTCCCGCCGCTCCAGATCGGCAAGGCCGGCCAGTTGCAGGAGTGGATGGAGGATTGGGATCTCGACGCGCCCGAGCTTCACCACCGCCACATCTCGCACCTCTTTGCGCTCCACCCGAGCGACGAGATCTCGCCGCTCGCCACGCCCGAGCTCGCCGCCGCCGCGCGCAAGACGCTCGCGCTGCGCGGCGATATCGCCACCGGCTGGAGCCTTGGCTGGAAGATCAACTTCTGGGCCCGCCTCCACGATGGCGCTCGCGCCTACGACCTGCTCACACTCCTCCTGAGCCCGGATCGCACCTACACGAATCTCTTCGACGCCCACCCGCCGTTCCAGATCGACGGCAACTTCGGCGCCACGGCCGGCATCCTCGAGATGCTCGTCCAGAGCCACCGCGGCGAGATCCACCTCCTGCCCGCGCTCCCGCCCGCCTGGCCCGAGGGTCGCGTGACCGGCATCCGCGCCCGTGGGGGCTTCGAAGTCGATGTCGCGTGGCGCGACGGAAAGCTCTCCGAGGCCATGGTTCGCGCGCTCAAAGCCGGCTCCGTCCGGCTGCGCTGCGGCGAGGCGGTGCATGCCGTCACGCTCGCCGCTGGCGAGACATTCCGCTGGGACGGTCGCTGAATCCGTCCAGCCACACCGCGGCGCTCGCCGCGGTGTGGCTGGTGGTCGGCAGTTGTGCGTTCAGTCGGCGTCGGCGGAATCCAGTGCTTGGCGCTCGTGCAGGGCGGACTGGTACTCGGCGTCGTCGAGGCAGTACTTCAGGAAGGTGTCGTAGTCGGCTCGCGCGGTTTCGGTCTGGCCGAGATGCTGTGCGGCGCGGGCGCGGATGAGATAGTAGGCGTAGAAGGTCGGCTCGAGGCGTAGTAGCTCGTCGACCGCGGCCTTGGTCTTTGGCCAGTCCCGACGGAGATAGGCGCGAGCGACGGCGAGTTTGTTGCGTGCGGACTCGTGGCGCGTCATGGCGGCGAGGTGCTCGAACCAGGCGTCGGGCACGAACTCGGCGAAACCGTCGACAGCGGCGACGTCGTACACGGAGGCGGCGGCGCCGGCCCAGTGGGGATCGGACCACACGGAGTCGATGTCGCGCCGGAGCGACTCCTTCGCCGCTTCCCGACAGAGCGAGCGCTCGAGCTTGCGGTCGAGCCGGTGCAGGACCGGGTCGATGTAGGGAAGAAGGTCGAACTCGCCGATCAACGACGGATCGAGGGCGTCGAGGGCGGCGAGCAGGGGCTTCTCCTGACCGCGGGAAATGTGGAAACGCAGACGCAACTGCTCGAGGGTCGTGGCGGGGATGAGCTTGGTCTGTGCCGGATCGAAGAGCGCAGCGGGGCGTTCGGTGTGGTCGGCGCGCAGGGCGACACGTGCGCGGAGCTCCTGCGCCTTGGCAGCGGTCTGTGGCTGCTCCAGTTGCGCGGCCGGCATGCAGAGTTTCTCCAGCCCGGCGGCAAGCCGGGGCGCGACGGCGGGATCGTCGGTGTCGTTGACGCCAAAAGTCGCGGTGAGCAGTTGGCTCTTGGCCTGGTCGTTGAGCGGCAGTGCGACCACGGACTCGAATAGGACGAGGCCGATCTCCGTGTCTCCGCTGGTGAAGGGCTGGGCGTCGCGGATCAGGCTGAGCAGGCTGTCGAGGTCGTCGACCACGCCGATAAGGCGGCGAAGCCGATTGCCGAGCAGGGCGGCGCGCTCGGCCTGGGTGAGACAGGCCGAAGCGGCGATAAAGCAGACGTTTTGCACTGCCGGCGGGCAGTCGGCCTGTGCCGCGGGGAGACGGGCGACCTGTTGGCGGAGCAGCGTGACGAACGGCGCAAGTTCCTGCGCACGGCGCAGGGCGCGGGCCCATTCGAGGCGCACCATGGCCGGCGATCGTTCCAACGCGGGGTCAGTGGCGAGCTTGTCTGCGCCGGCGACGAGGGCTTCGGCGGTGGCGGCCCGGTCGTCGAGGACGAGCGCCTGGAGGATCTTGGTGGCGAGGGTGAGCCGGAGGTCGTCGAGCGGGAGGGCGGTGATCGCGGCGAAGGCCTCGGCGTGCTTGCCGGCTTCGACGAGTGTCAGGCCGCCGAGGAGTGCGTCGACCGACTGGCGGAACGAGTCGCGGAACGACGGGTACAGCGGGTGCGCCATGCAGCGCCGGAGCTGCTCGGCGCGGCCGTCGGAGGCGAGGCGCCAGCTGGCAACGCTCAGAAGGTATGCGCGGGTGTCCTGCGAGAGCGCCTCGTCGGAGACGACGGCGAGGATATCGTCGGTGAAACGGGCGTAGTCGTTGGTGCTGAAGGCGGCCTCGAGCACGACGTCGCGGAAGGCTTCTTCGCGCTTGGTGGTGTCGCGGCTCTCGTCGAGGGCGAAGAGCAGGTTGAATTTGGTCCGCTCGGGCCGGGTGTAGCCTTTCTCCGGGCTGGTGATCGGCGTGTCGCGGCCGGCGATGCGCGAATCATCGAGCGACTGCGGACGTACGTGCCGGAGCCACGCGTGGCCCGGGGTGGCGCTCCACTTCTTCACATAGTCGCCGAAAGCCACCGCCGCGGCGCCGGTGGTGCGCGCTTCGGCGAGGCGCGCGAGCAGGATCTTGCCGATCTCGCCGTCACGCTTGAAGTCGGGCCGGGCGGTCTCGCGCTCGAGCAGGGCGATCTGCTGGACGGTGTCGTTGCGGAGGTACAGGGAGTCGGAATACGCGCGGACGGAGTCCAGCCGGTCGACGACCGGGGCGGGGTTCGCGAAGAGATCGTGCATGATCCGGAGAACCTCCTCCTCGCCTGGGGTCTTGCGTGCGGCGATCGCCCAGATGCGCAGCGCGTTCATGCCGATGGCGTCCTTGGGACCGCGGTCGAGATAGAGCTGGCGGGCCTTGGGCGCGGCTTCGGGGCGGCGGTTGTTGTTGGTGAGGATGATGGTCTCCCACAGTCGGCCTTGGGCGTCGAACTCGGGGTCGACCGGCCTGAGGTCGGTCAGGAGCGGGGCGACGGCGTCGTAGAGCTTGCTCTGGAACTCGTCGCCGAAGGCATCGGCGCGGTTCACGGCGCGAGCGAGGTCGACGGCGTAGAGCGGCACACACTGCGCGGTGCGCGCGAGCACATCGAGGCTGGCGAGATAATCGGCGCGTTTTTTGGCGGAGATGGCGGCGGTGATCTTCTCCTCGAGGTCGGCGAAGTCGATCCGGAGGGGCAGCGCGGCGGGAGCGGCGTCATGCGCGGCGAGCATCTGCTCCCAGCCGCTGCGCCAGCGTATGGTGTGAGCCCAATAGGTCTTGAGCGCCGCGGGGTTGGTGCCGGCGCGCAGGAGATGTTTGAGCGGCCGGGCGTTGTAGGCCTCGTCGAGCCACTTCTGGTCCTGGGCGCGGATGCGCGCGAGCAGTTCGGTCCCGCGGTCGAGTTCGCCGCGGGAGACCTCAAGCAGGAGTGCCGGGTAGAGATAGTCGATGCCGTGGCGGTGGCGGACGTGGTCGGGCTCGATGCGGCGCCACGCGGCGAGCGCGGCTTCGGGGCGGTTCAGCTCGAGTTCGAGCAAGCCGAGCTCGCCACCGGCCTCGACCTTCTGGAAGTCGCGGGCGTCGTCGCCGTCCATGATCTTGCTGAAGAGCGCGCGGGCGCCGTCGAAGTCGCGGGTGCGGCGGAGAAAGGCGGCGCGCACGAGCCAGGCCTCCACGATCTCGTCGGAGGGGCCGGCGGGCAGGTCGAGCGCGGCGCGGCTGAGGCGGGCGAGCATGGCGTCGTCGAGCTTGCGGCTGTTCAGGTACCAGACCGCCCAGTTGGCGTACTTGGCGAAGACCGGGTATTCGGGCTCGTGGTGCAGGATGAGCTGGAAGATGAGGTCGAGCATGACCTTCGTGTCCGGCTTCTTGTTCTCCAGCTCGATGCGGGCGACGAGGGCCTTGGCGTCGGCATAGGCGGGGTTCTTCGCCCGGGTCCACCAGGCGGGCGGATACTGCTCAAGCCAGGCGCGGAGCTCGCCGGCGAACCGGCGCTGCGCCTCCTCGGTGGTGAGAAGCGCACGCAGCGTCTCGAGCTCCGGATGGGCGTTGGGGAAGCTTGCGGTGTCGCGGATGACCGCGGCGAGGGCGGCGAGAACGTCGGCGCCCGCGGTGATCCGCTCGCGGTCGTTGCGGAGCGACTTCACGGCGGCGGCGAGCAACGGGTCGGCCTCGGCTCCGTGCCGGGCGGCGAAATCGGTGACCCAGCGGCGGAGCGATGCAATGTCACCGGAGCGCGAGTACGCGCGGAGGATGTCGCTGACGATCTGGGCCTGGGCGTCGGCCTTGAGGTCGCCGAACGGCGCCAGATAGGCGGCCGCTTCGAGCGGCTTGGTCTCGAGCAGTGCGAGCCCGGCGGAGCGGGCCGACCAGCCCCGGCGGAAAGGCGAGAGCCGCTCGTCGCGGGCGAGTTCCTGGAGTTTCGCGAGCGAGGCCGGATCCTTGGTCGCTTCCCAGCGGGCGTTGGCCTCGCGGTACTCGCCCCAGGCCCGGAGGCTGAGCGAGAGAGTGGCGCCGTGCTGTCGCAGAATACCGGCGACGGTGTCGGCGAAGACGCGTTGGCCGGTGGTGGCGGCGTCGAGCGAGGCGAGATGGAGGCGCGCCTGGAAGACGACATCGGGCTCCTGCGGAAACCACTGGAGGATCTTGCCGAGGGCGAGGCGGCGCTGGGCGTCCTTGCCGGAGTCCTCGGGGTAGCGTTCGTCGAGCAGGCGCAACTGGCCCTCGCCGGTGGGCAGGATCGGGAAGTCGGGCAGGGACTGGGCGTCCGTGGTGGAGGCGACGGCGGGCAGGGCGGCGGCCTTGCCGTCGTTGGCGAGCACGGCGGGACGCTCGAGCCAGGCCATCAGGGCACGCACGGAGCGCTGATAGACGGAGAACTCCGCGGGGCTGAGCTCGGCGCGTTCGGGACGGTAGGCGAGCGTCGCGGTGAGGCGGTTGCCCTCGCGCCGCCACGCCGCCTCGAAGCGGGCGATGTCCGAAGGGGCGGAGAACGGTTCGGGCAGGGTCGTGACGTTCCAGCCGGGCGCGAGCGTGATGGTGAAGTCGACACTGCTGTCGCGCCGGGCGGTGAAATAGGGAAAACGGCGCTCGCCGACGTTGTCGACGTAGGGCAGCCAACCGGTCGGGTAGGGGAAGGCCAACGTCGCGCCGGCGGCGGCGCGGGCCGGGCGGACGAAATAGGCGCGGCACTGGAACGACGCGGCGGGGCCCTTCACCGGCTTGTAGTCGACATCGAGCACCTCGGCGCCGGGGAAGAAGGCGCCGGCGTACTCCTGGAGCTTCTTGCGGAGTTCCTGCTGGTCGAACCCGTTGAAGAACGCGGCGTAGAACGCCGCGTCGCTGCCCTCGGCGCGGTACACGAACCAGCCGCTGAGTTCGCCCTCGGGGGAGAGCGTGAGGTCGCCGCCGATCCGGGTGGCGGCGTCGATCTTGTCGGGGGTGCGGACCCATTCGGCGCGGTCGTCGCGCAGGACGAGGACGTCGCGCGCGAGGTCGCCGAGGCCGACCGTGCCGGCGGGGAGGTGCTTGCCGGTGGGATCGCAGAAAAGGTAGCCGCCGCCCGTCGCCCCCTCGACGGCGAGGATGGCGTGGTTGAATTGTTGCCACGAGGGGCTGGCCTTCTCGTTGCGGCCGTTGCCGCGCGTGTCGAGGAGGACGAGGTGGGAACGGATGCCCTTCTGGGCGAGCATCGCGCGCAGGAGCGCCGACTTGTCCTTGCAGTCGCCGTAGCGTTTTTTCCAGACGTCGTCGCACGCATGGGGGCGGTAGCCGGCGAGACCGAACTCGAGGCCGGTGTAGCGCACCTCGTCGGCGGCGAGGCTGTGCAGCGCGGCGATGATCGCCGCGCGGTCGGTGAGACCGGCGGTGGCCTGGTCGACGGCGGCCGCGAGTTCGGGGCCCACGTGCGAGCTTTCGGCCAGTTCGGTCTGGTACCAGCGGGCGAGATCGTCCCAGCTGCGCAGGGTGGTCAGCCAGAGCGTGGGAGCGCGAAACTCGTAGGAGGGGGCGTAATACTCCCAGTGGGTGGCGGGGGTGTTGCGGGCGACCCAAGTGCGGCGCTCGCGGCCGGGAACGGGCGTCTCGATGGTCGGGGTCGGCACCCCGGGCGCGGTGCCGCCGTCGCTCACGCGGCGCCAGTAGTCGGCGGGGAGATCGACGACGAAGCGATTGAGGTAGACCGGCCAGCCGGCGCCGAACGTGCGCGAGGCGGCGAACTCGCCGGGCATCACCGGCACGTTCTCCCGGATGAGCACGACGACCTCGGTGATCGCGCCGGGGGCGACGTTGGGATAGATCACGCGGAGCTGGGCCTCGCTGGTGTAGAGGGCGTTTTCGGCCTCGTGTTGTGGGGTCTGGATGAACGCGCCCTTGGCTTCGACCGGTTGCCGAGTGCCGTCAGGGAGAATCGTCGCGGCCTCGATGAGGAAGATCGACTCGCGCTCCCGATCGAAGCTGAAGGTGTCGGTGCTCAGCGACTCCACCCCGGCCTGGGAGACCGCGTGATCGATGCTGTGGTAGAGCTTGTAGTTGAGGCCGGCGTCGTCGCGGTAACGGAATGCCTCGGCGAGCAGCACGATGCCGCCGGTGGTGTCGGTGGGAAACGCAGTCTTGCCCGGGAGCACTTCGGCGAGCGGCGTGAGGAGTCCGGCGAGATGTTCCTGGTAGAGCGCTGGCGGCGTGCGTTCGACCGGATCGCTCGGTTGCGCCAGGGCGGCGAGCGCGGGGAGCACGAGGGCGAGCAACAGGACGGGGCGGCACCGGAAAAGCATGCCGACAGTGTGAGAAAGCCGCGCACACCGCGGCAAAGGATTTCGGCGGCGGGCCGCCGTGGACGGGCGGACGCTCCGGTGGAGAGGCGCGACGTCGTCTCGTCGGTGGGTCGGCGATGGCGGCTACGGCTGCGGCCCGTCCACTGGCGCCACCGGTTCGCCGTTCAGGGTGTTGCCGGAGACCGCGGCGGGGCGATCCGAGCGGAGCAGGAAGATACGCGGCCGCGGGTTGGCCGGCGCGGTGATGCGGTTGTCGCGTAGCGCGAGCGGGCCGATGGCGTCGATCTTCTGCGAGGCGATATCGGTGGTGGCGTCGAAGATCGTGAGCGCTCCGCCGGTGACGACGATGCGGTTGCCCTCGATCCGATAGTCGCCGCCGGAACGGCCGACGATGACGGCGCTGCCGAGCGTCGCGGGGACCTGGAGGTCGCTGTCGCGCAACGTGGCGGCGAAGGAAAACTCCGAGAAGACGACGTTGGTGGCGACGAAGGTGCAGCGCTCGAACGTGATGTTGCCGAAGGAGCGGGCGAACTGCATGGGCGCGGGCTCGGTGCTGCGGACCGAGCAGCGCGTGTAGGTGGCGAAGCGGCCGCCGTCACCATCGATTGTGAGTCCGCCGGGTAGAGTGGCGGCGTCGGGGCGGCGCACGAAATCGCAGTCCAGGAATGTGGATTCGTAGCTGTTGGCGAGGTTGAGCGCTTTGCGCGGGCCGAAGACGCGCAGGCCCTGCGCGGAGAAGCCCCGGGTGGTGCGAGTGAGACGGATGACGGCGCGCGACTTCGCGATCTGGGTGCCAGCGGGGAGGACGGTGCCGGGCGGAGGATTGCCGCGGCTAGGCATGCGCAGGGTGACGGTATCTTTGGAGTGTGCGGCGACTTCGAGGAGAGCTTCGCCGACGGTGATGGCGCCGGAGCGCGGGAGCGGGAAGAAACCTTCGCCGGTGCGCACGCGTACCGTGACGGTCTTGCCGGGTTTTGGGAGCGTGAATGGCTCGGCGGTCTCGTTGGCCCAGTTCAGCGCGGCGAGCGTGTAGTCACGGGCGAGCGGATGCTTGAGGATGAGATCGCCCTCGGGCGTGGTGCCGGCGATCTCGTTGAACTCGCCATAGTCCTGGTCGAAACGGCAGGCGCCGTTGCGGATGAAGACGAGGTCGCCGGGCTGCAGGTCGGCGACGCCAGAAGCCTCGCGGAGTCGGAGTGTGTTCGCTCCGGCACTGCCGCTGTCGGGGGCGAACGGGAGTTCCTTGTCGGCGCCGTTGAGCCAGCCGCCATGCCGATACGGAGCGAGGACGAGGCCCTCGTCGAGTTTGGGGCCGGTCGAAAGCATGGTGTCGCGCGCCCCGGCGCCGACGAGGCGAACGTGATCGCGGTCGATGCGCCAGCCGTAGGCGGTGGCGACGTAGCGGCCGGCCGGGATGCGGATCGTGCCGCCCTCGGGCGGAAGTTCGTGGAGCGCACGCTGGAACGCGGCTTCGTCGGCGCTCCAGTCGAGTGATGTGACAAACGGGTAGTCGCGCTGGAGGTCGCGGAGGTTCTTGTACTTTTTCGCCGTGATCCACTCGCGCACCGGGTGCGGCTGGCCGTCGCCGATGGCGCCGAGTTGGCGGAGGTTGAACTCGGTGGCTTCGGTGGCCGGTGGCCGCTTGGCGGTTGCCGGTGCGGGCCGCGCGCCGCGTGCGGCAGGTGCCGATTCGGGCACGGGCGTTGGCGCAGGAACCGGTGTGGCGGGGAGGGCGGTGACGCCCAGCGCGAGCAGGAGAAGGCAGCGCAGAAACACGAGCCGAGGGAAGCAGGAGTGGAAGCGGGCGCAAGAGCCGGGCGGACGTTTCGTTCTGCCTGTGGAAGAATCTGCGAGAGAAACGTCCCTACCTGGAGAGCATCTTCTGGAGGTACGGCGCGGTGGGGCTGCGTTTGAGTTTGGCGAGGCCGGCGACGGGGCCCTGGTAGAGGAACTCGCCGCCGGCGGGGCCGCCATCGGGGCCGAGCTCGACGATCCAGTCGGCTTCGGCGAGGAGGTCGAGGTGGTGCTCGATGACGATGACGGTGTGCCCCTGGTCGACGAGCCGGTGGAGGAGGTGGATCAACTTCTCGCAGTCGCTGAGGTGCAGGCCGATCGTGGGCTCCTCGAGAATGTAAAGGTTGCGCGGCGACTCGCCGCGCTGGCGCTCCTTGTAGGACTGGAGGCCGCGGGAGAGCTCGGTGACGAGCTTGAGGCGCTGGGCTTCGCCGCCGGAGAGCGTGGGGCTGCTCTGGCCGAGCGTGAGGTAGCCGAGTCCGGTCTCGCACATGAGCGCACAGACGTCGCGGAGCTGGTTGTGAAAATCGAAGAAGTCGCGCGCCTCCTCGAAGGTCATCTCGAGGATGTCGGCGACGTTCTTGCCCTTCCACTCGATCTCGAGGGTCTCGGGGTTGTAGCGGCGGCCGCCGCAGGCCTCGCAGGTGACGTAGGTGTCGGGCATGAAGTTCATCTCGATCTTCACGCGGCCGGCGCCGGAGCAGGTCTCGCAGCGGCCGCCGGAGGTGTTGAAGGAGAAACGGCCGGCTGTGTAGCCGCGGATCTTGGACTCGGGGACGGTGGCGAGGAACTGGCGGATCAGGTCGAAGACGCCGAGGTAGGTGGCCGGCGTGGAGCGCGGGGTGTGGCCGATGGGCGACTGGTCGACCTCGATGACGGACTTGAAAACGGCGGCGCCGGTGAGGAGGTCGAACGGAGCGGTGATCGGTGATGGGTTATGGGTGATGGGGCGGTATTCGGCGGCAGGCGAGAGCGAGACTTCGTGGGTGCACTTGGGGGCGAGCTTGAGGAAGTCGCGGCCGGTGAGCTTCGGCTTCCGCTGCTGGATCGCGCAGGCGACGGCGGGATGGAGCAGGTCGCGGAAAAGCGAGGATTTGCCCGCGCCGGAGGGGCCGGCGACCATGATCAGCCGGCCGAGCGGGAGGCGGAGGGAGAGGTTCTGAAGGTTGCGGAGGCGGGCGCCGGTGAGTTCGAGCCAGGCGAGGGGCTCGATTTTCGAAGCGGCGGAGGCGGACTTCGCGCGGGATTTGGCGGCGGGTTTCGGCTCACCGGGACGGTTCGCCCTACCTCCGGAACCTTGGCACTCGTCACTTGTGACTTCCCGGTACTTCCCGCGTAGCGGGTGCGGGATGCCTTTGTCGAGGTAGAGGCCGGTGAGGGAGTTCTTGTTCTGGCGGAGGTGGGCGGGGGTGTCGTCGGCGAGGAGCTGGCCGCCGTGGCGCCCGGCGCCGGGGCCGAGGTCGAGGATGCGATCGGCGTGGTCCATGACGACGTCGTCGTGCTCGACGACGAGGAGGGTGTTCCCCTTGGCACGGAGTCGCTCCATGGTGGCGATGAGGCGGTCGTTGTCGCGCGGATGCAGGCCGATGGAGGGCTCGTCGAGGACGTAGAGGACGCCGGAGAGGTTGGAGCCGAGCTGGGAGGCGAGGCGGATGCGCTGGGCTTCGCCGCCGGAGAGGGTGTCGGCGGAGCGTTCGAGCTCAAGGTAGGCGAGGCCGACCTCGTCCATGAACTTCAGTCGCTCCTCGATCTGCGGGACGATGTCGCGGACAATGAGCTTGCCACGGGCGTCGAGGTCGAGGTCGCGCAGGGTGGAGAGGAGCTGTGAGGGTGTGCGGTGTAACAGCTCGGGGAGCGAGAGAGCCGGGCTGTGTTTGAAATACAGTTTCACCGAGCGGGCGATGCGGTTGAGGCGCGCGCCGCCGCATTCGGGGCAGGTGTGGAACTGGGCGCCGGAGTCGTCGTCCTCGAAGAGGTGGGCGAGCTCGGCGATCTCGGGCGGAGTCTCCTCGTCGTCCTTGTCGGCCTTGATCATCCAAGGGGCGAGGCGGCCGTGGCCGCGGCAGACGGGGCACCAGCCCTTGGGGGAGGCGAAGGAGAAGTCCTTCGGGTCAAGCTCGGGAAAGGTCTCGCCGGTGGCGGAGTCGGTGCGCGTGGTGGAGAACCAGGAGACGATCTCGCCGGAGGGCAGGAGGAGAAAACAGGTGCCCTTGCCGAGGCGGAGGGCCTCGCCCAAGGCGGTGGCCAGTGACCGGTGGCCGGTGGTCGGTGGGACTGAGCCGGACTTGTTGGACGAGCGCGACGAACCGCGGGGCTTGGCTGGGGTGGCGGAGGTGGGATTCTTCAGGTCGGCCACGACGACCTCGACGTTGTGCTCCTTGAAGCGGTCGAGCTTGGAGAAGTTCTCGACGAGGAGGAGGCGACCGTCGGCGCGCATCAGGGGGTAGCCGTGGTCGCGGATCCAGTCGGCGATGGGCTGGTGGTGCCCCTTGCGGCCGCGCACGAGCGGGGCGCAGAGGTAGAGGTGCTTGGCCTTCTTCGCGGTCGGCGTGGCGAGGGCGGCGAGAAAGTGTTTCTCCAGCTCGGCCGCGGAGAGCGCACGCACCGGGTTGCCGGTGACAGGGTGGTGTTGCACACCGAGTTTGGCGTAGAGGAGACGCAGGTACTGGGCGACCTCGGTGATGGTGGCGACGGTGCTCTTGCGGCCGCCGCGGGTGAGGCGCTGCTCGATGGCTACCGTGGGCGGGATGCCCGTGACGCGGTCGACGGCGGGGCGCGGCAGCTGTTCGACGAACTGGCGCGCGTAGGGGGACATCGACTCCATGAAACGGCGCTGGCCCTCGGCGAAGACGATGTCGAAGGCGAGGGTGGATTTGCCGGAGCCGGAGACGCCGGTGACGACGGTGAGCGAGCGCAGCGCGATCGAGAGCGAGAGATCGCGGAGGTTGTTCTCGCGGGCGCCGAGGATCTGAAGGGTGCCCGCAGGCGGGTTGCGGAAGGCGGATTGCGGAAGGACGGAGAGGGCTTGCCCGGGCTCGGCGGCCAACAATCCGCACTCCGCAATCGGCACTCCGCAATCCAGCGCGGAGCGCAAATAGGGCGCGGTGGCGGTGCGGGTGAGGGCGACCTGCTCGGGTGTGCCTTCGGCGACGATACGGCCGCCGGCGGCGCCGCCCCCGGGGCCGACTTCGATGAGCCAGTCGGCGTTCTTCAGGACGTCGGTGTTGTGCTCGATCACGACGACGCTGTGGCCGTGGTCGACCAGGGCGTGGAGCACGGAGAGCAGGCGGCCGACATCGTGGCGGTGCAGGCCGGTGGTGGGCTCATCGAGGAGGAGCAGGGCGGGCGACGATTGCGGAATGGGGGATGCGGACTGTGGATCGGCCGACGGGGCGTGGACGGTGTCGGCACTCTGGCGCGTTTCGCTACGGGTTGAGGCGTTGGCGGAGTCGGTGAAGGTGCCGAGGTATTTGACGAGCTTGAGACGCTGGGACTCGCCGCCGGAGAGGGTGTTCAGCGGCTGGCCGAGGGTGATGTAGCCGAGGCCGACGGTGTCCAGGGGGCGGATGCGCGACCGGATGGCAGGTTGTTCGGCGAAGAAATCGAGCGCCTGGCGGACGGTGAGCGCGAGGACGTCGGCCACGCTGCGGCCCTGCCAAGTGCAGGCGAGGATCTCGGGCTTGAAGCGGCGGCCCTCGCAGATCGGGCAGGGGACATAGACGTCGGAGAGAAACTGCATCTCGACCGCCTCGTAGCCGAGGCCGGAGCAATGGTCGCAGCGGCCGTCGCCGGCGTTGAAGGAGAAGCTGGAGGCGGAGTAGCCGGCCTCCCGGGCGGCCTGGGTGGAGGCGAACAGGGCGCGGATGGCGTCCCAGGCGTCGGCGTAGAGAGCGGCGTTGGAGCGCGGGGTGCGGCTGAGCGGCGACTGGTCGACGAGGACCATCTCGCCGAGGTGTTCGACGCCGTGGATCGCGGCGATGGTCGCCGGGTCCTCGGCGAATTGGCGGCGGGCGGCGAGCAGGCCCTGGTAGATGACGTGGTCGAGCAGCGTCGACTTGCCGGAACCGGAGACGCCGGAGAGTGCGACGAAACGGCCGAGAGGAAGCGAGACGGTGAGGTCGCGGAGGTTGTGCTTGGAGACGCCGGAGAAAGAGAGGCGCGGTGTGGTGGCGGTGACCGGGCGGCGGTGCTGCGGGAGCGGGATGAGCTTCCGGCCGCTGAGATACTCGCCGGTGATCGCCGCGGGCGAGGCGAGGAGTGAGGGGACATCGCCTTGAAAGACGACGTGGCCGCCGGCGGCGCCGGGCTCCGGACCGATCTCGATCACGTGGTCGGCGGCGCGGATCATCGCCTCGTCGTGCTCGACGACGACGACGGTGTTGCCGGCATCGGTCAGTGAACGGATGATACCGACGAGGCGGTCGATGTCGCGCGGGTGCAGGCCGACGGATGGCTCGTCGAGGACGAAGAGGGTGTCGACGAGCGAGGAACCGAGGCAGGAGGTGAGGTTGACGCGTTCGACCTCGCCACCGGAGAGCGTGCGGGACTGCCGGTCGAGCGTGAGGTAGCCGAGGCCGACCTGCTCAAGGTAGCGCAGCCGGGCGAGGATAGCGTCGAGGGCGAGATCGGAGCTAGGTGCTCCGATCGATTGCGGATTGCGGAATGCGGATTGCAGAATGGCGGAATCGCTGCTCGCGGGAGCGGCGCCTCCGCGGGAGTCGAAACGCTCACGCGTTCCGCTACGGGAGAGTGGCGCGAGCAGTGCGAGGAGTTCGGCGACGGGGAGCTGGTAGAGCTCGGGGAGGGTGCGGTTCCGCCATTTCCAGCAGAGGGCCTCGGGCTGGAGGCGGGTGCCGTGGCAGTCGGGGCAGAGGTTGTAGCTGCGGTACCGCGAGAGGAAGACGCGGTAGTGCATCTTGTAGGTGCGGGCCTCGAGATAGCGGAAGAAGCCCTTGAGCCCGTACCAGGCGGCCGGCCACTCGACGCCGTTCTCGCCGTAGCCCGGCTCGCCGTCGATCACGTAGGCGCGCTGGGCGGGGGTGAGCCGGCAGAAGGGAACGTGCGTCGGGATCTTCTTCTTTTTCGCGAAGCCGAGCAGGTCGCGCTTCGACTCGCCGAAGACTTCGCCCTCCCAGCATTTGATGGCGCCGTCGTCGATGCTCAGGGTCTCGTCGGGGATGGCGAGGCGGTAGTCGATGTCGATGATGCGGCCGAACCCGCGGCACTTGGGGCAGGCGCCGAGCGGGGAGTTGAAGGAGAACATCGCCGGTGCGGCGGGCCGGAAGCGGCGGCCGGTCTTCGGCGAGTGGAGACCGCGGGAGTAGTGGCCAGTCTCCGCGAAACGACCGGAAGTCGTTTCACAGAAACTGAAGACTTCGCCGTGGCCGAAGTGCAGGGCGGTCTCGACGGCTTCGACAAAGCGGGCCTTGGCGGCAGGCTCGAGGGTGATGCGGTCCTGGACGACGAAGAGCGCGGTGGCGGAGGCGAGGGGGGCGACGCCCGGGCGGGCGGTGCCATGGCCGATGCACTCACGCGCATCGCTACGACCGGCGGCGAGCAGGTCGTCGATGCGGTGGAGCGCGCAGGCACCAGTGGTATCGGGAACGAGGACGCGCTGGTAGGACTGGCCTTGGAGGCTCTGGAGAATCTCGCGCCACTGCATGTTGTCGGGGCGAGCGACGGCGAAGGCGACGAGGACGGTCTGGCCGGCGAACTGCGCGGCGGCCTTGGCCCAGATCGTCTGCGGGTTGTCATCGTCGACGCGTTCGCCGGTCTCCGGGTCGTAACAGGCGGCCACGTGGCTGAACCAGACTTTGAAGTAGTCGCAGAGCTCGGTCATCGTGCCGACGGTCGAGCGCGAGGTCTTCACGGTGTTGCTCTGTTCGATGGCGATCGAGGGACGGATGTTCTCGATCGAATCGACCTGCGGCTTGGCGAGCAGCTCGAGGAACTGGCGGGTATAGGCGCTGAACGTCTCGACGTAGCGGCGCTGGCCCTCGGCGTGGAGCGTCTCGAAGACGAGCGAGGATTTGCCCGCGCCGCTCAGGCCGGTGACGACGACGTAACGCCCGAGCGGGATGTCGAGGTCGAAGCCCTTGAGGTTGTTCTGACGGACGCCGCGGAGGCGGATGGATTCGAGCGTTGGCATGCGGGGAGCGCGGAGGGTTAAGCAACGGCGGGCGGCATGCAACTCGGCGGCGCGCGGTGTGTCCCGGTCCGAGCGGTTGCGCATGCGCGCGTTCGGACGGCCGGATTGCACTCGCGTCGGAGTCGGGACGCTGTTGCGCTGCCGGGGAACCTTCTGCTGGGAAAACTCGTTGGAACTGCGATGCGCCGCTACCTCACCTTTGCCGTCTTTTGTCTAGGCCTTCCCTTCGGCACTCCCGCCGCCGAGGTGAAGATTGTCGGTTCCGATCTGCTCCGGTCCGCGCTGGAGAAGCCGTTGGCCGGAGCGAAGGTGGACGACGCACGGGTGCTGCGGTTGCGGCTCGACGGGAGCCTCGGGGCGCTGGACGAGGTCCGGGCCGGGCGGGCGGACTTGGCGGTGGTGGCGATTGCATCCAACGAGGCACCACCGGAGGGTGCTGTGCGCCTGATTCCGCTGGCCTACCAGGTGGCGGTGGTGGCGGTGAACGATGAGAATCCCTTGCGCCAGATGAGTCTCGAGCAGCTCGGCGGTGTGTTCGGCGACAAGGAGCCGACCGACCATCGCCAATGGGGCAGCCTCGGACTGACGAACGCGTGGGCGGAGAAGTCGATCGTCGCGAATCTTGTGGCCGATCCCGACTCGCTCGCGCTCGACCTGTTTCGTCACGCGGTGCTGCACGTGCCGGAGCTCAAACCGACGGTCGCCCAGCAACCAAGCTTCGACGAGCTCCTGCGTCGTGTGCGGGTGGACGAGACTTGTATCGGGATGTTACCGCGGCCGCTCACGGACTCCGACGGGGTGCGGGTGTTGCTGATCGCGCGCAGCGACCGCGATGTCCCGTTCGGTCCGACCGCGGAGAACGTGCACAATGGCGACTATCCGTTGCGCCTGCCGTTCTTCATCGCGCTCAAGGCGGAGCGGGCGGTCGAGCTGGCGCCGGTCCTGGAGCGGTTGCTGGGCGACGAGGTTGCCACAGCGCTCGAGCAGGCCGGTTTTGTGGCGGTGCCTGCCGCCGCCCGGCTCCACGCCCGGCGTGAACTCGGGACGAAGCCCGAGGCTCCGCAGCCGTGATCATGCAGTTGCCGCAAATCCACGAGCGAGTCTCCGGCCAGCGTTGGCGAAATCGCCGGCCGGCATGCTCTACCCGTGGGTCCGGTCTCCGACCGGACACCTCCGACTCCAGCCGTGACCGCCGGCTCACGTATTCCGGCGTCCAGTCAGCCTATAAGGAGCAGTTGGGAGCTGGGCGAAACGGCGGAAGGTGTTTATCTCGCGAGGGATGACACCTTCCGGATTGGCCAAGACGGTTCACCCAGCGGGTGAGGGCTCGGCG